>CAYPHA010000027.1:0-42915 GCA_964410215.1 uncultured Calditrichota bacterium | reverse complement strand
GGCCATCCCCTATCTTGAAAGCGTCATTGAACTGGATCCGGAGAAGCAGTGGGCCTTTTATCTCCTGGCCTTCAGCCTGGATAATCAGAAAAATTACCGCCGGGCCATCATTTATTACGAAGTATTCCTGGAAATAGCGTCACCTGAATTTTTCCGCCACATCACCCACGTAAAATCCCGTGTCAAACTGTTACGTAAATGGTTAAACGCCAATCCCGGGCAATAAGACATCATTTTAAGATAACCGCTGCCTCCGCGTACAGAACGATTAGATTCTATCAAGAGAATCATGTATATTCAAACGTTAACACAACCGGTTAAACGCTCCGAAAGTGATTATGAAAATAGATCGGGTCAAAGCGCTTGAATATCTGGAACCCCTCCGGGAAGGCGGATCCCTGCCGGCTATAATCCGTGCGGATGATCAGAAATGTTACGTTATGAAATTCACGGGCGCGGGACAGGGGAAAAAAGCGCTCATTGCCGAACTTATCGGATCGGAGTTAGCAAGACTGGCCGGTTTCAAGGTTCCGCAACTCGTTTTTGCAGAACTCGATGAAGAATTCGGAAAAAATGAACCGGATCCGGAAATTCAGGATTTACTGAGGGCCAGCCACGGCATAAATCTCGGTATGGCCTATCTTGAACATTCGGCCACCTTTAACCTGCTGCAACCCCTTCTGCCGTCCGCATCATTCGCATCGAGGCTCGTATGGCTAGACGCCTACCTGGTCAATGTGGACCGGACACCCCGTAATGTCAATATGCTCATACATGATGATGACATCTGGCTTATCGATTTCGGAGCGGCACTCTACCTTCATCATAACTGGGAAACGTTCCATCAAAAACGCTTTACACCCTTTCCACTGATCAGTGACCATGTTTTACTGCCGCATGCTGCAGAGCTGGACACGGCGGATCGGGCGTTGAAAATGGTGATCACTGAAGGCGATATCGACAAAATTGTTGAACTCATTCCTGATAACTGGCTCCGGAATGCACATACCCCGGGTGAACCCGGCATGATCAGAGATGCATACCGTACGTTTTTAAAGGACCGTCTGAAAGAATCCGCCATCTTCCTGAAGGAGGCCATGCATGCCAGGTCAGCATTCCTTTAATTATACCGTTATACGTGTCGTTCCCTTCGTGGAACGGCAGGAATTTGTAAATGTCGGGGTTATCCTTCACTGTAAAAAATGTAATTTTCTCAAAGCCAGGATCAGTAACGATCTCGATCGTATAAAAATACTCTTTCCCAAAGCAAACCTTATAATGATCAAAAATCAACTGGAATCGATTTCAACAATTTGCCGGGGTGGCCCGGAAGCCGGATTTTTTTCGTCCTGGTCCACATCCGAACGGTTTGACTGGCTGGCTTCGCCCAGCAGTACGATCATTCAAACGTCACCCATGCATGCCGGTATATGTTCCAATGCCGAAACCGCCTTAAACGGTCTTTACAATCTGATGATCACCGACTGAACTGATGCCCGGCAGGAAATGCTTTACAAATGCGTACCATTTGATTATAATTAGTCTATAATTGTTTAAAAGGAGAAGCAGACTTGGATATCAAACAATTTGATAAGACGGCCTTCGTCTGGCGAAATGACAGGATTTCCTATAGTGATTTCCTGAAACATGTTTCCTATTTCAGCACATTGATTCCGGCGGAATCAACGACAAAAACAGCCGTCTTTTCGGAAAACAGACCGGAATGGGTGTATGCTTTTTATGCCGGCTGGAAACAGGGCGTAATCAATGTTCCGATTGATTTTATGGCCTCCGCCGATGAAGTCGCCTACATTCTTAATGACTGCCAACCGGAAATCATTTTCTGTTCTGATCAGACCAGACCGGTGCTGGATGACGCCCTGAAACAGGTAACCTCTCCGGTAACGATAATTTCGTTCGAAGATCTTCAATATGACCATCAGATCCATGCAGCGGAATCCTTTTCCATCGATGATCACGACCGGACAGCGGTCATTATATACACCTCCGGTACTACCGGCAGTCCGAAAGGCGTCATGCTCTCCTATGATAATTTGCTGGCAAACATCGAAGCGGTTTCCGTTGATATTCCCATTTTTTCACCGGAACGACCGGTACTGGCCCTTCTACCCTTTCACCATGTCTTCCCTCTGATGGGAACCATGATTGCACCTATCCATGTCGGCGCCACTATTGCTTTTTCGCCCACCATGACCTCCGAAGACATCATCGGTACGCTCCAGGAGAACGGAGTGGCTATCATCATCGGTGTGCCACGGTTGTACGCGGCCATCCGTAAAGGCATCATGCATAAAATCAACGCAAAAGGCATTACCCGGTCCCTTTTTAAAATGGCCCGGAAAATCGATTCGAGGGCATTTTCAAAAAAACTGTTCAAGACAGTGCATAAGAAATTCGGCGGTAAGGTTGAATTCATGGTTTCCGGAGGGGCCAAACTGGATGAAGCGGTAGCCCGGGATTTCAAGACGCTCGGATTCGAAATGCTGGAAGGATTCGGTATGACCGAATCGGCACCGATGATCACGTTTACGCGCCCCGGTCACTGGAAAATTGGTTCTCCCGGACAGGCGATGCCCTGTCTCGAGGTCCGCATTAAAGACAACGAGGTGATCGCCAAAGGCCGCACGATTATGCAGGGCTATTACAACCGCCCTGAAGAAACCGCGGCCATCCTCAAAGAGGGCTGGCTGCATACCGGAGATACCGGGTATCTCGATGACGAGGGGTACCTTCATATTACCGGCCGCAAGAAGGAAATTATTGTTCTTTCCAACGGGAAAAATATTAATCCGGAAGAGGTTGAGCATAAAATAGCCGAATACTCCGACATCATTGGTGAAATCGGTGTGTTTATGAAGGATGATATGTTGTATGCCGCCATTTTCCCGGACTTCAAGAGAGTCAAAGATAAGGCCATTCTCAATCTCGAAGAGGTCCTGCGCAACGAGGTGATTGACCGCTATAATAAGGCAGTTGCACCCTATAAAAAAATTTCCCGCCTGCTGATCCTCAAAGAGGAGCTTCCCAAAACCAGGCTTGGGAAAATACAACGCTTCAAGCTGAGCGCGTTCGCCGATCAGGTTATTGCAGGGAAAAAAGAGAAAAAAGAAGAACCACAGACGGAAGAGTACCGGGTGATCAGTCAATATCTGAGTGCCCAAACCAATTCTGACATTCATCCGGATGATCACATCGAAATTGATCTCGGTCTCGATTCCCTTGATAAAGTCGGATTCATAACGTTCCTGGAATCGACCTTCGGGATAGAAATGCGCGAACATACACTGATTGAGCATCCCACCATCGAAAAACTGTCCCGTTTTATGGAAGAGAAGAAAAACAAATTATCCGTAGAAACCATAAAATGGGCAGAAATTTTTAAGGAAAAAGTGGATCTGAATCTCCCGAAAAGCTGGTTCACGCAAAATCTGATAAAAAATATCTCACGGATCTTTCTTTCACTCTATTTCAGGCTCCGCGGAGAAGGCACGGATAATATCCCGGAAGGGCCCTGTATCCTGGCCCCCAACCACCAGAGTTTTATTGATGGGCTAATCGTATCGGCTTTTTTAAAAAACAAGGTCATGAAAAACACCTATTTTTATGCGAAAGAAAAGCATGTCCGTAACCGTATTGTGCGGGCCTTTGCCCACCGTCATAACGTCATAATCATGGATATCAACAAAGATTTAAAACAATCTTTACAAAAACTGGCCGAGGTGCTGCGCAAAGGAAGAAACATTATGATCTTTCCGGAGGGAACACGGACGAAAACCGGCGACCTCGGGACCTTCAAAAAAGCGTTCGCCATCCTGAGCCGTGAACTCGGCGTCCCCGTTGTACCGGTATCCATTAAAGGAGCGTTCGATGCCATGCCCAGCGGGAGTAAATTTCCCCGGCCATGGAAAAAAATTCATATCAAGTTTCTGAAACCGGTTTATCCGGAAAACCACGATTACGATTCGCTGACAGAGCTGGTCTTCCGCCAACTTTCATCAGAACACAGATAATCGTCAAAGCTGGTGTTTCGGTGCATATTGATATGAATCCGTATTTTAAAATGGGATACAACTTGAATAGGAGGCCTTCATGAAGCGTCCTGTGTCTTATATGTTTATCACCGGCTTACTGATCCTTTTTACAATCACCTCATGTGCGACATTTAAGTCGGACATATCAGACAGTTTTAACAGACAGGCCGAAAAAAATTATGGTGCAGACCCGGTAAGTGTGCTTTTCGTCTTTCGTCATTCGCGACAGACAATCGGATACGACGCCATCCCCAAGCTGGATAATAAGCATCAGCGCATAAGCGGATTTGACGAGATTTTCCTGGATGCACTGAGTGAATTCAGCAATATCGGACACTATTCGACCTTTACCGAATATGCTTCGGATGTCAATGAACCGGAGCGACGCGCCATCCGCGACAGTATGAAGAAAACGCATGATTTCGTTATCCATGTACACTTTCTTCGGGAAAAATCCTTTGCAAAGCATTTCCTGGGATCCGTCGTTTCAACACTGACATTAACGCTTTTCCCCACTCCCTACGTAAACTCTTATTCCGCAGAAATTGACATATACAATCAAAAGCAACATCTTATAAAGAGTTACAAGCGCCAGGCGGCATTGACAAAATGGGTACAGACCTTACTGCTTTTTGTATATCCGTTCCATCCGGAAAAACGCAAAAAAGAAGAGATTTATGTGGATATCCTCCATGACGTGTTCCGTCAGATTGAAACCGAACGGATTTTGAAGAAATAACAACCTGCAGAAAATGAATCGTTTAAAGTAAAAATCTGCTGGAAAAACGTAAAAATGCGGCTGGAAGAGCTTTCAATGATCATTTTCTGAAAAACATAGTTGTTTTTTTACTTTATTTACATTAAAATTGTTTCTGTCCACGGAAGTCCGGACATATATTGCGATATTTACTATTGAGGGAGTTTTAGCCCCGCTTTCGGGATTACTGCATCGTGAACCTTTTAGATCTTAGTAGAGCCCAGTCTCGCTGTAAAACCGCCGAACTCAGGGAGGAGATCCGGTCCTGTGTGTATGTGCCCTGTGTAACCAGGGTATCGGCCGGTACATCAGAAGGAATCAATTGTTCCCAGCCCCCATCTGAGATATACCACTGTTAAGGATTGTTTACATGCCCCCATTTTTTAATAATTTAAATTTATTCCCAATCAATCACATTCATGTGCTAACTGAAAGGAGCAATACATGAACATTTATGTAGGTAACCTGTCTTACGGCCTCTCTGAGGAAGAACTCAAGGAATTATTTGAGAACTATGGATCGGTGGACTCGGTTAAAATCATCAAAGATCGTGAAACCGGTCGCTCAAAGGGTTTTGGTTTTATCGAAATGCCCAATGATGATGAAGCGAAAACGGCAATCGAGCAGTTGAATGACACAGAAGTACAGAGCCGTAACCTTCGTGTTAACGAAGCGCGTCCTCGCCCGGAAAAAAACTGGAATTCCGGTGGAAACAGATCTTACTAACATGACGTTTTTCAGGTTATATGGGGTCCGGACAATTGACTGTCTTTTTATCCTGCCTTATTATCTTACCTGTAAGCAGTCTAAGGTTTGAATATGATAAATAAGCGGGTGTGTATGATATAGTTTAGACTGTTTTACATTACCATTCGGTATAAGCCGAGCAATGCTGCTGAATTATTCAATTGCTGTCATACGTGCTCCGGAAAAAACAGGATAACCCAGGGTCCATGTGTTTATGATGTTTTTTCAGGTGATCCGCCGAAGTACGCCCATTTTTAATCCAGCACGCGTTGCGCGCCTGAGGTGTTAATCATCATGGCCGGAGAAGGGTCTATGCATCTGCGTGTAACCGGTTTGTTTTACTATCCGATTAAGTCCTGTAAAGGCATTTCTGTCAACGAGGCCGAAATTGATCCTACCGGCTTTAAGAATGACCGGCTTCTGATGCTGGTTGATGATCACGGACGATTCCTTACACAGCGGAAAATACCGCGCATGGCACTGATCACTCCCCGGCTCGCGGATGACCGGCTCACGCTTTCGGCTCCCGGTATGGATGAACAGACTTTTGCCTTACTGTCTTCTGGAAAGGAACCGGACATACGTGTATGGAAGGATACCCTCAAAGCCGTTGACCAGGGCGCGATGCCCGCGGAATGGTTTTCAGATTTCCTGGGCACCGGATGCCGCCTGGTACGTATGACCGACCATCATATCCGTCCGCTTCCGCCAAAACATACCATATCCTCTGACGCCCGGGTCTCGTTCGCTGACGGATTTCCTTTCCTGCTCACCGCTGAAGAATCTCTGGATGACCTAAATCGGCGTCTGGAAGTACCTGTGTCCATGGAGCGTTTCCGGCCGAATATTGTCATTTCGGGCCTCCCCCCCTATGCGGAAGACAGGCTTACTGCCATCCAGATCGGTACGGTAACCTTTACAATCGCCAAGCCCTGCGCGCGTTGCGTGATAACAACAATCGATCCGGAGACCGGCCGGCAGGGTGTCGAGCCATTACGAACACTTTCGACCTATCGCCTCAACAAAAAAAACAAGGTCCTGTTCGGGCAGAATCTCATTCATCGGAACCGGGGGACTGTTTCACTGGAGGATACGGTTCACATAATAATATAAATGTGCTTAAAGGACTCTAATTGGCTAACACCTTAAAAAACAGATATATTAACATACTTTTCCGGATGCTCTTGAATATCCTTAACGAGCGCATTCAGATTTTCTGTCGTTTTCTGTATTTCCCTGTATAATGAACCGTTCGTGAGGAGCTGCCCGAGTGTGCTGCTGTCACGGTTCGCTTTTTCCAGCAGTGAATCGAGGCGGATTGAAGAAGACTTTAAATGTGTATAGAGGGAATCGTCATGGTACAGTTTTCCAAGCGTTCCCTTACCTTCCCTGACATGGCCCGTTATCGCAGCCATGTTAGTACCGGTTTTTTTAATCTCTGCATAGAGTTTGTCATCATTAACCAGTTTGCCCAGTGTTCCCCTGCCCTGTTTAATTTCAGAGGTAATGTGGTGAAGATCCATCATGGTCTGTTCAAACCTGCGGGAAAAATCAGATTCCGTTATCAGTTTACCGGCAACGCCTTTTCCCATTCGTATAGAATCCGTAATAGCCCTGAGATTGATCAGACCGGTATTGAGATTGTCTAATACGGCCGCAATATCACTACCGGCGCGTTCCAGGGAAAAAGCTGTTTCGACTGCGATGAACGATTCCTCGGCAACGGGCGGTTCGGAAGCTTCCCCGATCTGAATGTGTACGTACCGGTCACCGAGCATGCCGACGGATTTTATCATGGCAACAGAACTCTGTGTCACCAGTTCGCGGAATTGCTCTTCAATCCGCAGTGTAATGATAATGCCATTCTGTCCCGCGTGTTTCGCAAATTCGAGATCGCTGACATATCCTATTTTCAGTCCGCCTGCAGAAACTTTGGAACCGGAGACCAGACCTTCCGAATCCGTGACAAACATCTTTATATCGTAATTCGATCCGAACAGGTTATCGCGGGAACCGACAATGATGATAAAAAACAGGAATACGGCCAGGCCGGCAAAAGCGACCATCCCGACTTTCAGTTGGGAAAATTTCATCTCGGATCCACTCATACGGCCAATGCCTCATTCAGATCATAACGGATATCCCTGATATAATCCGCCTCTTCATACAATTCCGAGAAAAAGCGCTGTACAAAAGGCTCGTCACTCGAAAGAACCTCATGGACCGTCCCGGCCATGACCACCAGTCCGTCGTTGATAATAATCAGTTTATCGGCAACCAGCAGGGCCTCGCGTAGAATATGGGTCACGATAACCGTCGTTGTGCCATTTTCTTTAATCTTCTGTATCAGTTCGATGATGGTTCGCGCGTTGATGGGATCCAGGCCGGTGGTCGGCTCATCGAACATGATCACCTTTGGTCGAAGGACGATGGCCCTTGCAATGGCGACCCGTTTTTTCATGCCCCCACTCAGTTCACTGGGATACAGCTTTTCGGATCCCTTCAGATTCACAAAAGACAGCGCATCCTGCATGCGTCTTTGAATCTCCTCAAGGGAACGGTGGTTCTGTTCCTTCAGAAAAAAACTGACGTTTTCTTCAACGGTCAGTGAATCAAACAGGGCATTATTCTGGAATACCATGGCCATATCTTTTCGCACGGGCAGCATCTGCTTTTCATTCAATGCACTGATCTTCATTTTATCTACATAGATAGAACCGCTGTCCGGTTTCCACAGCCCTAAAACAGCGCGCAAAATAGTGCTTTTGCCGGCTCCGCTGGGGCCAAGGATAACAGCCGTTTCACCTGGTTCAATGTGTATGGATACATCCTTCAGGATTTTTCGTTTCTCAAGTGTTAAGGTTATATTATTCAGACTGATCATCGTCTTACAGGACCTCCCAGACAATTTTTGTAAATATAAAATCGGCAAACAGCACGGCAATAGAAGAACCGACAACCGCTTTGATTGTCGATCGGCCGACACCACTGGTTCCGCCGCTTGCCTGCAACCCCTGGAAACAGCTTATGGTTGCAATAAAGAATCCAAATATAAACGGTTTACTGAATCCGACAAATAAATCTTTCATCAGTAACCCGTCCATCCCCGAATTCCACACGAACTGGAAATCGACATTGAGCCATAATGTGGACGCCAGGAATCCTCCCAGCACACCAAAGAAGGTAGCCAGTAAACTTAAAGGAAAAAACATAAGAACCGTGGCAACGGTCCGTGGTACGATCAGGCGATGAACGGGATTCGTACCATAGGCCCTCAGGGCCTCAATCTGTTCACTGATTTTCATGCTGCCGATTTCCGAAGCATTCTTTGCACCCGTACGGGCAGCAAGAAGCAATCCTGTTATCAGCGGACCAAGCTCCCTGACCATACCCAGAACGACGGTTCTGCCTACAAGCGCTTTTGCCCCGAAGTCCTCGAATTTATTGCCGGTCTCAACCGCCAGTATAATACCGACAAAAAGACCGCCTAAAAAGATAATAAAAAAGGACTGGGCCCCGATAAGGTTCATTTCCATGAATAAATCCCGGCGGTATTTCCAGATTTTCGGGATTCCACTGAAAACTTCCGCCGTCATAAGAACATAATCCTGTAAAACCAGGAGAAAATTCTTGAATGCGTTCAGCTTTAAAACCATCATTTTCTTTAAAGGTTCCTTCTACCGGTTATGACCCATTTATATGAGACACTACGGCGCTGTTTATTATTCCCGCAATCGTCTTTGATGATAACGGGCTGTTTCATCCAGAATGGGATTGTAACAATTAAAACCGATTTTGTAAACCCCTTTTTTAACCCTTGTCATAAAAAAAAATGCTATTAAACCTTAATTCAGCACTTTTTTTGACGACTACAACACAAGCCATTTAGATAGCTTTCACAGAGTAATTCCATAAAGACCTTGATCGACATGGAAATGCTGCTTGATTCCAAACACGCTCTCGAGGCGGTCGCCTGAATCCCCTGCAGAAAACATGAACTTTATTCGAATCTGAACGTTTCAAATCTGTAGTAGGATATCGGACCCTTTTGATGAATATCCAATCTGAACAGAATAATTCAACAACTTCTCCAAATGGAAATAAAATTTGGAAAAGAATAGTTAATTTTTTATATTGTCAGGAATATACTTTTTGAAAGATACGGTTTATATTGTCACATAGAAATAATGATAAGCTTCAAAAATACCTTGAAGATATCGCAAAAATACCCCTGCTCACGCCAGACGAAGAAGTTGAACTAGCACGTAGAATTAAACAGAATGATCAAAAAGCGCTTGAAAAGCTTGTAAGCGCCAACCTTCGCTTCGTCGTCAGCGTGTCCAAGTCTTATCAGAACAACGGGTTGTCCCTTGAAGACCTTATTAATGAAGGAAACCTGGGACTGATTAAAGCCGCCTATCGTTTCGACGAAACCCGCGGATTTAAATTTATCTCCTATGCGGTCTGGTGGATCCGTCAGGCTATCCTGCAGGCGATAGCAGAACAGTCCCGTGTGATCCGTCTGCCATTGAACCGCATCGGTATCCTTACCAAGATAAATAAGGTGCAGAGCACGTTCGAGCAGGAATTTGACCGCGAACCGACTACGGATGAGATCGCGCAGATACTCGATATGGATTCCGGTGAGATTGCTATCTCCATCAAGAATGCCCGCCGGCCCATTTCCATGGACGCCCCGCTGGTCGCCTCCTCTAATAACCGGGTCGTGGATATCATCGAGAATAAACACCTCCCGGAACCGGATACGGCCATCATGCGTAATTCACTGGTCGAAGAGGTCAACGATGTGCTGAAATCCCTGTCCGCACGGGAATCGCGCATTCTTACGCTCTATTACGGACTCAATGGTGAAAAAGCCCATACCCTTGAAGAAGTCGGTGTCAAATTCAAGCTGACCCGGGAACGTGTGCGGCAGATCAAGGAAAAAGCCCTCTCAAAACTGCGTAACAAGAAAAACAGCAAAGCGCTGCAGATGTATCTTTAATAGCTGTATCCCGCCTGCACACCCAGCGGTATTCCGGCTCCCCAGAAAACAAGCAAGTACAGACTCCAGGCCACCAGAAAGGTTATAAAGTAAGGAAACATCATGGAAATGATCGTTCCAATACCCGTTGATTTTACATAACGCTGGGCAAATACAACCACGAGAGGCAGGTAGGGATTGAGGGGGGTGACGATATTCGAGGAAGAATCACCCACACGATAGGCTGCCTGGGTCAGTTCAGGTGAAATACCGACCTGCATCAGCATCGGTACAAACACGGGTGCGAGCAAAGCCCATTTCGCAGAGGCCGATCCGACAAAGATATTGATCAGGGTGGTTAACAATATAATGCCGACGATGGTAACAGGACGGGGCATAGCCAGAGATTCCAGCACGCCGGCTCCTTTGAGGGCAAACAAAGCCCCCAGGTTCGATTTACTGAAAGCATCGATAAAAAGCGCCGCAAAAAAGGCCATGACGATATAGTAACTCATGCCGTTCATGGCTTTTGTCATAGCATCCACAACATCTTTGGCCTTCCGATACGTACCCGCCACAAAACCATAGACGACACCCGGCAGGATAAAGGCCAGAAAAATAAAGGGTATCAACCCGCGCATAAAAGGTGCCCGGAACGATGTCAGACTGCCGTTCGCATCACGTAAAGGCGACGTTGCCGGCAGGACGGCTATGACCAGTAGACCAAGGCCAATAACGACGGTGGCGGTGGCTGCGATAAAACCGCTCCATTCCTTTTTTTCGACATGTTCCATGTCTTCCTGTTCGATACCATCATCCAGCGGTGTATGCCTCTGCAATCTCGGCTCCAGGACACGGTCCGTTATAAACCAGCCGATACCGATAATCAGGAAACTCGATGCCGTTGTGAAATAGTAATTGCACAGTGGGTTCACCTGGATACCGGGATCGATAATCTGTGCGGCCGACTGGGTAAATCCCTGCAGAATCACGTCCAGAGCGGAAATAACATAATTAGCACTGAAACCACCGGCGACACCGGCATTGGCTGCCGCAATACCCGCCAGCGGATGCCGCCCGGCCGCATAGAAAATGATTCCCCCGAGAGGCACGACCAGAACATAACCGGCATCGGCGGCAGAATGACTGGCAATACCCACTGCCAGGATCATGGGCGTCAGCAAAGATCTGGGCGTAATGCGCAGCATAATTTTCAGCCCGGTGTTCACATAACCGGATTGCTCGGCGACGCCCACACCGAGAACGGCAACCAGCACCACACCGAGCGGGGCGAAGTTGATGAAAGTGGATACCATATTGGAAACGAAATCCGCAAGCCGGACGCCGGTGAGTAAATTGATGATTTGCAGCGGCTGGCCTGACCGGGGGTCAATCTCGGCAAAAGAGACATGAGAAAAAATATAGGACAGCACCCATACGATCAGCATACCGGCAAAGAACAACATAGCCGGGTCCGGCAGGATATTACCGGATTTTTCAATCCAGTCAAGCAATTTGTCTGAAAAACGTCTTTTCTGCGATGGCGTCTGGTTTGCCATGAATCCCCCTGTTGGATTTTGTACAAATAATCAAATTCCTAAACAATCGAGAAAGGAAGATTATTTCTGTAAATTAAGTAAAGTGCTTTTGATTATAGTTTTGATGAATAAAAAAATCCCCCGAACCTTCCATTTACGGGAAGATAAGGGGGAAAAATATGAAAAAGGAAAAAAGAAAAAAGAAAAAAGAAAAAAGATTAAGGACCAAAGACTAAAGACTAAAGACTAAAGACTATTGACCTTAATCATAGTAATCATTTAATCACAATAATCATAGTACTACTTCGCCAGCAACATCTTCTTCACCTGCTTCAGGCCGCCTGCTTCCAGCATGTAGAAGTATACACCGCTGGAAAACTGCGATCCGGAAAATGCGACTTCGTGATAACCGGCTGCCTGTGCACCGTCATAAAGCAGAGCCACTTTCTCACCAACCGCATTATACACGCTGATACGCACATCACCGGCTTCCGGCAATCCATAACGGATAACGGTCGAAGGATTGAACGGATTCGGATAATTCTGTTTGACTACGAATTCCGTGGGTACACTATTCTCAAAACCATCGATGCTGGTATAACCTCTGTCAAGCGTTTCTGTGTCAGCAGCATCCAGGATAGTTATGCGTCCTTCACCGCCTTCCGGATAATCCGCGGCGCTGATCAACCCGTCAAGATCTTCAACGATATAATTGGCCAATGCCTGCTGATACGTCACACCCAGTGTGGTAAATTCGGCACCACGATACGGATACTGGTCACCGCCCTTGGCCAGAAAGTCGATCGTTGCAATGTTAATATCCGGTGCTGTGGCAACCACCACGCCATCTTCAACGATAACCGTGCCATCATTGAGCACAACATCAACAACACGGGTTCCGGGTACGACAACATTTCCGTCATCATCCAGTTCCTGGGGTGTTCCGGTGGAATCCCAAACATACGTAAAACCCGAAATCTGAGCAAAACGTCCGCTCACGGACTCAACTCTTGATACTGCATTTTCAAGGATTTCTTTAAACTGTTCAGCCGGAATACCCGGAATCATACAAACAAAGTTCGGGAATGGCAGAATGTCAAAGGTGGTCAGTTCGGAAATAGGACCTGCCGGTATCAGGTTCGCATTACGGATACCACCACCATTCTGGAGACCGACGTGAGCTTCAGGTACAGCAAAAGAAGCAGCTACCTGGTTAGCCTGCCATAAAAGAGCATCGGCAACCAGGTTACCCTCGTTGGTTTCAGCAATCCGGATATTCGGGCGACGCGCATCCAGAGCGACTTCAGACTCACCGATGATATTGTTAGCGAGGTCTTCCAGGTATGCTTCCACCGGATCGACAACCATTTCCTGAACCAGGGGATCCGGCTCAACAGCGTCAAGATAGTCACCACCGGCAACACGAACAGGCCCGCTGAACGGTCCGATCTTGCGCACCTCACCATAAGGGCCGAAAACAACTTCCAGCTGGCCGACGTAGCGGTAATTTCCGGGACCGGTAATGATATAAATATCATTTCCCTCGGCATCTGCAGCCACCAGAGGGTAAGGCCCGCTGACTTCTTCTTCATCGCCGGGAATAAGCAGGGAATTATCATTTGCCAGCAGCTCATCACCACCACCGGCGATCATGACATCGACATTGCGCAACTGCGGAGCCAGCTCGAGATCTTCATTGAGACTCTGCAGATGGCTTATTACAATGATTTTATCAACACCCATCGCTGTCAGGGCATCCACTTCCGTCTGGATCGCACCGACGACGTCATCATTGACCTTGACATTTCGCGGACTCGAAATAAAATCCAGATTTGGTGTGGTCGCGCCAACAACACCGACTTTATCATTTCCATAGGAAACCACTGTACTGGAAGCTATACGGCCGGCATTCTGAAGTCCGAGCAGACCCGGCTCCATGGAAAAATCGAGATTCGAGCTTAGATATGTTGGTTGGGTATACGCGAAGTCAGTAATAAAACGCTCAAGTACATCAGGACCGAAATCAAAATCGTGGTTACCGATACAGATGGCATCATATCCGATCAGGTCGAGGGCCCGTGCATCGTAATATGGAGCATCCTCCGGCAGGGCCAGGCTCGCATTGAATTCGGGGCCGGCCAGAAAATTGTCACCAGACGATAACATAATTGTATGGGCATTGTGCTGTTCTGCCAGCATCCTGATACGGTCCACAACAGATTTGAACCGGGCGACGCCACCGAAATCTTCCTGACCACTGCCGGCATTGATTAACTGTGATTCACCATCATTATTATGTATGATTACCAGTTTAAACATTAAAGGCTGACGCGGATTGAACCGCCCCTGCGCGAAAAGACCAACAGAAAAAATACTGATAAGTAAAAAAAGAACAAAACGGAAATGTCTGTTCAAAAACATAATACCTCCTCAATAAATGGTTGTGATATGGATTAAAAGCGAATTATTTACAACGCAGTAATTGAAGATTTTTTGTTAGGTTTTTAATAAAATTAAGTATGTTTTCTGTTTAAGATTGAGTCCACTCCGATAAGTGCTATTTACGGAGTTGTCATCCCGAACTCGTTTCGGGATCTACTGTTTTTATTGAACTTATAGATGCTGAAATAAATTCAGCATGACACTATCGTGCTTTTCGGAGTGGACTCAAGATTTAAGTCTCAAATATTATGGAAGAAGAAAAGACATTATTGAACTTTCGTTTTGTATGTTATGGTTTTTTTGTCTTCGTAAGGCATCGCCTTCATCTTGCGGGCCGGATTATACCCCTGTACCCGGAATCGGAACTGACGGCCCCAGTAGGCGACATTCAGAAATAATGGAAAGTAAAAATTACGCCAGCCGGATGGCATACCGATCCATTGAATTACTCGCCGCATGATTCGCGCCGGTGAATAAAATCGCTTGTTAATCCATTCCAGCCCGGCCCGGAGATCTTCCCTGGACATGTTTTGCGGCTCAAAAACCGCATATTTATAATCATAATGTTCCCAGTTATAGTCGACAATACGATCCCTCATTGCATCAAACAGTTTCGTTCCCGGAAGGGGTGTCAGAATGGACGCCTGCATGGCATCCATACCGATTTCATCGAGGATTTTGAGGGTGGATTCAAAAATGTCCGGACCGTCTGTATCAAATCCGAATATCAATCCGGCTTCTACAAAAATGCCGTGATCATGTATATTTCTGACGGCCTGTTTATAGTATTGCGGCAGTTTTATCGTTTTATTCTGGGAACAGAGCGCGCTTTCCGAAAAACTTTCCAGCCCAATAAACACACCGACACAACCCGATTCCCGGAGCCAGTGCAGCATCTCCGGATCATCGGCGATTTCAATGGACGCCTGGGTCACCCACTTTTTCTTTAGCGGTGCAATTGCTTTGAATAACGCGAGCGCATAGGCGCGGTCCTGGGTCAGGTTATCATCGATAAACATAAAGAACCGTTCATTGAAGGCCTTTAGTTCTACTACGACACCCTCTATATCCTTCCTGTAGCGCTGTCCTTTATAAAAAGAAGTAATCGAACAGAAGGTGCATTGATTCCGGCAACCCATTGTCGCATAGATCGTATTCACGGAAAGGTATCCTTTTTTGTTCAGTAGATGTTTTGGCAGCAGACCCGGAATATCACTGTCCGGATCACCACGATACAGGGATTTGAGCCGCCCCTTTTCCGCATCATCCAGCAGGGCCGGCCAGGCACCTCCTGCCGGTCCCGCTACAACCGTATCCGCATGCTGCTGAGCTTCATCCGGATTGAATGTAGCATGGAAACCTCCAAGTACGACGGGGATCCCTCTGCGCCGGAACATCCTGCATAAGGCATAAGCCCGGGGAGCTGTTGCCGTCATCGCCGTTATGCCGACCAGGTCGTAATCATCATCAGGGATAAGGTCGATCTGTTCATCAATGATGCGTACCTGGTGTTTCTTCGGTGTCAGTGCAGCCACGGTCAATAAGGAGAGCATGGAAAAGCGGAACGTTTTGCCGTTAAACAGCTTTTTTCTTCCCAGACCTTTCCAGTAACCAGAGGACGGAGCAATGAGTAATATATTCATGACATGTTTCCTTTCCGTTTCTGTAGCATACTACGAAGCGTTGAAGGAGATGATGTCATGAGGATGTAAAATGCCTGTCAAAAATTTGTCAAAAGATGGAGTAACACGAAGGGCCACGAAGGAGACACGAAGCTACACGAAGAATTAACCTATTTTTAAGATTAGTCTTACAAAGACTATAGTAAGAATCCCGGAACAAATATTACGCTAACAGGCACAATCCTAAGATTTACTTCGTGTTTCTCTGTGTCTCCTTCGTGGCCCTTCGTGTAACCATTACCTGTCAAATAACGAATTTATACCCCGCCTTATGGACGGTGATCAGATGTTTAGGATGGGAGGGATCTTCTTCAATCTTTTTCCGGATATTCAGAATGAACGTATCAACGGTGCGGGTGGTCGGGTACACATCATATCCCCACACTTCATCGAGGAGCATTTCCCGGGTCACCACCTCACCCGGATGATCGACAAAAAAATGCAGTATTTCAAATTCTTTTACGGAGAGTTTGACCGGCTTTGCGGCGCGCGTCATTTCCTGCTTCCTGAAATCAATAGCGACCGAGCCGAACCGGAATGACTCAGTGGAAGTCTGCCGTCCTTTTGATCGACGCAGAATCGCCCTTATACGCGCCTTCAACTCGTGCACACTGAACGGTTTGGTCACATAATCATCGGCCCCTTTTTCAAATCCCAGGACTTTATTGATTTCTTCCCTTTTACTGGTCAGCATGATGATGGGTGTATCGATTTTATTCTCGCGAAGACCCTGACAAATTTCCTCACCTGTTTTGCCCGGCAGCATCAGATCCAGCAGGATCAGGTCATACTTTCCTGAGGATGCCTTACGGAATCCTTCTTCACCATCTGCGGACGTATCCACATCAAAATGCTCTTCAGCAAGACTGATCGTCAATCCCTTCCGGATGGCCGGATCATCTTCAATCACAAGAATCCGTTGCATTATTGATCTCCCTCTGGCAGGTATAACGAAAAAGTACTGCCCTGCCCGGTTTTACTCTCTACCGATATCTTCCCCTTATGGGCCTCGGCAATATGTTGCACAAGCGTCAGCCCCAGGCCGGCGCCACCCCGCGTTTTCACTTTAGGATCTTCAGACCTGTAAAAGGTAGTGAATATTTTTTCTTTTTCACTCTCATCGATTCCAATGCCCCTGTCCTGAACCGATAAAACCACATAATCGTCTTCCTTATGAACCGCTATGCGCATATGCTTGACAGTCTCCGAATATTTTATCGCATTGGAGATGAGATTCATGAGCGCTTCTGCGATGGCATCTCTGTCGATCTTCAGGATGATTTTCTCCGCCGGAAGCGCTGCCTGCACTTGAAACCCATTCTGTTCTATCGTGTAGCGCATCACCCGCAGCACCTCATTTACAACCTGTATGAGATCCATGCGGGAAAAATTATAGGACTTTATCCCTCTCTCTATCCGTGAAAAGTCGAGAACATTATTAATCAGTCGCGAAAGCCGCTCCGTTTCGCCCTGAATAATGGCGAGGTATTCATTCTGTTCTTCCACTGATAAGGGCTTACCCGATCGGAGCATCTCCGCAAACATTTTAATGGATGTCAGCGGCGTCTGCAGGTCGTGGGAAACACTGGATACGAAAAATGATTTTATCCGGTTCAGCTCATCAAGCCTGCGCATCTCTTCGTGTTTGAGCAGGAGATCACGCTGAAGGCGAATGCGTTCAATCGCTGCTGCATACTGGTTTAGTACAGACTTCAACAGATCCACATCTTCCATAGAATAACGCGTACCTGATTTCTTCTCACCCATCAGCAGAAATCCGGACAGCTCCTCCTTTTGAAGCCGCACCGGCAAAGCAATGACAATGGTTTTCTCCCCTGTCATTTCACCCTCTAAATCATAAAAACCAATGCCGGGTTCCAGGCACCGGTTTACAGCCAGAACAGAATGCATCGAACGACTGGTATATGCAGACAACCTGTCCAGCACATCCCTGGTAACGCCGGACATATTGATCTCGCTGACCTGATTCCAGCTGTTCTGCTCCGGATTATAAGTGACGAGGGCAACAGCTTCCGGTTGCAGGATGTCATTTATCTTCCGGACGATATACCGGGCCATTAATCCGCTATCCATAAAACCACTCATGGAAGTCATGAATTCCTGCTGGGCTAAACGGTAATCATAACGCACACGGAAAAAACGCCGGTCCACGAATCGTTGAATCCCTTTACGTGCGGGTTCGAAAAGCAACGCGACCATCACGGCGGCAATGCCGGAAGCGATAATCGATGCGCGGATCGTCAGCGTACCGAGCAAAAGGGCGGTGAAACCCACGATAACGGAATAGACAGCCATAACAAGCGCTAATACAAAAAAATAAACCGTACCGCGATTGAAGATTACATCGATATCAAAAAGATGATATCGGACAATGGAGATGGCAAAGGTCAGCGGTGTTAAAGCCGTTAATATCAGCAGAACCTCTTCGGGTACCAGGGCCTGTGAGGTTACTGTTTGCGGGATCTGCCATAACAGTCCGAAACTGAGCGGACCGATTACAAGTCCCAGAATCACCCAGCGCAATTTTCGGCGCTCCCCCTCCTCCCGTGCCGTCCGATACGAATGAAACATGTTGGCGACACCCAGAATCAGGCACAGGGCAAAGAACCAGCGTCCGACATTGTACACCAGCATGAAATCATGAAAACGGCTGATGGAAAGTATACGCGCTGCCTGAATAAACAGGAAAGACAGCGCAACAAAGAAAACGATTGAAATGGCATACATACCCCGTATTGTTTTCAGGTAACGGGTCCATTTTTCGCAGGGGAATAACAGGCTGAAATGCAGGAACAAGACCGGTGTGAAAACAGAAGCAAGAAAAAATATCATCCGCAGAACGTATCCGGTAAAGGCCGGATCCGTTTCATAGCTGCCAAAGGTCGTCATAATATGAATACTGACGGTCATGGAAATCCAATGGAAAATAAGTGCAACAGACTCGCCTTCCGGCCGTTTGTACAGAACGACCAGCCCAATGGTGAAAAATATGGCTCCCGTCAGAAAGAGAATGGTGAGGTATGAAAGAGAATTGATCCTGGTCAACTCAACGGGTAGCGTATAAAAAATACCCTTTCGATCCACGGTGATCGTTACGAAGTTACCCGGCTTTTCCGCGTCAAACAGAAATTCCAGATCTTCGGGTGTGAGAACCGCATGACCGTTAACACTGCGAATATAGTCACCCTCCTGAATGGACGATCCCGGTTTCATGCCCGTAGTTGACAGCACCTGAACGCCTTGATCACTGTACTGCAAGACCCATTCCAATCCCCCTTTGTCATAAACCTGCCGGAATCCGGCAATACAGACCAGGGCTATGATGATATCGACGATATATACGCGTTTTTTGGGGATTGACAGCAACATGCGCCAACGCGACCTTTTCAGTTTCTCTGTTATGCAATTTAATAAAAACATGACAAACATGTTCCAAAAATAGA
Source organism: uncultured Calditrichota bacterium (assembly GCA_964410215.1). Taxonomy (GTDB): domain Bacteria; phylum Calditrichota; class Calditrichia; order Calditrichales; family CAYPHA01; genus CAYPHA01. The sequence goes on along the minus strand of CAYPHA010000027.1, from coordinate 23,249 downwards.
AAACGGTGATTCTTTACCAGCAAATGGCCGAGGGCAGGGAATAAGCTTGCATTTCATGTCATAAAATAGTAATTACAGGAAAACGCAAACATTCCGGAGAAATTGTATGATTCGATATATAGTCATTTTTTTACTACTGAGTACCATTATTTTTACCGGGTGTGATGACCCGGTCGCATCGACAGAAGGGCAGGAAACGACATCCAGCCAACAACGGGGAGAGGTGCGCATCATCCATTCGGCCGCAAGCACGGATGAGATTGATATAACATTCCGTGATCTTTATGAAGACAATTATTATGTTGTTAAGTATGCCACGACATATGGAAATCAATATGGATACTATGACTTCGTCGCGGGTGACAGGGATGCAAAAATGTATCTGACAAATACGAATATCGCTGTTTCCGCTGCAAGCTTCACCGTTGAGGAAAACAAGAAATACACGATCATTGCCTATGATTACGAATCGACTATCAGTCCGGATCTGATGGTTTTAAACGACACGCTTGCCGTTCCCGACAGTGGTTATGCCTCTATCCGTATCGTTCACCTTGCCGGTGATGCAGGGGCGTTACAAATTACGGAAAAAGATAACCGGGTCGAAATCCCGGTCCTCGAACATCTTGACCATACGGCTTACCTCAAGGTCGTTGCCGGCAGCTTTCACTTTTCGGTGGAAGGCATGGAAGATGCCATCCCGGATCTCGATATCGATCCGGTTACCTTTTTATCGCAAAACATTTACACGATTATTTTTTCAGGCTCCGTTGACAATGCCACACCCGTGGCATTCAATGCGAAAACATATCGGGAAACAAGCCTCTAGATGGCGAGACGCATATCCTGGTTTCCGCTGGCCCGGATGGCTTCATTAATCATGTCCGTATGGTTTTCAGGATCTTCCCACCGTTTCCGGCCCTCTTCCGGGAGCAGATCGACCGGATCAAAATAGAGATAAATCTTTTCCTTGTTCACACTTGGACTGCGATAAACACTGATTCCGGTTACATCATCATAATAATCGTAACTGTGAATATCCCGTTTACCTCCGCCTCCGGGGGCATCCGTAACGAATACCGGTGTATTGAAACCGGCCGTGATGCCGCGGATATTCCGTTCCAGCTCGATCGAATCCTTCAGGCGCGTACGTAATTCTTCAACACCTTTGACCATATCGTGCTGGTAGACATAATAAGGCTGAACGTTCATAACGGACAGTTTTTTCACAAGGTGGGCCATGTCTTCCACACGGTCATTAACGCCGCGGATCAGTACGCTCTGGTTACGAATCTTGACGCCTCGTTTAAAAAGGTGCAGCATCGCATCATATGTGATCTGGGTGATTTCATTGGGACTGTTGAAATGGGTGTGCAATACCACTTCTTTACCTTTATCCCTTCCCTGCTGTACCACATCGACAAGTGCATCCGTCCATTCCGTATCGGTCAGAATTTTCATAGGCATGACGGCAGGACCCTTGCTGGCAAAGCGCAACCGGCGGACGTGGGGAATGGACAGCAGCATTTCACCGATCTGACGGATACGAACAGGCGCCAGCATGAATGTATCACCACCGGAAATCACGATATCCTCGATTTCGGGACGGGATGCGATATAAGCGAAGGCTTTATACCATTTTTTGGGCAGGGGACGAAAACTGAGCTTGGTCACCTGATCGGTATTACCTCCGATGGCATAACTGCGTGTACAAAACCGGCAGTATACCGGACATACATCCAGCGGCAGGAACAATGCCTTATCATAATAGCGGTGCACCAGTCCCAGGACCGGCGAATCATCCTGTTCGTGTAGCGAATCCAGCGTCAAACGGGGATGATCCTTTATCCGGGTCGATGAAACCGGTACAAACTGACGGCGTAACGGATCGCTGTAAGGATTATCCCAGTCAATCAGGCTGAGAATATAGGGTGATATCCGAATATTCATCGGCGCTTCCGACATCCCCTTCTGAATATCGGCCAGGAAATCCTTATCCATCAGATCACCCAGTAATTCTTCAAAGTGCCCTACTTCCGTGACGGAATGCTTGTTCTGGAATTTCACATCCAGAAATTCTTCACGCGAAACATTTTTAAATGCGGGTATTTTTTGCCAGAACGGTGTATCATTGAAGTGCCGGTGTTTCAGATGATCCGGCGATATTTCCTCTTTCAGGGCATCGGGAATTTCCACATCGTTTATGGATTCCCAGCCATTGCCGTTATCTACAATGGTATCAGGCAAATCCGATACAAGTGTGGCTTCATTTATCTCATTTATTTCATTGGTAGTATATTTCATGGTAATACGCATATCCTTATGTTTATTGAACATTCGGGTTCGTCTTTTAGTTAATTGAAAAATTCAGTACGAGGGTTTTCTGAAATGATTATTTCAGAGGCATTTTAAAAGCTAATAATAGTCAGGGGGTATAAAAAATGATAACATCATAAAAATTCAAATAGTGTAACAACATCTTTTGTAACAGGAATTAATATGATTATATTCCGGGTGGCTGATAAATTCTGCCATTAAACAAAAAGGAGCTTAAAATGAAACAGGAATGGACCCGCAAGGAATTCCTTAAGGTAATGAGTGTCATCAGCAGTGTTGTACTGAGCTCAGGTGCCCTTCTAAGCGCATGCGGTTCTTCAGAGAAAAAAGCAGAAACGGAAAAAAAGCCTGCTGAGGATCCCTGCGCCGATCTTTCCGGTCTTACGGACGAAGAGAAAGCCGTTCGCGAAGAATTCGAGTATGTCGCTACATCACCAAATCCGGAGGAGCTCTGTAAAAATTGCGCTCTGTGGATCGAGCCCGAGCCCGGCTCGCAATGCGGTGGCTGCGAAATTATGAAAGGCCCTATTCATCCGGAGGGCTGGTGCTCCGTCTGGGTAGCCATCGAATAATTATAAGCCTATTCTTCCATATACGCTTCAATCGGCGGGCAGGCACATACCAGGTGCCTGTCACCATACGTATTATCGATTCTGCCGGACGCCGGCCAGAATTTATGTTCTTTCAGAAATGATATGGGGTAAACGGCTTTTTGACGCGAGTAGGGATGCGTCCAGTCATCGCTCGCCGCTTCGGCAGCCGTATGCGGTGCATTCCTGAGGACATTATCCTCCCGGTCCGCAACGCCGTTCTCAATTTCCTTAATCTCCTCATAAATTGCTATCATGGCATTGCAGAAACGATCCAGCTCATCCTTCGATTCACTCTCCGTTGGTTCGACCATGATCGTACCAGGCACCGGCCAGGACATGGTTGGCGCGTGAAATCCATAGTCCATAAGGCGCTTTGCGACATCCTCTGCATCGATGTCGGAAGAATTCTTGAATACGCGCAAATCAAAAATCAATTCATGGGCGACGCGTCCTGTTTTTCCGGAATACAAGACCGGATAATACTTCTCCAGTCTGGATTTAATATAGTTTGCATTCAGAATAGCGTACCGGCTGGCTTCCGTCACCCCCGTCTTCCCGAGCATTTTCATGTAAGCATAGGAAATCAGCAATATACTGGAGCTTCCCCAGGGTGTCGAAGCGACCGCGGATATGGCTTTTTCACCGCCTGTTCGTGCATATCGGTGTCCCGGCAGGAAGGGTGCCAGATGCTCTGCCACACAGATAGGTCCCACACCGGGACCGCCGCCGCCATGGGGGATACTGAAGGTTTTATGCAAATTCAGATGGCAGACATCCGCCCCGATCAGTCCCGGATTGGTCAGTCCGACCTGTGCATTCATATTGGCCCCATCCATATAGACCTGTCCGCCGTTTTCATGGATAATCCGGCACATTTCCTGAATGCCTTCCTCGAACACACCGTGCGTGGAGGGGTAGGTTATCATCAGGGCGGCCAGGTTATCCCTGTGCGTCTTCGCTTTCTGTTTAAGCTCTTCGAGATCCACATCGCCGGTTTCATTGCAATTGACAATCACTACGTCCATACCGGCCATAATAGCACTAGCCGGATTGGTGCCGTGTGCCGAACTGGGTATCAGCGTGATCTGGCGGTGCCCCTGACCGATACTTTTCTGGTAGGCACGAATCACCATCAGCCCTGAATATTCTCCCTGTGCCCCGGAATTCGGCTGCAGTGACGTCGCATATAAACCGGTAAGTGTATTCAGGTAGGATTCCAGCTCATCGATAATCTGCTTATATCCCTTCACCTGTTCTTCCGGCACGAAAGGATGAATCCCGGAAAACTGCGGCCAGCTTACCGGATACATAGCCGTTGCCGGATTCAGTTTCATCGTGCAGGAACCGAGAGGAATCATTGAATTTGTTAAGGAAAGATCGCGGTTCTCGAGGCGTTTGATATAACGCATCATTTTTGTCTCGGAATGATGTTCGTTGAATACCGGATGCAGGAGAATCGCGTCATCACGTATAAGGATTTCCGGCAGGCATTGTTTTAAATTCTCCAACCGGATTTCAGGTGGATTTTTGCCTGCCGTTTCGGCAAACAGCGTTGAGATTTCATTCAGTTCTCCGGTACCGGTGGTTTCATCGATCGCAATACCGATATGGTTATCATCGAAATATCTGAAATTCATGCCTGCCCGCTGTGATTTCTGTTTAATCAGGGATACGACGTCTTTCGAAACCTTTATCCTTAATGTGTCAAAGAAATTATGGTTGACTTGTTCATAACCAAGATCAGAAAGGGCTTTATTCAGGCCGCAGGCCTTTTTATGAATATCTGTAGCAATTTCCCGCAGCCCCTGCGGACCATGATATACCGCGTACATGCCTGCCATAATTGCCAGAAGGGCCTGGGCCGTACAAATATTGGATGTCGCTTTTTCCCGGCGGATATGCTGTTCCCGGGTTTGCAGAGCCATCCGGTAGGCACTGTTTCCGTACCGGTCAATGGATACACCGATAATCCGGCCCGGTATCTGACGCTTGTATTCCTCACGCGTGGCGAAATAGGCCGCATGCGGCCCGCCATACCCCATCGGAACGCCGAAGCGCTGACTGGAACCAACCACGACATCGGCACCCATGCTACCGGGTGATTTAAGCAATACCAGGCTCATGATATCGGCCGCTACCGTTACCAGCACCCCTTCGGCATGGGCTTTTTCGATAAAAGCTGAATAATCGTTGACCGCCCCGGCTTCTCCCGGATACTGCAAGAGAGCGCCAAAATCCATTTCATCAAAAACGTAAGTTCCGGAATCCCCGGTAACAATTTCGATGCCGAGCGGTTCGGCACGGGTTTGCAGGACATCAAGCGTTTGAGGAAAAACGGCATCTGAAACAAAAAAGCGATTGGCATCACGTTTTTTCTTTTCACGGTTACGCTGGCGGAACAGCATGGTCATTGCTTCCGCCGCGGCAGTACCTTCATCCAGGAGTGACGCATTGGCTACTTCCATACCCGTCAGATCCATGATCATCGTCTGAAAGTTCAGCAGGGCCTCCAGGCGCCCCTGAGATATTTCCGCCTGGTAAGGCGTGTATTGTGTATACCACCCCGGATTCTCAAAAATCATCCGTTTTATTACAGAGGGTGTGATGGTGTCATAGTACCCAAGCCCTATATAGGATTTAAAGACATCGATCGCACGGGCTTTTTGCTGCAAATCTTTTAAATAGATATGTTCGCTTACGGCATCCGGTAAAGATAACGGGTTTTTCGTCCTGATAGTACGGGGAACGGCCTCATCGATCAGCTCATCGAGACCGGATACGCCGGTAACCTTCAGCATCTCTTCAACATCGCCACCGCGTGGTCCGATGTGTCTTTCCTGATATTCATTTTTCATATATAACTCACCTGTAAAGATGTAATACGCTTATGAAATTTTTCTCTAAATATACATATTTAAACCATAAATATGAAAGGGATTCTTACCTGTTTTTTAATTTATGGTAATAATTCCGGCAAGTGTCCGTTTCCGCCGACAATTTTTCGAATATCCAGGTTTATCTGAATCCGTTCAACGATTTTTTCCAATGCTGCGATACCCTTTTCAAGACGTTCGGAAGTAGACGTCATCTCCTGAAAGCGTTGTTTTTCATTAACGGTGAAACCGGAGCTGCCTGCAATTATGAATGATAATTGTTGCGGTGTAATACCCGTCACAGACAAATTAACAGGCTCCGAACCGGTTAATTCCGCGATACGAAATAAGAGGCCAACCGCTTTATTGTGCAGCACTGTATCGAACGATGTACTATTTAAATCATGATCATCAAAAAAACGTACCCGGGCTTCCATATAAACCTTCTCCTCGAGGATCTCTCTTATTTGAAAACGCCGGGTCCCAATGGTCGCAATATCCATCCGACCATCCGGGTAACATTTCGTCACCCGCTTGATACGTGCCAGACAGCCTGTCGATTGCAGCCTGGATCCATCATAATGCACAATACCGAATTCCTTCTCTTCTTCAAGACATTTATTGATCATGGACTTATAACGTTCCTCAAAAATATGCAGGGGCATGTTCAATCCCGGCAACAATACAACGCCCAGAGGGAAAATTGGAATTTTTTCAACTGTATCACTCATAAATTTTCTCCTGCTGCTCGTAGGAATATTCCTGATTAATTATTTGACAAAATAAACTCAACTCTTTATAATATAATATCATTCCATTATAACTCAACTTCAACTTTACCTGTACTTTATTCATTCCGGAAAAATCATCCCTTTTTCTTTTTTAATTATGAGTCCACTCCAATAAGTGCTAATTGCGGACTTGTCATCCCGAACTCGTTTCGGGATCCACTGTTTGTATTGAAGTTAGAGATGCTGAAATTAATTCAGCATGACACCATCGTACTTTTCGGAGGGGACTCAATTATAAACCGTTATGTAAATAGCCCACCCCACCGATCCCCATCTCATATGTATGAGAGAACTGGAAACAGCAGAAGAACATTAATGAATAAAGGAGAAACACCATGTACGAAAAAGAACTCCCTCCACAGGCACAACTCATGAAGTTCATTATTGGCCGTTGGATCAGCAAACCGCTCTATGTTGCAGCCAGACTGGGTATCCCTGATATGCTATCGGAGGGACCCCAATCCATTTCAGACATTGCCCGGATAACCGGCACGCACGCACCTTCCCTTTACAGGGTTATGCGTGCACTGGCAAGCGTTGGTATTTTCCGTGAACAGGAAAATGAAATATTTTTACAAACCCCGTTGTCCGCATTTCTTAAGAGCGGGCTTCTGCGCTCCGCAGCCATTATGTTCAATGCGGAATGGAGTGACGAAGCCTGGCGGTATTTTATGGAAGGTATTAAAACCGGTGAAACACCTTTCGAAAAATCATTCGGGATGCCCTTAAGCGCATGGCTGGAACAGAATCCGGAAGCCGCGGTTGTTTTTAATGAGGCCAATGCCGTCAAAGCGGCAACCAGCCACCGTGCCATTCTCGATTCTTATGATTTCAATGGTTCGCGAAGAATCCTTGATGTCGGTGGTGGCACCGGTGCCCTGATGATTGCCATTCTCAACGCGCAGCCATTACTGGAAGGTGCCGTGGCTGATTTGGCATTCGTGACCGGACCATGCCGTGATGCGATAGATAAGGCCGGGTTGTCTGATCGTTGCCGGGTTATTGACTGTGATTTCTTTGAATCCATTCCATCCGGATTCGATACGCTCCTGCTTTCAAATATTCTTCATGACTGGCCGGATGATACATGCCTTACGATCCTGAGACAGAGTCACGACGCTCTTGGGGCCGGTCAAAAGATATTAATCATCGAAATGATCATTCCTCCCGGAAACACACCCTCTGTGGCCAAGCTACTGGACATGGAGATGCTGACGATGACCGGCGGCAGGGAACGAACGGAGGCGGAGTACAAGGCGCTTCTTGAACAAACGGGCTTTCAATTAAAACGCATTATCCCGACCGATGAAGGCATTGCCATAATCGAGGGAATTGCCAAATAAACCAAGGATTACACTGAGAAACACAGAGAAGGCGCGGAGTTACACGGAGAAAAACATATAAATAAGATGATTAGGCACCCTGGCCTTGCTGATATTAACATGAAAGACAATACACCAACTGGTTTAAAACTGATTATTCCTCAGTGGTTCTCCGCGTCTCCTCTGTGGATCTTCGTGTGAGAAAAGAGTTCTCCAGAGTGCACCGGCATCAACCTTTTACTAGGCATTAGTCGCTGAAAATCACTATATTCTTTCCACGCAGGGAAGTAACACTTTAAATACAGGATTTATTATGACAACCCGTTTCAAAGTATGGACACAGATTCTGACACTTTTCATGTTCAGTTCTGTTTCATATATAGCCGCTGAGGATTATGATGTGATCCTCAGACTGCCGTGGTCTGCGGAAGATACAGGCATCGGTTACAGTACCTTACCGGAAGGGCGTTACGGACCCCAGGCATTTCACGTCAGGGGCGATACGATCTCAATTCTCGATAACCAGAACCGCGCACTCAAAACTTTTCATAGGGGCAAACTCCATAGACTCTACGCGGTCCCGGAAGGATGTGATGAGCTGGAAGTCTTGGATAAAGGGTATATTGTCCGGGATGGCCTGCAATCCTGGAAGATTTCATCCGGTCAATCGCCTGAACCTGCGCAAACAGAGCAGGCCTCTCTGAAAACAGTTCCAGTAAAAACGGTAAAGGAAAATAATGCCCGGGCAAAGGTTTTCCGGCAGACCAACCAGAAAGAAACGATGTTTTCAATTGACTTTCCCGAAAGAGACCTGGCCAGTGTTCAATGGGTGGGATCGGACAATGCCGGCAATCTTTATCTGCTGACCGAGCAGTTTATTACGCATGTGCCACTGAAAATACGACGGGAGGTGCGTAAGTACGATCCGTCGGGAAACCTTATGGCTGCCCTGCATCTGCCTTCGACGGGGTACGCTTATATCCGGAATGATATTGTTGTGTCGGAAAGCGGGCTCTTATATCACGCGCTTTCTGAAGAAAACGGAATGGCGATCATGCGCTGGGATCTCCGTATGAATACGATGAAAACATATACCTATCCGGAATCCTGTTATGCCCTTTCCAATTTTGACGCTTTCGCTGATGAAAGATGGTTCCTGCTTGATAACCCGGTGACATTAAAAACCGATGCTGTTGACGATTTTCCGGAAGTGACACCGGAGGAGGCACTGGCAACCGGTGATGCTTATGTTCAACTGACCTGGACCTGCGGGACAGACAATATTACAAACGGACTCATAACCGATGATTATGGTTACCAGGTGGAAACACCCTCCTGGGTTACCGTCGGTACCCATGAAAAAGTGCCCTATAAATGGGGCGGTTTTCAGACTATCGATCAGTTTGCAGATGGTATCGCCAATGGTAAATATGCCGGTGACCGGTATACCGGCAAAAGCAGTGGTACACCATCGGCTGTCGGTGTGGACTGCTCCGGATTTGTATCCCGCTGCTGGAAGTTACCTTCTCATTATTCAACACGCATGATGGACGATGCGATCACGCTGCCATACGACAACTGGGAACAGACACGGCCCGGGGATGCGGCCCATATTATCGGTCATGTCCGTCTTATTGTACAGCACAATGAGGATGGCACCATCCGCCTGGTGGAAGCAGCCGGGTACAACTGGCGTGTTTCGTATAAAAATTACAGTTATGCCGCGCTTTCCAGTTATACACCGCGCTACTATATCAATATGAAAGGTACGCCGGGAAACATTCCCCAACCGCGGCTCGACTTCGTTCATATCAGTGACAATTTTGAGATTTTATGGCAGCTGGAGGAAACGGAGGATATCAGCGCCGTAAAACTTTCTGACTCCCCCAATGGTTCGAACTGGTCCGACGGTTTAATGCTCAATATCAACGTTTCTACTTATTCCATGGATTCTACAGTGCGTGATCGACGGTTTTTTAAACTGAACAGCATCGCCTCCGATACAGATCATACGGAAGGATTACCTTCAGACACTTACGGGGCATTTGCAGGAACCTCTGCTTCTAAAATACTGATTGTTGATGGTTTCGACCGGACCGCCACCACCAGTGGAAGCTGGAATTCTGTTTACCATCCCTTCGCCGCGGAGTACGGACTGCTTCTCAGTGAGATGGATATCTCTTTTGAAACAGCATCGAACGATGCGCTTTTAAACGGCACCGTCGAACTGGCGGATTATAAGGCCGTTATCTGGTTCCTGGGCGACGAGAGTACAGCCGACGAGACATTCGACGCGGATGAACAGGATCTGGTATCCGCCTATCTGAAATCGGGAGGTTATCTGTTCGTCAGCGGCTCTGAAATTGGATGGGATTTAGATTACCGGGGCAGTTCAGAGGATCGTGCATTTTTTAACACTTATCTTAAAGCAGATTATAAAGAGGATGACGCGGGATCATACACCGTCAACGGTGCCGCAGACACCCCTTTTGAAGGTCTGACCCTTCATTATGACGATGGGACGCATGGCGTCTATCAGGAGGATTATCCGGATGCGCTCGCCGCCTTGTCCGGAGGCGAAGAGGCGTTTTATTATGCAAACGATAAGCTGGCCGGTGTCTGTTTCGAAGGAACATTCGAAGAAGGGACCGCGCCCGGGAAGCTGGTCTATTTGGGATTTCCCTTCGAAACCATTTACCAGCCTGATGAAAAACGGGCGCTCCTGGAACGGATCATGGACTTTTTCGAATTCGACGTGACAGCGATAGAACCGGAAAGCGGAATTGTGCTCAGTGATTTTAAATTACTGGGCAATTACCCGAATCCGTTTAACGGTCAGACGATTATTCGTTACGCGCTGCCACGCAGCAGTGAATTAACGTTAGCGGTCTATAACAGCCTGGGACAGGAATGTTTCAGCGACCGCTGGACATCCGGGCCGGGTGCCGGTCAGTACAGGCTGCGGGCCACAACCTGGAGCAGCGGTTTATACTTTTACCGCCTCGGTACACCCGAATTTGGATTTCAATCGGGGAAATTCCTAATTATAAAATGATACAGTCATCGCATGTAAGCTGGATATTTAGGAAGTAAGAAGTAAAAATTAGGAATAAAGTATTAAGAAGTAAAATGTTTGCATTCTTACTTCTTACTTTTTACTTCTTACTTTATAATTACGACTCCGATAAGGAATCCTATTGAAGCACCTGATCCTTTTCGCCATCCCCGTTTTGATCTGGGGGTCCACCTGGCTGGTTATTACGTTTCAGCTCGGGATTGTGGATCCGCTGCTATCCGTGTTCTACCGGTTCATTTTCTCAGCCATTCTGCTGCTGGTTTACAGCTATTTCTCACGTTTGAACCTGACGTATAGTTGGAAGCAGCACGGCATTCTTTTCCTTCTCGGAACATGCCTGTTCGGCATTAATTACTGGCTGGTTTATATGGCTGAACAGTATGTAAAAAGCGGGCTTGTTGCCATTGTGTTTTCGACCATCATTTTTTTAAATATATTTTTCGGGGCCTTATTCCTGAAATCCAGAATACGCTCTCATGTGGTCATCAGCGCCATTATGGGATTTGCTGGTGTGGCCCTTATATTCAGGAATGAGCTGATGCATTTTAACCTCTCTGATATGACGGTTCTGGGTTTTTTACTGGCCCTGACCGGCGCCGTAACTGCGTCGTTGGGCAATATCATATCCGCCTATTTACAGCGCGAAAAGATACCCGTTGTGCAGGCAAACGCATTTGGCATGTTGTACGGAAGCCTTCTGATGCTTATTATAGCCCTGATGATGGGGAAGCCACTTGTGTTTGATCCGTCGTTCGCTTATATCAGCTCACTCCTTTACCTGTCGGTTTTTGGCTCTGTTATCGCCTTTTGGAGTTATCTGACACTATTGGGACGGATCGGGGCAGACAAAGTTGCTTATGCCACACTTGTCATTCCGGTGATAGCACTGGTGTTATCCACTGTTTTTGAGGGATATCAATGGAATCTGTCGGCTGTTACCGGGGTCGTTCTCATCATTGTCGGAAATGTGATGGTTTTACGAAAAAGAAGGAAAGGGATATCATGAAACGGAGACACTTCATGCGGAACGGCGCTCTGGCCGGACTGGCTGCCATACCGCTTATCGGGCAAAAGGCGCATTCTGATGAAAAAAAAGCCGTGACAGCAGGTCACGGAAATCCGATTGCCCTGGCCACCTATTCGTTCTGGCGTTTCAAAGAGGGTTTAAAATTCACGATGGAAAAATGCATCGACCTGGCGGCCGAAATGGGTTTTGATGGCCTCGACCTTCTGCATATCCAGATGCACCGGGAGGATGATGCCTACCTTCAGGAATTGAAACGACGCGCGCTGGTCAACGGCGTTGCCCTGTGCGGATTATCGATTCACCAGGGATTCGTCACACCGGAGAACGAAAAGCGACAGAAAAATATCGACCATACGATCAAAATGATCGAAATGGCTTACAAGCTTGGCATACCCTGCATGCGGTTGAATACCGGCCGATGGGGTACGACAAAGAGTTTCAGCGAACTGATGGATAACCGCGGCATCGAACCGCCCCTTGAAGGATATACGGAAGATGACGCCTTTCCCTGGGTCATCGAAAGTATCGAAAAATGCCTGCCTGTGGCGGAAAAATGCGGTGTAACCCTGGCACTGGAAAATCACTGGGGCCTGGGACGTACGCCTGAAGGTCTGATCCGCATCGTAAAAGCCGTCGATTCACCATGGTTGCAGATATTGATGGATACGGGTAATTTTCTGGAAGATCCTTATGACAAACTGGAAATGATCGCCCCGTATACGGTCTTCGTTCAGGCAAAAACATACCATGGTGGCGGAACGTATTATACGCTGGAACTGGATTATGCCCGCATCGCCGGTATACTGAAAGCACATCAGTACAAGGGATACATTTCCATCGAATTCGAGGGGGAAGAAGATTACCGCACTGCAATACCCAAAAGTCTGGCAACTATGCGTCAGGCTTTCGGTTAAATTGATACCACCAAGGCTCAAAATACACAAATTTCACGAAGCTATTTTCTTTTTTTAGTTTGGGCGTCCATTACGCACGTTGTTAGCCGCCTATATACAATCACATAAACTTCAGGGTTGTATGATATATTGAATGTTTCATTCTTTAAATTTTTCTTGTAACTTCTATATATGTTGACAATTACTACTGTGAGAAATTATGTCCACAAAATTCTTCACAAATACAAACGAAAGAAATTTATTCGATAAGTTTAAAGGCATCATTGAAAACATGAAGGATTTATATGCCTTTCATGCTGTTGTTGGTTATTTTCGTTCTTCGGGTTATTTCGCATTACAACCTTATTTAAAAGACATCAAAGAGATAAAAATACTTGTCGGTATAAATGTTGACCAAATGTTCGCGGAAGCGCAGCGCAAAGGACTGCTCTATTTTGGCGATGATGAAAAAACAAAACATGAATTTTTAAACTGGTTTATTCAGGACATCAAAGAAGCAAAATATGCAGAAGAAGTTGAACTAGGTATTATTAAATTTGTAAATGATTTAATTGAAGGCAGAATTGAAGTAAGAGCGCACAATTCCAAATCACTTCATGCCAAGTTTTATTTGTTCCTACCGGAAAAGCATTCCGAGCATTCCGATGGCTGGGTAATCATGGGATCGTCTAATCTGACGGAAGCCGGGCTGGGTATTAAGAAAACCCCAAATTATGAACTGAATGTTGCCTTAAAAGATTTTGACGACATTGAATACACCAAAAAGGAATTCAACGAATTATGGAAAAATTCAACGCCAATCCTTCCGGCTGATATTCAACAATTCAAACAGAAAACCCATATTGGTCAAAAGTTCACACCGTTTGAATTATATCTGAAATTACTCATCGAGTATTTTGGCAAAAACATTGACTATGATCCGGATACCGTTGGCGATCTACCCAAGAATTATAAAAAACTGACTTACCAGATTGACGCCGTTAACCAGGGTTTCCAGATGCTGCTTGAACACAACGGTTTCTTTTTAGCGGATGTCGTCGGATTGGGGAAAACAGTTGTGGCCGCAATGATAGCCAAGCGTTTCCTAATTGCCAACGGTTCTCTTAATACAAAAATATTGGTGGTTTTTCCACCGGCGCTTGAAAAAAACTGGAAAACAACATTTCGTTTTTTTGGCATTGACCGTCATACAAAATTTATCACCAATGGCAGACTCGACAAGTTAATCGAAGGCAAGGATTTAAATTATTGGGCTAAAGAAGATTATGATTTGGTTTTGGTTGATGAAGCACACCGTTATCGGAACCACACGTCACAAATGTTTGGCAATTTACAGCGTATCTGCAAAGCGCCACGCAATGGCGAAGGTTTGATCTCAGGAACTAAAAAGAAAGTCATTTTAATCTCTGCCACACCACTCAATAACCGGCCGCAGGATTTGTATTACCAATTATTGCTTTTCCAGGACGCCCGCAGAAGCACACTGACAGTTACTAACCTGCAAAACTTTTTTGGCCCAATCATCCGGGAATACCGGGAAATAATCCGGCATGAACAACCGGATTTAAACCGCATAAGAGAATTATATACTATCATTCGCGAAAAACTTATTTCTCAAATAACCGTGCGAAGAACGCGAAAGGATTTGCAAAATTATCCCAAGTATATGGAAGATATGAAAGCACAGGGCATTGAATTTCCCGAACCCGCACCGCCCCGTCCGAAAGTATATCAAATGGATGCGAAACTGAGTAAACTTTTCTACCACACTATATTTTATTTAACGGATAATGAAAAAATAAATTATCTGCGCTATCAGGCCATTCGCTATCTGAACGAAGATTTAAGAGAATTGTATTACGATCAGGCGGTTTTGGTTTCTAAATCCCTGGCAGGTATTATTAAGACGTTGATGGTGAAAAGGCTGGAAAGCAGTTTCCATGCATTCAAAATTTCACTGGGTAACCTGACCAAAGCCACAGCACGCATGATTCAAATGCTTGAAAAGGGGAAAGTATTTATCGCACCGGATTTGAACATTAATGACCTGATGGAAAAAGGAATCAGTTTTGAAGATATCGAAACAATGCTTCTGGAAAAGAATCTTGAAAATCCCCGCAATAATATTTTTAAACCGGAAGATTTTAATCCTGAATTTATTGATGGATTAAAAAAAGATTATACACTTTTACTGGAATTGGTCAAAGAATGGGAAAAAGTAAAACAAGATCCAAAGATTGAAGCCTTTTTTGAAGCCCTGCAGGATGACTTGCTTAACATTGAAATGAATCCGTCCGGGAAGTTAATTATCTTTACAGAAAGTGCTGACACTGCTGATTATCTGCAAAATGAAATTGAAGATAAGTTGAATACCCGTGTTTTAAATATTTCATCTGACAACCGTAAAAGACTGTTTGAAATAATCCAGCAAAATTTTGACGCCAATTATCCCGGTGATATGAAGGATGATTACAAATTTATGATTTCCACGGATGTGCTGGCGGAAGGCGTCAATTTACACCGCGCCAATGTCATCGTGAATTACGATACACCCTGGAATGCAACCCGCCTGATGCAGCGTATCGGCCGGGTAAATCGCATTGGCAGCATTGCGGGCGTTGTCTATAATTACAACTTTTATCCTTCACAGCAGGGTGATGAAGAAATCCACCTGTATAATAATGCTTTGGTCAAATTACAAGGATTCCATACTGCTTTTGGCGAAGATGCACAAATTTTTACGCATGAAGAACTGGTCGAGCAGTTTGAACTGTTCAAAGAAGGATTGCCGGACGAAGAAGATAAACGGCTTCATTACCTGCGCTTTATCCGCGAATTCAAAGACGCTAATCCCAAAGAGTTTAAGCGCATCAAAAACTTTCCTTTAAAAGCGCGAACCGCCCGAAAAAATAAATATACCTTAAATGATACCGCGAAGGACTCGTCAGCCGTATTTTTGAAATCCCCTTATAAAATGGAATTCTATCAAATTGATAAAGATGAAAATGTTAAATCGCTGACCTTCCTGGAAGCCGCAGAAATATTCCAGGCAACGGCAGCAGAACCCGCCTATGATTTACCCAAAATTCATTACAACCATGTGCAGGCGGCGTTAGACCTTTTTGAAAAAGATTTCCTGGGCGCATCGACCGAGAAAGTAACCACCACCGAAAAAGCCGACGCCATTTCGGCACAGGCTAAAAAGTTTTTGCGCGACATGAAAGGTTTATCTAAAAAGAGCGAAGTTAAAACCATTTGTGCAAATCTGGCGGATTTAGTCGACGCCGGAACCTTTACCCCGCTGCCTAATGAAATCCGTAAAATTCGCCAGAAACTGGATAAAAAACAGATCACTTACGCCCAGGCGGATAATCTGCTGCTGGCGATAGCAAAGAAATATGACGCGCTTGAACTGGATGATACTGAAGCCCAACCGCATAGCGATCTGGATTTTAATATTTCACCGGAAATCGTAATCTCGGAAACCTTTATCCCTTGAAAATTTAATGTAATGGAAGACCTTGAATGAAAAAAGAAGTCATAATACACCTGACCAAAGACTTTGAATCCTGCGTTAATCACACAAAGAATGATATTGAATTTTGGTTTGCGCGGGATTTGCAGCATCTTTTAGACTACACGGAATGGCGCAATTTTTTACTGGTAATAAACAAAGCCAAAACTTCCTGCGAAACAGCGGGACACCCCATTACCGATCATTTTGTTGACGTCAACAAAACGATCGCCATGCCGAAAGGCGCATCGAAAGAAATTCCCGATTTTATGCTCACCCGTTTCGCCTGTTATCTGATTGCGCAGAATGGCGATCCCAGAAAAGAAGCGATTGCCTTTGCCCAAAATTACTTTGCCGTGCAAACCCGAAAATTCGAGATTATCGAGCAACGCATCAAAGATTGGGAACGACTACAGGCGCGGCAGAAACTCACTTTTTCCGAGAAAGAACTTTCCGAATTGATCTTTGAAAAAACCGGCGATGACAAAAACTTTGGCATCATCCGCAGCAAGGGCGATCAGGCGCTCTTTGGCTTTACTACCGCACAGATGAAACAAAAACTTGGCGTTAAGCCAAACCGGCCTTTAGCGGATTTTCTGCCGACAATCACTATTAAGGCAAAAGATTTTGCCACGGAAATTACCATATTTAATGTGAAGGACAAGGATATTAATCAGGGCGATCAAATTGCCTGGGAACATATAACAAACAATACCAGCGTTCGAAAATTATTGCTGGAACGCGGTATCCGTCCAGAAGAACTGCCGCCGGAAGAAGACGTGAAAAAACTGGAACGCCGGGTAAAAACTCAGGATAAACAATTCATTGACAAACCGGAAGCGCTCGATGACTAAAGCCCAACTATCGGAAATCTTATCCGCGCCGTTTGATCTTGATAACTGGCGCAACACGCTTGCTGAAATTTTTAATGTTAAACACTTCCACCAGCAGCCCCAGTCCATTATGCTGCCTTCAAACGATAAAGCCGAAGCCGCTTATGAATTAGGCAGTTTTGAAACCCAGGACGACCGGCTGATCGGTTTATACCAGGTAAACGTGCTGCCGGGCGTAATGCTGGAACGCAACAAGGTTGGCCTGCGCAGCCTACTGCGCAATGTGTACAAATATGACGTGGACGGGGCGCTGATCGTTTTTGTGCAAAATGACAAATGGCGATTATCCTTTGTCTCAGAGATCCGAGCTCGTAATGAAAACGATGAACCTGTAAAAATTACCACTGAACCAAAACGATATACCTATCTATTGGGTAAAGATGAGAAAACCAAAACACCGGTTGATCGACTATATTTCATAGCCGGTAAACCGCAAACGCTGGAAGATATTCGTAACGCTTTCAGCGTGGAAGCGTTGAATGAAGAATTTTACAAAACAGTCGCTCGCTATTTTTATCAGCTGGTCGGCGCTACCGCCGGCAAGGGGAAAAAGGCGGTTACCTATCAACGCATTCTGGAATTGCCAGGGGTTGATGCGACGAATAATGATTCCCGAAAACTGTATCAGGAATTTGCCGTGCGTTTGATCGGTCGCATTATCTTCTGCTGGTTTCTGAAAATGAAAAAATCGGATGACGGTTTTCCCCTGTTGCCCGAACAATTGCTTTCCAGCCAGGCTGTTAAAGAGAATAAAAACTATTATCATACCATTCTGGAACGTCTATTCTTTCAAACCCTGAATACACCCATGGGCGAGCGCTTCAAAGGTCTGCCTAAAGGGTGTGAGATCACACCTTTCCTGAACGGCGGCTTATTTGAACCACACCCGGATGATTTTTACCTGCCGGATACTTTTACCGGGCTAAGCAGGAATTTAAATACACTCAAAATACCCGATCAGTGGTATTTAGATTTTTTCATTGAACTGGAAAAATTTAATTTCACCATCGACGAAAACTCGGTTGTAGATATTGAAGTAAGCGTCGATCCGGAAATGCTGGGGCGTATCTTTGAAAATCTCCTGGCGGAAATCGATCCAGACAGCGGCGAAACAGCCCGCAAAGCCACCGGCAGTTATTATACCCCGCGGGAAATTGTGGATTACATGGCTGCGGAAAGCCTGCTTTATTATCTGAATAATAAAACAGAAATCGAAATTGAAAAACTGCGCCCCATTTTTAAAATGGATGAAAAGGTTTCTTTTAACAGAGATGACAATGAAAAGATTTTAAACGCACTGGATAAACTCACTGTGTTGGATCCGGCTTGTGGCAGCGGCGCCTTTCCGATTGGGGTGATGCAGAAAATTGTAATGGCGTTGCAGAAACTCGATCCTGATTCTGAATGGTGGAAAGGACGCCAGATCAGCCGTATTGAAAACGCCATTTTAAGAAAACAGATCAAAGAAAAACTGGATACAGCCAGCGTGGAATATGCCCGTAAACTGGGCATTATCCAGAATTCTTTGTTTGGCGTGGATATCCAGCCCATTGCGGCCGAGATTTCTAAACTGCGCTGCTTTTTGACCCTAGTTGTGGATGAAACGATTGATGACAGCAAACCCAACCGCGGTGTAGAAGCCCTGCCCAACCTGGAATTTAAATTTGTTACAGCAGATACATTGATGCATTTACCGATTGAGCCAGGCCAGACCGACCTTTTTGAAAACATGAACGAATTGAATGAACTGAAACGCCTTAGAAAAGCCTATCTGCAAAGTTATGGTAAGGAAAAAGAAGAAATAAGAAAGCGGTTTTTGCATTTACAAAATAAGATATTTATCCAGCAGTTGAGTTTGTTTAAGAATAATAATCAAGATAACCGCGCTTATAAAATTGGCAGTTGGAATCCCTTTGACCATTCTAAAACCGACTGGTTTGACCCCGAGTGGATGTTGGGTTTTAGCAAGTTCGACATTGTTATTGGAAATCCGCCATACCTTCGTTTGCAGGGCATTAAAAAAACAAATCCTTCATTAATTACATTTGCCAAAAAGAACTATAAATCTACAAAAACCGGCAACTGGGATTTATATGTACTGTTCATCGAGCGGGGATATGAATTTTTAAATGATGGTGGCATTATAAATTACATTCAACCCCACAAATTTTTTCAATCTGATTTTGGCGCTGGCATAAGAGAACTGATTGCCCGTGAAAAAGCGCTCATTAAAATCGTTCATTTTGGGGCTGAACAGATTTTTAATGCTGCATCGAATTATACCTGCCTTTTATTCCTGAAAAAGGAAAGACAAGAACAATTTGAATTTATTAATGCTTCTACACCTTCACTCTGGAAGCGGACTTTACTTTCTCAACCCGGTTATTTTATTAAACAACCGGAAGGCGACGAAAAATGGCATTTTTCTAATCCAACCATCAAAAACATAATGGATTTATTGAAAAAACAACCGGAGACATTACAAGATATTACCAGAAAAATCTTTCAGGGATTAGCAACCAGTGCAGACAAGATTTATGTTTTGAAAATAATTGTAGAAAAAAGCAATTCATACCAGGTTTATTCTACTGCGCTCGACAAAGAACTAGAAATTGAAAAAGGAATGGTTAAACCATTTTTAATGGGGAAAGATGTAAAGCGTTATAAAATGCCCAAACCCAAAAACGTGGTGATTTTTCCATATAAAATTTCTCAAGGCAAACCTGGATTGATGAGCGGAAAATACATTAAATCTAATTTCCCCAATGGTTGGAATTATCTGCTTGCCAATAAAAAGGAATTGGAAATGCGTGAAAATGGCAGAATGCAGCATGATAGTTTCTATGCCTATATCTATCCTAAAAATCTTTCAGAATTTAAAACCGAAAAAATAATCACGCCAGAAATTGCCGTTCGACCGGAACTTACCATTGATATACAGGCAAATTTATATCATACAACCAAGGTGTATAGTTTTATTTTTAAAACTAACGTTAAAGAAAGTAAATACTATTGGCTTGGTATTTTAAATTCTAAACTCTTATGGTTTTTTCTTACTAATACCGGGTATATACTTCGTGGCGGTTACTATACATTTAAAACACAATATCTTCATCCATTTCCTGTCAAGCGAATTGATTTCGATGATAAGCATTTATGTAACGCTCATAATTGCATAATCAAATTAGTGAAAGCCATATTGTTTCTGAATGAATTAGATACAACAGTTCAAATTAATAAATTTGTTCCCAATACTCATATTGTAAATCAGTTTGAAGAAATCATCGATGCCCTGGTCTTTGAACTCTATTTCGAAGAAGAATTCAAAAAAGCCGTCATTACCTTTATCCCTTATGTGGAACGGGATTTTCCATCCATCGAAGGCTTGAGCGACGAAGAGAAAATAAAGACCATCCAAAATGTTTATCAAAATCTTCGCCAAAAAGATAACGAGATTATGAATAATCTTAAACTGATGGATATTCGTCTGGCGGATTTGATAGGGCCAATAAAGGCTGTGGGGTGAAAATAAAAAACATTTTTTCTAAGGTGAAATATGGACTTTGAAGTTTTTTGTGATGAAAGCCGGCCGGAATTATTTTCCAGTAAAAATCCACAAGCAATTTTTTTAGCCATTGGTAGTGTTTGGTTACCCTCTGATCAGAAGACTTATGTTAAAAAAGATATTAAGGCTCTGATAAATAAACATAAGTTATCCGGAGAAATTAAATGGAATAAAGTGGGTAATAAGAATCTCAAACTTTATAAAGATATTATCACCTATTTTTTTATGAATAAGAATCTCCGTTTTCGCGTTATTCTCATTGAGCGACAACTTGTAGATTTGGTCAGGTTTCACCAAAATGATGCGGAATTAGGTTTTTTTAAGTTTTATTATCAGTTACTACATAATTGGATTTTAGATTTTAATTCCTACAGGATTTTTCTTGACGAAAAAACAACCCGAAAAAGCGACCGCTTAATTACCTTAAAAAAGGTTCTTTCTAATTCGAATATCTCCTCCGTTATTGATTTTATACAAGCCCTACCTTCTGAGGAAGTTCTGTTAATCCAACTGGCTGACTTACTTACGGGTTTAGTAAATGCAAAGTTCAATAATCAAACCATAAGCCCTTTGAAAAAACAACTAATAACGCATACAGAAGATTATTTACGTAAAGAAATTAGTCCAACACCTAAAAGGGAAGAGAAATTTAACATTTTTAAAATCCATCCTGGGGGTGGTTGGTGACAAACTATCCTGCCCTTCTGAAACTATCTGATCAGTACGCTTATCGAAACTTTTTTGAAAAAAATTATTGTAAAAAGCCGACGATTACATTTGATAATATTCCTGTATTTTTTCATAAAGATAAATTTTTTCATGCCTTTTTTGAATCGAGTGACAAGGCGGGTAGTAAAGATATTTTTTCTCAGACAAGGGCTGAAAGAATGCCCTGGATTAAGTCCACATTGGAAGATTCAACGGCGGATATATATTTTGGCTGGAACAACAAAAAGAAAAAACATGACTTTAAAAAGCGGGTAGCTGTAGTTCAGGGCAATTATATAGTGATTATCAGTTTAAATAAGTATAATACAAAAGGTTTTTTTGTTACGGCGTTTGTTGCAAATTCAGGCAGAACATTAAGACTGATAAAACAAAACCCAAAATGGCACAAATAAAAAATGCCGCTGATTCATACTGGTTCAGCGGCAGAAACCTTTATAGATTCTTTTCCTTCGGTAAAGAACTTATACAATATAATATTTAATTTAGCCATGTCAAATAATTAATTTAAAAAACGTATTGTCAAAGGAAACGTGTGAGAATTATGAAATTGAAAGTAAAACATGAAAAACTCTGAAATCATTTTCTACACCACCCCGCAGGGCAATGTTAAAGTGGAAGTGCTGGTGCGGGAAGAAACGGTTTGGCTGACTCAAAAGATGCTGGCTGAACTTTTTCAGACTACACCACAGAACATCACATTGCACTTAAAAAATATCTATGCAGAAGGCGAATTGGAAGAAACAGCAACTTGTAAGGATTTCTTACAAGTTCAAAAAGAAGGAAGCAGGGAAGTAAAACGTAACCAAAAGTTTTACAACCTGGACGCTATTATTTCTGTAGGATACCGCGTAAAATCGAGTATCGCTACACAATTCCGTATTTGGGCAACCCGCGTGCTGCGTGAGTTTATCACCAAGGGTTTTGCTCTGGATGATGAACGCTTAAAGCAGGGCGGCACGCTGTTCGGCAAAGATTACTTTGATGAACTTCTGGAACGCATCCGCGAAATCCGTGCAAGCGAGCGGCGTTTTTATCAAAAGATTACAGACATCTACGCGCAATGCAGCATCGATTACGATCCGCAGGCGGAAATAACGCAACTGTTCTACCAAACCGTTCAAAACAAGTTACACTGGGCAATCACCGGGCAAACCGCCGCTGAGATCATTGTTCAAAGAGCCGATTCAAAAAAAGAACACATGGGACTTACAACCTGGAAAAACGCCCCAAAAGGTAAAATACTGAAATCGGATGTCAGCATTGCCAAGAACTATCTGGGGGAAAAAGAAATCCGCAATCTTAACCGTATTGTGACCATGTATCTGGATTTTGCCGAATTACAGGCAGAACGCCAGATTCCCATGAAGATGCAGGAATGGGCGGACCGTCTTGACGCCTTTCTGCAGTTTAATCAATACGATGTGTTAAACAATCCTGGTCAGGTTTCAGCAGCCGTTGCCAAAGAAACTGCTGAAAAGGAATATGAAAAATTCCGCATTATTCAGGATGAAAAATTCATTTCTGATTTTGATGAAGAAGTGAAGAAATTGAAAAAGAAGAATGGTTCTTCCGGTTATTGAGTACATCATGTGCCCTTCAGTTCAAAATTGTGATT
>CAYPHA010000026.1:0-56733 GCA_964410215.1 uncultured Calditrichota bacterium | reverse complement strand
ACTTAGAGATGCTGAAATAAATTCAGCATGACACCATCGTGCTTTTCGGAGTGGAATCAATCTTTCATCTTTTATCTTAAGTCTTTGGTCTTTAGTAACCAGCCCTTCTTCATATTTTGTATTTTGTATTTTGTATTTTCTATTTTGTATTTTTTACTTTTTATTTTGTATTATCACCTCATCCGCAAACAGCCAGGCTTTTCCGCCTTTACCCGAATGCCACTCCGGACATTGTTTGATATTCGCTGCCTTGACGCGGACATAGCGTACCGTGCGCGGCTTGAATTCAACGGCAAAATCTTTGGTTTCCGGATTCGGATTGAAATCCGGTTCGCCGGGTGTGAGCGTTTCGATGTGTTCAAATTTCTTCGAAACCCCCGCTGCATAAAATTCGACTTTGGTCGGCGGAAAGATCCAGGAAAACTGGCTGTCCAGGAAACCGGTTTTTATCATACTGATTTCCGTCGGTTTGCCCAGGTCGATGGTGGCATCGAGGTCATCCACTTCGAATCCCTGCCACAATCCATCCGCAAAATCCCTCGACCCACGTTTTCCGTCGGTCAACGCATCATCGCTGCCGCCCCGGTATTGACGATTGAAAGGCTTTGCCAGTGTAACCGGCGCACCGACAGCCAGGTGCTTCACATGTTTGGGTACGGAACGGCTGCGTCCCGAATCACGCACTTCACTGCCCTGTGTCTCCGTCAGGCGGTCCCCCAGCTCCTGCCGGGCCTGATCGGCGATCGCCTTCAGTTTGGTTACGATATCGGGATGCGACGCAGCCATATCGGTGGTTTCGCCGATATCCTCATCCAGGTTATAGAGCGCTTCGGTCATATGCAGGGTGGCATAGGGCCCCGGATAGCCGTCCATACCCGGTTCCACGCCCACGTAGGACCGGGATTTATGCGGGAAATATAATTTCCACTGTTTCCAGCGAATTGCCCGCAGCTCCGCGCCATAGTAGCAATAGAACACGTCCCGTGGATTCATTTCAGAATCGCCTTTCATCAAAGGCCGGATATTGACACCGTCAATCTTTTTCTCCGGAAGGTTCGCACCGGTTATCGTTGCCAGTGTCGGCAGGATATCTATCGTCGATGCCAGTTTCGTGCATTCGGTACCGGCCGGAATATGACCGGGCCAGCGCATCACGGTCGGCACGCGCATACCGCCTTCGAAGGCTGTGCCCTTCCCTTCGCGCAAGGGCCGGGCCGAACCGGCATGGTTTCCGAAATTCAGCCACGGACCGTTATCACTGGTGTATATCACCAGGGTATTATCATCCAAGCCATGTTTTTCCAGTTTCGACATCACCTGTCCCACCGACCAGTCGACTTCCATTACTACATCGCCATACATGCCCTGTTCGCTTTTACCCCGGAACTTTTCCGACACACCCAGAGGCACATGCACCATGGAGTGGGCAAGATAGAGAAAGAACGGTTCGTTTTTATTCTTCTCGATAAACTGCACCGCCCGATCGGTGTAACGGGTCGTCAGCGTGGCCTGGTCCTCCAGTGTTTCGATCGTGTCTACAGTCTCCACGCCATCGATAAGCGGTAATGGCGGATATTTTGATTTCCAGGCCTCTTCCAGAGGCACGCCGTCAAAACCCACCGGCCACATGTCATTGGAATAAGGCAGGCCGAAATACTCGTCGAATCCATTATTCTGAGGCAGGAACTCTTCCAGGTGGCCGAGATGCCATTTACCGACAGCGGCCGTTTTATACCCCTTCTGTTTCAGGATATCGGCAATCGTATCTTCTTCAGGACTCAAGCCATTCTGTGCCCAGGGACTCAGCGCGCCCTGAATACCGACGCGCTCGGAATAACAACCGGTGAGCAGGGCGGCACGCGATGCACTGCAGACGGCCTGGCTGACATAAAAATTGGTAAAACGCATGCCTTCCACAGCCAGGCGGTCGATATGCGGCGTTTCAAAACCTTCGGCTCCGAAACAACCGACATCGGCATAGCCCTGATCATCAATAAAAATCAATACGACATTGGGAAGTTTTTTTCCGGAAGGCTGACAAGACAGCATATTCAACAGACTTGAACCTGCCAGGGCGGCAACGCCGGCTTGTTTCATAAACGATCTTCTGGAAATATCAGAGTTATTCATGGGTTTGTCCTCATTTCTGATCGACATTTTCTTTTTTCTCAAAGGGGAATTGAAAGTGTTTTGAGGGCGTCCGTGCCTTTTTTAAAAGGGCAGCCATGTC
Source organism: uncultured Calditrichota bacterium (assembly GCA_964410215.1). Classification (GTDB taxonomy): domain Bacteria; phylum Calditrichota; class Calditrichia; order Calditrichales; family CAYPHA01; genus CAYPHA01. Next base: position 54,503 of record CAYPHA010000026.1, on the reverse strand, counting down.
ATCGGCAACGTCAGGGTATTCCGCAGCGATATTTCGTTCCTCCCACGGATCCTGTTCCAGGTCATACAGTTCCAGCGGCCCCGACGGATTTTGATTCACCTGGAGCCGGACAGCTTTCCATTTACCGGCACGGACAGCCTGTTTTCCGCCCTGCTCAAAAAATTCCCAGTATAAGTAGGGATGTTCGGTCTGTGTTTTACCAAGCAATGTGGGAAGAAAGGATATGCCATCGGGCTGTTCCGAAGTCTCCAGCCCTGCCAGTTCACAGGCTGTCGGCAGCAGGTCCCAGAAAGCTGAAATATGATGACTCACCTGACCCGCTTCTATTTTCCCCGGCCAGCGGACAATGAAAGGCACCCGGATGCCGCCCTCATACAGGTCCCGTTTAATACCGCGATAGGCCCCATTGCTGTCAAAGAAATCCGGATCATTCTGTCCTTCCCGGTGCGGGCCGTTATCGCTGCTGAACATGATAATGGTATCATCATCTATACCCAGTTTTTTCAGTTGATCGACAATCCGGCCGATATCACGGTCCATGCGGCTGATCATGGCCGCCGTGCCTTTCTGTGCTTCCGGCCAGTCCTTATCTTTATAGGTGCCGTAATCCGGCACTTCCATCCCGTGGCGATCGACCAGCCAGGATTCGTTGTTAGCATGCGGAATGGTCAGGGCCAGGTAGAGGAAAAAAGGATTATCCCGGTTTTTTTCAACAAAGGACAGGGCTTCATCTGCGAACAGATCATGGGAATACTGCACCCGTTTTACGGCAGCGGAACCGACACCGTCTTTTGTAAACTTCTGTTCATTGTCCAGGAATACCTTTTCCGTATTGCGCCATAAGAATTCCGGATAGTAATTATGGGCCCGGCGCTGATTGAGATAGCCGAAAAAATAGTCAAATCCTTTTTTATTCGGGATGCCAGTGCTGCCTTCTTCCCCCAGGCCCCATTTGCCTATTAAACCGGTCGTATACCCGGCCTCTTTCATGTATTCGGCGACGGTTTTATCCTGTGCCGTCAACGGTAGCCGGGCGTTGCCCCGGATGGTGGCATGCCCGGTATGATAACCGGTCATCAGGCAGCAGCGGGACGGGGCGCACACGGTACTGCCGGCATAATGCTGTGTAAAGCGCATGCCTTCCGCGGCCAGCCTGTCCAGATGCGGCGTAAGGATATCGTCCTGGCCATAACAGCCCAGGTCACCATACCCCAGATCATCGGCCAGGATGTAAATGATATTGGGTTTGCGTGGCCGGGTACAGGATATTCCCGCGCCGAGCAGGGCGGCGGAAACACCGGCTCCGGTCATCTTCAGAAACGAACGTCTGGAGTGTTTCACTCTTCATCCGCCTTTCAAAAGACTTTGAATTACGTTAGTCAGCAAAATATTAGTCGATAAAACACATAAACAGATCCATTATCTTTAAATATACTTCTAAATCTATTCAAATTTTATTTTATTAACATGATCTTTCGACCGGCAGAATAATTTTCTGCGATTAACTTAATGTAGTAAATTCCTGTCGGGAGTGATGAACCTAAAGAATCGAAATAGCTAAAAAATTGAGAAAATTGAAATTGTATTTCATTGTTTAGCCCATTCTTATTTCATTAATAGAAGCTTCCTTGATTCTTTATACACTCCTGCTCTGAGTTCATAAATATAAATTCCGCTGCTCACCTCCCTTTCAAATTTATCTGTTCCGTTCCATTTAACTTTATAAAATCCTTTACTTTTATTAGCATCAACTAATGAAACAATTTCTATTCCTCTTAAATCATATATAATCAAAGAGATATTTGAAATAGAGTTCTTATGCAATGAATAAGTGATAGTTGTATTTGAATTGAATGGATTAGGGTAGTTTTGTTTTAAATCAAATAAAGAAGGCTGATTTAATATTGGTTCATTTATAATTTTTGTAATGGTTGTATCACCAGTAAGTTTACCATCTATAAAGGCACCAGTTAATATTCTAGATTGCAGTTCTGACTCATCACGAACCAAGCCAATATCTGGTGCTAGCCATTCTTTAAAATCAGTGTATAGTTCAACAATTAAAATAGTATAATAATGACATGGATAAAAGTCGCCTATGGGAGTCCAAACGGTACCAGAAGTATCTTCTAGAGTAGTTCTATATGTAAATTGATTAGGATACTGAATCCAGAAAGTACCTTGCGAAACATCTAATTTATATCGTATATATTCTTCATCTGATTCATAGATTGGTTCTACTATTTGATTAAGTGAATCAATTCTACGATAAAAATAAAACAGCTCTTCTCTAAGTGTTGAACGATTTTCGAATTTGAAATAGCATCTGTTATTAATACTGGTTGTGTCAATAATTTCATATACATCGAATCCAACTTGATCCCCTCTTTCATATACCCATTTATTTCCAATTTGGAGTGGGTAGTAATCCTGTGCATTCGTTTGGAATATGAAGATAATTATGAATAAATATAGTAAACAACTATTTACTTTCATAATTAAGACCCTAAAATTATCAGCGAATCAGCAGCATCCGTCCCCGTTTGAGCGTGCCCTCGCTCTGGATCTGGTAAAAATAGATACCGCTGGCAAATTGGCCGGCATCCCATTTCAGCGTATGAACCCCGGATGACATGCGGGTATCGGCCAGCCGTTCCAGGTGCCGGCCGCGGGCATCGAAGATATCAACATGGACATCTGCCGGTTGACGCAGCGAAAATTCGATCGTCGTCGACGGATTGAACGGATTCGGATAGTTCGTTACAAGTTCCAGATGATCAGGTTGTCTATGATCTGCCACCACAATGGAAGTGGCCTCCGTTGTATAGCCTGTCTGAGCAAAATGATAGAGAAAGGCATGCCCGACGCTGGTATACCAGACGTTTTCGCGACCGCTGATATAGGCCAGGTGTTCTTCCGGATAGGATTTGTCCCATTCCACCACATTGGGATGGCACATGACATGATACAGCTCACCCTCTCCGAGCGCCTGGTCAAATCCGGCGTTCAGGTCATCGATATCGTCACTGCCGATACCCCAGCCCAGCACCTCACGGGGCGGATCGAAGGCCCTTGCCACACCCAACGGAAAAAAACTGCCGTTTTCGTCATCCCATTCCGAGAAACCGAATACATCACTGCGATACAGCCGGTTGACCAGGTACTTTTCCCTGCCGACGATGGAATCGACAACGGCATCGGTATAACCGTTGGGTGCGATCCAGGTATAGACATATTCACGGTCACCCGCAGCATAGGAAGCCGGCATATCCAGGTTTTCAATCAGGTCGTTTTTACAACCGGCAATTTCACCTTCATAATCGTCGTACGGGCGGGCTGCCGGATGGCTGCGGGAATGGGCACTGGCTTCCACAAAACCGGTATCCAGCTGGCTTTGAATAAAGGCATACATGGATGCGTTGCAGCCGTTGGTATTGATGCCGCAGGTCGACCAGATTCCGTAACTGCGTATGATGCGGATGGCCCGCTGGAACTTGGTCCGGCTCCATCCGGCCATATCATCGAGGCTGCATACGACACCGGTCTGCCGGTTATCGTAAAACGGACAGATTTCGGAAAAACGCAGCGTTACCGGCATACCGTCTTTATCATGGCATTTGATGAAGAGGGAGTCACTCTCATGGTGAAAGGCAGCCGAGACCAGCAGCATTCTTATATCTTCATCCATCCGGAAGCATTCCAGATAATGATAGAGGGTATCCACCGGGGCAGGCATCATCGGTTCCCAGTCGTCACCGGCCGAAACACGCATATACACCTGGTAGGGTGCACCGCTGTTCAGTCCGGATATTTTCAGTCCATAGGTAAGGGGTATGGAAAAACCGTAGTCCAGATGGGCCTGCGTATCGACGGAAATCGCGATTTCTTCCCCGATAACATCATTAATCGTAATTATTTCCGGTGTTGCGGCATTTAGAACACATACACCGATAAATAAAAAAATGATTGTTTTAACCTGATACATGCAGCATCCTTTCTGAACGAACTGATCCGTTCCATTTGATCAAATTTTTCGAATTAACGCCATCCATGATTTATTCAAAGCCAAGTGCCATTTTCCAGGCATGTGTCGTTATATAATATTTTGTAATCATATTAGGAATTTCCCATTCCGGAAGTTCACCTTCAATCAGATAGGAAATAAAATTTTCCGTGACCTGGGCAAAATGAGCTTCATGGCCAACTTTGTATCTATCCGGGATTACGACGATCCATCCCGGATTATCCTCTTTCAGATAAACACCGGGGTATTTTTCGGTTATGGTTTTGAACGCTTTGTTGAGTTCTTTTTCATAAGCCCCTTTATCAGCCTCAACAGGAGGTTCGATGTACAGCACCGGTTTATACTTTTCCGGTTTTCCCTGACGGATAACCAGATCGGCTTTTGTTCCCCGCATAATGGAATAGTGCGTATCACCGGTTCCTTCAGGCGCTTTATATTTCCAGGTAACCGACACCTGGGCATGCACCCCTTTCATGCGGTACTGGATCATCCCGTTGGTATACAAATGAAATATATTGTCGAAATCCAGGTCCCTGGCCAGGTAATGCGGAATGGTATCGAGTTGTGTCACTTCTTTAAACTGTTCAACACTTATTTTCGTCGGCCAGCGTTCAGCATTGATTAATTTAATATCTTTCCTGTAATCGATAATTTCGCCGGGGAAGCACTCCCATTGTATCAGATCAACCAGATGGGTGGTCACATCAACCGTGCCTTCACCCTGCTGGGTTACATCGAAAAACCAGCCGGGACGTTTCAGCTTCTTCCCGGAAACATATTTGAAAAAGTGGTGGACACTTTCCTTGGTGATTGCCGGATAATCCGGTGTACCGTTTATCAGTTTACCAAAAATCCCGGGTATCTGCGACAATTCCTTTTGCAGGATGGTTGTAATTTCAAAACGTTCGGTCATGATATCATAAATCAACAGGCCGCTTTCATCAGCAATCTGAAACGCTTCCTCCAGGCGTTGAAAATCCGCCGTATTGATGGCCATGGGTTTATCGGCAAATATATGCACGCCCGATTGCACCGCCGTTTTCAGGTACTCGGTTTTCTTTTTATTATTTCCGCTCAAAATCAGAACATTTCCGGGAAGCTCACCCAGGAATGTTTCGAAAAATCCCCGTCCCAGGAAGGCGTTGACCAGCCAGTTGGTCGGATTTTCCGGGCGCGTATTGTACTGTTCGATCCGGTTCAGGTAATCATTCACCTCATCCCCTTTAGGGGCATAAACAAAAACCTGCGGACTGACCTGGTCGTACATTTTTTTCTGAACGAGTGCGGCGTGAAAATGCCCGGGATCCAGGACCATAAAGCGGATTTCATCTTTTACGGCCGGAAACGTATGATCATAATCCCGCATTCCCTTATCTCCTGATATTTGGCAGGCTGTTGTGCCGAGGAGAAAAAGCAGCACCCCCCCGAGCAATGCTGTCAACCGAAACAGCCGGTTGTTAATAACTGATGTAGTCCGTCCCATAGGGATAACGTTGTGCCCTGGACAACATACGGTTCGCTTCATCATCATTCAAAAACCTTTCTGCTTTTGGATTCCAATATAGCTTTCTATCCAGTTTCATCGAGATATGCCCCAGTAGGCAGGCTGAACAGGAGCGGTGGGCGATCTCGGCCGGAGCAACCGGTTGTTTCCCTGAACGGATACTCTCCAGCCAGTTAAGGTGCTGCTCCGGGCTCCTGTATATCTGAATATCATTTTTGCCCAATGTATAGTCGAGAATCTTAGCATCGCTGGCATCCAGTGCTTTAAGCTGCTTGTCCGGTGTACCCGGATCAGAAGCGGTTACCTTGACCGGTCCGCGCGATACAAAAATCCATCCCTCGCTACCGATAAACCGGACGCCATTGGGAAAATCATCACGAATATCCATGGTGACGCCGTTGGCATATTTCGCCTGAATACGGAATTTACCGTGTACATCCCACAAGCCGGAAGTTGGAAATTCAGCCTCACCTTCCAGTTCAACAGGGCCGGAATACTCCATATCCATTCCCCAGTGCGCCGTATCGATGTGGTGCGCTCCCCAGCCGGTGATCATACCGGCACCGAACTGTTCACAGCGCAGCCAGCCGGGCCGGCTGTAATCGAGCTGCGGGTGGACCCGTTTCTCGGTGTAGTACACATAGGGCGTGGAACCCAGCCACATTTCATAATCCAGGTTTTCCGGTAGCGGCATTTCCGGTTCAACGCCGCCGGAAGGATCCGCCCATAAGCCCACTTCGACATGCTTGATTTCGCCGATTCTGCCGTTTCGCACCAGTTCGACCGCCCGGTGGAACTGCGGCCAGGGATCAAGGGAGCGCTGCTGGCTGCCGATCTGGAAAATGCGGCCGGTTTTATGGATGACGTTGCTCATCTGCCGGCCTTCTTTTATGGTCAGTGACGCTGGTTTCTGCATATAGATATCTTTACCGGCCAGGGCCGCCTCCATGGCCGGCTGGGCATGCCAGTGATCGGGTGTTGAAATGATCACCGCATCGATGCTTTTATCGTTGAGCATCTCGCGGTAGTCCTGGTACACCTTCACATCGACTGTTTTTTTACCCTTGTTTTCCGTGTACCAGTTTTCGATCCATTGTTTTCCGTCATTCGCGCGTTTGATATCCACGTCGGCCACCGCTACCATTCGCACAGAATCGTGCTTGATGGTCAACGGTATATCATGGTCTTTTGCGATCCGGCCAAATCCGATCTGGGCGACATTAATCTTGTCATTCGGCCGTATCTTCCCGAAAACCGTGGAGGGAATAATGGATGGTGCCAAAACCATCCCGCTCCCGGTAAGTAAGGAATGTTTCAAAAACTGTCTTCTTTTCATGATCATTCTCCAATCAGTTACCACCAGGTCACCAGGGACACAAAGGGCTCTAAAAATTATCTAAAACCCTGAATCATTACCTGGTACAGGTTATATTTACCAACTTCCTACTTCTAAATTCTTAATTCAAATTAACCGCCCTGGCTTTACTGTAATCGGGCTTCCCGTTCGCCATGGCCCATTTGATGCCACCGAGCAGGTGTTGATAAAAAAGCGGCATCATATAATCTTCTTTGCTATGACCCAATGAGGTAAACCATTGCCTTCCGCCGTCGAATTCATGGCACCAGGCAATGGGAAACAGATCTCCGAAAGTCTTACCCGGATACTCCTCTTTGCCTTCATCCTCAACCGTTGTCATATCAACCGCAAGCAGTACATGTATAGCCGGATTGATATGATTCACATAATAGCATTCATCCTCACGCGTCCAGTCCTCCGTTAAGAATTCCGTGGACGGGTGCTCAGCATCGATCACCTTCATGGTAAATTCCTGGAAAGGGGCGTGCCTGACAAACTTCCCGCCTACCAGTTTCCACATCCAGGGCCAGTCGCGTTCGGTGGCACAGGCGGAATGGATACCGACAAAACCACCGCCGGCTTCCGTATAGCGTACCAGGGCCAGTTTTTGTCCTTCCGTTTCAAACACCTCGTTGTTCGTGTTTGAAAAGATCAGGGCATCATACCGCGAGAGGTTTTCGTCTCTGAAAACAGATGGTGTATCGGAAACATCCACATGGAAACCGTGTTCTTTGCCCATCGCTTTAATCGCTTCCACGCTGGCGGCGATATTGTCATGCACATATCCCTCACCATTCCGTGTATACACCAGAACGTTCTTCCCGGAAGGTGTATTCAGGTTACATGCCGAAAACACAAACAGCATTAACATGATGCCAAACAATTGTTTTTTCATGGACATATCCTCATCTGTGACTTTTTATATCTTTTGCCCTTCTGAAAAGGCCTGCCATTTTTTTTCTTTCATTCGGGAGTAGGAAAACAATGATACACCGGACGCGCCGGCATCACGGCACATTTTGACAACCTTTTCCATCTGTCCCTCATCGATCATATCGACCATAAGACCGCTGTACAGAGGTTTTCCGGCTCCCAGTTCGGCCACACCCGTTTTTGTCTTTTCCGCTATCCAGTCCAGATCCTCATTGTAATACCGATGATACAACATGGGAAAAAAGCCGTCCAGATTCCAGCGGCTCCATTGCTGGCGCACATGCTGCCAGTTGGGAAAGACGGCAGCCGTTATTTTTTTAGTCTTTTTGCGGGCCTCCGCGACCAGCACATTGTTTACAAGGTTCGTAATGCTGTCATAGCGGAAGCGGATCCAGTCCTGGTTCAGATGCGGTTGTTCCAGTGTGATCGGATCAATGCCGGATTCTTCTTTGAACAGGGAGCGACAGGTATCGCAGTAGCAGTAATCGTATTCCGGATATTCCCGGTCCTGAACGATACCGTATTTTTTCTGAAGATTTTCAGCGAGTATCACATCAGGATACCGTATATAGTCCAGATGCACGCCATCGAGATCCTCATAAGCAGAAAGGTCTGCGACAGTCATTCTGAGAAATTCCCTGGCACCCGGACGGTTCGGGCACAGGAAGCGGTAATAGCCGACATAGGCCGGCTTTTCCAGACAGGATTCGCCCTTTCGGTTGACGACAAACCATTCGGGATGCTGTTCGTGTATATCTCTGATGTTGCAGATCATGGTCCACATCCAGGCGTGCACTTCGAGACCGGTTTCCCTGGCAACGGGCAGGATCTCATTTAACAGATCCCTGCCGGCCGGAAGATGTCCGCTCAAAAAATGTGCCCGTGTGCTCGAATAGACTTCGGGAAGGATACCGTGTATTCCGGCATCCCGCATATGACGGAAGGGCTCATAAAGCCGGTCCCTGTTCATATCCCGATAAAGATGAAACCACACCCAGTTTTTCATAACGCGCGACTGACCGGTAGCCCTCAGATTAGAAAAAGGTGAAGTAAAAATAGAAGCGGCTAATCCCAGACTCCCCGTTTTTATAAAATTTCTCCGAATCATGTTAAAGGGATTCCGATGTATTAATGTTCAGTTGATCATGCTCCCCATGCATGGATTGAACGGATAAAACTTTCAATATTTTTAGTCGGAACGCCGGGGGGCATGCCGCCGCCGCAGGAGAGGATCAACCGTTCGGTTGTACCGGCATCCTGCAGGACCTGGCTCACGGCTTCCTTTATGTCACCCTCTGTACCGCCGGCCAGAACATCCCGCGGCGGGATATTCCCGAGCAGTGTCACCGTATTTTTCGTCAACTGTTTCAGTTCGGAAAGTTTTACATCGAAACCCATATTAAATAAATTAACCCCCAGTTCCGGAAGATACGGGGCCGATACCCGGCAAGGGGCATCATTATGTAAAAATTTAACGGAAACCTCTACATTATAGAGTTCCTTAAAGTATGGTAATCCATATTCTTTGAACTGATCTTCCCCGATAAAACCGATGATATCATCGAGAAGCAGAATGCCGTCGATGGAATCAAAGGTTTTCTTCTGCAGCTTATGCCATTTCAGTAAAAAATCCGTGATGACGCGCAACAGTCGGTGCGTTTCCACGGGATTGGACATCATGGCCATCATGAATTCCGTCATTCCCATCAGGTAGGAGGCAATGTTGAGCGGACCCCGGGAAACGGAAAAGCGGATATGATGGCCCCGCGCATTAATCTCTTTTTCCTTATTTACCAGGCGTTTAAGTAATCTGGGGGTCAGCCCGTCGGTAGCCGGATCGGGGCAGCGGAGATGATCCAGCCCGTCAAGGGAGGTGATGACGGGATTGGCATGGGGAAAGTCATTTTCAGAGAAGGCGCACTGGGCGCCGAACGAAACGGGTTCGGAACACATGCCGAATTCAGACCAGAAGCCGGGCAGGAAAAACACATCCGGAAAGCGGTCAATCGCCATGAAATTGGCCTTCATCCACAGGTCATCATCATTGAAATAATCGAGCATCTTGATACCATACCAGTTTGGCAGCCAGGGGCTGTCAATAATAAACCCGGCAGGCAGCGGATCGATTTTTTTACCGTCAATCACATCCAGCAGAATGGTCCATTGCTGTTCAGTCATGCATAAAACCCTGTTCTATTTAAGGATTCAATATAAGGCAGATCACTACAAGATGAAAGTTTCTATTGATCAAAAACAAACGTGATAAACTTCACCTCATAAGGTTCAAACATTATTTCCGAACCGATATCCTTCATGGGTTCTTCCAGTACATTAACCTCTTTGATAGCTGTAATTTCTACATTTGAAAGGAGATCGTCCACCCGCACCGTTCTTTTCTTTCCTTCCAGTTCCCGGAAATGCAGCATGACGCCGCGATGATCCTTTGAGGGCCGGGCGGCGATCATGAGTATACCTGGCTGTCCGGTTTTCAGAAAAGATTGTTCAGCAGGCATGGTCTTCACCTTGCCGGCCGACAGCACCCGCGCCAACAGAGGCACCCGTGATCCCCAGCCAAAACGGGTTGCGAATGTGGTCGAAGGATCTGATGACGAGGTCAGGTAATACGACCAGCTCAGTTCGCCTTCCTGACTATCCCGGAAATTGGTCACCCAGTAGTTATTCAAGGGCCAGCTGAAAATATGCGGTTCGTCAATCTGGGCAATGTACTGAAATTTACCAAGGTTTATGCCACCCAGCTGAACCAGCGGCATACCATTACTTCCCATGATGATCTGGCTTTTACTGTTCCGGACAGTCGCAAAATTCTGTATGGTATTCCAATCGGATGCCGAGCCCGGAATCTGATCTTTACCCGGCTCGACCAGTCCGCCCTGAACCTCATAGAGCAGTTTTGAATCCGCGAGTTCAAAAGGGAAGGCGATATAAACACCTTCCGGATCCGATATGCGTATTTTACGTACGTTGAAATGAAATTCAATCCGTTTTTCCTGCTTGAACAGGCGTATTTCAAAACGGATAGGCGGATCGGATTCAAAACCCTCCGATTCGCCTTTGAAAACAACGCTTTTCCAAAGCGGACCGTCGATACCCGCTTCCATGCTGACATTATTAAGCGTTTGACGTTCATAGTTTTCCAGGACAAAACGGTCGAGCTGATTCCGGTATCCGGTTGTTTCATAGATAAACTGTCCCAGCTCCCATTCACAACCGTCGTCAACAAGGTGCGTCTCCAACTCTTTATCATACAGGCCGCTGACGGTTCCCCGGGCGGGATTGAGTGTAAGCCGGTAATAATCGTTTTCCAGTACGTTATTTACAGGTAACCATTCCGGCGACGGATCCCGCACCCCTTCCCGTGTTTCGATTTCATAAGTTTTATATCCCAGGGCCGGAATATCCTCCACCCACAGGGCCCAGTAATTACCTTCGCTGCGGCTTCTCAGGATCTGAGCCGGGAGGGTATTACCATCACTATCCGCTATACGGAATGGCTTATCCCGGGGAAGGATTTCATTGTCCATATATACTTCCAGCCAGCCGGAACGCTTCCAGTTGAGTGTATTAAATATGGTAATGGTCGGTTTTTCCCCCTGGGAAAGATAGGGCTGAATCAATCCCATGGCTGTTTCCGTGAGCAGGCGCGAATTTTTCACGGCATCCCACACATAGGCGGCCTTCTCCATCCACTGCACCTGGGAATTTTCACTCATCGGATCGCTTATACTTTCAGCGGCGCCAAAGGTATGCTCATCGTAAAAAATGAGGGCGTCCTGTATGACGCGTATACGGTCATGGATATGTTCCGGTAAATCCGCCCCTGATGCTTTCGCCATGGAGAGCAGCCCCAGATTGGCGATCATCTCGGCATGGGTGCTGCGGGAAGCAGCGGTTTCGCGGGCCGCCGAGCCGAATCCATCCGTCCACCAGTCCGGCCAGGCGGCACGGTATACGGGCAGTTCCGCGCCCTTACCGGCTTTGATATCGTCCATGAATTCCCTGGCAACGGCGGTCTTCAGTTTGGGCCATTCATATTTTTCATTCCATCGCCGGATCAGATCACAACTGGCCATGGCCGGCGGCGAATTATCAGTAAAATAACCACTGTGCTGTACGGCTATTTTGTCATAGGGATACCCCTTGCCGAACAGATCATCAAGATATTTCAGAAAATCCTTTTCAAGATTCTCCAGGTTGTCCGTGTGGATCCCCCAGTTATTACCGGTCATATAATGATCCGCCCGGAAGGCGAGCAGTCGGTTACCGGCCGGAGATTCCATCCAGAATGGTGTCGGATGTTCAAAGGCGATAAGCGCTTTATGTCCGTGTGTGCCCATGGTCAGGTATTCCACACCGGTATCCTTGAAATAGTCGACCAGACACCAGGCAAAACCGTTCACATCATTCTGCATCGCCGTAACGACGGACAGGTCATTTTCCTTGAAGCGACGGATGGACTGGACAAAATCGACATAGGAATTTTCATCAGCGATATCGGACATATTGAACATCATACCCGTTATTTCGATGCGCCCCTCTTTCACACGTTTTTTCAGACGATCGATCTGTTCCGCGGGCCGGTTCATCAGGTATTCACGAACGGCCCAGGACGCTTCACAGGTCCATCTGAATTTGGAATCGTCCGGATAATCATCCGTTTGATCGCAGAAATCGAGCGCGTAATCGATATAGCGCAGATGTTCGGGGAGAATCTCGGTTTGCGGACGCGTATAACCGATATCCGTGTGCGTGTGCTGTACCATGTAAACCGTAAATTTACGCACCGGATGGATCATGACATGTGTATTGAGAACATCGTTCCCTTCTATCCGGACACGCAAACGTAATTTCCGGGGTGTATCAACTACCGGAACGTGTACCTGGAACCTATTGTACATCGTGTTCAGAGGGATGATAAAATCCGGCATGCCTTCCACTTTCACCAGGGCCTCAACAGGTTTACCCATATACACTATGCTCATATTGACAGGCTGAAACTTTTCATCGCCTTTTTTCATAATTGCCTGAAGCGGAGATATCGTTATTTTTTCCCTGAATTCTTCTTTGAAAACCATCACCCAGGCCGAGCTACCGGCGTTCTGACCGACGATCTTCAGCCGCAGTTTCTTCCCGGAAGTGACAGCATCCGATGGCAGGGTGAGATTCATCAGGCCGAAACGGTCGCCGTGTTTGTCTCTCATGTCCGATTTGAAAGACAAAACGGCTCCTTTTTCGCCGGCAACGGACCATGATTTCCTGTTCCAGCTTTGGAAGGTCAGCACCTGCATCCCGTCGATATATAAATCAAACGGCTTTTGTCCAGCAGTGCAGCCGAGTCCGGAAAGCCAGGTAAACGTCACTGTATTTTTACCCTCTTTAACCTGAAAAGCTTCCGTTTCCCATTCGATGGCCATTTTACCTGAGATGGCCCGGACAAGTAACGCCGGATGTACTTCGCGCGACGACGAATGATAGTCGATAGAAGCACCGGATATTTCTCCAGTAAAGCCATTCAGCATGGCATGATCCGAAAGAGACAGATCATACTCCTGGACAGTGTTATCCGTCATCGCATCCTGCGACATCAGCGCATATACCGGTATCAGAATCAAAACAGCACCAAGTATTGATCGAAACGTCATCGTTTCTCCTTACTTACAGTTAGTATCGTATGTTATATTGACATTTATATATTCAAAAAGATTGCCTGCCGGATACGTAACATATAGCAAATGATATGGCCGTATTAAATATTTGCATCTTCCCCGCTAACGACAGCGTCTTTCATGGCCGTGGCATTTTCAAATGACACATTCGGCAGGAGGGCTTCATGACTCGGCGATACGACGAACCGTTCACCGAAGAGATCCGTCAGTCTGTTCACTTCCTCATAAATCTGTCCGGTGGTGCCAAAAGGAAGCAGTTCCTGAGTATCCACACCACCAATGAACACGATATCATTCTTGAATTGACGTGAAAGCGTTTCCGCATCCATACCGGCTGCTTTGGCCTGCAGCGGGTGCAAGCCGTCGATACCGGCATCAATAAACGCCGGAATAAAATCGGAAACAGCACCGCAGGAATGCAGAACCACGGAGAGGTCGTATTGTTTCGCCTGTTGTATGATCCGTTTGATTCCCGGTAAGAGAAATTTCTTAAACGGGTCGGGACCGATCAGGGGATTGAACTGACTGCCCAGATCATTTCCAAAAAAAAGCGCGTCAACCGTATGGCCTGCCTGATCCAGCAGCCGCCGGTTCGCTTCCAGGTAGAACCCCAGGATCTTTTCCGTAGCCGCTTCAACCACATCGGGATGTGTGTACATTTTCATGAAATAGTTTTCCATGCCGAAGAAATCGCAAAGGTCATGAAAAAAAGGCATCCACATGCCACTGAACACGGCCATATCATGCATCTGAGCCCGATCGATCCACTGCAGCGTCCGGCTGAAATCAAGATACGCCGGATCCGGCCAGTTGAATGCTTCAATTTGAGCCGCATCGTCCACTTCGGCAAAAACGCCCGGCTGAGTCAGACTTTCTCTCGGTTTTCCCCCGAATATATCGAACAGGGGCTTACCTTCCGGATGCTTATAAAGACCGGGATCCAGTTGTGGACAGGCCCAGAACAAATCACTCTGAAAGGCCACATGCAAAGCGATATCCAAATCAGCAATTTCAGTCGCTTTCAGGGGCGATGCGGCATTAACAGGGATTTCATTTTTTTTTGAATTCCCCAGATTCATATATTCAGCATATGTTTTTTTGGTTTCATCCGCAGGATTTCCCAGCCAGAACCCCGGCCGGTCCACCCGTTTCCTCCCAAACATCGCCCGAATTCGCTCTTTCCCCGTCATCCCGCATCCCTCCTCAAATAACAACCTGCTATTAACAACATATTACCTTGTAATTTTTAATTTCTATTTTGTATTTTGTATTTTGTATTTTTTTACTTTTTATTTTTTATTAATACCCTCTTTCCCCTTCTCCAGCCAGTACTGCTCGATATCCTCCAGCGTCCGTCCTTTCGTCTCCGGAACCAGTTTCCAGGTGATCAGAATAGCCGGAACGAGCATCAGGGAGAAGAGCCAGAACGTGCCATGCGGCTTCAGATTATCCAGAAGCCAGGGCACGGTTTGTCCGATGATAAAATTACCGACCCAGAGGCTCAGTGTTGCGATCGACATGGCACGGCCGCGCACACTGGTTGGATACAGTTCCGATAGCAGGGTCCATACGACCGGCCCGTAAGAAAAGGCAAAAAATGCGGTGAACGACGGAATAAAAATCAAAAGCAGGATACCTTCCGTATAGCCGGTGTAGAAAAGTGTACCGATCGAAAGATGAGCCGCGATCATGCCGAAACAGCCAACGAAAAGCAGGACACGCCGTCCGAGCTGATCGATTTTCCAGATGGCAATGAGGGTAAAGACGACATTGACAATTCCGATAATCACCTGTCCGTTCAGAGCCCCGCCCACCCCGAAACCGGCTGCTTCGAAGATACGCGGACCGTAATAGATAATGGCATTGATACCGGAGAATTGAGAGAGGATTGCCAGGGCCATCCCGATAAACAGGGCGACACGGATCCCCGGAGCAAACAGTTGTTTCCAGGAAGCGGTTTCCTTTTTTAGGACCTTTTTAATCTCCGATATTTCTTTTCTGGCTTCCTCTTTTTCAATGACCCGGGTCATGACATCCAATGCTTCATCTTCCCTGTTTTTAACCATCAGCCAGCGCGGACTTTCCGGCACGAAAAAAAGTAAGAGCAGGAACAGGGCTGCCGGAATCATTTCCGCCCCGAACATCGCCCGCCAGATTTCATCATTCAATACCCATTGCCATAATCCGGCGGAAAATGTATTGGAAGTCCCGAAATCCAGGATACGCGCATTGGCAAAGTAAGCGAAAAGAATACCGATCGTGATTGCAAACTGGTATAACGACACCATCCGTCCCCGGATGGAAGGCAGAGAAATTTCTGATATGTAAAGGGGCGACAACATAGACGCCACACCTACACCAAGGCCTCCGATAAGACGATAGATAACCAGGATTGTCAGGCTTTCCGAAACCATACAGCCGTAAGCCGAAATAAAAAACAGCAGTGCGGAAAGGATCAGGGTCTTTTTACGGCCGAAGGCGTCGGCAATGATACCGGCAAATCCCACGCCGATGATGCACCCGAGCAGGGCCGATCCCACAAACCATCCTTCCATGAGGGAGCTCATGGTAAACTGTGCCTGCACAAACGACAGTGTTCCCGAAATAACGGCCGTATCATAACCGAAGAGAAATCCGCCCAGTGTCGATATCAGGCAGATCACGACCAAATATAGTTTCTTGTTCATGTTCATCCTCTCTTCACCTTTATCCACTATGTTATCATAACAGGTATTTTTTATTACGGTTTATTAAATGTTTAGCGGTTCATTGTTCCGGATCTTGTGGGCCGCTTCAATCATGGCCAGGTACCCCTCAACCGGTACATATTCCGGGATGGAATTTCCGGAACCGAGAGCATACCCTTTCGCCTTTTTCCGGAAACGCGTACCCAGTTCAACGACGGCTTCACGGATCTCTGCAGGATTTTTCAGGCAGAGTAAATCCACATCGATTCCCCCCAGCAAACCGATACGATCGCCATAGGAATCGATCCATTTATCGAACGAAGCAATGGCATCCTCGTTGGAATGCTTGGCATCGATGCCGAGGGCAATCACATCCTCCATGATACTGAAAATACATCCGCAGGAATGCCACAAAAAAGGCTTTCCCGCCCCTTTGATTGCGCTGATGACACGCCCGTATTGTGGAATGATATGTTCCCGGATCGTATCGGGTGCGACAAGGGTATTGGTCTTGAATCCGAGGTCGTCACCGAAACGGCAGATGGCGAAAATATCGCCATATCGTTCGAGGAACGTTTCCCATATCGCTGTCATCAGATCCCCGATACGTGCATACAGCTCGGTATAAAGCGGCGGATCATCCACCATCAGATACGCCAGGTACTCGAATCCGACCAGGTCTTCACTGATTTCAAAAACCCCGTTACCAACCCCGCCCAATGCCTTCATGCCATCCGGCAGGCATTCACGCAGCATATCAAATTTTGGCCGGGCGACCCGCCAGAAACGCTCCGGCAGCTCTTCCCAAGGGTACCGTTCAAAATCCTCACGATTCTGTATCGGTCCCGGCCGGCCGCCCATGATGGCTCCGCCGTCCGGCAGGATCTCGGTGATGCAGACTTCGTACGAAACGGTATCATAGGTCATCTCCCTGAAAAACCGGCAGAACTGGAAAAAATATTCTTTCCGGTCGGATACATTTCCGGTGTCCAATCCGTTAAAGGAGGTGTTCAATATTTTTTCCATGATGACGGGACTGATAATATGTTCATAAACCGGCAGACGTGCCGGTCGCCGGTTGGCCAGCACATCCAGCATGTGGTTGTAATCGGGTTCAAAATTCGCTGCAATCATGATCACTTCTTTCCCACTATCAGAGTTAAAGGACTGTTTGCCTTGAGATCCAGCGTTATTTCATTATTCTTAACAGGAACGGTTTCACCCAGCGGCTGATTTCGCAGATCCACCAGCTCAGCCTGTTTAAAGCCGGCTTCTTCCGGGAAGATAACCGTGCAGGGGCCGGAGGTTCCCGACAGATCCCATAACCTCAGCAGTATATCGCCATGTTCCAGCGCTGTGAGAGCCGTAACCATGACACCTGGTTTGGAAACAGACAAGCCCTGCCGGGACAGCGGTGCCTTCCCGCCCTGGCTGCGGGCATACCCGGCCTGAAGCGGAATGCGGGTTTCTTCCAGCGGGATGATCAGATCCGCGCTTTCATTATACCGTGTAATGGGCCAGAGGTACAGCCTTGCCGACCAGGAGCCCTCGATCCATTCCCTGAAATTCGTCCCCCACTGGTTATTGAACAGGTTGATAAAAACCCGGGGTTCCTGTGGTATAAAATTACCGGAATACGTTACCAATCCGCGCCGGTCCAGGCTGACACCGGGTGCATCCGGCGAATTGACTCCCAGTCCAAAACCTTGCTCATCAACGACGGCCAGACCCGTATTCAGAAAATAGTAGTCAAAATTACTACCTTTGACAAAATCCTTTGCCGGATCGACCACCCCGCCCGTGCGCATGCACCGGAAGCGGGCATTCTGTATATTTACAGGAAAAGACAACCAACCGGCTTCGGGCCACGGATCCGCTTTTTTGTTGTTTATGGCCCAGTTTAATTCCAGGTAAGGGCTTTCGGCAAACAGGGTATAGGTAACGAAGTATTCATCTGTAAAATCACCGTCCGGTGCGAATTTCAGGTTTGCCGATACGGAGACAGCCGTTTGCGAAAAATGAATGGCCGGATTTTTACCGGTTGATTCCCGGTGCGGACGTTCCGGCAGCGGCGGACGGCACATCTCCTGGTCCGCCCAGGAATGAGTCCCCTCTTTTACGTATGTTTCATTGTATGTATCTCTCTGTTCACTGCTGAATTTCTCGTGAATATACTGCCCGAAACCATCTGTTGCCGACGCTTTTACCAGCTCTTTTCCGGAATTTTTGTCTATAAACGAACGGATCGCACCCGATCCGGGATCGATTTGCACTTTAACAAATGCATTTTCCAATGTATACTGCTTTTTATCGAAACCGAAATTGGAAGGAGCAGTCTGTTTACTTTCATCGTAAACCGGTAAATAGGTTTGATATCCCTGGGGAGGAACCTTTTCAGCACGAAAACGGATCAGGTTGTCCCGGTTGTATACGGCAATCATTTTCCCCGTTTCCGCTTGTCTCAGGCTCTGAATCTTCTCTTTTTTCTGGTAGATACCCAGATGGTATTCAACGATGCCATCCCGTTCCCAGGGAAGCGGGTTATAGACGATGATACGCTCCCCTTCCACATCTACATGAGCAGCCATTTCGCGCAGGCGGTGCCGGAAGGCCGGCCGCCAGGTACGATCCGCCTCGAAGGCGCGCCCGGCTTTTTCCAGCCATGAGGACTCAATAAAATCATAGTACCCCATCGCCCGGCTTTCCTTAAAGGCTTCATCATATTTCCAGAAATCATTGTGACCATGGGAAATGGCCAGGCCAAAGGTATGCTCATCGAATAGCAGGGCATTCTCCACCGTTTTATCCACGAGCGGTATCACATCTTCCGGTGAACCATCCCATATTCCTTCAAGCGTACTGAACATTTCCAGGTTAAACACGCCCCGCTGCGTTTCTTTGTTCTTTTTGAGTGCTTCCGGATGGGAAGCATAACCATGAATCCAGGTATCGGGCATATCACCGCGGATGACCGGAATGTCCGGATTTTCTTTTATCAGTATGTCATAAAAATCAGAAATTTTGCCGACACGTATACGGGCATTCGGGGCCAGCCGGCGTGCTTCGGCGAGTGTCTCTTCAATTTCGTTCAGGCTGGGCACGCCGGTATTTTCATGGGAATGAACGATGGCCAGCCATGATTTGTGTTGCCATTCTTCCGGAGGCACGATACTTGTACCATAGTATTTGCCCCAGTACATGGTCAGGGTGCGTGAACCGTCCGGCCCCTCCCACCAGAACAACAGGGGTACATCCGGCGATGCCGAACCCGGATTACACCCGATGTGGAAAATTTTAATGCCGGCATGATGGAGCAGCGTCGGGATGACCCAGGAATGGCTGGGCACGTCGGTCATTTTGGCATCCGTTGTAAGGGGTATTTCATACTTATGCGAAATATCCGTCGCGTAACCGAGGCTGCGCACCAGCATCTCCAGGTCACTGGCTTCTGTCTGAAGGGTAAAGGGCAGCCCGTGAACGGTCAGCCAGCCCTCTTTCAATGCCTGCTCAATTTGCGGTTTAAGTGACGGATCACAATGTTCCAGGATATATTTCATCGGCCAGGCCGGCACGGTCCAGACGAATTTGGGTTTACCGAGACGTTTGCTTTCCGCTATATTATGCAGCGCTTCTTCGATCATGTCGGTGCGGTATTCCTGTAAAATGCGTTCAGCGTAATCCGTGTAGCCGATATCAAAGTGCATTTTAAAAACGATGATGATCTCTTCGACGGACGTATTGACAGTTTCTGCATAAACCGGTTTCATGGTTCCCTTCACTAAAATAATGGTGCACAATAATAAAACCACATATCCCAAAAGGGATGTTTGTTTTGGAAAACGTTTAAATCGCTTCACGATTTCACCTTATTGAACGAATGGTTCCGTTATACAACTCATTTTTTAAATTTGATCGTCAGATCCAGCAGCTCCACTTTTCTGAATGCGACCGGATGGCTTTCCGCCTGCAGTGCAATATAACCTTCTTTCAGCGGTGTGCCTTCGCCGAAGGCAAAGTTTTCCGGCAGGTTGTCGCCACCGATCTGTGGTTTTGAATATGTCAAAACGGTATCACCATTTACCAGGTGATGAATGATGCTGTCACCGCGCACGATCATCTCGACAGTCACCCACTCTTCGCCGTGGAAAGTTTCTGATGTAGAATTCAGGCAATGCTGCTTCAGCAGTTCGCCCTCATACACCACATGGGTTCCCGGTGTACACAGATTGGCTGTCGGTCGTTCACCTTCTCCGAAGCCTCCGAGAAACTGGGCTTCTATGGAAACGGGAAAGTCCTGGGCCAGTCCCATGCTCTCAGCAGACTGCGCATGCAGCATCACCCCACTGTTTTTGTAGGCCCAGCCGGGACCACCGGGAACCTGCTCACCGCTAAAACGGTATTCGACGCGGAGCTTGTAATGAGTGAATTTCTGACGGTAAAACAAGTGGCCGAACTCTCCCTGAAATTCATCATATGCGCTGTAATTCACTTTCAGGAGGCTGTCCTCAACGATAAACGTGTTGTTGAAATTTTCATTGAGCGGATAGCCGCTGATTTTAATATCCCAGTTGGTCAGGTCCCTGCCGTTAAACAGTTGCACCCAATGGGATTCTTTGATGGACGTGTCCTTCCCTCCACAGGAGATCATAAGCACCAGTAAAAACAACCATAATTTTTTCATAATATCCTGCCTTTTGACAATAATTATCAGATATTAATTATGAGTCCACTCTGATAAGCACGATGGTGTCATGCTGAATTCCTGTCCGGCGGCCAGACGGGTATTTCAGCATCTCTAAGTTCAATAAAAACAGTGGATCCCGAAACGAGTTCGGGATGACAACTCCGTAATTAGCACTTATCGGAGTGGACTCAATTATTAACCACAGAGATACTAAATCAGGTTAATTTTATTTTGCGTCGAAATCATAAGCAACTGTCCAATAAACATAGTATTAGATGGACACCTATCAATCTGTGTTTATATATATTTATAATCTTTGTGCCTTCGCGTCTTCGTGGTAAATATCTCAGATATGTACATTAATCAACTTCTTTTATGTGCATGTTACGGAAATAGATCGGTACGCCTCCATGTTTGCCCTGGAAACCGATGCGTCCTTTCGTGGGTACCTCTGCCAGTGGGGTCGACAACCAGCCGGGAATCTTGCTTCCGTCCGGATTGGTTTCGGCACTGGTCCACAGATCCAGGTTCATTTCAATGATCGGCTCGCCGTTCAGTACCACGTAGATCATCTTATCCATACAGGTAATCGTATAGCGGTTCCATTCCCCGGGTTGTTTGACCATCTGTTTCTTCGCCGGTAAATGACCGAAAATGGCACCGCATTGCCAGGTCGGATCGGCATTGCCCCATTTTTCCGAATGATCATCGGCAATCTGGATTTCGATGGAACCCGGGATCCAGTTGTCCATATCAGCGTTATAGACAATCACGCCGCTGTTGGTCTCCGGTGCGTTTTTAAATTCCAGGTCAAGAATAAAATTGTCATATTCTTTTTTTGTCCATATGTTGCGGTCTTCCGTTGCGGTCAGGATGCCGTCTTCCATGGTCCACACAACCTCCGGGTAAATGGCATTCGACAGATCCGGCTCAAATAGCTTCTCCCAGCCGCTCACATCGGGATGAGCGATACGCGAATCTACTTTTTCCGAGCAACCCGTGCTGATAAGGAATATAAAAATTACAGTTATGGTGTAACTCAAAAATCGTTTCATTGGGATTACCTTTCTAATGTTAGTGTATTATTTTTAGCTATTTATTTCTCGCCAGGTCACAAAGACGCCAGGATACCCTAGAGTACCATGATCTCATCGACAAAACACCAGGCTTTACCTCCGGCTCCGGGATGCCATTCCGGACAGGTTTTCTGCGCATCGATTTCTATGCGTATATAGCGGGCCTTTTTAGCGCTCTCCGGTGTGATATGGCAATCGTGAATGGCCAGTTCAGCGCCTTCCTGAGGTGCTGTGAAAGAACGGGAAACGGGCCGTGAAAATCGTTCTTGATCTTCCGAGAATGAAAAACGCACGGACCGTGGCAGAAAAATCCAGGGATTGTGATCTCCCAGAAACCCCATTCTCACTTCAGAAATCCGTATCGGTTTGCCAAGATCCACTTCCAGGGCAAAATCACTACCCTCGACCGCCGCCCAGTAACCATCCGCGTAGGAAAGCGTTCCCCGCCAGCCATCCGTGAGGGCGGACAATCCATTTCTGGAAAAACGTATTTCAGCCTTTGTAAGCAGACGAACCGCCGCACCGACACCCAGGTGATCCACCTCTACTGGTTGCCAGCGCCCCTCAGGATCCGGAAGGACCTCGAAAATATCCACTTCCCGGTCATTGGTCTGTGCTTTCCCGGGCGTGCTGCGCCCCTTTTCCACATATTCCTGTAACAGATTCAGCAGTTCATCGACCTTACCGGTATGCGTATCCTGAAGATTCTGCGTTTCAGCCGGATCTTCCCTCAGATTATATAACTGATAAAGCGGTAACCCGGCTGCACGGGCCTGAGCCGGCTCGGGCTGACTGAATCCTCCGGATCCCGGGCAGATTTCCAGTTTCCAGTCCCCTTCACGAATCGAAAAAGAGCCGTTTCCGGAATGAAGGATCACGTCTTTGCGAACGGCTTGTTGATTACTGTTCAGATATTCGTCCAGAATATTATAGCTGTCTTCAGCGGCGTTATCCGGTAATTTGACGCCGGTAATCGCAGCCGCTGTGGCCATCAGATCCGTAAGACAGACGATGTGGTTATTCCGTGAACCGGCTGGCACCTTTCCTGGCCAGCGGACAATGTAGGGTATACGGTGTCCGCCTTCAAATATATCGGCCTTCTGCCCGCGTAATTCGCCGTTCGGTTCATGGCCGTTATGAGCCAGGTCATAGGCTTCAGGCGGACCGTCTGCCCAAACCGATGGTCCGGTGGTAAGGGCACCGTTATCACTGGTGATAATGAAAAGAGTATTTTCTTTCATACCATGTTTTTCCAGGGTTCGGTCGATCTGCCCCACCATCCAGTCGAACTCCGTCACCATATCACCGCGCACCCCGGCATCGCTGCGACCGGCAATGAAATCCGGAGGCGTACAGGGCGTATGCGGCGCATGATACGGCAAATAGAGGAAAAATGGTGCCTCATCTCCAGCCTGACGCTCGATAAACCGAACGGCCTTTTCGGTAAAAGTCGGTCCGACTTCCTCATCCTTCCAGCCGGGTGTCATCGGTCCCTTGCGCTGAAGGGTGTTATAGGGATGCTTTTCCTCTGACAATGCTCCCAGAACACGGTCATTTTCGATAAAACAATAGGGCGGCATATCCAGTGAGGCGGCAATGCCGAAAAAATAATCGAATCCCAGATCCAGGGGGCCCGGCTTCAGCGGTTTACTGAAGTCGGTTTTCGAATCGTTTCCCAGTCCGAGATGCCACTTTCCTACCGCGGCTGTGGAGTATCCCTTCTCTTTTAACATCGATGCAACGGTCAGACGATCGGTGTCAATCAGAAGCGGATCATAACCGAATAGCGTCCAGGCTTTCAACCGGCTGCGCCAGCTATAGCGTCCTGTCAGCACGCCATAGCGGGTTGGCGTACACACCGCTGAAGGCGCATGGGCATCGGTAAACAGCATACCTTCCGCTGCAACCTGATCAATATGCGGCGTGGGGATGTGTGTAGCACCGTAACATCCCAGGTCACCATAACCGAGATCGTCAGCCATGATAAAGATAATATTGGGTTTCATATACTGTTTTTCCCGGGAACAGTTCAAAAGAGGTAGCATCGCGAATGAGAGTGCGCCGGTACTGCATTGCTTTAAAAACGTTCGACGATCCTGCATTCTTACCGTACCACAATTTCGTCCGTGAAAATCCAGGCTTTACCGCCGGAACCGGGATGCCAGTCGGGGCAGGTGCGGATGGATTTTGCATGGACCCTGACATAACGTGCTTTCTCTTTATCCATAGTGACCCCAAATGATTTTAACAGGATGTCTCCTTCTCCACGCTTTACAGAATAAGTCTGTTTTCCTGCCGTTTGATAAGATGAACCGTCTTTAGAAATGGAAAACATAACTTCCTTCGGCAGAAAGATCCAGGCCGTGTGCAGGCGCATAAAATCGGCGCGGATCTCCGATACTTCCATCTCCTCTTCCAAATCGATCACCGCTTCCATATCCGCATCTTCGAAACCCAGCCAGTTGTAGTGGTAATCCATCGTACCGTACATCCCGTCGGTCAGCGCTTTGGCACCGCCTACGGGGTATTTTTCGCTCCATTCCGTCAGCAGCCTGACCGGCTTGTTGTAAGCCCGGTTTTCCGATTGGGCCTTTTCAATCAGGTGAACGACATTCTGTTTAAAGCGATCCGGCGTAAAGCCATGTTCTTCCAGACGTTCGATTCCGTGTTCACTGCAGGCTGCCGCAAACGCTTTGACGCGTTCAATCATATCACCGCGGGCTGTCAGCTTACCGTTTTCTTTTCGAAAATAGGTGAGGTTTTCATCGACATTGTGAAGCGAAATATCAAGGATGGCAAACTCGACCGGTAACCGGGCCCGTCTGACACGGTGGAGCAATTCCGGATCATCTTGCACCGCTGCTTCCGCTTCATCAAACATAGCCTGGTATCTGGGAAGGAGTTGTGGGGCGAGGTAGCCGTCAACCCCGTCATAAGGATAACCGTAAATATCCAGACGCTTTCCTGATTTGATCAGCTCTTCATGCATCAGATCAATATAGGAGCGGATGTGGGGACCGGCGGCACCATAGTAACCATTCAGGAAATCATCCATCACGGCATCGATATCGGTATATGGATCCCAGAGCAGCTTCGCAATCATATAAGTGCGCAGTTCATAAAATTCCGTGGTCGAACGGCCGCTGCCCTGCTGGAACATCATCCGGCAATTGTTTTTTTCGAAAAACTGGAGATTCGGACGCAGCACATGCAGATTCGGAAAGGGATTCATGTAATTGCGGAACTGAACCACGTAATCCCAGACCACGATATTATCGGTCATGGCACCCCAATCCTGCAGATCTTTGCGGAAGGCCACCTCTCCGGGATCGGTTTCCAGCGGACGGCTGCGGTTGCATTCGATCGAGCAGAACATGATATTGACATTTTCCTCCGGCTCGATACCGACCGGCGCTGAGCGGGAGTATTGATAAGCCAGCGTCGAAATGATTTTATCCGGAAATTCACGGGCAACCCTGTTTACGAATTCCAGAACCGAACCGGCATGGGCGCCGTATTTCTCATCCAGGGCCTTGCAGTCATCGCAGGTACAATAACTGTAGTTATCGTCTTGTGAGACCGACCAGTATGTGGCTTCCGGTTTTTCGGCCATCATTTCCCTTAGATTTTTCACGAGTACATCATACACGTCGGGATTAGTCAGACAAAGCTGGGCACCCGGGATACGCTGTCCGCCAATTTCAGAAAAATACTCAGGATGATCGTCAAAATATTTCTCATGGGGAACCAGGCGCTGGAAAGTATGCACCCACATGCCCCAGTCCCGGTTCATGTCCTCCCGGTTATGCAGCTTGTGCCAGTCTGTATATTCCTGGCTGGTAAAGACGAATTTATGCCAGGTCTGCCGTAGTGTGAATACGGGGACCTGTTTTACATCCAGTTGCGGCAGGCGAACGGTATTCTGTTCCGGAATAACGATGGCATCCGGTGTGTAAAAACGGCATCCCAGGTAGGATTCAAGCAGTGTGTAAACGGCGTAGAGGGTACCTTTTCTGCTGCCGCCATAGACCAGCAGGGTTGGGCCTTCGTTTCTCAGGACCAGCCCGTCTTCCCCCAGCGATGTCTGGAGAGGCGCGTTTTCAAATATGGACAGGTGACGGGTGTTGCCAATCAGAATGGATGCCGGATCGAACGGGTCGTTGTCATCGACAATTGCCAGTTCTATGCCGCTTATCTGTTTCAGATAATCCTGCAACTCGGCCGCGGCCTTTTGTTCCACTTCATTGGCATTTTCCGGGATGACAATTTTATAAGCCGATGTGCCGTTATCGATCAGGACCCAGTCAGCGGGACCGCACATCGTGAAAAGGATGCTCATTAAAAACAATGCACAAAACCGACGAATGTTCATATTCACCTCATTGTATAATTATTTCATCAACAAAAACCCAGGCTTTACCCCCTGCTCCCTGGTGCCATTCCGGACAGGTACCCTGGTTTTTAGCTGTGATTTTCAGATAACGGACAGGAGAACCGTCCATATTGACCGTAATCTTCCGGATATGCGATTCCCGCTCTTCTTCGACATCAAAAGTCGTTTGGAACGCGGATTCGAAGGATTTTCCATCCGTTGATGTAAGCACGTTGATTTCCTGTGGGTAAAAAATCCAGGATCGCTGATCCTGCAGCAGATTCAAAGAGAGGGAGCGTACGGTTTCTTTCGTGCCAAGATCAATCTCCGCTTCCAGATCCGTTTCTTCAAAACCGAGCCAGTTGCCGTCCCGGAAATCAGAAGATCCGGTGATGCCGTCCATCAAAGGATTTGCCCCGTTCCCTGCATAGTCGGGGGAAGGAGCCTGTATAAGTTTCAGGTTCCGGCCGACACCTTTATGAAGGATCAGTTCTTTCGTGGCAACACTGCCGAAACGTTTTCCATCACGGAAAGCAGCAATATGCAGATCTACATTGCCTGATGCCTGAAAGGTTTCCGAAATGGTTTTGGAACCGGAAGTCGGGATGGTGCCGTCCTTCGTGTAAACAATGCGCATATCCTGCGGTATATTGGCTGCAGCGAGTTGAAAATGACCACTTTTTTTACTGCTTTCTACACGAATGGCATGAAGATTCAGAACGTCGACCGAAACAGCCGTTTTAAGCGGCGTTTCAGGTCCGGTCAGCATGTTTTGAACATAAAAGACCCGTGATATTTTCTGGTACACCTGGTCCCGCCGCTCCGGCGTCATGGTCACGCGGACCGTACGATGTGCCGGTAACTCCATATCTGTTTTCTCAGCAGCAGGAGAAGCTGACAGGTAGAGCGGCAGATCCGAATGATTGTAAAGTTGAACCGATATGGCCCCGCTTTGTGGTAGCATGACGGGATTGTGCTTGACCATAGCCATTTTTTCAAACAGGGGTTTCAAATATTTTTCTTTTCCCAATAATGCATTTTCATTATAAATGGCGGTTCGCCCTGCTTCCAGTGCTTCACGCAGACCTGCCAGCGAACGATCTTCAGCGAATACCAGTGTCATAGGGCGGTGCTGACCAAGGACCGGATCATACTGAAAATGTACGGGGGAATGAATATCCGAATTACCGAACATCGTCAGGTTTTTATCCAGTGCCCACTGGAACACCTCCGGATAATATTCACGGGCATTCACGACCTCGATGCCTTTCATCCAGCCGTTTTCCAATAGTTCGGTGTGTTCATCGTACCAGCGCGCCACACCATCCGGCTGTTGTCCGGTCCACCCGGGATGATTCCAGAAGATAAACGCTCCCTGCCGGAAGGCTTCTTCGATCGCTTTCATGGGGTCTGCTGCAGTCAGCGGTTCCGCATCTTCTATAAACAGGGCGTTAAGATGTCCGGGTGGCATACTCCGCGTAATTTCCGCACCCGGTACCAGAAGGATGTCCAGCTCATGTGCCCGCGGCAGCGCCAGTTCATAGGACCGGTTATGCTTTACCTTAACATCGGCTTTATAAGCCTGATATTCCACATGATCTGTAATAGAAATGGCATCCAGGCCTTCCATCCAGGCTTCGGTAACGCGGTCGGTCGGCCAGACAGTACCATCCGAAAAGGGGGTATGTATGTGAAAATCACATTTCAGGGTAATATACCCCGGAATATCGGGCAAGCTGATTTCTCGGCGGGTCTGACCGGTTGCCACCGCCATTACAAGTAGAACAATAGACCACATTGAAACGTAAGATCGCATGACCATACTCCGCATTTATTTTAACGAACAATGATTTCATCGGCGAAGATCCATGCTTTGCCACCGGCACCGGGATGCCAGTCGGGACAGGTTTTGCGGTTTTTCGCAACAATCCGCAGATAGCGTGTTTCAGCTGAACCGGTCCAGGCAAATTCCTTCCGCAGTACATGAGGCTCCCGCTCCGAAAGCGTGTTTTGCAGGGTCGCCAGTTCCTGATAGTTTTTACCGTCGGTCGAAAACGCTATGCGCACGCTCATTGGCAGAAAAATCCACGAATCGATCTGCTGCAGGAATCCGGCATGAATGGACGAGATATTTTTCTGCGATCCAAGATCGATGACGGCCTCCAGGTCTTCCCCTTCGAAACCCTGCCAGACATCATTCTCGTTAAAATTGTTCAGTTCATCCGGTGCGCGCCAGCCGTCTGTCAGGGCATCGCGGCCGCCTGCGTCATATTTTTCTACAGGTTTATGCTTCAGGATCACCCGGCTTCCAAGGGCCAGATGTTCTACCTTTATCGACGGTTTCGGCATATATTTTGTCAGATCCGTATCCCCGTACTGCTCCCTCAGGGCCTGCAGTTTCGTCTCCAGTGTCTTGCATATCGCCGCATAGGACGGATCATCGATAACATTGTTCATTTCCTTCGGGTCATTCTCCAGATCATAGAGCTCCCAGGCATCGATATCATAATAAAAATGGATCAGCTTATAACGATCGGTGCGGATGCCGTAATGACGCTTTACTGCGCCAATAGCCGGGTATTCGTAAAAATGAAAATAGATGCCGTCCCGCCAATCTGCAGGTGTTGCATCTTTCAACAGCGGCATGAGGGACCGCCCCTGCATATCTTCGGGGACAGGGACACCGGCATAATTTAACAATGTAGGAGCAAAGTCCAGGTTCTGGACAAGGTCGCTGTCATTGACGGATGGATTAATTGCGCCCGGCAGACGCACGATAAGCGGCATGCGCAGGGATTCTTCATACATAAAGCGTTTATCGAACAGACCGTGCTCACCCAGAAAAAAACCCTGATCAGAGGTATAGACAACCAGTGTGTTTTCTTCCAGTCCGTTTTCTTTGAGATAATCGAGCACCCGCCCGATATTCTCATCGACGGAGGCAATACAGCGCAGATAGTCTTTGAGATAACGCTGGTATTTCCATTTTTCCAGTTCTTCGCCCTGCAGATCGGCGTTCAGGAAGGCTTCATTTTCCTCTTTATAAGCCGCATCCCAGACCTGTTTCTGTTCCTTCGTCATTCGACCGTATTCGGCTTCCCACTGCAGCGTCCAGGCCCTGGTTTCCGGGCTTTTTGCCTCTTCCTGCAGCGGTACCTTGAAATCGTAATCCAGGTAAAGGTCTCCTTCGATGTTGATTTCCTGCGTTTTCAATGCTTCGCTGCGTGTTTCGAAGTTGTCAAACAGGTTATCGGGCATAGGTATATCCACATCCTTATACAGATCGAGGTGTTTCAAATTCGGCATCCAGTTACGGTGCGGGGCTTTATGCTGCAGCATCAGACAGAAATTTTCAGACCGGTCCCGCTTATCGAGCCACTCCAGCGCTTTATCCGTAATAAGGTCGGTTACATAGCCTTCCACCCGGCTTTTTGTACCCATTTCGATAAAATCCGGATTATAATAGTTGCCTTGCCCTGGAAGGACAGTCCAGTAATCGAAGCCGGTAGGATCGCTGATCAGGTGCCATTTCCCGACCATCGCCGTTTGGTAACCCCGTTGTCGAAGCAGTTTCGGGAAGGTCTGCTGGCTGCCGTCGAAGACCTTGCCATTATCGATATGGCCGTTAATATGGCTGTGCTTTCCGGTGAGAATGACCGCCCGGCTGGGTGCGCAGATAGCATTGGTACAGAAACAGTTTTCGAAACGCATTCCTTCCGAGGCCAGTCGATCCAGTTGCGGTGTCTGGTTAAGCGTGCCATCATAGGCGCTGATGGCCTGACAGGCATGATCATCCGACATAATAAACAGGATATTGCGTTTTTTTGAGGGTGAACAGGCATTAAACAGCAATTCGGGAGCCGTCAGCGCCATGGTTCCCCCTATGCCCACCTTAATAAAGGATCTGCGTTTCATAGGGTATCTCCTGTTTCACATTTTTATCTATATATATGGCATTCCGTACCAAATAAACGGTGAAATACAATAAGAATATGTTCCTGCACTGTCGCGATCGTCTTGAGATGTGCAATTGATATTTAAATTGTGAGAAATTGATTAAATGGTCGATAGTTACTTTTGGATAAAAATAAACTTATTATGCATATAATTCAATAAAAAATGGGTTAAAAAGGACAAAGATATCCCCTTCAGTGAAGCATGAAGCTATAGCATAATGAAACGTCTGCGCTGTTTCAGATAAACAGACCAGATAAGTATATCAGGCTCACCCGATGGCGTTTACAATTTATGGAATATTATTGTTTGAGGACCTCAAGTGACCATTCCCGGAACATCTCGATCGCCCTGGCCAGCACGCCGGCCGAACCGCGGAACTGCCCGGAACCCGTCGGCTTACCGTCCACCGTATACCACTCGTAGAAACCGTCATTTTCGATGACCCGGTCGATCATCGGACGTATTTCCGCGTAGGCTTCTTTGACAAAACCATTCCGGATCAGTTGCTGGATCATCCGTCCGCCGAACCAGGTCCAGTCGCCGCCGTTCTGATAACCGTACGGATACATACCTTTATTCTTGAAAAAACCTTCCGGGTAAGGCGGATAAACCGTCAGCCCGATGGATGGGGCCCCGGAAGCCTTTACATTGGCCAGCATCTGCTTATTAACGTTTTCGATCTCTTCCTTCGACAGTAATCCGGCTTCGATGGCCACGGCCGTACCGCCGTGATAGTGGATCTTGTTCTCGTCGAAGTCATCCGGGAAGGGTGAATCCTCGAGATAAATGTGCGGAATAAATTTTTGGTTTTCGCCATCCCAGAGATGTTTCCGGACGTTGGTGCGAATCGTATCATGTACTTTCTGCCATTCTCCCCGTCGCGTATCATTATCGGGAAGCAATGCAATCAGGTTTTGCAAAGCGATGAGGAACATGGCATTATCGTAAATATCGATAGCATAATGGGTGTCTTCCGTCAGATACACACCCCATTCATGTTCAGGCTGCACATCGCCCCAGTCCGCCGTCGTCGCACCCCAGATCAGGCCGTATTTCTCATCGAACCGTTCTCTCATCAGGAAGTCCATGGCCCGGATCATCCGGTTCAACACCGTTTCCCCGGCGATTGTTTCGTCCAGTATGGATTGATCACCGCTCCGGTTGATGTATTTCCAGACCGCCTGAATCAGGCTGCTTTCCTGGTCCGTTTCCACCGTATTCTTATGGGCGGCCAGCCCGGGTGCCAGGTCGGAAAAGATGTAGTTATATCCGACCGGCGGCGGATCGGAATAGGGCACAAAACCATCGACGATATTCCCATCGTCTCCCTGAAATTTAAAAAAGAGAAGCAAATTTTCACGCACCGTTTCAGCCGGCATGACATCACTGGATATTTCGATGAAGGTATTATAATCGCGTATCCAGACTTCGCTGTAGCCGTCGCCTGCATTGAATCCGGAACGGATCAGTTCCCGGGCTTTGTTATACACCGTATCCAGGGTGGCATCGGTTTGAATGTGCTGAGCCAGGTCTTGCATTTCTTTCTTCTCCGCATCTTGAGTGGTTGTACAGGCATTTAAGAAAATGAACATCATTGCAAAACATAATTCATAATATCGCGTTTTACATGTTATTGAGCGCATTTTTCACTCCAAACGGTTTTATGTGGTTTTCCATTGTCATATTTTTATCAAAAATATTTACATAACCGGTTATCTACATTATCCGGCTGTTTCAAAGCGGAGACAACGCACAACGGAACAGATGGCGTTTCCGGTTTTCCGCATATGCGGTTTTAACAGGATTTCAACACCCTGCTCCCTTTGGCGCCAATCCAGCTTCTCATTGTTGCCAAGTAATTTCACTTCCGAACGCGGTTTAAGGGTGACAGCAGGAAGGAAGACAGAAGCAGCGGGCCAGTCGCTAAAAAAGGCATAGGTATAATCCTCAATCCTGCTCCGGGTAAACCACAGGCCGGGATGTGCAGCATCCTGAGCAAGCGGGCGCGTAGCATATATACCTTCACCGTTAACCGCCATCCATCTGCCAATATCATCCAGGCGTTCATAAATTTCTTTCTCCAGTGTACCTTGCGGTGTCGGACCGGCATTGAGAAGGTAGCATCCCCCTTTTGAAACGATATCCACCAGATTTTTAATAATCTGCGCGCTGCTTTTATATTCCGGATCTCTGTTAAAACCCCAGCTCTGGGTAAGTGTCATGCAGGATTCCCATGGAAAAGGAAGTACTTCACCGGGAATGGTTTGCTCCGGTGTGCGGTAATCTTCATAGGGGCCATGTACAGTGCGATCGACAATGAGTAATCCCGGTTGATGGGACCGGGCCATTCGGGCAATACGTGGCATATCGATATCCTGGTCGCATTTAGCGATGTCGAATCCCCAGGAACGAACCTCGTCGTTGATCGTTTCCTGCGGACGCACCCATCCGCCGTCCAGCCACAGGATATCGACCGGGCCGTACCCCGTCATCAGTTCCTCAATCTGATTATAGGTAAAATCACGGAAGCGCCGCCATTTTTCCGGATATTTGGCTGTGTCGTAATTCACGTTCCGGCTAGGCGTAGCCCACAACGGCGACCAGAAATCCGGATGATGCCAGTCCGGCTTGGAAAAATAGCTTCCGATCAGGAAGTCCTTTTCACGAAAAGCATCAAACACTTCCTTCGTTATATTGGCGCGGGAATGGTTGCGAAAAGGACATTCCGGTCCGGTTACCCGGAAACCGGTATATCTGGAATCGAACATGCAGAAGCCATCATGATGTTTTGTCGTAAAAACCAGGTATTTCATGCCAGCTTTTTTTGCGGCATCGGCCCAGGGTTTCGGATCGAATTGTTCCGGATTAAAACGTTTGATCTGGTCAAAATACCATTTTTTATATTCTTCATAGGGAACACCACCCCGGTCCTGAAAATCCTGATCTTCCGAACAAAGCGCCCATGATTCAACAATCCCTTCGATGCTGTAGAGGCCCCAGTGCATCATGAAGCCGAATTTCAAATCCTGCCATTGATCGAGCCTGGCCCGCACCAGCGGATCGTCCGGGGGCACATAACCGCTTTTCCGGTAAGGATGAAGATGCGTTGTATTTGCATTTTCCATTCTACTGGTACCTTTACTGATGCGTGTTGTTTTTGCAGTTTTCCATAAATATTTTCAGTTCACGGTATTGTACCCATAGTTTCTGATTCAGGGAACTCAGGACTCCCATTTCGCCTTTTGAACGCACACGGGATGCATAGACTCTGAACAGTTCCTGAAGCGGCGCCTGTTCCAGGCGGGAGATGGCGGCATCTAATTTGGATCGATCCAGCAGACCGGTAGCATAAAATTCGCCCATCAGGTCATACGCGGGCTCCATTCCCCTTCCGACATCATTCAGAAGCAGGGCAAACGCATAATTAGCCTTCAGCCATTCCAAATTGTCCACATATCTTTTTCCCTTTGTTTTCGCGATAACCGAATCCATTTTTGCCAACAGCTTTCTGACTTTTATAACGTCCGGTTCGGACATTCTGCCCCAGTCCGGATTATATGCATAGTATTCTTGTGATACCCCCTGATCCCATTGTTCTTTATCAATAGTAACCAGGATGTCGCGCAGTGCTTCAGCGGCATGTGCGCCATAGTTTTCCTCCAGGTGCGACTGATAGATCTCTGTTACGGTAGCCTGATGTTCAGGGTCCTTGGCAAAATGGGCAAAGGATGTAAAGTTCAGCCGTGTTTCTTCAGTCCGCCAGTGGATGGCAATGACACCATCGAGTTTCATGGCATGTGCCCGTTTGACATGATCACGCATCAGATTGACACGGGATTGCAGGTGCCAGAGACAATGATCCCCTTCCAGCCAGGGTATGGAGAAAACGACCCTGTTTTCAGCAATTTCCCCCAGGAATTCAGGCGGCGGAGCCGTTCCCAGACCCGGATTGAGGAGGGAAAAGATGATATCTTTCGGCAAAGCCCGATCGAGGCCCTGCATGATCATGGGAAGCTGGTTCCCCCCGCCCCAGCCTCCGAGAATGACCCGCAGTCCCGGTTTTTTAAAATCGATATATTCTTTTGCCAACCGCAGGCAATACAGCGACCAGACGCCGATGAATTGTGCGCTGCGTTTACCGGCCGCCTGACCGAAGTGATGCGCTTCCCTGTCGAACACCTTCCGGAAGGCTTCATTGGACAAGGCCTGATCGATATTTACACCGAAAAAGGAGTGTTCATTCAACCATAACCAGATATAATCGAGATCGGGATACGTTTCCAGGATGTTATCGATAGTTGCATAGAGGATCTTGATAGATTGATAGTGGGTCGGGTTCGGAATCAGGTTCGCCTCACCGGTCCAGTAAAATCCCGGATCGGGTTTCAGAGAATGGTATTCCGGCGGATGCACACCAAACTCAAAGCCCATGGCCACCTGGATATTTCGTTTGTGCGCTTCCCGGATCACCTGTTTCATGAGCTGCTGTGCTTTCTGATAATGCTCTTCGCTGGTCAGCGCATTTATGGAGCATTCCGCCCCGAAAGGACCTTCCGGATTGTATTCAGAAAACAACTCCCATGTATTAAAGGCAAAGTCCTTTATCTTCATCGGTGTATAACCCCAGCGCGCTGTCATGGAATTATCGAAATAGGCATCCGGTACAATATTCTTATAAGATATCCGTATCATCGGCTCCACATAATCGGCATAGCGTTCTCCACCGCCGGTATAATTGTGAAACCCGATAAAATTCATGCCGTGTGCTTCCATCTCATCCAGATAGCTTTGATAATCTTTCAGATCCCAGGCTGTGGGCCCGGAAAGAAAATTATGCCATGGTAAGGTCCCGCGGATCTGGAAGTAGGGCTCATCCCCGACCAGATGATCAACTGAGACCAGATGAATCATAATAATTCCTGATAGTACGATTAACTTTTTCATATTCATACGCAACATAATCCCATTGTTATCTTGTAATCATAGTTCACATCTCATTCTGGACTATGATTCATATGATTAAATGATGGACTTTGATTCCAGAATCATAAAATCATTTAATCACACGAATCATAGTACAGACATTTTGCCGCTTTTCTATTATCAATATGAACTGTCATTGAAAGTACAGGTACTTATTACCATCTAAAAATTAAACTCGTAAGTCCTTCGGGCTTCTGTCGCAAGATCAAAGAGACGCGTTTCCTTTAGCTTTACCTGATTGAGTTCTGCCGCAGGTGAAATAACAGCCGGTTTTATTTCGGGAACACGGTAAAACGGGTTCGGATTTCCCCCATCTGCTTCTTTAAATTTACCCGGTTTCGCAAATCCGGTTTGCTCAGGCAGACGAAGCCGGCAATTACCGCCAAGCTTTGACATAATGCGCAAGCGGGTCACTTTATGATCCTGCCATTCTATGTCAACTTCAAATCCACCCCGCGCCCGCAGACCGCTCACGCTGCCGTCTTTCCAGCGATCCGGTAAGGCCGGCAGGATATAAATAAACCCATCATGGCTCTGCATCAGCATTTCGGCGATACCGGCCGTGCAGCCGAAATTGCCGTCGATCTGAAACGGCGGATGGGAATCAAACAGATTGGAATAGGTTCCGCCACGGTATTCGCCATCGGGACGTTCCGCCGGCGACAACTGATCGGTCAAGAGTTTGTAGGCATGGTTTCCGTCCAGCAGACGGGCCCATAAATTCACCTTCCAGCCCATCGACCAGCCGGTGGATACATCCCCGCGATAGATCAGTGAAGTACGGGCGGCATCGAACAGCTCCGGTGTGCGGTAAGGCGAAATCTGGTTACCCGGGTACAGACCGTACAGGTGTGACACATGACGATGCTTGTCTTCGGGATCATCCCAGTCCAGCAGCCATTCCTGGAGCTGGCTGTGCTGCCCGATATGCATGGGTGGCAGTTGTGACCGCGCGTGTTTTAAATCTGCCTGAAGTTCTTCATCGACACCCATGATTTCAGCCGACCGCATCACATTGGAGAACAGCTCGAACAAGAGCTGGTTGTCCATCGTACAGCCGGCATCGAGGGCAAAGCCCTGCGGATGGGCATTTTCAGGAGAAGTCGAGGGTGTCAGTACCAGCCAGCCGTTGCGCGGATCTTCCACCAGCACATCGAGGTAGAACTGCGCCGCCGATTTTATTGCCGGGTACATGCTTTTCAGGTCTTCGACATCGCCACTGTACTGGTATTTCTCCCACAGGTGCTGACACAGCCAGGCGCCCCGGATGGCCACAACCCCCAGGGACCATCGATCGGAGCGGCCATACGCCACAGATCCGTATTATGATGGACCACCCAGCCAGTTGCACCGTACATGGTTTCAGCTGTTTTGCTGCCGGCCTCCGACAATTCCCTGACCATCTGAACCAGCGGTTCATTCAGTTCCGCCAGATTGGTAACTTCGGAAGGCCAGTAATTCATTTCCGTATTAATGTTGATGGTATACTTGGCATCCCATGGCGGCTGCACCTGGTCATTCCATATACCCTGCAGGTTGGCCGGCTGGCTACCCGGCTGCGAGGAAGATATCAGCAGATAACGGCCGAACTGGAAGTAGAGGCTGACAAGGTGCGGATCATCAACCTCACCGAATTGCGCGATGCGTTCATCTGTTGGTTGCAAAGACGCATCGGTCGTGCCGAGATCCAGTTTTATACGATCAAAATACGACCGGTAGAAATCAATATGCGAAGTCTGTAATTTCTGATAGTCCGCTTTAATGGCATTATTCAGCATTGCGGAAGCCTTTGCAACCGGATCGCCTTCGACCGTTTTATAGTCCTTGAAATTCGTGGCAACAGAGATGCTGAGCACCGCTTCGTCGGCATTACGGACCCGCAGAAGGGTATCTGCCGGCTCGATGCTGCCACCGGATGCCGAGATATGCAGATCTGTACAGAATGCGACCTGGCCTTTTACCCCCTCATGGTCCCGGCCTTTTCCGGTGAGCCGTAAGCCCCTGTCATCTATGATTTGCAGAGATTGTTTAAAGGGGCTTTGCAGCGAACAGTCGAATCCGATCATAGCCGGTTTATCGGCAGAAAGACGCATGACGACCACCTGGTCGGTAAAGGAAATAAAGCTTTCACGGGTATAACGCACACCATCAAGGGTATATGAAACGGACGAAACAGCCCGGCCGATATCCAGTTCGCGTGTATAGTTAACATAGTTTTCATGTCCGGGAAAGGCCAGATACACATCGGCTACGGGCAGATAGGGACAGCCATGATTGGTTTGTGTGATCGCATGCTCCCATGCCAGCTTATTAGCCGCTTTGTAGTTCCCGGCAAAGATGTGGCTGCGGATGACATCCATGACGGCAAGCGCATCAGGATTGTCATTGCGATGCGGACCGCCGGCCCAGAATGTATCTTCATTCAACTGCAGACGCTCTTTTTCGGGATGGCCAAATACCATTGCTCCCAATCGTCCGTTGCCCAGTGGTAGCGCCGCATTCCAGTCCTTTGCAGGCTCATCGTACCATAACTTCATTACTTGTTCCTTTTCAGGTTTACAAGAGGTGATCAGAAAAAACATCAAAACACCAGCAATCACAATCATTTTTAAACCAGATTTCAATATTGTGTTTACCATGACCTTCTCCTATTGACAGTTCGCAATCATTAAAGCACATCAGCAAGCATCATATGTAAAAATCCTGTCATGTTTTTCGGATCCATCCGGACCTTCCCGGCTGATTGTGTACTCTTTAAGAATTATCAGAAAATTATTGTTTATAATGAAGTTAAATATTTTACAACGTGATTTTACCTGAAACAAATTTATGAATGAGACTGGATACTAAGGTCTGGTAGGGTATGCCCTCCTCAAGTGATTTTGCCTTCAAACGTGCCAGATCCTTTTCGGAGATTCTAATATTAATTCTTTTATTCTTTAAAAACGTATTTCGTGCATACTTGGAATATTTCACTTTCAGCTGTTCTGTTTGTGCGACAGATTGCCATTCATCCTCATCATAGGACTTCAGGAGTTCTTCCTCATATTTATCTAATTTAGACATTTTTTTGCCCTCTTAAATATTTTTTTGTCGCTTGACGGCTTGGTATGATCGTCTTTAGAAATATTTCTTTTTCAGTCTCAATATAAGGAACCAAAAAAGCATATTTTTCAAACTCAATTATAAGACTATGTGTGCCTTTTGTCAAGCAAACTTGATCGACATCTTATATGCCACTGGCTTGTTTATGATAGTATTATATTGAAATACTGATTTTTATCCGCGTCTACGGTAAAATCCCGATGTCTGTCGTTAATCGAATATTCCGCGAGGATGCCCCAATCTGTAATTCATACGTTCCCGGTTTGATTGCCAGATCATCACTATGCTCATCGTAGAAACTGAATTCGGATACCGGTATGAACAGTGTGATCGTCTCCGTCTCACCCTGCTTGAGATGCAGCCTTTTAAAGGCTTTTAACTGCCGGATGGGCATATCTTCCACCGCATCCTTATGTCGAATATAAACCTGTACAACCTCATCACCGTCGTACTTGCCCGTATTCGCCAGTTCAACCCGCAGACCAACAATTTCCCCCGTATTGTATTCCTTTTTATCTGTTTCCACGCTCCTATAAACAAACGAGGAGAAACTGAGCCCGTAACCGAATGGATATAACGGATCGCCTTTGAAGTAACGGTAGGTACGACCATCCATATAGTAATTGTCATACGCCGGTAACTGATCTTCCGATTTATATACCGTGACCGGCAAGCGCCCGGCCGGATTGTAATTGCCGAAAAGGACATCCGCCACTGCTTGTCCTCCCGCCTGTCCGGGATACCAGGCATGCAGGATGGCCGGCAGGTTCTGATCTTCCCAGTTAACCGTAATCGCGCTGCCGCCCAGGATCACCAGAATGACGGGTTTCCCGGTTGCATGCAATTCCTTCAGCATTTTTGTTTGTGCTTCAGGCAATGAAATTTTTGTCCGGTCACCCCGAAAGAAACCATCAAACTGCGCCTGTTCGCCCATCTCTTCACCTTCGAAGCGCGGACTGATACCGCCGACAAAGATAATGGCCTCAGCGCCCTCGATCGCCTGCATGGCCTGTTCACGCATATCGATACCGGGTTCCTGCCAGCTCAACTGGACCACAGCGTCCCCGCCGTTTTCATAATATTCCAGTTTTAAAGGATACGACCGGCCGGCTTCCAACGCCGTTTTTAAAGTGGTCGTCGTCGCTCCCTGGTCTTTCCAGACATCCATTATCAGTTCGTTATCAAACCACAGGCGGTAGCCGTCATCCCCTGTCACGGCAATAACGTAATCGCCTGATTTCATCGGTTTCAGCTCTCCGGTCCAGCGGGCAGAAATCCCGTCGGTCGGTAAGCCGGGTACGGGATTTCCCTGGGACCAGTTGAAATCGATCTGCTCGTCAATGCGGCTTGTGAAAGGCTTTCCCTCAAGTTTCATATTATCATAGTATGCCGCCTGCAATCCCGGATTTCCTTCATGAAAAAGTACACCGGACGGTATAGTGGTCAACAAGACACTCTCACCGGTATAATTTACACCCATGGCGTAGGTCACTTCCGTCGCATTCGATACCGTATTGCGGATGCCCGTCAACGGCGTCGAATAAGAAACCGGTGTGCCGTTATAATTACCCAGTAGGGCATCGAAGCTGTCCGCGTTCGGACCGATTACGGCCACCTTTTTCAGGTTCTTTGACAGAGGCAGGGTATGATCTGCATTTTTCAACAGCACGATGGATTCGCGGGCCATTTCCAGGGCCAGCTTACGGTGTTCCGGCGCGTCGACCTTCTCATAAGGGATCTGCGCAAAGGCGACTTTTTCCGGAGGATCGAACATGCCCAGTTTAAAGCGTGTATTAAGCAGGCGCCGCAAAGCCCGGTCAATATCCATTTCAGTGACCAATTGCTGTTCATATGCCTGACCCAGATAACGGAACATGCTGCCGCAGTTCAGATCCGTGCCGCTTTTAAGTCCCAGCGCCGCCGTCTCCGCCCGTGATGCGGTCAGCTTATGAAAATTTAAAATATCCCAAAGCGCACCACAGTCACTGACCACGTGTCCGTCAAACCCCCATTGATCACGTATCAGCTCGGTCAGCAGATAGTCCGATCCGCAGCAGGCCTTGCCGTCATAGCGGTTATAAGCACACATCACCGCCTCGACATCGGCTTCCTGAATAAGCGTTTTAAAGGCCGGCATGTAGGTTTCCCGGAAATCACGGGGCGATGTAACCGCTTCGAATTCATGACGCAGATGTTCGGGTCCGCTGTGCACAGCAAAGTGCTTGGCACAGGCCGCCGCTTTTAAGTATTTGGAATGATCACCCTGGATTCCCTTCACGAAGGCAACACCGATACGGGCAGTCAGGAAAGGATCCTCGCCGTAGGTTTCCTGACCGCGTCCCCAGCGGGGATCCCGGAAAATATTGATATTCGGCGACCAGAAGGTCAGTCCCTGATAGATACCAAACTCCTTGTTTCGAACCGCCTCATGATGTTTCGCCCGGGCTTCTGTGGAAATCACATCGGCCATCTGGTGGATTTTATCCGTGTTCCAGGTGGCGGCCAGACCAATAGCCTGGGGAAAAACGGTCGCGTCTCCTGCCCTGGCCACACCATGAAGGGCTTCGTTCCACCAGTTGTATGACGGGATACCCAATCGGGGAATAGCGGCGGATTCGTTGGTCAGTTGTGAAATTTTCTCCTCAATCGTCATCTGTTGCAGCAGGTCATTGACGCGGGTTTCACGATCAAGAGCGGGATTCTGAAAATCATATTTCAGGGGCATGTCGTTTCCCTTTTCGGTAAGTTCACGGTTGGAACAACGGATAAAAAGACCTATCAGAATAAGAATGAATAATGTGTATTTCATTGGCTGGTCTCCCTGATTAAAATACAGATATCCCCGGGGATACACTCGTTATTTTACGGCATACAATCCGGTATTGCCTTTTTCCAGCAGGGGCATAAGCTTTTCGACGATATCCGGATGCCGGGAAGCGATATTTACCGTCTCATGCGGATCGCTTTGATGGTCGTACAATTCAATGCACGGTTCCTGATCCCTGAAATATTTGGTCAGGCGATACCTGCCGGTACGCACCGTGATGCCTTTCCTGTAATACCCATAGGAGACTTCGGTCCATTTACTTTCCGGATTTTGAAGCAATGGAACCAGGCTGCGTCCATCGGTTTCATGTGGCATAGCCACTCCGCACAAAGCCAT
Source organism: uncultured Calditrichota bacterium (assembly GCA_964410215.1). Taxonomy (GTDB): domain Bacteria; phylum Calditrichota; class Calditrichia; order Calditrichales; family CAYPHA01; genus CAYPHA01. Next base: position 12,974 of record CAYPHA010000026.1, on the reverse strand, counting down.
CAGGGTAGGATACATATCAATCGTACTGACGACCTTATCCACGACTTCACCTTTTGCCTTTTTTCGCGGATCCCTGATGATAAAAGCGCTTTTCAACGCCTTTTCGAAAATCGTATGCTTCCCCCAGACCCGGTGATCCCCAAGGTGCCAACCGTGATCCCCCCATACGACGACGATGGTATTGTCCGCCAATCCCAGCCGATCCAGTTCATCCAGCAGCTTTCCGATCTGAGCATCCGCGTAACTGACACAGGCATAATAAGCGTGCTTCAGTTTGTGGGCGTAAGCATCGGACAGTGGCTCTTCGAGTGACGCCTTTTCTTCGCCTGATTTATAGCCGTTCAGCTCCCCGCTGTTATGCAGGCTGGCTTTATTTACGTATTCAGGAATATCCGGCGCTTCCGTGAGGGGGATGTTCTTCTCATCGTAGAGATCCCAATAGGTTTTCGGCGCGGTGAACGGCAGGTGCGGTTTGAAAAAGCCGACACCGAGAAAAAAAGGCTCCTCCCGCTTGCTTACTTCCCGGAGCTTATTAATAGCCAGTTCCGCCGTGTAACCGTCGGGATAAGCTTTGTCATCGACCGGACCCATTTCATACGGTTTGACCATGCGTTTCATGCTCTGACGGTTTTCGCCGTCGGCATAGCCGAAAAAGGCATTCCATCCCGTGCCCCATCTGGCCGGATTGAACACCATTTCGTCCCAGCTGTGCGGCAGTTCGCGTTCCGTACCCACCGGATCCGTGTAGCCATACAAAAGACCGTCCGCATAGTGGCTGATTTTCCCGATTCCCACCGTATAATAACCGTTACGTTTCAGATGATGGATAAACGATTCCGGTTTTTCCGTTTCCGGTTTGCCGGAGATATACATTTTACAGGCTTCATTACCTGTCTGTTCCACTGTACGGGGTCGCATTCCCGTTAACAGGGCATGGCGGGAAGGGCCGCAGGACGGTACCTGGGTAAAATGATTTTTAAAAACGATACCTTCGGAAGCCAGCTTGTCCAGGCTCGGTGAATGGATAACCGGATTTCCGTAGCACCCCAGTTCGGGTCGCAGATCGTCCACTGCAACAAAAAGGACATTGGGTTTTCGTTGGTCTGCACAGCGGGAGAGCAGGCTGCTGCCAGTCAGCAGAGCACCCAGACCGGTGCCTGTTTTCCTGATAAATGTTCTGCGTTTCATGATGTTACTCTTTTTGAACCCGCTCCGGTAATTATTTTCCAATCAGGGAGACTTCATGCAGCGACAGAGCATAGAAACTGCCGACCGGATGACCTGCGCTGATTTTATCGTTAAAATTAGCCGAATAACAGAGCCAGAATGTATGACCGTCCCCGGAAATAAATTTTGTAGGAATATTGACAAAATAGGCAAAAGGACCAAAATCCTCAAGGAAGCGGATCATTTTCCACGGACCGGTCAGAGCATCCGCTTCCAGAATAATGGTATTTCCCGTAATCGCGGTTTTACCGCGCGTAATGCACATCAGGTATTTTCCAAGCGGCGCATTATAGCTAACGGTTACACAACCCAGTTCGCCCGGCCAGCTCAGGATGGGTTTCATATCCGCAAAGTCGTTTGTCCAGCCCGGCGTACCATCACTTTCTGGTTTATAAAATTCATAGGCTTCCGCATCGTTTATCGTTTTTATGGAGGGCTTGACCCGGGCAAGATATATGTCATCTCCCTGGATCCAGTTGGTACAGGCCAACGGATCGGTTGAGCCGTGCGCCACCAGGTAGGCATAGCCGTCAGGAGAATACGTCATATTTTTTCCAAAATCCACAAAATGGGGTGCACCAAATCGTATGTTATGCCTGCCTTTTTCGTCATCGAACAGCGGATCAGACGGCGTATGGGGCGTTTCCTGCCAGGTTTTTCCAAAATCTTCAGAATAGCGAAACCCGACAAACGGACCGAACTGCGACCAGCCGACACCGCCGCAGCTTGTGTCAGGATTATTTGTCAGGCAATAGGTTCCATAATACCAGATGCCATCATGTATCAGACTGCCGCAGGGATAACGACCGCCGAACGGTTCCGGTGACGCTTCCACCCGGGGAGGCAGGTTGTCGATTCGCAGATCCAGCGGATCAGTCCCCTTTATGCGTGCCTGGGCGGTCGCGGCAGCCCGTCCCATTAAATCCAGGGAATTACAGGCATAGCCGGGATGGCTTCCGTCAAAAGCTTCATAGGTATGGGCATCTAAAATATATCCATCGGTCCATGGCGCATACAGATGATCATCATCCGCCCAGGTCGGATACCAGGTATCGGCATTGGTATAGTTACGGTAACGTCCGCTGAATTCGAGATCGGAATAGCGTTCAGAATCGGGAATAGGACTTTGTTTATGCATGCCCTTCGGGAAACGGAACGGTGCTCTCATCAACGAGGCAACCGGTACAACCGGAGAAAACCGGTTTTGAGAGTGAAGCGTTCGCCCTTCCAGTTCATATTCGATCCTCACATTCTGATCAGTGAGGATGTAAGGTATTTCCAGATCTGCTGTATTCAGTCCGGGGAGAAGGCGTAAACGGTTCATGGCCTGCCGTCCATCTTCGGCTATTACCCGGATGACAACCTCCTGTCCTAGTTTACCAGTCAACCAGATTCTTCCTTTATTAACCGCAGTGGATGTCGTATCATCAGACTGGGCATAGGAAACAGACGCAGGATAAAGCAACAGACCGTCAGTGTATAATCGGAGAAGCGGTTTTGTCGCCTGTTTTTCCCGAAAGAGCATCATCCAGCTGTTACTGTTCCTGTCCTTTGCCGCAATCGACATACGTTGCTTTTCGTTTTTGCGGATAAGATCATTGGGAATACATATCAGCAAAAAGCCGAAGTTATCACCATACATATCCTGCCGCAATCTGAGGAATGATATCTTTACATCCGGATACAGGACTTCCTGCGCTTCTGCAATACTTGTATCAGAAAAAACGGCGATTTGTGTTCCGTTGAAAGCAAGTTCAAAACGTCCGTCCAGTTGTTTTGCCATACCCGCTTCCAGGACAAAAACGATAGAATTGGTTACATCCTGAACCACAGGCAGATGCCATGCTATAGAGCCGCTCTCTTTATTGGAACGTACAATCAGCGCATCCTTTTGGTCGCCCGTAAACGACGGGTAGTAAATATGCGTTCCTGATATAGCAGACGTGTAACCCTCTGTCACCTGTCCCTCATAATGAATCCATTCCGGAAAAATTACCACCTGCATGTCACTTTTTTGTTTATTACAGGACACCATCATTACAGTCAGTGCCAGGATCAGTATTTTTTCGGGTAGCTTCGTCTTAAATCTCATATATCACACTCTGTTTGAGTAAATATGCCAGTTCAGGAATAGCTTTATCCTCTGTCACCTGTAACGTTTTATCGTTTCAAACATGGCCACCAGGTTCTCAAGCGGTGTATTGGCCTGAACATTATGAATCGTATTGAAGACAAAACCGCCGTTTTCGGCAAAAATATCGATACGCTGTTTCACTTCTTCGCGAACCTGATCCGGCGTGCCAAAGGGTAATGTTTTCTGCGTATCGACACCCCCGCCCCAGAAGACGATATGTTCCCCGAATTCATTTTTTAACTCCCTGGGATCCATATCTTTTGCCGAGCACTGAACAGGATTGAGAATATCGAATCCGGCTTCCAGCAGAGAGGGTATCAGAACCCGAACCGATCCGCAGGAATGCTTGAAGGTTTTCCATGACGTGTTCTGGTGAATCCATTCGTTGATTTTTTTATAGTAGGGGGCATACAATTGTTCAAAGGTATCGACGGAGCAGAATGCCGAATCCTGACTCCCGAAATCCGTTCCACAGAGAAAGACCACGTCAATGGAATTGCCAATCCGGTTATACAATTTTTGGAAGTTTTTCAGGGCAATATCGGTCTGTTTCGAGAAGATAGTATGGATATAATCCGGTCGGGTCAGCGTGGACATGTACCATTCCGTAATGTCACGGATACCTTTGGGATATTTCATGAATGGCCCCGGAACCAGGGCGATATCACCAAGGGCCGTGCCGCCGAAATTGGCGACGATGCCTTTCCCTGTTTTCTGCAATTCTGCGACCCTGTCTGCAAAATAGCGGATATCTTCTTCAGAGATTTCGGAGAATTCCTCCAGGTTATCTTCCGGGTTAAGTTTATCCTCATCCAGCGGTTCCTGCCTGATAATGGAATCGAAGAAGAAGCTGTCACGCGGCATGCGGGCACTCGCTGGTGCGCTGCGGTCCCCTTCCGGATAGATAAGCAGATCACCGTTGACATCTTCCGTCGTCTGAAAATGTTCCGAAACCAGTACAACCTGTCCCCAGGGCAGGCGGAACTCTTTCCAGTTTTCGTTGATAAAGCCGAACATCGTTTTGCGGGCAGGAATACCGCACACATCGATCCCAAGGGTTTCAACGAGATCATCCTCGATCATCCCGAGCATCTGGTAGGGTTCGTCCACCTTTACCGGCCTTTTTTCCAGGCCGTAAAAATCTCTGAGTTGCTCCACGATGCTGGCATGAATGCCTGTTACCGGTGTACTACCGAAATCGACCACCAGCCGTTCGGGCTGCTGATGCGTGAGTGTCCGTTTGAGATGGTCTCTCTGTTTCATGTGTCCCAACTCCAGTTAAAACTTATGATAGAGTATTTCATTTGATGTGATTACAATTTCAGGTATTATTAAATCAGTGGTATCGCTAAACCAGGTTAAAGCCAGTTAATGTTTCCATTTTACCACTATTTGCTTTTTATATCAACCGATTTTCACTTATTCCAACTTTTAGTTCAGATAAAACGTCCGGAAAGGCAGAAATTTGACTAAATTTGTTAATATTCAGGTAAATCGGTACATTTATTCAGTATTAATCAGAAGGTTCCACAATGAAAAATCCCGATCAAAATTTCATAATCCGGGGCCATGCGCTTCCAGCCATCCCCTGGGAAGAGCGGCCCGCAGATAATGCCAATGTTGTATGGCGGGCTTCCTTTAATCCGGTTATCCCGCGTGACCTGCTGCCCACGTCAAACAGTATTTTTAACAGCGCTGTAGTGCCTTTCAAGGACCACTTCGCCGGCGTGTTCCGATGCGACGATAACCGCCGCTATATGCGCATTCACAGCGGACACAGCGATGATGGTATCAACTGGGACATCAATGAACAACCCATCTCGTTCAAGGGTGATCGCGGACTGCTCGATGAACTGGGATTTGATTTTGCCTATGATCCACGCGTGTGCCGCATCGAAGACCACTATTACGTAACCTGGTGCAACGGCTACAAGGATAAACCGACCATCGGAATCGCTTATACCGATGATTTTATCGATTTTTATCAAATCGAAAACGCTTTTCTGCCTTTCAACCGTAACGGCGTGCTCTTGCCGCGGAAAATTAACGGCGTATACATGATGTTGAACCGTCCCAGCGATAACGGGCATACACCCTTCGGTGATATCTACCTCAGCCAGAGCCCGGACCTGATTTACTGGGGTAAACACCGCCTGGTCATGAGTACGCACGGACCCGGATGGCAAAGCACCAAGATCGGCGCCGGACCTGTTCCCATTGAAACAAGCGAAGGCTGGTTACTTTTCTATCACGGTGTTCTGACTTCCTGCAATGGATTTGTTTACAGCATGGGCGCTGCCCTGCTGGATCTGGAGCAGCCCTGGAAAGTGATTTACCGGACGGAGCCTTACCTGCTTTCCCCCCAGAAAGACTATGAGTGTGTCGGTGACGTGCCCAATGTGGTCTTTCCCTGTGCCGCGCTGACCGATCCTCCAACAGGCCGAATCGCCATCTATTACGGTGCGGCGGATACCGTGACCGGTCTGGCATTTGCGAAGGTCGACGAAGTGTTGACCTTTCTCAGGGAAAATTCCGTGTAGAATTGAGAAGTAGGAGGTAGGAGTTCAGAGCTCAGAACGCAGACCAGAGATGTCATTCCCTGGGACCTTTGTGCGTGTGAACGTGAACTAACCCACCTCGCCTCCCATATGCGTTAGGGCGTTGCTGATTGATACTATTTGGGGCTAAAGCCCAGAATTTATTATCATATCTCATCCTCCACTAGCTGAAGCTAGTGGCTATTGAGCAGGGTTAGTCTGAATCCTGCTTCCTGCCCCTTATTCTTCTGTTTCGACGATGATCTCATCACAGAAGAGGAACGCCGGTCCGCCTTTTCCCATGTGCCAGGGCGGACAGACACCGATATTTTCCGCAACAATCTTGATATAGCGAACTTTTTCCTTGCCGCCGGCTTGTGAAATATCGAAAATTTTTACCGGTAGATCCGGTTCATTACCACCCGGCTTATTTACAGCAAGCGTCTGGAAATCCTGATCCGTTCCGGCTACCTGGAACTTCACCGAAACGGGCAGGAAAATCCAGGAACCGATCGTGCGCAAAAAGCGGGCCGTGATGTGTTCCACGGTATAGAGGTCGCCCAGGTCGATGGTTGCCACCATATCATCCTTTTGGAATCCCAGCCAGTTGCCTTCGCCGAAACGATCCATTCCGAACCGGCCATCCAGCAACGACTCGGCACCATCGGCTTCATATCGGCGGTGCGGAGCGTGCTCAAGGGTTATCTTTGGGTATTCCGAATGCTCAGATATACTGAACGCCTTGCGGAAATGCCCGGCAAGCGGTTCGCTTGCCTGCAGTCCTTCTTTGTAAGCTTTCAACCGAAATGTCGTGCTTTTTGTAATGGTAATGGGTACAGTATAACGTTTTGCTTCTCTGGACGGTTCTGATTGGTCTGTCGTATAATAGATTTCGGCATCCCCGGTAATGCATTTCATTTCCACTGTTTTTGATTTTCGGAACAACTGCGCCGTTCCCCCACTGCTGAAATAGGGTTGAAAGACCTTGCGCTCATCCACGGATCCGACACGCTCCATAATTTCCGATACCGGACGGTCTTCCACTGATGTCGCCCAATCCAGACCGTCAGCATCGGCTGTCATGTCGAAAACCAGATCACCACCGTCCATGATATCCTCAAAACGCACAAACGACTTCGTATACGTTTTTCCATTCAGCTTCACGTGGCGGATAAAGGCTGCGTCGGACGAATTACCCTCCGCTTTGATTGTAAACTGTTTCCCGTTGGGCAGATGAAGTGTGACCTTTTCAAACAGCGGGCTGCCAATCACATAGTCGTTCAGTCCCGGGGTGACCGGATAAAACCCCATGGCGCTGAATATGTACCAGGCCGACATCTGGCCGCAATCTTCATTGCCGCTCAGGCCGTCCCGCTCCGCGCTGTACTGCTCGTTCAGTATTCTGCGGATCATCTGCTGTGTTTTAGCCGGTTTACCGACATAAATATATAGATAAGCCACATGATGGCTGGGTTCGTTACCGTGCGCATATTCTCCGATCAGGCCGGTCACATCGCTGGGCCGGTGGGACACATCATAATCCGCCGTGAACAGGCGGTCGAGCGTCTTCTCAAATCCGTCATCACCGCCCATCAGGCGAATCAGACCGGCGATATCCTGCTGCACCGACCAGCTGTACTGCCAGGAATTGCCCTCGGTAAAATCACCGGCGCCAAGCGCGGAATAGGTAACCGGAGAGAAATCCTCGCGCCAGAGGCCGTTGGCATAGCGCCCGCGCATCATACCTGTTTCATGATCAAACTGATTCTGATAGTGCTGTGCCCGGTGTATGAAGGTCCGATAGTCTTCCTCCTGCCCCAGTTCCCGGGCCATGACGGCAATGCACCAGTCATCATAAGCATATTCGAGGGTTTTCGACACGGAATTTCCTTCACGGTCCAGCGGTATAAATTCAAGGTTCCGGTATTCCCTGAGTCCGAGATGATCCTGCATGGCGCTTTTTTTCATCGCTTCAAAGGCCAGGTCGACATCGAATTCACGGTGGCCTTTAACATAGGCATCCACAATAACAGGTACGGAATGATAACCGATCATCGTTCCGGTTTCATTGCTCCAGAGTTCCCACACCGGCAGCAAGCCGTGTTCCCTGTATTTCGCCAGCATCGAACGGATAAAGGCCATGTTTTTTTCCGGGAACAGCAGGTTATACAGGGGATGCGTGGCACGGAAGGTATCCCACAGCGAAAACAGGGTATAGTGATCACCCTTTTCCACGGTATGGATAACGTTATCCATACCCCGGTAGCGTCCGTCCACATCATTGAACACATTCGGATGCATCATTGTATGGTACAGTGCGGTATAAAAAACCGTTTTCTGTTCATCGGTCCCCCCATTGATCTCAATCTTCTGCAGGTGGGCATTCCATGTGGCACGGGCCGCCTCACGTACCCTGTCAAAATCCCAGTGGCCGAGTTCCCCATTCAGGTTTTTCAGGGCACCATCGGCATCAACCGAAGAAAGGGCGACTTTAACCTTGAGCGGTTCACCGGATGCATCGAAAATGAAAACCGCTTTACAATTTTCGCCGTTGATTTCCTCCTTCGTGGATTGCATCTGATCGTCTTTGTACAATTTTACTTCGGTAAACGGCCTGGAAAACTGCATGGCATAATAGACGTGCTGATCGGCTGCCCAGCCTTTGGAGCGCCGCAGGCCGGTAATCTCCTGTTTTCCGCGAACCGTAATGCGGCTAGCCGTGGTTTTGTCGGAAATACCATGTTTAAGATCCAACAGAAGCTTCTGCTGTTCTTTTTCAGGATAATGGTAGCGATGGAAACCCACGCGCGGCGTTACGGTTAATTCCGCTTTGACTTCATAGTCATCAAGGGTAACTGCATAGTATCCGGGTGACGCTTTCTCCGTTTCCCGGGAAAAGCGGGAACGGTATCCCCGGTCCGGATCCTCCTTGGGGCCCGGAACCAGCTTTTCTTCGCCGGTAAAAGGTAAAAGCATAATATCGCCGTAATCGCTACCGCCGGTCCCGCTGAGATGGGTATGGCTGAATCCCATGAGGTTGGAATCGGAGGCATGATAACCCGAGCACCAGTCCCAGCCCTGGATATCGGTATCCGGACTGAGCTGCACCATCCCAAACGGCGTGGTCGCTCCGGGAAAGGTATGGCCGTGTCCGCCTGTTCCGATGAAGGGATCGACCCAGCGGGTGAGATCTTCCTGGGCGTTAAGAAAAGCTGTTAAACCAATAATTATGATCAAAAACTTGAAATTCATTATTATTCTCCGCAACCATCACCAGGTTTAAACCTGGTGATGGTTTTAATACATGATTATCAGACTTTTTTCAGAATATCCGGCGTTTCCCGGTAGGTTTTATAAATCAGTTCCCCAAACAGGGTATTAGCCCAGGCAAACCATTTCCGTGTAAAATTATCGGGATCGTCCTTGTGAAACGATTCATGCATAAACCCGGTACCGGCATGGGTTTTAATGAGCATGGTGATACACTCGCGGATTTCCTGCTCATCGTCACTCGTCAGTGCACGCATGGTCAGTCCCATAGGCCAGATCATATCCAGACCGATATGCGGTCCGCCAATGCCTTCGGCATATTTTCCCTTGAAGAAATAGGGATTCTTTTCCGAAAGGATGAGTTGCCGGGTATTACGGTAAACCGCGTCCTCCTTATCGACGCAGCCGAGGTAAGGCAGTGACAACAGGCTGGGGATATTGGCATCGTCCATATACAGCCGGTTTTCGAAACCGTCGACTTCATAGGCGTACACCTGACCAAGTGGCGCGATCTCCGCAATAGCGAATTGCTTTACCGCCTTTTCGACCGTATCCGCCAGATCCGATGCCTCTTTTGCCGTTGCCGGATCGTTAACGACATCGGTCAGAATTTCAGCAGCCTGTCGCAGCGATACCACGGCAAACAGGTTGGACGGTATCAGGAACGGATAAATACAGGCGTCGTCCGATGGACGGAACATGGAACAGATCATCCCGTTTGGTTTGACCGGGTTTCCATAACCTCCCAGTGGCACCGTATCGGTAGCCACGGGTGTTTCCCGTTGGAACTTGTAGGGGCCTGGTCCGTCAAAACGCTGCTGTTCTTTGAAGGTCTGTAATATCAGACCCATGGCTTTCTTCCAGTCTTTAGTAAAAACAGAGGTATTTCCGGTCACTTTCCAGTAGTTATAGGCCAATCGAATGGTGTAACAGAGGGAATCGATTTCCCATTTGCGCTCGTGCAGCTCGGGCTTCATATCGGTCAGGTCGCTTTCCCAGTAGCTGCCTTTCGGTCCGTCGTTGAACGCGTTGGCATAGGGATCGATCAGAACACAGGCGGTCTGACGATGTACCACGCCGGCCAGCAGGGAACGCAGTTCCGCATCCTCGTTGGCCAGTGATAGGTAGGGCCATACCTGGGCTGTTGAATCACGCAGCCACATGGCATGGATGTCACCGGTGATGACGAACGTATCCGGCCGGTCGTTTTTAACCGAATAGGTCACTGTGGTGTCCAGTGTATTCGGGAAACAATTCTCGAACATCCAGGCCAGTTCCGGGTTTTTAATATGTTTTTTAACCTCTTTAATAACCTGTTCCACGGCTTTACTTTGAAAATGCCTTTCAGACGGAGCCGGCCGGTTCGATTTGAATTCAGCGGTCCCGGCCTTTATTCCTGTTCCTAAACCCATAGCAGCTACCCCATACATGGTTTGTTTCATAAATGTGCGTCGTGTCGTCATGAGAACCTCCCATCGTTTTATTCTATTTTAAGCGTTTTAATGTCAAACGGACGGAAATGAATACTAACCTTACCATCTTTCAGCGGCAACTGTTCACCTTCGTTTTCCATCAGATCGGTTTCAACCACACGGCTGACCGCCCCGTTCAGTTCGAGCTTAATATCCCCGTGTTTACCATACGCTTCATACAAACGAATGATCCGGGCATCGCTGTCTTCGGCTTTTTTCATCGTATCCAGAACCACGCTGTCTGAATGGATCGCGATCGGAAAATCGAAGAGTTTCCGGGTTCGGTTTTCGAAGAGCAACGGCTTGTGATTCAGTTGCAGTGCTTCCGCCAGCACATCCGATCCGGTTAACGGTCCCGGATGGGGCAGCAAGCTGTAAGTAAAGGTATGTTTTCCGCGATCGGCCTCCGGATCGGGCATACTTGGCGCCCGCAGCAGATTTAAATCGATAACATTATCCAGGATTTTATAGCCGTATTTACTGTCATTCAGCAGGGCCACGCCATAGTCATGATCAGAAAGATCGGCATAGCGATGACCGACGCTTTCAAATTTTGCCATATCCCAGCTGGTATTACGGTGTGTATTTCGCTTAACATTGCCGAACTGGATCTCATAGGTGGCCTGTTCCGCAAAGACATTGACGGCAAAGGCGGTACGCAGCATCTTATGGTCTTCCTTCCAGTCCACTTCCGTTTCGAAATCGAGTCGGCGGGACTGTTCGGACAGGTAGATCCTCTGGACGATTTTCGATCGGCCGATGGTGTAGACCTGCTCAATGCCTTTGCGCACCGGTCCCCCGGTAATCCATTTCCGTGTGGCCAGAACGGCCGTTTCACGCTTCTGTTTTTCATAATAGATATCGATATCCCAGGCATCCCAGCCGACGGGACGGTCTTCATAAAGAGTAAGCTGATTACCGGCAGTTCCGCGCTGTAACACTTCCATCCGTTGTTCTTTATCGTAAATCCGCTTTATGGTACCGTTTTCGGCAAATTCATAACGGATCCACTGGTTTTCAAGGACAAAATGATCCGGATATACATCTTTAACGGCAGTCTTTTCCTTCGTTTTTTGCAGCGTCAACACCTGAAACGGTTTCAGATGAAGCTGAATGACCGGTTTTCCGCCTTCGATCTGAACAGGCAACGTATTATTTGCTTCATCTTTTACCACATTGCCCTTCCAGGAATCCGGCAGCACCAGCGGATGGGTGTAGTCAACCGACAACGTATTGAACACAGTCAGGTGGTCTTCCTTTTCCTCAAAAAGTTTGTCGCCCGCATTCTGTATCAGGTCGGTAATCCGGGCATCGAGCCGGGGATATTCTTCGCGGCAATGTTCATACACGGGGGTTACGGAGGAACCCGGAATGATATCATGGAACTGGAATAATAACACCCCTTTCCATATCGATTCGATCTCCGCGGCGGGATAAGCATCAGGCGGGAGGTTTGCACTCAATAACTCAAGCGCCCGTAAACGCCCCTCCAGTTTGCGGTTCATTTTCTTGTTGTATGCATGGGTCGTAAACGTGCCCCGGTGAAATTCCAGATAGAGCTCACCGACCCAGCTGGGAAGTAAATCCGCTTTTTCTCCCAGCCGGTCCAGAAAACGCTGTGCCGGGGCAAGCTCCACGCGCGGGGCACCCTCGAGGTCTTTCAGGCGCCTTCCGCTTTCCAGCATTTCTTCGGTCGCGCCGCCGCCGCCGTCCCCCATACCAAACAGGGACAGAAACTCATCAAGATAGGCTTTTTCATCGAAATTTTCCCGGGCTTTAACGACAGCACCGGAACTCAGGTCGCTGTTATAATTATCCTCGGGCGGGAAGTGTGTGACCACCTCGGTTCCGTCAATCCCCCGCCATAGAAAGGTATGATGCGGAAAGCGGTTAAACTGGCTCCAGGACAGTTTCTGGGTGATCATATAGTCCAGTCCGCTCTTTCTCAGCACCTGAGGCATGGCCGCCGAGTAGCCGAACACATCGGGAAGCCAGAGATTGCGGACCTCAAAACCGAATTCCTTTTGAAAGAACTGTTTTCCGTATAGGATCTGGCGTACCATGGATTCGCCACTTATCAGGTTACAGTCGGCTTCCACCCACATGCCGCCCTGGGGTTCCCAGCGTCCCTCTTTAACACGTTTTTTTATTTTACTGTATAATCCGGGATAGTGGTCTTTGACGAACTGATAATGCTGGGGCATGGAAGCGCCGAACACATAGTCCGGGTAGCGTTCGAGCAGATCCACCTGGACCGAGAAAGTTCGGGCGCATTTGCGGATGGTTTCTTCGAGCGGCCAGAGCCAGGCCGTATCAATATGTGCATGGCCGACG
>CAYPHA010000025.1:0-58102 GCA_964410215.1 uncultured Calditrichota bacterium | reverse complement strand
TCTGCCCGGGGTTTGAAAATTAAAACACTGATCACGATTCCCCTCAGCATCAACGAGAATGTCTATGGTGTCATCAATCTGTTCTATCTGAATTATTTTGAGCCGGAGGACTTTCTCACTGGTTTTATCAAACTGATCGGTAAGATCATCGCATTGAGTGAAGTCAAGGCCATGTTATGGCAGGATGCGGATAAGCAGACACCGGATTCCAACGCCATCATAGAAAACGCACTCGACGGAATTTACCAGACCACGCCGGATGGCCGCTTTCTGTATGCAAACCCGGCTTTGATCGAATTGCTGGGTTATGAATCCCTGGAAGAGGTGAAGGCACTTTCCATCAGCGATGACGTCTATGTTGAACCGGAAGCACGGGAAATATTCAAGGCGCAGATTGAGAAATACGGTCATGTACAGAATTTCGTCATACAGCTTCAGACCAAGCAGAAAAAACAGATATCTGTTATGGAACAGGCCCATACGGTACATGCGCAGGATGGAAGCATTTATTACGAAGGATTTATACGGGATATAAGCCATTTCCGGCAACTGGAAGAGCAATTACAGCAGTCCGAATACTTTTCGGAGGAGCTGATCGATCAGGCAGATATACTTATTATCGTTTTAGATAAAGATCGTAAAATCATCATCTGGAATAAAAAAACGGAAATTGTCAGCGGATTCAGCCGCCTCGAAATGATTGACCGCCCGTTTTTTACGGACCGTATTTTTAGCTCCGGTGACGTAGCGGAAAGAACACATGCTTTTCTCCATAATGATGAACTCCAGCCCCTTGAACTGAAGTGGCTGACAAAGGCCGGTGAAACAGTAACCATCAGCATGCGCGGTGCTGTCATGCATTCGGTTTCCCTCGGCGAAACGGAAGTCTGGTTTGGTACCGATATCACACACGAAAAGCAACTGGAAGAAAGCCTTTTAGAAGAACGCAAGATGGAACGGCTTTTTTCGATCTTAATCAGTATGACCAACACGTTCGACAACCTGCTCAAAGAAATACAGTCAGAAGTACATTATCTGAAAACAAAACATGCTGATCCAAAGATTCAATCCGCCATCGCGCGCATTAACAAATCACTGACGGAAGGAATCAAACTTCGTAAATACCTGTATAGCATAACCCATATCGATGACTTTAAGAATACACTGACTAACCCGAATACGACGCTCAGTGAAATGATACCGATCCTTTCAAGTACAATGCCCTCTGATATTGAGATCGTGACGGAATTAAAAAATAACGAGTTTGTCGAAATCGATACTGCCCGGTTCAGCCAGGTCTTTTTTAACCTCGCTGTCAATGCAATCGAAGCAATGCCGAAAGGCGGTAAATTAACGATTCAGACCTCGATCGTTAAAAAGAATCAGGACAGGAATCTGCGCAGCATTGCCCGTCCCACGGACCGCTATATAAAAATCACCTTCTCGGATAACGGATCGGGCATGAAACCGGAGGAGAAGTCTCTCATATTCGAACCGTTTTATACAACCAAGTCGGATTCACCGGCACGGGGACTCGGCATGACCTACGTATACCGGCTGGTCAACCTGTATAACGGCCATATTTCTGTGGAAAGCCAACCGGGTATCGGCACTTCCGTGAACATCTACCTGCCGGTTATCAGAAAACAGAAGGAAGAATCCAGACGGATTGCCACACCAGCCGGAAAAGGAACAATACTGGTAATCGATGATGAAGTTATTATCCGTGAACTGCTGAGTGATATCCTCAAGTCACAGGGATACCGGGTGTTGACGGCGGAAAACGGTAAGGAAGGAATAAAAATCTATAAATCCAGAAAGCAAATTATCGACCTCATCATTCTGGATATAATTATGCCTGAAATGGATGGTAAACAAGTCTATGAAAAGATCAAATCACTCGACGATGATGCGCGTGTACTGATTACCTCCGGTTACAGTAAATCAAAAATCCGTGAGGAACTGCTTGAGAAAGGCGTTGACGGATTTTTACCAAAACCGTTTGATATCGACGCATTGCTTAAGCAACTGGACAATATTTTATAGTTATAAAAAATAATAGCAATTAAATCAATTCATTTGTAATTTATTTATGGTGCATAAACGGTCGAAGCTGATCTGGACTCGTCAATCAGATGGAGATATTACGGAATGAAAAAGGTGTTAACGCTGGGTTATGATAATGCTTGTCATAGCCAAATGATGGCCGCACTCATTAAGCATATCACATTTAACAGGGTTGAAGTGCTGAGTGCCGGAATACACCCAAAAAAAATTCACCCGCTCGTCGTTAAAGTACTCCAGGAAATCGGTATCGATATTTCAAAAGAAAAATCGAATTCGTTTAATGAACTGGTACATACAAAATTCGATATCATAATTACCACGTCTGAAGAGGCAAGAAATGTACTGGATCATTTTGTTGGAAATGTTACTAAAATCCATAAAGCGTTCGATGATCCAAGGACATTCAAGGGAAGTAAGTTCGATCGTGAAAATGCATTCAGGGAATTGAGGGACGAGATGAATGAGTGGTTGAATGAATTTGTCGTGCGCCACAGACTGGTTCAATAGTTCCCATACCATGCCGCATCTCTGCATATTAATTGTTATCTCGTGTAACTCAACAAAAATCAATATGAATGCTGATCAGGATGGAGGGTAAATGGATTACCGTTTGAAATTGAATCTGATTTTGTGTTTTTCGCTTTTTATCGTGCTTTCCATTGCCGGGTTGACCACGCTGTCAGCCGCTACACCGGATACAACCGAACACCAAGCCGTCGTTACGGCAGATCACTCTGAATATGCTGATAAGGACGCACATCATGGCGCTGGTTCGGATCTGGGCAGACATCTTCCCTTATGGACGGTGATACCATTTGCCGGTATTTTACTTTCCATTGCACTTTTTCCGTTGCTTGCACCCCATTTCTGGCATCACCATTTCCCGAAAATATCGCTGTTATGGGCCGTTTTGTTTGCCGCCCCTTTCCTGTGGGTATACCAGGGAGAAGCCGTTTATGAAATCCTTCATATATATTTTCTCGATTATATACCTTTTATCATATTATTATGGGGACTCTTTACGATATCCGGCGGTATCCTGATCAAGGGTACGTTGAAAGGATCGCCGGTTGTGAATCTGATTCTTATTTTGATCGGAACCGCTCTGGCCTCATGGATCGGAACAACGGGGGCTGCAATGGTTATGATCCGTCCCCTTATACGCGCGAATCAGGAGCGTAAACACAAAGTACATCTCATCGTATTCTTTATATTCCTCGTAGCCAATATCGGCGGGTCACTGACCCCCTTAGGGGACCCTCCCCTCTTTTTAGGCTTTTTGCACGGGGTTAGTTTTTTCTGGACGATGAGCCTTTTCCCTGAAATGGTTTTTGCATCCGTATTAATACTGATCCTGTTTTTTATAATCGACACATATTATTATCGCAAGGAAGATATACAGCCGGCTGAGGATTTGATTGAAAAAGAACCGATCCGGATTGAGGGGGCTTTCAACTTTCTTTTTTTGCTCGGGGTTATCGCGGGTGTTTTGTTCAGCGGACTGGCGCAACTGGGTGAAATAAATGTCTTCGGTATTCATATTGCCATTCAGAGCGTTATCCGCGACCTCTGGATTATCGGAATGGGATTACTCTCGCTCAAACTGACCCGGTTTGAAATACGCGAAGGAAACGGCTTCAACTGGTTCCCCATTCTGGAAGTCGCCTATTTATTTGCCGGGATTTTTATGACCATTATACCAGCCCTGGCAATTTTAAAAGCAGGAGAACACGGCGCACTTGCCGGCCTGATTAAGGCTGTAGAAGAACCGACCCATTATTTCTGGGTTACCGGCTCCCTTTCCAGTTTTCTTGATAACGCGCCGACCTATCTTACTTTCTTTAACAGTGCCCTCGGCAAACTGGGCCTGACTGAAATGCAGATAAGAGAAGCGTTCATGGCCGGTACCGTCAATGAACAATTTCCTGAGTTTATCCGTCTGCTTACGGCGATTTCGCTGGGAGCGGTTTTCATGGGTGCCAATACCTATATCGGTAATGCACCTAATTTTATGGTAAAATCAATCGCTGAAGAATCGGGCATTCCTATGCCCAGCTTCTTTGGCTATATCATTAAATACTCATTACCAATTCTGATTCCGATATTTGTACTGGTAATGCTTGTATTCTTATAATGGATTAATGCAAATTCAAAAAATTCATATACTCTCTGAGAATCTTACTAATAAAATCGCTGCCGGTGAAGTCATTGAGCGCCCTGCTTCCGTGGTAAAGGAGCTGATCGAAAATGCGATCGATGCGGAAGCGTCCCGTATTGCCATCCATATTGAGAGAGGCGGTAAGAAATTAATCCGTATTCTCGATAATGGAACCGGTATGAGCGAACAGGATCTCCAACTCGCTTTTGAGCGCCATGCCACAAGTAAGATTTCCTCCGGCGAAGATCTGGAAAAGATCAATACCCTGGGTTTCCGCGGCGAAGCCCTTCCCAGTATTGCTTCTGTCTCCCAGGTGGAAGTTAAATCAAAACGGGATGAAGATACCCTCGGAACGATCTACACGATTGACGGTGGTAATCCCGGACGCCTTATTAAAACAGCGGCAAACACCGGAACCCAGATATCGGTCAAAAACCTTTTCTTCAATACCCCGGCCCGGCGGAATTTTATGAAAGCGGACACGTCAGAAAATCAGCAAATCCTGACATATCTAAAACGGTTTTTTCTCGCATACCACGATATCGCATTCGATCTCTGGATTGACGATAAACAGATCTTTGACCTGAAGGAAAACGCCTTCGACCGGCGGATCCGAGAGATATTCGGGGAAGATATGTTCGCAGGTCTGTTACCGGTTTCGGAATCCATCGGCGGTATTGAATTGACCGGTTTTATCAGCCGCCCGGATATGGTACGCCGGTCCAGGAGTCATCAATACCTCTTTCTGAATGGCAGGCCAATCCAGGATAAAAGCCTGAACCACGCCATATTTCAGGGATATGCCAATCTTATTGCACCGGGTGAATTCCCTGTATTCTGCCTGTTTCTGGAAATGGATCCTCGTCTTTTTGATGTTAACGTACATCCGACCAAACTTGAAGTGCGATTCTCCAATGACCGCAGTCTTTACTACCTCTTTATGAGTAGTATTAAAAAGGCTCTGAATAAAGAAGGTGTCATACCTGATTTTACAATCGAACGGGATGGAAGTGCCGTCCAGAATGCCGGAACCCCCCCCCCATTCAGCATCGAAAACAAACCACGTGAAATTATCGATGAATTAAAGAACCGCAAGAGGTCCATGGCCAGATCCGGCGGTTCTCAACTCAGTCTGACTTATTTTGAAACACAGGCGGATTCAGAAAAAGACGCATCCCGGCAGACATCCCCTCCGGAACGGACGGACTGGACCACGGCCCGTGCTGATGATGTCACATTATGGCAGTTGCACAGGCGTTATATCGTTTCGGAAATCAAAAGCGGACTGGTCATTATCGATCAGCACGTGGCCCACGAACGCGTATTATTCGAAAAAATACTTGGTATCCTTAAGAAAGGTAATAAATCATACGGTCAAAAATTACTGTTTCCCCAGAAACTGACCCTTGCTTATGATGATTTCCTGCTTTTTAAAGATCTTTATGAAATTCTCAAAACGCTTGGCTTCAGTATCACCGTGTTCAGCGGAACGACCATCGTTATTGAAGCCATGCCAGTCGACGTTAAAGTCGGCAGGGAATCGCAAATTCTGCTGGATATTATCGACTATTATAAAAACAACCCGCTCAGTGATTTTGATTTGTCGGAAAAGATGGCGGCCGCCTATGCCTGTAAGAATGCCATAAAATCAGGAGAACATCTCACGCAGGTGGAAATGCACAACCTGATCGATCAGCTTTTCGCCTGCGAAACACCATTTTTTTGCCCTCATGGAAGACCTGTAATTATCACACTGACTCTGGACGAGCTGGATCGTAAATTTAAACGCATCAATTAAATGAAACCGATTGTACCCATCATCGTCGGCCCGACCGGCATCGGTAAAACGAACCTTTCCATTCTGCTTGCTGAACGCCTTCCGCTGGAAATCGTATCTGCAGACTCACGCCAGATATACAGGAAACTGGATATCGGAACGGCGAAACCCGAAAGAGAAATTCGTGAACGCATTCGACATCATTTCATCGATATTATTGATCCCAGTGAATATTTCAGCTCAGGACGGTTTGCCAAACTGGCCCGCCGTACCGTTAAGCAGATACAGCGTCGTGATAAAATCCCGCTGATTGCAGGCGGTTCCGGTTTTTATGTAAAATCACTGATCGACGGGATTTTTGAGATTGAAATTCAGGATCATAAGATCAGAGATTCCCTGAAACAACGCATTGATTCAGAAGGCGCTGAATCACTTTATGAAGAGCTCAAAAAGATCGATCCGGCGCTTGCTTTAAAAATTAAACCGCGGGACAAGCAACGCATCGTTCGGGGGCTCGAAGTTTATCTCATAACCGGAAAACGGTTATCTGAATTACAGGAACGGGAATCGGAACCGGCTGATTTTGAGCCCTATTTCATCGGATTAACGATGGAACGTAAACAACTGTACAACCGCATCAACCTGAGAGTTGACAAGATGCTTGATGACGGCCTCCTGGTGGAAGTATTATATCTGAAAAACCTGGGGTACCACAGTGGTATGAACGCTCTGAACACCGTCGGCTATAAAGAAGTGTTCAGCTATTTTGACAATGATATCTCATACGATAAAATGGTTGACCTTATCAAACGCAACACACGCCGTTACGCCAAGCGCCAATACACCTGGTTCAACAGAGAAGGCCGCATTCAATGGTTCGACCTCGACCGGGGACTATCACTGGAGTCACTCGCTGATACTATTTGCAATACGTTAAACAGGCTTTCAGGAGACGTTTAACCGGTCGCGCTTTCCTCCGTTTTCTTTCCAAAATTTTTATCAAGTGGTATTGCGAGGAGCACCAGGAAACTTGGTATCGTTGCGATTACGACCCAGATAAAGAAGTTCTTATAACCGATAATTTCCTGCAGCCATCCGCTGAACATACCGGGTATCATCATGCCAAGCGCCATAAAACCCGTTGTAATTGCAAAATGGGCCGTTTCGTGCTCACCCTGGGACGCATAGATCATATAGAGCATATAGGCTGTAAAACCGAAACCATAACCAAATTGTTCAATCCCGACACATAAATTAATAATAAACATGCTGTCGGGAAGGGCATACGAAAGGTAAATATAGACGACATCCGGCAGATTAATCGCGATAGCCATCGGCCATATCCAGAACTTAAGCCCATGTTTGGCAGCCAGGAATCCGCCTAAAAGGCCTCCAATAGTTAGCATAATCAATCCTACCGTTCCATAGACAAAACCGACTTCACCGGTTGTAAGACCGAGGCCGTTCAGCTCCTTTGCATCGAGAAGAAAAGGTGATGCCAGTTTTACAATCTGGGCTTCTGCAAAACGGAACAGCAGCAGGAAACCGAGAATCGCCATGATCCGGTCCTTCTTGAAGAACAGCACAAACGTCCGGATAAATTCTTTCATAAAATTTTCAGTCCGTTCCCGTGCTCCCGGCCTGTCAGATTTGGGATATGGAAGGATAAACTTATGATAGATGAAGAAAAGGATAAAGAGTCCTGACAGGAAAAAGAAAGTCAGAGACCAGGCCAGCGGAATATTGCCTGACTGTGCCAGAAAAGCGGCTTCGGAACGTGTATCGAGCTTCGGATCAATCTGAATGAGGGCCATAGCCGGTATGTTCCAGTTATCCCGGTTGAAAACAATCCGGCTGCCCGCACCCTGAACCTCCGATAACAGAATGCTCTTGTCGCCGGACTCATGTCCGAAATTTATGACAATATCCTCTTCACTTTCCGGTTCTTTAGACAAATACACGTAAAAAATGCCATAATTGCCGGACTGAAGTGCGGTTTCCGACTTTTTCTTTTCGGCAAAATTACGGCTAAGAAAATTCTTTAAAGGATCAGATATATGGTGCTGCCACCAGGAAACCTTTGCTGGATCGGTGATTTTTTCAGGCCCGGTTTGATCAAGTGCATGGCCATGCATGGTATTCCATTCAACGATGAAATTTCTTACCGAATCAATTTCATCTCCGGGTACCGGAACAATGGGTATTTCCAGTTTCTCCGGGATCGTCATGATACGCACCCCGGTATCATCAAAGGTCAGCTCAAGGGAGTCCGGATGCGCATATACCACCTTCTCATAACGGGTATCCGCAGAAATCTCTACTTCGATATTGTCAAGACCGCTGTGACTTTCGATAAAACCTGCCAGTATAATCAATAACCCCTGACCGGTAATCATGGCAAAACGGTAAAATGTGCTTCTGACACCGACATACCAGGCCTGTTCGTGTTGTGTGAGTCCCAGCATGTAAAACCCGTCAACGGCAATATCATGGGTTGCGGAACTGAAAGCCAGAAGCCAGAAAAAAGCGAGTGTTAATTGAAAAAAAGCAGGCAGAGGAATGGTAAGTGCAACACCGCCTAAACCGGCTCCCAGAAGGAGCTGCATGGTTACTATCCAGAACCGTTTGGTCTTCACAATATCGACAAGGGGGCTCCAGAATGGCTTAATCACCCAGGGCAGATAAAGCCAGCTCGTATAAAAAGCAATTTCCGTATTGGATATCCCCATCCGTTTGTAGAAGATCACAGAGACCGTCATAACGATGATATAAGGGATACCTTCCGCATAATAGAGTGTTGGAATCCAGTACCAGGGTGATCGTTTTTTGTCACTCATAGATACTCCCGTTCGAAAGTATGTGTCGTTCAGTATATTTCAACCAGGTCACTGCCCGGATAATAATGGCTGAGGATCTGCCCGGTGCTGTAGTTCTGCAGCGACATCCCCAGTGCACCAATCTGACACAGTCCGACACCATGTCCCCAACCGGCTCCGCGCAGTGTGAAATGCCCGGGGATATCATTAACACAAAGGCCTTTTTCAACCAGGAAGGCACTGCTGAAAAGAAACCTGGCATGCAGCGATCGTCTGATTTCAAATTCACTGTCTATCGTGTAGGTTAAACGTTGTCCGTTTTTATCAAGGTAGATCACATGGAGTGCATTTAACCGGCCGGAACCTCCCCTGTGTAGCGGAATCATGTCCAGGATAGCTGCGACTTCAGGGATACAGGAAGCCCGGAGTTGGTTAACAAGATCATCCTGCGTGATATCCACTTCCCAGCGAAAATAGTGTCCTTCTTCATCAACCGTTCCCAGGTACCGTACCAGTTCCTTTTCTGCAACGGATTTACTGCTGCAAAACGTATGCGGATGCGAATGGATCCAGTTTTGAAAATGAATTTCCTCATGGAGCGGACCGGATAATTCCGGAAGCGTTTTTTCTGCATCCGGAACGGATTGGAGGTAAGGATGCGCCTCCCCGTCCCAAATCGTCTCAAATCGCTCCATCATACCACCACAGCTCTTGGAATAACGGGCGTCACAGATCCTGTTTTCATACATCAGAACCTTTCCAGACGTATTCAGCGCGCCGCGAACGGAATGTTCGGATAGATGCGTTGAACCCTGGTATCGCTGGCAGCAATCATCGTTACAGACATCCATACCCAGGTGACGGTGTTTTTGTTCAACATTGGCCAGCAGCCAGGACCGGGCGGCAACCGTCTGGGATTCGATGAGTGCTGCCGGACAATCTGCACCCATTTCAGATGTCGCTACACACATGACATAATGTTCCAGCGGAAGGGTATTGATGAGGATTAAATGGTCGTGGTATTTTCGAATCTCGATAGAACCGGGAAGTATAACAGTGATGTATTTTTTCCAGTGGAATCCCCTTCCGGCTATGACATTGTCAACGGCGACACCCTGTGCCGGTTTAAGGGCCTTTTCGGATGTTTCACAAGCGATGGTAAATGCCTCTGCAGTGTGTGATTGCCCATTTATTTTCAGCTCCGCTCCACTGCCCGAAACCGAAAACGCGATCTTCTCTCCCCCTTCAGGAGCAATCTCACGGTTGTTGAAAACCACTTTATATGATAGTATTTCCGGGATATGCACCGTTATGGTATTGCATTGATCTTCGGGAAGAATGATACCAACGGCGATATCCGGTTCGCGGTCAGGAATTGAATCCGGTATAAGCATGAGGTTACGGTTCCGTTTTTAGTGATAAAAATGCATCGATACCTGCTCCGATAGCCGGGGCTTCGCGAAGCTGCGATGTACGAAAAACGGTACCGGTGTCCGAATAATGGTCTTTTATTTCCTGCGGAAGATCTCTCTGTTCTTCCAGCATCGCCCTGAAACGATCCAGGGCAGGGTTCTTAAGAAAAGTGCAGCCGTTTTCCGAGTCAAAGAGTTCCCCGAGACGCTGGCCGACGAGAATACGTTCAAATCGTGAACCATTATAGGGATGCTTTGGAGATAAGGCTGGTTTGCCCGCATTGACAAATGAGAATATATTCTGCCAGCCGGTATAGAGGGTGGTCACGCGTTCCAGAAAAAGAAGAGCCAGGTTTTCGGCAACGCGTTCGAATGTCTGGATGGCAGACATTTCACCGGCAGCGGCCCGGTCTGCCATCTGTAACGGGTATATTCCTTCCTGATTCAACAGTGAGACCGGAATACCCGAAATTTCCGAATAAATGCTCTGAATACCACCCGCGGAAGCGAAACGTTCCAGTGATATACCATCATCATTTTTCATTTCCCAGCTTTTGGCTATCCATTCTTTGGCCTGATCAAACGGCAATAGCCTGTCGTTCAGCTTCATGGCGTCCGCAACACCCGTACCTCCTCCGAGATAATAACCGTTCTCAATATCCCTGAACAGGCCGTCCTGTGCATAATTTTCGCCGATACCACAATAATCAGCATCACTGCCAAGGTGTTGAACCGGTTTTTTTAAGGTTATATGTGCGGCACGCAAACGCTCTTCCAGTAAATCGGAATATTGAATCATCCGTGGTCCGTTTGCAACCACAGCGATACCACGTCTATTCTCGGTCTTCAATCCCGGCATCCCGATACCTGCGAGAACAGAATCACAATTACTTTTATGTGCGATTTCCTCGATGACGGCAGCGCAGGCTTCCACATAAACCGCCTCCTGCTGACGTTCATCATCCGTCGGTTTTATAGCTCCCTGATCCCGTTCTTCCAGTTGCTTTGTAATAAGAATTGGCTTGAAATCAGGGATAAAACCCGGTATTTCGGAATACGACTTTTCCGAATGGAATGTCCCCAGTCTGAAAAGGTTGCCCGAATCAGTACGCCGGATTTCCCAACCACTGATCTTGGTGGCACCGCCATCCATACCGATAAGCAGATAATCTTGTCCCATAATTCATCCTGCATTTAGTGTAGTAAGTAACAGAGGCAACCAATCAGGCGCGCGTTGCGTGCATTCTTCGTGAGATTGCTTCTCTGCGCATGTGGTCTTTTGCCTCATCATTTCTGTCGATGGTAATCTGATCTATACTGTGGTCTGTGCCACCGGAATGACGAATAACCTCGTAGATGGCATCCCAGACACGTCCGATCCGGTACTTTTCACCTATGCGTAATACCATATCATAATCTTCGCCGTAATTACGCGCATACGGTTCTTCATTTACACTGAACATCATATCACGGATTATTTGAATCGGGATGGATCTGGGAGCGCCGGCACCATTAATACGCAGCAGGTTATTTCTGCCGTTTTCTTCTGTCCATTCATCATGTGTAACAACCGGGAGATTTTCCATTCGCTTCAGCTGACCATTATCGGTCTGTTCCCATACTTCATAAGAACCGATAACCATGCCGATTTTGGGATCCTCTTCATAAACCGCCAGGATTTTTTCCACGGCATCCGGTTTAAGACGGTCATCCGAATCAAGTTGCACGTAATACGCGCCTTCCGCCGCCTGCGCGCCCATATTAAGGCACAGACCCAGATTATTAATGTCATAGACGAGAAGCTGCACCTGCGGTTTCGAAGAATCATACTTGTCGCCACCCGGCATATAGCGTTTCACTTCCTTAACCGTTGGATCATCAGGGCCGCCGTTAACGACGATGACCACTTCCACTTCCCGAATCGTCTGGGCCTGCACGCTTTCAATGGCAACCCCGATAAATTCAGGGCGGTTATTGACGGGAATGATAACCGATGCTTTCAGTCTGGCCGATGAAGGCGCTTCCGGACGTTCAGTGTAAAGGGCACCGGGTGCAAGATAGGCATTGATGCGTTTGAGGTGCTCTGACAGGACCTTTTCAGCCTCGAGTTGGCTGTCCTTGCTTGCCAGCAGATAATCGAAAACATTATGACCTTTTCCGCTGGCTGAAACACGATACAGCGATCCCGCGTAGCGGTTTGCCACATGTACCAGTTCATAGTGTTCCGAGATTTTCAACCGCAGGTCATAAAGCGTATTGCTGAACAGTTTTTCATCCGCGAAACCGATATCTTCAAGCGCTTCTTTCTTTATAAAAAACACCTTGCCATAGTCCTGATTGTCCCTTACACGACCGACATGATGCTTTAACAGGTGCATTTCCCTGACCGTCTCTTCCTCAAGCTCATAATCAGCGTATACCAGACCGGAATCGCCCGACTTAACGGCAGCCAGCAGGAAAAGATCGATAGCTCCGCGTTTCAGAAAGACCGGCGCAAGTAGATTATCTATATATAAAATAAAGGATCCCCCTGCCTTTTCGAACGCCCTGTTAAGTTGAGCCCCAGGTGTTTCACCGGGCTTTTCCAGAAAATGAACAGGTGCCGATTCCGTGTTACCCGATTCGATACGTTCAAGCAGTTCTGCATCGATACCGTCATGGAGTATAATAACTTCAAGATGTTTATGGGTTTGATTAAAAATTGATTGAACGGTTTTCAGGTAGGTTGTATCATCTGTATTCGTCTTACCGGAATAATGTAAAACAATAGTGACCAATGCATCAGTCATGAGTCTTCTCCCTCTGATAGATCAGATACTTTTCTCTTATTTTTAAAAAATCAGTTAATTCTTCCTGCCATTCCTGTTCAAGCTGCGTGACCGACTTCCCTGCTTTAAGTCCTTCCATGATCTGATCACTTCCCATCACCTTATTGAACATGCCCAGGCGGTTCCTATTTTTAAACAAATCCTGCCCGGGATAGAGGGTCATGGCGGTTTTCATAATGTGTAAACCGGTAATGAAAGGCTGAAAGGCGCGCACATCGGTAAGATGTAGCTGAACCCCCTGACAGACTTTTCCCTTATCCCGCAAGTAATAGGGTCTGAAGTGAATCGGACGGAAAATCACACCGGGCAGTTTCAACGCGTTCAGTGAATCCGCAAAGGTATCTGCTTCAATCCATGGTGCCGCTGCCATCTCGAAAGGCGACGTGTAGCCCACCCCTTCGGAAAGCGTATGCAACTCGCCGAATGTACCCGTTGCAACGTAAAAGAGAACACTTTTCCAGTGTGGAATATGAGGCGAGGTCGGCACCCAGAGTAAACCGGTGTCAGACCAGTACATATCCCGTTTCCAGTTCAGCATGGGAATAACGGTAAGTGTGCAGTTAATGTCAAATTCACTGTTAAACAGTTTCGCCAGTTCACCAATGGTCAGACCATGGCGATAAGCCAGGGGATAAAGCCCTACAAACGAGAAATAACCGTCGTGAACAATATTGCCTTCAACACGGAGACCGCCCATTGGATTCGGACGGTCCAGGATGACGACTTCCTTGTTATGCAGAGCTGCCGACTCCATTACCATGGCCATCGTATAGATATACGTATAGGAACGCGCGCCGATATCCTGGATATCGACAAGGATCACATCCACATTGCGCAGCATCTCTTCTGTCGGCCTTCTCGTTTTGCCATAAAGGCTGTAAACGGGCAGACCGGTTTTCGGATCTTTTTCGGAATCAATTTTTTCCCCGGCGTGAATGGCTCCCCTTATACCGTGTTCCGGGCCGAAAAGGGTTGTAAGGTTCAGGTCCGGATGTCGGAATAACAGGTCCGCCGTGCTTTGCAGTTGACGGTTAACGCCGCTGGGATTGGTAAGCAAACCCAGTTTTTTCCCTTTGAGCAGATCCAGATGGTTTCTGAACAGGTTTTCCACACCAAGTAAAACCGTATCTTGCTCTGCTTTCACCTGATTATCTGACGAAAGAGGCTTGTCCTGTGATTGGACAAGGGAAATTAAAAGGAAACACATAAGGCTGATTGAAATGATATGCTTCATGGGGTACCGCGTGAGTTGATTCACTAACTGAACTAACTATAGTATAAGATACATATTAGATGTGTCAAATTCAAAGGGAAATTTAAGAATATCGGCTTGTTTTCAACGGTCCAGCTTAAATTTTTCACCCAGATACAGCGTTCGGGCTTCTTCATCCTCGGACAGGAACTCAGCGTTGCCCTCTTTGAGGATTTTTCCTTCAAACATCAGGTATGCCCGGTCAGTGATGGAAAGCGTTTCATGGACATTATGATCCGTAATCAGCACACCGATCCCTCTGTTTTTCAGGTCGTAGACAATGTTCTGAATATCCTCAACGGCAATCGGATCAACACCTGCAAACGGCTCATCCAGGAGGATAAATTTCGGATCTGTGACCAGTGTCCGGGCAATTTCCGTGCGGCGCCGTTCTCCTCCTGAAAGCTGAAATCCCTTGCTTTTTGCGAGATGTGTGATATTCAGTTCTTCCAGAAAACGGTCACGCCTGTGCTTTTGTTCCTTTGTACTGTAACCCAGCATTTGCATAATCGCGATGAGGTTCTCTTCCACCGTCAATTTACGGAATATGGAAGCTTCCTGTGGCAGATAGGCGATCCCGTACCGTGCCCTTTTATACATGGGAAGCATGGTGATGTCTTTTTCATTGATAAAGATATGACCGCGATTCGGACGTATCATTCCTGTAAGCATGTAGAATGTGGTTGTTTTACCGGCTCCGTTTGGTCCGAGGAGTCCGACAATTTCACCCTCTTTGACATTTACGGAAACTTTGTTTACAACTCTCCTTTTACTGTATATTTTCAAGAGTTCCACACCCTTTAACAGTGATTTCTGCTCCGTGACCTCACTCAAAAGCTTTTTCTCCCTTAAAATTTGGCGGGTAAAAAATTCCTTCCGAACCACCGATGATATCGATACTGTCCAGCTCACCTTCTTTAAAATAGATGAATATCGTATCCGATGTGGCGAAATTATTACCTTCATCAACACCGTCTTTCTGAAGATAATATATACTGACTGCATTCTCCAGGGCAATTATACGTTTGGGTTTTTTGTTTTCTATTTCAAATTTTATCGATTTACCCTGCAGGATATTTGTTTTGCTGTCTGATGAGTCGATCACACTGCGGGCCTCAGCGTCACCGGTCACTTCCAGAGCTCTCAGTTTCATGGAATCGAAGATGGCAACGATCATCTCCCCTTCCAGCTCATTGTTTTCGTACCAGACAAAAGGATTTTCGTGCAGGTAAGTCACCTGGTCATCGGGAAAATAAACGGCGGAGTCACTGCTAGCTCTGAGACTGCCCTGGATTATGACGACGCTATCTACGGCAACGGCCCTGGTCAGGGTATCCGAATAATAGGTCAGTCGGTATGCCGTTACATTGAAGCTGTCCTGGGAGACGGAATCAACCCGCAGAAGCCGTGCATTGGAGTACACGACAGCACGTTGGGCAATCGCGTTATAGGAACCGGAATCGCCCCATATTTCCACATTGTTCCCAAAGTCGGTAATATAGAGGTGGCCGTTTGCAGTGGCACTTTCCATTTTAAAATCATAAGAAAACCGGTCAGAGAAAAGTGAGTCCGATTCCCCCCGTATCGAGACCTTGCCAAAGCAGTCCGCCAGACTACGGTCCGGATAATAATCGATTTTTTCAGCGGTTAACCGCCTGTGACCGTTATCGATCAGTACATTCCCGGTAAATTGGAGTTTAGACATTTCCTCATGGAATACGGCCCTGTCACAATACATATTCAGGGTATCCTGGCGGATATGCACGTTGCCTTCCAGGATTCTCAACTGTTCGCCCTTTACTTCCCGTCCGAGATTACGATCAGCATGTTCGATGAACAACTTGTCGCCGGAAGTGGTGTTCGCCGTTGAGATAAACAGGAATATCAGAAGTGGAACAGGTTTGAGACTCATTGATTCAGTTTCAGACTCCTCTTACTGACAGCCCGGGAATTTGTAATCGTATAATTCGACAAATTCGGATCAGAGATAAAGGTATCGCCGTATACCGTATCGGTTTCTGATGTAATCATGACAGGGATTTCCGATATGATTTTCTGTCGTTTATTATCCCATTTGAGCGTATCGGTGTATAACGTCATTCCACTATCTGATACAACAACAACATTTCCATAAGCGATCATATCCTGTTTTACATCATGAACTGTACCTCCCTCGGAAGTCAGGACCGAGGTATGTTCACCTTCCGCATTGAAGAAGTCCACTTTCAGGCCATCTTCTATATACGTCATATTCCGGTCAGAATATTTTTTTATGTGATTCGCCTCAAGCAGCCCGATGGTCCGTCCTTCCTTGGATATGATGATCGTCGCGTCCCAGCTTTCCTGGTCAGGGTAGGATCCATCTGTGTTTTCGGTTATCTCTTCTTCCGGTGTCGTGGTACAACCGGTCATAGTGATAATAAACAGCAGAAAAATAAAACGTTTCATTATGCCTGTATCCCTTCCTGCATCAGATCGTGTAGGTGAATGACACCGACTAACTTTTTCTCGGCATTGACAACCGGCATGGCGATGATACGGTATTTTTCCATATTTTTATAAGCCATGATGGCTAAATCTTCCGGGTATATATATTTCGGATCTGTATTCATCACTTCAGAAACCGGTATGCGGAAAACATCTTCCGTTTTTTCCAGCAACCTGTTCAAATCGCCTGTCGTTACAACCCCCAGCAGGTGCAGTTTTTTATCTACAACCGGGCATATACCCCGTTTATGAGCCATTTCCAGTACCGCCGAACGCATTTTGTCCTCTTTATAACAATACGGCAAACGGTCTTTTTGTTCCATAAAATCCGAAACACGCATCAGAAGCTTCTTTCCCAGAGAACCTCCCGGATGCAGGAAAGCAAAATCATCTTCGGAAAAACCACGTGTTTCAAGAAGAGCCACGGCAAGAGCGTCTCCGATTGCCAGCGTAACGGTTGTACTCGCAGTTGGAGCAAGGTCATGCGGACATGCTTCGGCTTTGACACTGATATCAAGCATGGTATAGGCATAACGGGCCAACGTCGAATCCCTGTTTCCTGTCATGGCAATGATAGGTACATCGAGTTTCCTTAGTGCGGGCAGGATATTTAAAAGTTCAATCGTCTCTCCGCTCTTGGAAATGGCAATGATAACATCATTTTTATGCACCATACCCAGATCTCCATGAACACCTTCCGCAGGCGACATAAAATAAGAGGTGGTTCCCGTCGAAGCCAGCGTGGATGCAATTTTCCGGCCGACCAGTCCGGATTTCCCCATACCTGTAACGATAACACGCCCTCTCCGTTTTAAAATAAGCTGCACCGCCCTGGTGAAGTTTTCACCCATCCTGTTTTCGACTTCCTTCAGGGCTTGTGCTTCAATACGGATAACCTGTTTACCTATCTGATCTATTTTCAATTTATTCTCCACGTTTTCCGGGTAAAATCACTTCAATAAAAATCGTGACGGCTTCGCTTCCTCTTACCTGTATTTGTGCTGCCTCCGCAGCGATTTCGATAGAAGTGGGTCCTAAAAGCTCCCGCGGAGAGATGATCTCAATAACCGGCATGATACGTTTTATTTCGCTAGAGATTCAACAAGTGCGTGCAATTTGTTCTGCCGTTCGAGTATTTTTTCGATCACTTCCCTCACGGCTCCTTCTCCCCCGTTGGAAATGGTCACATAATTGCAAATGGCTTTCACCTCGTCCCGTGCATTCGCAACAGCCACGCTGAAACCGACCCGTTTCAATATACTCATATCGAGTACATCATCTCCGATATAGCAGATCTCCTCATCCGTCAGCCCGTATTCCGCCTTCACCGCTTCATAGGGTTCCAGCTTATGAAATCCGCCCATCTTTAGAACATCGATCTCGAGTTCGTTGGCACGGCGTTCGACCATCTGTGACCGCCTGCCCGTAATGATACCGGTCTTCAGCCCGCCCATTCTGGCCAGTGTAATCCCCATGCCATCCTGGACATCGAAGACTTTAATCTCTTCGCCGCTTGATGTATAAGTGATTTCACCACGGGTCAGGACACCATCCACATCCATAAGTATCATTTTTATTTTCAATAGTTTGGATTTCATATCACCTCCCCGGTGAAACTTCTTTCTGCGCGTCGATTTTTTCTGTAATCACTTTGAAAACCAAGAGTGCAACTGCCGCTACCAGTCCGATTACCGCAAAATAGTACCAGATGTGATGCGCATTGGTGTAATAGGCCGCCCTTTCCAATTCAGAGAGGCCTGCAGGCAGCGTCTTTGGATCCGGACAATAGGTACTCAGCAGAAATCCGGAAATCACACCACCGGCAATATACGAGATAAAGGAGTGCAGATGGCTGAATCCGAGGTAAACCCCTTCCTCGCCTTTTGGGGCCTGAAACGAAAAATATTCCAGGAAACGCGGTGAAATAAAACACTCCGCAAGGGCCTGCAGGATAATTCCGACAATCATCATGATGGTCAATGGATGAAAGATAACGGTTCCAATAATTCCGATTTGGGTTCCGGTCATCGACTCCAGCCAGGGTCCCAGAGACATGGCAAACGCCGATAAAGGCATGAGCAGCATACCCACCAGCATGGAGCTGACCGCCCTTTTTTTTCGCATCAACTGAGT
Organism: uncultured Calditrichota bacterium; assembly: GCA_964410215.1. GTDB lineage: Bacteria > Calditrichota > Calditrichia > Calditrichales > CAYPHA01 > CAYPHA01. The sequence goes on along the minus strand of CAYPHA010000025.1, from coordinate 39,172 downwards.
AATGCCGACAACGAAAATCACGACCACCAGCGGATTGACATTGGCCAGCCAGGAAGGGTTGGCCTGTTCCCCTACCATTCGCAATACATATTTCGGCATGGAAGCATACAACTGGCTCTGGATCAGCCAGAATCCGCTGACGATGACTGTCAGCCCCATCAACCGACCGTTCCCGAGTATCTTAACCAGTGCGGCTGTCACCTCTTTCAAAGATTTCCGTTCAGACTTCGTCTCGATATCTTTGAAGAAAAAAATGGCAAAAATCAGTGCCAGCACAGACATGCCTGCTGAGAAAAAATTGATATATTCCAAACCTAGGCCGCGACGGATCCACGGTACGACCGTTTTACCGCCGAATGCCCCGACATTAACCACCCAGTAAAAGACTGAAAACGCACGGGCACGGTTGGCTTCATTAGTAACCTTGGCGACCGTACCGGTAATCAGCGGTTTGATAAAGGAAGCTCCCACCATCAGCACCACAAGAAAAAACAGGACAGCAGGTTTGGATTTAAATACACCAAGAAAAAAGTATCCAACCGCCAGTAACCCGAAGGCAAGTATCAATCCATTCTTAAATCCTATCCTGTCTGAAACGGCGCCGGAAAACGGAGGTAAAAAATAAAGGAAACCGGCAAAAAGACCGGCAATCGTATTGCCCCATACATCCGAAAAATCAACGATATCGGTAAGATATACAGTAAGAAGAATAAAAAATCCGTAATAGGCCGCCCTTTCAAAGAGCTCCATCACGTTGGCAAGCCAGAAATCTTTTGGAAATCTCCAGTTCAGTTCAGCATCCGACATTTTTTTGAATCCTTTCCTTTTCCTGCGCTAAAACTAAAACATTACCATGATGTATTAAAAGGGTTTGTAGTCGTATAACCCGCTATCATCTTCAGGAATCAGAGGTTTGACAAGCTCATTAATGGATCTGACCTGGATCAGCAGTTCTTCGAGTTTCTGCAGAGGCAGCATGCTGGCGGCATCACAAAGGGCATTGTTGCAATCCGGATGGGTTTCGATAAACAGCGCATCCACCCCGGCTGCAACCCCGGCCCTGGTCAGGCTGAAAATAAACTCCTTAGCTCCGCCACGGGGATCGCTGCTGCTCACACCATACTTTCGAATAGAATGAGTCGGATCAAAAACAACCGGGTATCCCAGGTCACGCATGACTTTTAAATTCCTGTAATCAACAATCAGGTTATGGTAACCGAAAAAGGATCCACGTTCTGTTAGCAAAATTTGCGTGTTGTTTTCGCCTTCAATCTTTTCAATAGCAGTTTTCATATCACCGGCTGCCAGGAACTGCCCTTTTTTCACATTGATTACCCTGCCCGTTCTGGCCACCGCCAGCAGCAGGGTGGTTTGCATCGACAGGAAGGCAGGCACCTGAATAACATCCAGGACCTCGCCGCAAGCCCGGGCATCATGCGGATCATGAATATCAGATAGAACAGGTATATCGAAATGCTCTTTGACCTTCTGCAGTATCCGCAACCCTTCATCGAGACCGGGTCCCTGGAATGTTGTTGCCGATGAACGGTTGTCCTTGAGGTAGGAAGATTTAAAGATAAGGGGCATCCCCGTTTTATCGGCTATACGCCGGACCGCTTCTGCCGTCCGCATGACCACATCTTCCGATTCGATGACACAGGGACCGGCTATCAGAGCAAGCGGCTCATTCTGACCTATCCTGATTTTTCCTACCTGAACCGACTGCATTATGCCTCCTTTTTTCATATCTTTACATAAAATGATAATATACATTTTTCAGGTAATATCTGCAAAAGATACATTATTTCCCAGAAATGTCTTTACTTGAATAAAATTTTATAGTATTCTAAAGAATTACCGGATATCGGGTTGGGATACGGCTTTCAGGATTATGGAATTGTTTTATAGCGAAAATACGAATATCTCCGGAGACCGAATCGAACTGGATGATTTTGAAAAAAGGCATCTCAGGCAGGTTCTCAGGAAGAAAACCGGTGATGTGATAGATGTAACCGATGGTGCCGGCAATGTGTACCGGGCTGAAATTATACGCATTTCGCCCGATGCGCTCCTGCGTGTCAAAGAACACCGGCAAATACCCCGGTCCTCTCCCGAAATTGCGCTGGTTGTCGGTTTCATCAAACCGAACCGTCTGGAAATACTTCTGGAAAAAGGATGTGAACTCGGTATTGCGCGCTTTTTTCTTGTAAAAACCAGGTATTCGAATTATTTCAGCCCAAATGTGGACCGATTTCATAAAATTTTACGTCAGGCAGTTAAACAGAGTCAGCAACTTTATCTGCCGCAAATCCGTCTATTTGAGAGCATGAATCAATTTCAGGACCAATTGAACAACGCTACATTGCGTCTGGTTGCAACGGATCCCGGGAAACCCTCTCTTTTATCGGAACTGGAGGCATCCCTCCGGATGGGTCAGACAGAAAGAATACTCCTGTTCATTGGGCCGGAAGGCGGTTTCTCCACAGACGAGCTGAAATGGTTTACAAACCATGGATTTTTACCTGTTTCCCTGGGTTCAAACCGTTTGCGAACGGAAACGGCAGGGATAGCAGGCGCTTCAATAATTCAAATGTACATTAATCAGCAGAAGGAGATAAGTCTTGATACCTGAAGATTGCGTATTCTGCCAGATCGTTAGTAAAAAGATCGCCAGTGAAATCGAATATGAGGATGATGATGTGATGGCCTTCAGGGATATCAATCCTCAGGCACCCGTTCATATATTGATCGTGCCTAAAAAACACATCACGGATCTTACTTCATTCGAGGATGGCGATATACACCTGCTGGAAAAAATGGCACGGATTGCCCGGGACCTGGCGAAAAAAATGGAACTCAATACACAGGGTTTCCGGCTGGTAATGAATGAGGGCAAGGATGCCGGGCAAAGTATATTTCATATTCATTATCACCTGCTCGGCGGCCGCCGGCTTATGTGGCCTCCGGGGTAATCGTTTGCCGGCTTCCCGGTTCCTTCTCACCGGGAATGCGGAATCAACGCATTTTTATATAGTCGATATCGTAGATCCGCTCGCAATAGCCACAGCGCAGTTTGACCGGATTTTTTGAAACCACATCAAAATCAGTCGCTACCGGCTCGTTGTTTGTCACACAGCTCGGATTGCTGCACTTTGCCAACCCTTTGATATTATCAGGTATCTGAACAACCGTTTTCTTGACAATCTCAAAATTGCGGATAATACTGAGCTTTGCCCGCGGAGCGATCAGTGCGATGCTGTTTACTTCATCCTGGGTCAGTTCCCTGTTTTCAATCTTTACGATATCTTTTTTTACATGTTTTTTACTGGCAAAATTGATACCGACCGTAACCATATCAGTATCTTTCGGACGCAAAATGGAAAGTACGGAAAGGGCCTTGTTTGCCGGAATATGATCGATCACGGTACCATTTTTGATGGCATCCACTTTTAATTCTTTCATTAAACCTCTCCCAGTAAATGTGTCAGGATGGCCTGGCGCATATATACACCATTGCGGGCCTGCGTAAAGTAGTAGGCATACGGTAAATTGTCCACATCCTCACTTATCTCGTTCACACGCGGCAGCGGATGCAGAATTCGCATGTTCTTTCTGACATTTTTCAACATGGACGCATTGATGATATACGCATCTTTTACCTTTTCATATTCTTCGGGATCGGCAAACCGTTCACGCTGAATACGCGTCACATACAGGATATCCACCTCATCGATAATTTCTTCGACACGTTCACCTGTCCATACATCCAGCCCAAGATCTCTGAGTTCCTGTTCGATAAACATGGGTAATGCCAGTAAGGGTGGTGCAACAAAATACAGTTTCGCATTGAATTTCGTCAAGGCATGTGCCAGAGAGTGAACGGTCCGTCCGTAACGGAGGTCACCGACGATGCCGACGCGGAGGTCGCCCAATCGGCCCTGGGTTTTGTTGATGGAATACAGGTCCAGCATCGACTGTGTGGGATGCTGATTGGATCCGTCACCTGCATTAACCACAGGCAGATCAATCTGTTTGGAAACGTAGCGTGCGGCGCCTTCAATATAATGGCGAATGACCACAATATCGGCATACTGTGAAACGATTTTGACCGTATCGGAAAGGGTTTCCCCTTTCTCCACCGAACTGCCCTTTGTTCCATGCATGGAAATGACCTCTCCTCCCAGACGTTTCATTGCCGTATCAAATGACAGTTGTGTCCGTGTAGAGGGTTCATAGAACAGGGATGCCATAATTTTTCCGTTAAGATCAGGTTTTCGTCTCTGCGTTTCAATTTCTTCAGCAAGGGAGACCAGATCCAATATTTCCTGCTGGCTTAAATCCCTCATTGAAATCAGATGTTTCATCCGATAGCTCTCCTTTAAAAATTATAAGTACGGAAGGCCTCCCAGGCCTTTTTTCTGTATTCGGCGGCTTTTTTTGCCGGATTTTCGGCACCGTAGATTCCGCGTCCGACAATAATGGCATCGGATCCGCCCCGAATCGCTTCTTCCACGCTCACGTACTGCTGACCCAGTCCGTCCCCTTTTTGTTCCATGTGCACACCGGGTGTCAGTAAAAGCATGTCATCCGGAATTTTATTTTTTAATTTGCGGAGTTCTTTTTCCGTCTTTCCAAAACCAATAAACCCGCTGACATTTTCCTTAAATTGTGTTGCAATATCAATAACCCGTCTGGTGTAATTATCCGTGATTAAATTGCCCTCCGCCGACATAGCAGCCAGCAGGAATGCTGAACACCGTGGTGGATTGTCATCATACAGCCCTTTCAGGATGCCGGGCCCCGGAAGAAGGTGAACCGTAATATAATCCGCCCATTCGGCAATGGTATAAACACCACCACGAAACTGTTTTTTAACAGTGGATCCGATGTCGGCAAATTTGCGGTCTTCGAATATCAACACATCATATTCATTCGCTTTCTTTTTCAACGTTTGAATAAATTGAGGTGTAAAATCCCTCAGAATGTCGACATGGGTCTTAACCATGACGACATGCTCTGCGACGGCATCCAGAACAGAAAAAAAGGTTTCCTGATTATCCACATCCAGAGAAAGAATCAGGTTTGATTGCTTCTCTTCAATCCGCTGCATCAGCGTTTTCGTGGAAGGATTCGTACAGCCCGCCATGCGCTGTGAATAGGTCATTTTACTACCGGAAACATCATAAAGCAGGAAGCGGCTGACAGCGTTCAACTGGTCTTTCGTGATCAACTTCTCTTCATCGAGCACCTCAAGTATATCGGAAATGCTCAGAATAGAATCCATTTTGTAACCATTTTCCTCCAGATATTGCCTGCCTTTATAGCTACGGTCGATCAGCACGATGAAGTTTTCCACATGCAGTCCGGCTGCCTTCAGGGTCTCGGCAATTTCAATTTTGCTCTCACCCGTCGTCATCACATCGTCAATTACCAGACATTTTTGACCTTCCCTGTAGATCCCTTCGATTTGCTGGGCTGTTCCGTAAGATTTAGCTTCTTTCCTCGGGTATATCAGCGGTTTGCATACTTTCGCTGATAAAAGAGAAGCCATCGGCAAAGCGGTATAGGGAATGCCTGTAATTAGATCATAAGACAGATGAAGAACCGCTTCCGTGAAAAGTCTGGTTATCATTTTCATAATGGACGGGTAGGAAACCACCCTGCGGAGATCGATATAGAAGGGAGATGTCATACCGGATTTAAGGATAAATTCACCGAATCTAATGGCACCAATCTGATGGAGTTCAAGTACTAACTTCTTTTTATCTGAATTCAATTTCCTTCCCCTGGATATTTTTACATGATCTTTCTTCATATACAATGTGCCCGTTTACAATCGTCATTTCGACCCGTCCTTTCACCTCCATCCCGGTAAACGGAGAGTATTTTGCTTTTGTAAAAAAACGATCGGGTTCAATTTTTATAAGGACTTGCGGATCGATCAGTACAAGGTCTGCATAGTAACCTGGAATTAATGCGCCCCTGTCTTTAATGTTGAAGATTGCAGCAGGATTCCCGGATGTTAATTCCACAATTTTCTTTAAGCTCAGATTTCCCTGCCGGTATTGATTAATGAGCAGGGGCATGGTCGTTTCAAATCCCGGAAATCCCGACGGCGCCTGTGCATAATCTTTCGCCTTCTCCTCCGGCGTATGGGGGGCATGATCGGAACCGATGGTATCGACAACGCCGTCAATAACAGCAGCAAAAAGGGCTTCATTGTCCCCTGCCGTCCTTAACGGAGGATTCACTTTTCCCCAGTTTCCGACCGTGTTCAGGATGGATTCATTAATCAGAAGATGATGTGGCGTCACTTCGCAGTAAATATTACGATACCCTTCTTTTTTTGCAGCCCGGATTAATGCAATCTCTTCTGCCGTAGATATGTGCGCCAGGTAGAGTGCATTCCCGACATCCATTGCAATCTTAAGCAAAAGTTCCGTTGATTTAATGGCACATTCACGGTTCCGTATCGCATTATGGTTTAAGATAGTCGGTTCATAACGCTTTTCGTATGCTTCCACGCAGCTCTGCAATTCGCTGTGCACAATAACCGGTTTGCCCAGTTCTTTTGACAGGCTAAATACATCCCGGATATAAGCCGTATCATCGATAACACGGCCGGAACTGGATTCGGCCAGAAACATTTTCAGGGCGGCGATAGGCGCCGCTTTCTTCAATTCAGACAGATTGTTTTTATTGACACCGAAATTATAACCGTAATTGACAATCGATTTTGCGGCGGCCTTTCGTTTTAAATCCAGGCTTTTCTGATCAAACGTAGCCGGTTTTGTATTTGGCATATCAAATATGGTTGTCACCCCGCCGGCGCTGGCAGCCTGTGATCCGCTTAACCAGTCTTCTTTATATGCCAGGTCCATATCGCGCAAATGGGCGTGGACATCGATCATTCCCGGTAACAGCAGGGATTCACCTGCATCGATTTCCCGGTCCGCATCCGCACACGAACCATTGATTTCTGCTATACGTCCTTCTTCTATTAAAACCCGGTTCAGCGATAAATCGGTGAAACGGGCGTTGTTAATTAAAATACGCATAGGATCCTGTTTTCTCCTGAAACTGTTTGATGGGAATAAATAACTAATTCTGAAAAGGTAACCAGTGGAATATAACGGTCAGATGATGTGAGTTGATGAATTGAGACGCGTCTGTACATATTGCGGCTTAAATTGCAAAAAAAACAAAAGCAATGCAACAGAATTATAATTATAAACGTGTTATACAGAAGTTGTCTATGAGGTTAAAATACGCTGGATTTGTGAAACTAATTCCGAAAGCTGAAACGGTTTATATATGATGCCGTCCGCTTCCCTGACGACCTCTTGCATCCAGCCTTCGACAGCATAACCGGTCATGAACAGGAATTTACCCGTATACCCGTTATTACGGATCTCTTTATAGAAATCAAGTCCGTTTACTCCCGGCATATTAATATCGGAGACAATCAGTTTTATGTCGTTAAGTTTCATCAATTTCTGGGCCTGATCGGCGGTTTCAGCATCATAACATGAAAATCCTTCCAATTTGAGCCCATCCGATAATACGCGGCGCAGTTCATTTTCATCGTCAACCAGAAGTAAAGCCGTTTCCCTACTGCCGTGTTCCGGCGGATTTGAGGAACCGGTCAGATCCAATATCTGACCGGAAAAATAATCGCGTTTTTTTATTTCCGTAATGTTTTTTAAAGCATTCACCAGGTTACTGATTTTCTTGACGCTTGACTGCAATTTTTCCACATAATCACGGCGTTCCGGATTCATTTCGAGAAGGGACGTCATGATCGTAAGCACCTGCAGGGGCTGTGAAAATTCATGGGCCACTCCGCCGGCAAGTTCTTTAATTTGCTGAAGTGTATCTGCCCTTCTCCTGTCCATATCATCGATCCGGATGGATAAATAGTAGACGGTTTCACCTACCGGGTTTTTCAAAGGTGCAATTATTTCTTTCTCCCAGTAAAGTGCACCATTTTTCTTTTTATTGCAGATTTCCCCTATCCATGTTTCCCCGGAACGAATCGTTTCCCATAGCTCGCTGTAAAAAACGCGATCATGTTCTCCGGATTTCAACAGACTCGGTTTTTCTCCGATCAATTCTTCACGGCTATATCCGGTGACCCGCGTGAATTCGTCATTGATATAGACGATAACACCGACTCTGTCCGTTATAAGAATGGGGGTTGGGTTCAGGGCAGCGATGGATGCGAATACCCATTCAGGAAGATTCATGTCCATGGTATCCGTAGAATCTGTCATGGATGTCCGTCAAATTAAAAAGATATAGAGAAGTATGCCGATGAAAGACATCAGGGTAATCAATATCAGGGAGATGCGGTATTCGTCTGTTTTTCGCCGGTGACGCTTCACGTTGATCACAATACCAGCCGCTCCCATTACCAGCCCAATCAGCATCAGATAAAAAATATATCCGGCCAGCTCAATATTCCACGTCGTAGTAGACTGGCTGGTTGTAATTTTGTCAAAAAAGTTTTGCGTCTGCGGTTTCGCTTCACTGATAATGAAAAGCGCCACCAGCATGATAAGCCATCCAACAACGGCCAGCCAGCGTAAGGACTTCACCCACATATCGGGTTTCTTTCTCCTGTCCGGATCTATTCCCGGGCGGTATGCACTCATGCTACTTCACTCGCCTCATCATAGCCCAGGTCTTCATCAGTGATGAATTCCATCCGCGGCTCGATCTCCAGATCATCAAGCCAGACAGCTTCTTTATCATATTTGGCATAGAAAATCTTATTGATCAAATCCGGATTCCGGGCCTGGATAAATTTGAGGGAAAACCATTTTTCACCTTCAAAATTCGCAATACCATTAACCAGCACCTTTCCCGGATTTGTCGACATGGAAGGTCCCCGAACCGTTTTTGCCAGCCCGGTTACTGCAGAATAGGCTTCCGTGAAAATTTCGTAAGCACGGGCAAGCGGAACCGAAAAATAATGATGGGCTCCCGTGTCTCTTTCGACAAACATATAGTAAGGGATCATTCCCATCTCTACCTGTTTAATCCACATTTCACGCCATACATCGGAGCTATCGTTAACGCCCCTGATGAGCGGTGCCTGTGTACGGATAACAACACCGTTTTCGCGTAAGCGTTTCGCCGCTTCAGCCACTTTATCTGTTTCCAGCTCTGCCGGATGACTGAAATGGGCCATGATTGAAATGTTCTTGCCTTTTTTTATCATACCGGTAAACTTGGCGATGAGGGTATCCCCTTCTTCCCCAAGAAACCGTTCCGGATAAAAGGATAATGCTTTCGTTCCGATGCGAATATTTTTAACATGTTTCAGTTTTGGTTCCAGAATCACATTCAGGTAGCTGAACAGCGTCTGGTTTTTCATAAACATGGGATCGCCGCCGGTAAAGAGGATGTCACTCACGCCCCTTTTAAAAGCCAGATAGTCATAGAGATTTTGAAAATCACGGGATTTGAATTTCATCCCTTCCATTTTTATAAACTGGGGCCATCTGAAACAATAGGTACAGTACGAATGGCAGGTTTGACCTTCCGCCGGGAAGAAAAGGACCGTCTCCTTATATTTGTGCTGAATCCCTTCGAAAACGCGTTTTCCTATGGTCGGTATATTGTCCTTCTGCCCCGCAGGATGGGGATTTAACTGGTGATGGATCATATTAATAGCGCGTTTTTCTTCTGTCGGGTTCTTGGCTCCGTTCAGTAACCTCCAGTGTTCATCAGTAAGCATTCCTTTTCTGGGAAAAGTCAACCTGTACATGGGATCGCTATCATACTTATTCCAGTTAATGAGTTCATCGAGTACATACTGACTGACTTTAAAGGGATACACTTTGGCAAGGATTTTAAGGTCTTCGTATTCGTCGGTCGAAATCCTTGTTGCATATTCAGATTTTAAAAACTTAGAAATTGAATAAAACATGAACACCACCTTTAAAACTTTGTCAAAATTTAGCTTTATAAAATAGGGTGGTTTTAGCTTTAATGCAAGTTAGCTTTGGGTTACATGGTCTTTTAGAGTACATGACTTAGCCTGTTTAACAACTGACTAACGGTTTTGAAGGCATATCCTCTCTCCCTCAGGCGGGTTATTAGTTCAGCGAGAACATCATAAGGAAAATCGTTTTTCCGTTCCGTGCCGAGATGCATAAGTACGATGCTTCCGGCAAGCCCCTGTTCAGTTTCCAGGGAAAGGAAATGATCAAGAATCGCGTCATTACTCCGGTAAAGCGCGCTGGCTGTATCGGCAACCCAATCCCATGAATCGCAGTATCTGGACCATCCGATATGTTTGTATCCCTGTTCGGCCGCCCAGAGGAGAATGTCGGAATTGATTTCCCCGTATGGGGCACGCCAGTAAGGAGACATTCTTTTGTTTACAGTGATCTGCAGCAGGCTGTCTGCTCTCTTCAACTGTGTGTAAAGGAGATGCCCGTTTACCTCCTGACGGGTTTTAGAACTGCCATCCCGTTCCAAATTCGTCAGGTGCGGGTGACTGAATGTATGATTTCCTATTTCGTGCCCGTCCGATACGATGGTTTCAACAACGTCACTGTAACGTTCAATAAACCGTCCGGTTAAAAACATGGTGCACTGCACATCCTGTTCACGGAGTATTTCAAGTATCTCTCTGCTGCCTTTGTCAAGTGAGCCGCCGTCGAAGGTAAGTGCAATCCATTTCTGATTCATGGGAACACGTGTGACGGGACTTCGCAGGTATTCCAACCGCGGCGAATCAAATATTACTGAGAAGGAGTCTATTAAAACGCTTCTGCCAGTCCCGTGCAGCGCCCAGATCGAAAATAGATTACCACCGTTATTCAAACGCTGATTATGAAATGATACGTTGCCGTTTTCTGCCACTTTACTCTCTGTAATACGTCCATCCCTCGCGACTGCGATTAATACCCCTGGATTTGTTTTTATTTCTATCTTAAGTTCATTGGAAACGGCATGACGTACTGTATCAAGGGTAAAGAACAGCGAATCCGGTTGGACGCTCCCGCTGGCCAGCGGAGCCGTTTCCTTGATACCGGAATGATTCAGGCGGTCATACCGGTTAGTAAACAGTAACCAGGTTACCATATTTGTTAGTATAATTAGTGTTATAACGATGCGCATCTCTGCGGACAGGGGTATTTTTTCCAGGCCGGTTTTAAAGAGCCATTTTGCATAGCACCAGGAACCACAGAAATAATGTCCGCCGAGGTGATGCTGGCAAAGACGGCAGATATGTTCTTTGCAGAGAAAGCAGCGCCTGCCGGTCAGGACATCGGGATGATTTTTACAGGCCTTTTTTTTAACGGACATATACAGATCCTGAATCTTTTATTCTTAAATTCGGACTATTTTATAATATTTTTATAAATTTTTTCGTATAAAGAAAAAGTATGAAACAAGTTTCCCTCAAAATAAGTTGATACAATATACTGTACTAAAGTAATGAGTACGTTTTATGCGGATGAGTAAAAACACACCGGTCAGTACGTTCATTTCATTATTGGTGGTCAGTTTAACCGTTTTTCTTCTTTTATTCAATACCACCGCATCGGCACAGGGTTTTTATTTCGGCAGGAATAAGGTTCAATATACGGACTTTGACTGGCATGTCATGAAGACGGAACACTTCGATATCTATTATTACCCGGAAATGGAAGAGGTGGCGAAAAAAGGTGCCCGTTTTGCCGAGGAAAGTTATCATTTCCTGGAAACGAAATTCAACCATTCCGTCACCCGGCGTATTCCACTCATTTTTTACAGCACGCATCTGCACTTCCAGCAAACCAATGTCACTCCGGGTTTTCTGCCTGAGGGCGTGGGCGGTTTTTTTGAGTTTATTAAGGGCAGGGTCGTTATTCCAAATAACGGTGACTTGTTTCATTTCAGACATGTGATCCGGCATGAGCTTGTACATGTTTTCATGCACAGTAAAATCAATAACGTGTTTATGCAGCAGGGCAGACTGGAAGGAACCTATACCCCGCTCTGGTTTACGGAGGGACTTGCGGAATTCTGGTCCAGTGAGTGGGATGCGCAGGCCGAAATGGTATTAAAAGATGCCGTCCTGAATAATTACGTAGTCGGTTTACAGGATATTTACCGGATACTCGGTACTTTTACAATGTATAAAATGGGTCAGGATATCCTGGAATATATTGCGGAAAATTATGGTGAAGACAAGATCCTGATGATGCTTGAGAATCTCTGGAAACATGACCGTTTTGAGCATTGTTTCCGGGAAGCGATTGGAAAAAGTTATGCTGAATTCGACAAGGAATATCTGTATCATCTCAAAAAGCGTTATTATCCCCTTCTGGCAGATAATGACTTTAATTCACAGGTAACCGAAACAATCGTGCGTGACGGTTATAATTTCAAGCCCGTTTATTACACTGAAAATGACGAGGAACATGTCATATTTGTGGGAAACCGTTCCGGTTATTCCTGTGTCTACATGAAACCGCTTCGCTCACCGGGGTTCGAGGAGGACGAGGAAGTGGAAATCCTCGTTAAAGGGGAACGTTCCTCCGATTTTGAAGCTTTTCATATTTTCCAGTCTAAGATCGATATCAATCGCGACGGTCAGCTTGTATTCACTTCAAAAAGTGGTGAAACCGATGCCTTATACATTTATGATGTTCCCAATCGCACGATCCAATCGAAATTATATTTCGTTGATCTGGTAGCCATTTACTCCCCTTCCTGGTCTCCTGACGGAAAGGAAATCGCCTTCAGCGGTCTGCATGTTTCCGGCTACAGGGATATCTATGTCTACCGGGTGGAATCGGGTATGCTGATGAAACTTACCGATGATTTTTATGATGATAACGATCCCGCCTGGTCTCCTGACGGTCATTTTATTGCTTTTGCATCGGATCGATCGACTTATGGTGCGTTCGGTGCAACCAATATCTTTTTAATAAACAGGCATTCATCAGACATACATTACCTGACCTTTGGCTATCAGGGCGATAAAACACCCGCATTTTCACCCGACGGTGCCTACCTGACTTATACTTCAGACCGCAGCGGTACCGATAATATTTACCTCATCGAAGATCCCCTGGAGAACGTCTGGTCCCGCAAGCCGGTCAGAACTAAAAAAATGACGTCATTTATCGGTTCCACGTTCGACCCGGAGTGGACAGATGACGGTAAGTTACTGTTCGGGACGTTCGAGGCGGGGCGTTTTCAGATACGCATGGACACCTACTTCCTGGAACATATAAACAATGCTGAAGAGATCGACGAGCCGGTCACGGCAACCAATAATCAATGGTCTTTCCGGAGTATAGAAGGAACGGGTATTGCATCGAATAAACCCTACTTAAAAAAATACGACTTGGATATCGCCACAACACAGGTGGCACAGGATCCCATTTTCGGGACCTCCGGCGGAGCCATGGTTGCCTTTTCGGATATCCTGGGCAATGACCGTTTCAATGTGCTGGTTTATAATAACTCCCGGACTTCTTCCGATTTCTGGAAAAGTTTTAATTTTGCCGTCACCAAGATTTCACTGGGACAACGTGTGAACTATGCCTACGGTCTGTTCCGTTTTTCGGGTTATTTCTACAATCCTGCAGACCTTTATTATTTTGAGGAGCGGGTCGGAGGACTTCTCGCCCTCAGTTATCCGCTTTCCCAGTTTTCCAGGGTTGAAATGCGACAAACACTGAGTTATTCGGACAAGGACTGGTTTTACACACGAAGACAGGCCTGGTTGAACTCCAGTTTTATTTCCTTTGTAAATGACAATTCGATCTGGAGCGTGACCGGTCCAATCGAAGGAAGGCGTATCAATATTACGCTGGGCAACACATATGATTTTGTCTTTTCCGAAGTCAATTATCTGACAGCCCTGATTGATTTGCGTTACTATCATCGTCTCAGTATGCGCAGCGCCTATGCGGTGCGGCTTCTATCGTTATTCAACGAAGGGCGCGAAACACAGCAGTTCTATTTTGGCGGAAGCTGGGATTTAAGAGGCTACAGACGCTGGTCTCTGCATGGTGAACGGATTTTCCTGCTGAGCCAGGAATTACGATTCCCGCTTATTGATCTCATCGGCATCCGTCTGCCAAAATTTTCAATGGGTTTCAGTTCGATCCGTGGAGCCCTGTTCGTGGATGCCGGCAATGCCTGGAATGATGATCTGGACGAAGTTTTAGGCAGTTTTGGCCTTGGTGTTCGTCTGCGCCTGGGATATTTCCTCGTTTTGCGGTGGGACTACGGGCGAAAAACCGATTTTAAATCAATTTCTGACCACAATTTTTCACAATTTTTCTTTGGATGGGATTTCTGATGCGTATTCGACGGCAACATCTGGTGCTGACAGTCCTGCAGGCTTTATTCGTACTTATTGTAAGCGGATGCCAGAATCCAAAACTTGTGCAGATGGCAAAAGCGCCGGAATATACCAGCTACACAGAAAGCGTAAACATCGCGAGGCAGTCCTATCTGGATGTTTCCATTCCGGAGGGACTTGACATACATAAAAGGAAAAAACTGCGGGGGCTGGCCAACCCGACCCTGCTCTCTGTTTCAGGGAATATCATGCTTACCACCAGAAACGGATTTCTGCATTTTCTGGATGGCAGGAATCTGGATGCCGGTGAGAACACAAAAATCACTCCGGCGATTTCCGCAACGCCAACCTATCATTCCGGTATGCTTTTTATCGCTTCCGAACTCGGTTCGGAAGGCTTGAAAGCCTACAATATTTATCGTGGAGAAATCGATTGGGCCCGTAAAGGTTACTTATCACGTTCATCACCGGTTGTGGTGAACAACCTGGTATTGCATGCGGCTCTGAACGGAAAGATCCTCGCGCTCCATGTTGCGACAGGTAAAACGATCTGGGAAGCCGACATGAAGGATAAAATAATATCCAGCATGGCCAGTCATGACGGCTATCTTACCGCTGTTTCCATAAACGGTACTGTCCGGACGTTTGATGTCTCTTCCGGAAGCGAACTCTGGAGCCTCGATCTCAATGATGCCATTCATACCCATCCGGTTATTTCTGATCGTTTTATCTTTGTCACTTCCTATACGGGTAAATTATTCAAGATTCATCTGATAAAAGGACGTATTCTTCGGGAGCGTTTTTACAGCACGCCTTTTTATTTCGCACCTTCAGTGGATTCTGAAGCGGTCTATGTGCCATTCAGTAATGGAACGTTGCAGTCCCTGTCCATTCAGACACTGAAACAAAACTGGTCCATTCAGCTGGATGGACCACTTTCAGCCGGAATTCTAGTAACCCGGGACAAGGCGTATTGCGGTACCGCTCAGAAAATATTTTATGAAATTGATAAAGACACAGGTAGTATCCTGAACGATATCAGGCTGGAAGGACGTCCGAAATCCATACCGGCAATTATCGATAACCGTATTTATGTGGCTTATGAGCGAAAAATAATTGCCTGTCTGTCCCCCTTTCCGGAGGAAAACCAATGAAGTCTGTAACCATGAAGCTTTTACTGCTCCTCCTGAGTATCCATCTTTTTGCTGAAGAATCTGAACAACCGATGGGATATATGACTTTACGTTGTGACGCTCCCATGCTTGTCACCCTCAATGACAGTCTGGAAGTTGAAGCACCCGCCGATAAGCTGATGCTTCCTGAGGGTGTCTATCATCTGCGTGCAGTTGTTTTGAATGAACGCAACTGGTATTCAAAAGCTTATGAAACAACGGTTATGGTCTGGAATGATGACACGGTAGCGGTTGATCTGATAGTTACAAAACAAAAGTTATTACAATCTTTACCCAGTGACGCGGCGATATATTCAGCAACGGACAGCCTGATCGGCAGAACGCCGCATGTTCTTACAGAAAACGAATTGAAGGCCGCTCACTATCTGAGCAAAACCGGGTTTATGAAACAATATTTGAGTCTTTCCGGGGAAACGTCCTGGCCTGTGGCAATCGAACTGCAAAGGGAAGGCGATGTCAGGCAACCGATCGTCTTTCCCTCCCGGGAATCCCGCCCGTCCTTGTTTAAACGGTACCTGAAACCGGGACTTGTCGTGACAGCCATCAGTGCTAACTGGCTTTCATTTTATCTTAAGCGACAAGCCGATGATTATTATGACCGGTATCAGACAAGCTCTGATATATCAAGAATTAACCACTACTATGATAAAACGCAGCAATATGATACGATTTCAAATGTCCTTCTCGGGGTGTCTACGGCTGCGACTGTATCATTTTTATATTTATTACTGACAGACAAGTAATCGCTTTTTCAGGAACGTGGAAACAGGTGTGGCAGTTTTAAGAGGACTTGTTCAAGGCCTGTCGGCAGCGGGACCTCAAAATGTAACATTTTTCCGCTTTCCGGATGTCTGAAATTCAAAATTTTAGCATGCAGGAACTGATGCGGGATCATTTCCAGGAGATGCATTCCCCGTTTTTTTAGATTCACGGGCAATTGTTTCAGCCGGCTCTCACGACCGTTATAATCCGGATCCCCCACCACCGGATGGTGAAGATAGTTCATGTGGACCCGTATCTGATGGGTTCTTCCGGTTTTCAATTCCAGTTGCACCAGGGTAACATAGCGGAACCGTTCCAAAACGGTGTAAACCGTTACGGCTTCCTTTCCTTTCGCGGCCACCGTCATTTTAGTCGGGTCCCTGCGGCTCCTGGCGATATGCGTCGACACGATTCCCTCCGGTTGTTCAAAATCACCCCATACAAGAGCCCAGTACAGGCGGCTGATGATTTTATCCGCGAATTGTTTTTGGAGTGCCGCATGTGCCCGGTCGTGTTTTGCAACGACCAGTAATCCGGACGTGTTCTTATCAAGACGGTGAACAATACCCGGCCGCTCATTCGATCCGAAACCGGAGAGCGCATTGCCGTGATGAACGAGAGCATTAACCAGTGTATCAGCGCTGGTACCTTTACCGGGATGAACCACGAGGCCGGAGGGTTTGTTTATGACGAGAAGGTGCTGATCTTCATAGACAATATCGAGCGGGATATCAGCTGGAGACAGATCCGGTTTGGATTCTTCGAAGTTAACGGTAATTTTTTCTGCACCTCTAAGCAGATACCCGGTTTTGACGGAATGTTTATCAACAAGCACGTTACCGTTTTTTATAAGTTTTGTAAAATATGAACGGGTTTTTTCGGGAAACCGGCCGGTAAGAAATTGATCAAGGCGCATATCGGCGGCATCATGCGGAACTGTTACGTACTTAACCTGATTCATCCGATGTTTCTTCGACAGAAGCTTTTGAGGGGTTTAAGGGATCACCGTATATAATCAGGTAAATAAATACAAGTATCATACCGGTGGAAACCGCTGTGTCGGCAATATTGAATACCGGCCATCGATCCATGGAATAGCCGGAAAACTGTAAACCGAATACCGAAAAACGGGGAATACTGATATTAAAAAACTCGAAATCGAGGAAATCGACCACCCTTCCGTAAATGAAACGATCAACAAGATTGCCAATGGCTCCGGCGGAGATAAAGGAAAGGGCCAGCTGGATAGGCCAGGCATGTTTCCGGAAACGGTACAGATAATAAAATACCATTACAGCCGCCACGATCGACAATCCCATAAATACGAAAGCATTACCGATCTGAATACCAAAAGCCATGCCCGGGTTTTCCACATACGTTAGTTTAAAAAAACTACCCATAATCGGTATAGATTCACCTAGTACCATCATTGTCTTGGTCATATATTTTGTTACCTGGTCCAGTAAGACAACGACGGCAATAATTACGACCATTACGGGAGTCGAAAAGCTGTTCTTCATAGTGTATCTTATCTGCGCTTGGATTCTGCCTGTTTTGCCTCAAAACTGATCGTAGTCGTTGGAACGGCTTCGAGGCGTTCTTTGCTTATTAATTTGCCTGTAACGCGACAAACACCATACGTTCCGTTTTCAACGCGTTCAAGAGCATCGTCGATCTGCTTAAGGTATTTCTCATCACGGGAGGCAAACAGAAATGCTTTTTCGCGTTCCATTGCATCTGTACCCTGATCGGCCATATGGTACGAATACGAAGAATGATCACCAGAGGCTTCTTTCGTTGTAGAATCTAGAACTACATTCCTCAGGTAGTCTATGTTCTTAGCAATTTCTGCCCGTTTTTTCAGCAGAAGATTTTTAAAATATGCCAGATCTTCTTTTGACATCTTTTCCATGAGACGTCCTCCAATTAACTCAATTGTGTTTTGACAATCCTATTGTAAACGATTCATTATTCAGCTCGACTTCCTTGGAAAAAGAGGAGCTGATTTCTATTATGGCTATATCTGATGCCAGTGTTTCATTGCAAATATAGTTTTTCTGATTCGTAAACGCCTGCTTCAGCATATCCGATACGCCGGATATTTCAATGAAAATCCTGTCTGTTACCGAGAACCCGGCCTCCTTGCGGATATTCTGAATCCGGTTAACAAGCTCACGGGCAATGCCTTCCTCTTTCAGATCATCGCTGAGTACGACGTTCAATGCCAGACTAATATTTCGATCGGAATAGGCGATGAAACCTTCATTCGATTCCGAAACGATTTCAAGATCATCCATAGCAAGTTTAAACTCATGTCCATCAATAAGAACATGTTCAAAGCCATTTTCCATAAAAGATTTTATCTGATCCGCATTAAAATTCTTTATCGCGTCAGCAAGACGACCCATTAATTTACCGGCCCGTGACCCCAACAGTTTAAAATTTGGTTTCGCACGGAGTGTCAGGATGCCTTCGGCACTTTTCTCAAACCGAACCTTTTTTACATTTATTTCCTCACAGATAATTCCCTGCAGTTCAGCAATATAGCCCATCTCGCGTTCTGATCCCGGTACAATAACGATTTCGCTGAGTGGTTGCCGTACTTTTATCTGGACTTCGTTACGCAATGCCCGTGCGATCGAGACAATTTTCTGCGTCAATGCCATCTTGTCTTCCAGATTATTATCGATACGCTTTCGCAAATCTTCCGTATTTTCCGGATATTTCGTAAGGTGTACACTCTGCACATCATGATCACGATTCAGATTCAAGAAAATTTCCTCGCTTATGAACGGTACGTAGGGCGCAACGAGTTTCGTAATGTTTAACAGTACCTCATAGAGTGTCTGGTACGCGGCCTGTTTATCGCTGCCCGCTTCGGATTTCCAGAAGCGCCGGCGGTTTCTTCTTACATACCAGTTGGATACTTCATCAATCAGGTAATCGGAGATAGCCCGGATTGCCTTGGACAATTCATATCGGTTGAAATAGCCGGCTACTTCATCGCTCAGCGAATACAGGCGCGAAAGTATCCAGCGGTCAATTTCGGGACGCTCCCCGAAGGGCACTTCGGCCGATTCCGGGTCAAACTGATCGACATTCGCATATAAAGCAAAGAACGAATACGTGTTGAGCAGTGTATTGATGAATTTCCGCTGAACCTCGACAATACCTTCTTCGTCAAATTTCTTGGGAAGCCAGGGCGGAGAAACGGACATCAAATAAAGCCGGATGGCATCCGCGCCATACTTTTCGAGCATTTCAAAGGGATTGACAATATTTCCTTTTGACTTACTCATCTTCTGTCCGTTTTTATCCAGGATCAGTTCATTCACAACAATATTCTTGTATGCCGGTTTGTCAAAAATCAGGGTTGAAATGGCCAGCAGTGAATAAAACCATCCCCGGGTCTGGTCAATACCTTCACAGATGAAATCAGCCGGAAAGTTTTGCTCAAACCGTTCTTTGTTTTCAAAAGGATAATGCCATTGCGCAACGGGCATGCTACCTGAATCAAACCAGCAATCGATAACCTCGGGAACTCTGGTCATAGTACCGCCACATGCATCGCATTTTATCCTGATATCATCGACGAACGGTTTGTGCAGGTCGATATTCTTTTCCATATCCGGTGTTATATTGACCGCTTTTTCAAGCAGTTCCGCCACGGAACCGACAGCCGTCTGAGATTCACAGGAATCACAAATCCAGATATTGAGTGGCGTGCCCCAGTAACGGTCTCTTGACAAACTCCAGTCTACATTGTTTTTGAGCCATTCACCGAAACGCCCTTCACCGACTTCTTTCGGGAACCAGTTAATCAGACTGTTGTTCTTCAGGAGGTTGTTTTTATATTCGGAAGTCTTGATATACCAGGATTCCCGCGCATAATAGAGCAACGGAGACTGGCAGCGCCAGCAGTGCGGATAACTATGTTCTATTTTCTTCTTTTTGACAAGTATTTCCCGGTGGCGCAGGTTGGCAATAATCTGTTCATCCGCGTCCTTTACGAATTCCCCTGCCCAGTCTGTAATCTCTTTTGTAAAGCGTCCCTGCTCGTCTACAGGACGTAATACGGGCAGATCATACTTTCGGCCGAGTTGATAGTCATCCTCTCCAAACGCGGGTGCGATATGCACAATACCGGTACCGTCCTCGGTTGTCACAAAATCAGCCGTCGTTATGTAAAATCCTTTTTTATCTACCGGGACAAAGTCGAAAATACGTTTATAGCTCTTCCCTTCCAGATCATCCCCGCGGAGTTTTTTAACAATGGTATAGGTTCCCTCCTGAAACAGATCACCAATACGGGCTTCGGCAAGTATATACCTGGCTCCGTCATTTTCCAGCAGCACATATTTTACCTCGGGATTGACAGCGAGGGCGACATTGGAAATCAGTGTCCACGGGGTTGTTGTCCATACCAGAACGAAGGTACCCGGCTCATCCTGCAGCTCCACCCTAACATAAATCGAAGGATCTTTGACCTCCTTATAACCCTGCGATACTTCGTGACTGCTCAAGGGTGTTTCACAGCGCGGACAATAGGGAAGAATTTTAAATCCCTGATAAAGCAGTTCCTTCTTCCATAATTCCTTCAGAATCCACCATATCGATTCAATATAGTCATTCTCGAAGGTAATATAGGGATCATCCAGGTCCAGCCAGTAGCCGATACGTTCTGTCAGAAAATCCCAGTCGTTTTTATAACTGAATACACTTTCTTTACATTTTGCATTGAACTTAGCCACCCCAAACTGTTCAATCTGCTCTTTACCGTCGATTTTCAGTTGTTTTTCCACTTCTATTTCCACAGGAAGACCATGGGTATCCCAACCGGCTTTACGGTTGACAAAATAACCCTGCATGGTCTTGTGGCGGCACACGACATCTTTAATGGTCCTGGACATTACGTGGTGAATACCCGGTTTCCCGTTTGCGGTCGGAGGACCTTCATAAAATACAAAGGGTTTCCCGGATTGGGTCTTGTCCAGACTTTTTCTGAAAATTTTTTCTTTTTTCCAGTATTTCAGTATTTTTTCTTCCAGTTCAGGAAAAGAAATCTTGCTTGATACTTCACGAAACATCACTCACCACCAGTTAACATACGGTTTATATTCGATTTACAATTTCTTTCATAATCAGCGTCAATTTCGGTTCCGCAGCATTTGCAGTTGCGATAATTTCTGGCAGATTGACAGGTTCAAGGGCATCGGGAAAGCATTCATCGGTAATAACGGAAATGCCTAATACCTCCATACCCATATGAACGGCGACGATATCTTCGGGAACGGTTGACATCCCAACGATATCCGCACCGATCGTACGTAAAAAGCGATATTCCGCACGCGTTTCCAGGTTCGGCCCGGAGACAGCGACATACACACCGCGATGCAGCTTTATTTTATTATCGAGAGCGACCTGTTCTGCCAGATCAAGCAGCCGTTTGGAATAGGGTTCCGACATATCGGGAAAACGCGGACCATATTCATCAAGGTTCGGGCCGATCAGGGGATTGGTACCGATCAGGTTAATATGATCATCGATCGCCATCAGGTCACCCTTGCGGAAATAAGGATTCATACCACCGGCGGCATTGGAGATGAGCAGTACACGTACGCCCAGTTCATACATGATACGTACCGGGAAGGTAATCTCCGTCATCGAATACCCTTCGTAATAATGAAACCGCCCCTGCATGGCCAGAACCTGCTTTCCTCCAAGTTTGCCAAACAGCAGTTTACCTTCGTGGCTTTCCACTGTTGAACGCGGAAAATGCGGGATATCGGTATATGCGACTTCTTTTTCTATCGCGATTTCCTTTACGAGTCCGCCCAATCCCGTTCCGAGAATAATACCAATGGGATTCTCCGAATGCAGTACATTTTTTATATAGCGTGTCGCTTCGGCAATCTGTTGCCTGTACTTTTCAATGTCAAAGTTCATATCCGTTATTTCCATTAATCATTTTTCTTTACAGGTTGTTCCTTTTTCCGTTTTAATTGTTCCAGCTCTTTTTTCTTCTGGTCGATTTGTCGTTTACGCTCTTCCATGCTGATTTTATAGCGCTGTTTTCGAACCACCTCGGTGGCATCCTCGAAATCCCTGTCAGAACCTTTTGAACCAAACATCCAGGCGCCGGCAATACCAAAAACCGCCATGCTGATCGGCACATCGAGGTCAACACCAGCGGCAATCAGGGAAATACCGACAGCCGTACCCGCCGCCGTTCCAAGAATCAGCCCCCCGGCGCCGTAGGTCAGCGTTTTATTAATACCCTTTTCCTTGTTAATATCCGCCCTGGGTATGGGATTTCCTTCAAAATCATAGATGGAACCGGATTCCTCGATTCTTACGATCTCGCGGTAATCCAGACTGTCCTTTTTATGTGTCTGTGCGTCGACGTAAAAAAGGCTGTTACCCTGGCGTTTGATGACAATACCCTCTTTAACCTGCCCGCCGGTCAAAGTAACTTTGACAGAAGAATACGTATAGGGATTCTCCGGATTCAGAGTCCGTTTCCCGGAACAGCTGATCAGAGACATGACCAATATCCCCGTTAACAACAGTAAAAATGCCTTTCGCATGGGTAACTCCTATCCTAAAAATTATTTATTATCCTCGTCACCAAAGATATCATCAAAAAAATCGTTATGCGTCTTCTCCGGCTTCCTGGGTTCCTCCGGATATGAAGATTTCTGCACGGTACCCGCAGCTCCCGAATCTGGTTTATCTTTTACGGGTAGCGTTATCTCGGGTTCGCTTCCCGTGCTATCCGGTTTTTTGACAGTTGTCTCCGTTTTTTCAACCGATTGAGATTTCCTGGAACGGTCTTTCAATTTTGAGCGATCAAGGTCATCAATTTCCAGCACATCGATCAATTCGAGCTGTGAAGAGAGCAGATGCCGCAGTCTGGAGATGAAGGATTGTTTCTGATTTTGCAGGTTAACAACTTCTTCACGCATCCGGTGGACTTCAGACCGCGCTTTTTCAATCATCTGCGAAGCTGCCAGTTCCGCTTCCCTTTTAAGAAGAATCGCTTCTTTTTGTGAATTTTCCTTGGAAATCTGTGACGTTTCCTGAACATTATACAGGGTCTGTTTCAGTGTCTTTTCCACTTCCTTGAAATTTTTAAGTTCCGCTTCCAGCTTGATCAGCTGCTTAGTGAGCTGCTCGTTTTCATTCAAAACCGTGGTATACTCATTAGCGACAAGTTCCAGGAAGGTATCCACCTCAATGGTATCATACCCGCGCATGCCACGTTTAAATTCCTGGTTTCTGATTTCGACCGGTGTAATTTTCAAATTACCTCCCTCGGGGTCCGAATATGGCAGATCCAATCCTTACCATGGTACTTCCTTCCATAATGGCATACTCAAAATCATGAGACATCCCCATGGAAAGTACCCCGGTGCGATCAGATGACAAATCGTTTTGCAGCCTTTCCCGGATCGCCCGCAACCGTTGAAAGGCGTCTCTTATTTCCTTCTCATTGTCTGAATACGGTGCTATCGTCATCAGGCCTTTCGCAGCAAGACCCGGTAATTCACAAATTTCATGGTATGTGTCAACTGCCGATTCTGCTGTTGTTCCGAATTTTGATGCTTCTTCGCTGGTATTTACCTCCATAAGTACGGCAATATCAACTTCCTTTTTCCGTGCATATTCAGAAAGCGCCGTCGCTAAATGCAAAGTGTCCACCGAATGAACTAAATCGGCATTTGGGACGACATACTTAATTTTATTTGTCTGTAAATGTCCGATGAAATGCCATTCGACATCATCAGGTAAAAGCGGATGCTTATCGCGAAACTCCTGCGCCCGGCTTTCGCCGAAGCAGCGTAACCCCGCATCGTATACTTCTCTTACAGCGTCTGCGGGAAACATCTTACTGACCGCAACCAGTTTAACCTCTAGTGGATCACGGCCACAGCGCTGACAGGTTTCGGCGATACGATCCTGAATTTTTTTCACGGATTCACTGCGATTCATATATGGATCTCTACGATTTCTCTTCCTGAAAACCGATATTTTTAGAACGTTTTTCAGCGCCGTATGTTTTTATCTCACCAAACTGACCTTCATATTTTTTTACATTTTCCTGAAGAGCCAGCAACAGGGACTTCGCGTGCTGCGGTGCCATTATTATTCGTGAATACACCTTTGCTTTAGGTTTTCCGGGAACAATACGGGTAAAATCGAGTACAAATTCCGCCGGTGAATGGCTGATCAGCACAAGATTGCTGTAAATACCTTCTGCTTCTGCTTCACCGAGTTCAATGTTGATTTGCTTGTCTACTGGTTGATTCATGTTGCACCTTAAAGAGATTTTTTTTTAACTTTAAACCAGCCATTAAAAATGGTCTAAGTTTAATGAATCTTGTAATTTAGTTAAATAGCATTTTTATGTCAAGAAAAGGTCTGGCATGGCTAAAATTCCGGATGAAAAAATTGAGGAAGTACGCAGCTCTGCAAACATTGTCCATTACATAAATCAATATGTCAACCTGAAGAAAGCCGGACGCAATTTCAAAGGCCTCTGCCCTTTTCATACGGAAAAGACCCCTTCTTTCATCGTTTCCCCTGAAAAACAGATATATCATTGCTTCGGTTGCGGCAAAGGTGGTAATATTTTCTCTTTCATCATGGAATATGAAAAACTGACATTTTTGGAAGCTGTCACAAAAGCAGCCGATTTCAGCGGAATTTCACTTCCAAAACAAAGTTCAGAAGACCAGGCGAAATCTGATTTTTTCCAGCAACTATATGAAATTAATGAACATAGCAGCCGTTTTTTTGAAGAACAACTGCATAAACCGGTTCATAAGCAATTTCTGGACTATTTTACTGACCGGGGCCTGAGCAATGATACCATCAAACGGTTCCGGCTCGGGTATGCTCCAGATGCTTTTGACCGGCTGATCGCGCAGCTCCGGTCGAAGCAGGTAAACCTGGAATATGCCGATCAGCTTGGATTGATACAGGCACGTGATAAGGGTAGCGGATTTTATGACCGCTTTCGACACCGGATCATGTTTCCTTTCCATAATACATCAGGGAAAATTGTAGGATTCGGCGGCAGAAAACTCAGAGAAGAACAACAGCCGAAATACCTGAACAGCCCCGAAAGTCCCGTCTATAAAAAGGGCGAAATACTTTACGGACTGCACCAGGCGATTCCGGCCATCCGTGAAAAAGACTACGTCATCCTGGTAGAAGGTTATTTTGATCTGCTGCGTCTCGTTGAAGCGGATTTTAAAAATGTGGTGGCAAGCAGCGGTACCGCGCTTACGGACCGGCAGGCCCGATTAATCAACCGCTACACAAGGGATGTTTATATCGCTTATGACGGTGATGATGCCGGAATACGGGCTGCGATTCGCGTGGCACAGATTCTGGAAGAACAGGATCTGAATACCTTTATCCTGAAAATTCCCGCCGGTGAGGATCCGGACAGTATTGTACAGAAACAGGGCGCGGCGGCATTGGAGGCCATTATCCGGAAACGCGTCTCCCTCATGATGCACCGGATTGATGTTTTCATGAAAGAGAACAATCCACCCACTCTGGAAGCAAAAGAACGTTTTATCCGCGATGTACTCAACGATCTGGCCGGACTTAAAAACCAGCTCAAGGTCGGGCTGATGCTCCATCAGATTGCAGACCGTCTCGATGTCAGTGAAACATTGCTCATACAGCAATTCAATCAATTGAAACGCAGGCAAAGAAAACCTGGATCTGCAGCGAAAGATAAAAACCAGGCGATATCCGCCGTTACGATACACAGCGGGGCCTATAAAGCCGAGGGAGCTATACTGGGACTCCTTCTGGGAAAAGACGAAACCATCAAGCGCTTCATTACCGACCATATCACCGCTGATCTGTTTCAGAACCCGGAACTGAGAACACTCTATACCATCATCATTAATGAGATCGAGGAAACGGGCCGGATCGATGTTAACAGCCTGATGGAAGACCAGGAAGAAAACAAGAGTCTGTACGGACTCATCTCCGAGCTCGCTTTTCAGGAGCAACCCGAGAGTATAAAGTTTGCCCGTGATTGTGTCTACCAGATAAAAAAAAGATACCTTGAAAAGAAATCCAGAGAAATAAGCACCTTTATCAAGGCGGAATCTGATTCGATTGAATCGATTATGCATTATACCAAAGAATTAACTCAGATTCGCAAAGAGATTGCCGAATTAGATAATCACTTACACAATCTACCGGAAAAAGAGGTGTGACAATCATCACAACACATTATAAATGTTGAAGTTATAATATTATCAGTCAGATTATGGTGGAGAAAAAAGTGTCCATTGATATTTTAATTATTGATGACAGCGAAATGCATGTAACAACGCTGAAAAAGCTGTTGGATTTGAAGGGCTTCAGGGTGGAAGCTGTTCTGGACCCTTCCGCTGCCGTTTCCACTATTGAAACACTTCATCCCGGGATTGTTCTGCTGGATATCATGATGCCAGGGCTTGACGGGTTATCCCTTCTTAAGCAGCTGAAGGAAAAACCGGAAACGCGTGATATTCCGGTCATTATTCTCACAGGCAAAATGTTTCCGCCCGAGAAAAAGAAGGCCCTGGCCCTGGGTGCCGAAAAATACCTGACCAAACCGATCGGCAGTGCAGCGCTTCTCGAGGAAATTATCCCATTTATTCAGGAGTAACTATGGCAAGCGTTAAGTTCTGGGGAGTACGGGGATCCATCCCTACACCGGGTCCTTCCACCATCAAATACGGTGGCAATACTTCTTGTGTGGAAGTCCGTCATGAAGATAAACTCTTCATAATGGATGCCGGATCGGGAATCAGGGAACTGGGTATCGATCTGTTAAAAATGAAAGAACCTGTACACGCCAGTATCTTTATTAGCCATATGCATTGGGACCATATCCAGGGTATCCCCTTTTTTACCCCGGCTTACATACCGGGTAACAACTTTATATTCTATGGCGCCGAAGAACCGGAGAAGGACCTGGCAACGATTATCCGTGACCAGATGAATCCCACCTATTTTCCGATCGAACTGCAGGATATGGCCGGAAAACTGGAATTCCAGTCCATATTTGAAGGTACTCATTCCATTCAGGGTATTCGAGTCGATACCCTCTTCCTGAATCATCCCGGCAATTCTTTGGGATACAAGCTGCACCTCGGAGATCAGGAAATCGTTTATATCAGTGACAATGAACCATTTGGCTGGTACCAGCGCAAAGATGCGGACCACGAAGGTTACATCGGTGAAGACGGTGACCTGAAACTGCTCGATTTTATCAGGAGTGCCGACCTGCTCATTCATGATGCGCAGTATACGCCGGAAGAATACAGGAATAAACAGACCTGGGGGCATTCGCCATACAACTATACCGTCAAACTGGCTTCCGATGGTGGAGTCAGGCACCTCGTCTTATACCACCATGACCCGATGCACGATGATGCTTTTATCGATTCCATCCTGGCTAAAGCACGTGAGCTGGGAAAGGTTTCCAATCCTGATCTTGAGATTTCGGCCGCAATCGAAGGAAACAGGCTGGAACTCTGAAAACGGCCTATTCGTGTGCTTCCAGCCAGTTCTCACCGATACCGGTATCAACTATTACAGGCACGCGCAGAGGAACCGCATGCTCCATGATCAATTTCACCTTTTTTCGAAACGTATGCATTGTGTTTCTTTCCACTTCAAAAACGAGCTCATCATGGACCTGCAGGAGCATACGGGCTTCTACACCGGATTCGGCAATATACTGATGTAATTCGATCATGGCTTTTTTTATAATATCCGCCGCGGATCCCTGAATCGGTGTATTGATCGCCGTCCGTTCCGCAAATTCACGGACCTGCCGGTTAGAACTGTTTATCTCTGGAAGGTAACGGCGGCGATGCATCATAGTCTCGACATAACCGGTTTCCATAGCCTGCCGGATGGTTTTCTGCATGTATTTCTGAATAGCCGGATACGTAGCAAAATATTCAGAAATAAATAAACGTGCATCATCGACAGACATGCCCAGGCGGTTTGATAGACCGTATTCATTCATGCCATACATGATCCCGAAATTTATTTCCTTGGCCTTACGGCGGTTATCCGCAGTCACCTCATTGATCGGGACATCAAAAATCAGCGCAGCCGTTGCCGCATGGATATCCTGATTGTTATCAAAGGCTTCAATCAGACGCTTATCTTCCGATAAATGCGCCATGATCCGGAGCTCGATCTGGGAATAATCCGCGCTCAGGATATGAAAGGATGGTTCGGAAGCAATAAATGCCTTCCTGATTTCCCTTCCCAGTTCGGTCCGGATGGGAATATTCTGCAGATTGGGATTGCTGCTGGACAGCCGACCGGTTGCCGCTACAGTCTGATTGAATGAGGTATGAATTTTACCGGTCTTTTCATTCACCAGCGCCGGAAGGGCGTCCACATAGGTATTCTTCAGTTTTATCAGATGCCGGTATGTGAGTATCTTGTCAATCAGTGGATGCTCGGAATAACGCTCCAGAACAGCCTCGGATGTGGAATACTGCCCTGTTTTCGTTTTTGAGGGCTTGCGCTTACCCAGAGCTTTATGAATCGCCATATCCTCGAACAAAATTTTACCCAGTTGCTGCGGAGAACTGATATTAAACGATGCTCCCGCTTCCCGCAATATTTCAGATTCGATATTCTTAATATCATCCCCGAGCCTGGATGATAATTCCGAAAGCAAAGCGAGATCCAGCCGGACGCCATTATCTTCCATCACCCGTAACACGTCAACCAGCGGCATCTCAAGATCGGTGAATAAGCCCTCGAGGTTGTTTTCCGATAACTGCCGGCGGAAGATATTCATCAGCCTAAACGTAATACCCGCATCTTCGGCAGCATATGTCACGACATCCACCGCAGGGATTTCAGTCATCAGCTTCTGCTTTTTCCCCTTCCCGATGATGTCTTCTATCGGAATCATCTCGTGATCGAGATGCTCCCTGGCCAATCGATCCAGATTATGCTGCCTTCCCGATGGATCGATCAGGTAAGAAGCAATCATGGTATCAAAACGCGTTCCCCTGACCGGCACACCATTGTGAATCAGTACAGCCGCATCGAATTTAATATTCTGTCCCGCTTTTTCGATACCGGGATTTGAAAAAACAGGTTTAATATGCTCTATGACCATCTTTTCAGAAAGGTTCGAATCAGGGTGATTCACAGGAATGTAATACGCCCTGTTTTCCTCCCAGGAAAGAGCGATACCGGCAATTCGGGCCACTTGTACATCCAGAGAATCAGTCTCTAGATCGAACACGAAGCATTTCTGTTTCTGCACGTTTCCGATTAGTTCCTTCAGTCCGGCCTCTGAATTAACCAAACGGTAATCACTGGTCTGCTTCTCTGCAGAAGCGTCCGGATTGTTTCCGGACATGGGGGCACGGGAGATAGCCAGCATCCGGTCATAAAAGCGCCGAAACTCCAGATCGCGCAGAATGGGATCGACAATTTCCATATCCCACAGACGGAATCGAAGCTGATCCAGATCCGTATCCACGGGCGAATCGGTGTCAATGGTTGTCAATTGCTTTGATACGGTGGACTGTTCCCTGAAATTTTCGAGATTTTTCCTGAGCGCCGGTGAAGATATGGAATCAAGCCGTTCATAAAGCGCCTCCACGGATCCGTATTCGCTGAGCAATTTGGATGCGGTTACCTTGCCGACTTTTTCAGCACCGGGAATATTATCAGACTTATCCCCCATCAGTGACAACCAGTCGGTGATCTGTTCCGGTTTGACGCCAAACTTTTCCGCTACTGCTTCGGAATCGATGATTTCAGGCGGTTGATTTGATTTTCCCGGTGTATACAGAAACACATGGTCGTTTACCAGCTGCGCCATGTCCTTGTCACCCGAGACAATAAATACATCCAGGTCCGGACCGGCATACCGTTGAGAAATCGTTCCGATGATATCATCCGCTTCATATCCGGGTAGCTCGAGGATGTTAAAACGGAACGCCTTCAGCGTATCGATCAGGCGGGGATATTGTGCCGCCATTTCTTCAGGCATTTTCTCACGGGTCGCTTTATAATCTGCATAGAGTTCATGACGAAAAGTGGGCTCTTTTGTATCGAAAACAATAGCAAGAAACTCCGGCGTTTCATCTTCGATCACTTTCAGCATAGAGCTTAAAAAGCCGAATGTTGCTGAGGTGTTCTCTCCCTTTGAATTGAACAACGGATTGCGGATAAGGGCGAAATAACTACGATAGTAAAGTGCCGAGCCATCGATTAAAAAGAGCTTTGAAGGCATTGGAATCTCCGTTATTTGAAATGGACCACCGTAACGCCCGTATCGCCTTCTCCAAAACGGCCAAGTCGGTAGGAAGCAATGTTCTTTTTACGGGCGAGATACTGATGAACCGCCTGTTTCAGGGCACCGGTACCCTTTCCATGAATCAGGCGGACTTCATCCCAGGAGCTCAAAACAGCTTTGTCAAGGTAGGTTTCCACCTCTTCCAGGGCCTCTTCCACCTGCAATCCGCGCAAATCCAGTTCGTTCGATACAGTCATTGCCGGTGTGCCACTGACCGACTCATCAAGGTTTTTTTCAACAGGTCGTGCTTTATTCGTATCCAAAATCTCAATATCAGAAGCATCGATGGTAATATGGATACCGTCTTTCTCCAGGGCCACCTGTTTTTTCTGTTTGAACACTCTGGAAATCACGCCTTTAATGCCGTAATTAACGGATCGTATTCTCATCCCGGGTTCGAGGGATTCGATGGAAACGGCAGCCGTTTTTTCTTCCGGAAGGTAGGATGCAACGGCATTCTTTTTATTTCGTATCACTTCTTTGGCGTTTTTCACCACCTTCTTATCAGCCTGCGATTCACGGATTTCACGTACCACCGACTCAATCAGGCGATTGGCATCCTTCAGTATGGCGTCTGCATTCGCAGCCGCCTCGCGTTCCAGTTTTTTTCGTTGTTTTTTCAGTGTCTCGTTCTTTGTCTCGTACAATTTTACGAGGCTGTTAAGTTCAGATTCGCGAATACTCATCGTGCGCAGTTTTTCCTGGTATTCCCGGCTTTTTTCAACCACATCCGCCAGAAGACGATCCAGTTTAAACGTCTCTTCCCCGCTTATGTTAACGGCGGCTTCAATGATATCGTCATCCAACCCCAGACGCCGGCAAATTTCAAACGTATAACTGCTGCCCGGGATACCCAGTTCAAGAGAAAAGAGGGGCGTAAGATGCTTATGATCAAATTGCATCGCCGCATTGTGGACCCCCGGCGTATGGCTGGCAAAAGCTTTTAACTGGTTGTGATGGGTACTGATCAGCGATACAAGTCCTTCACGGTTTAATTTTTCCAGGATGGCAATAGCCAGCGAAGCACCGCCCGAAGGTTCCGTTCCGGTACCTATTTCATCGATCAGGATCAGTGCACGGTCATCGAGATGTTTAAAGATAAATTCGACAGACTGTATATGTGATGAAAACGTGCTGAGATCCTGTTCAATCGACTGTTCATCACCAATCACGGCAAATATCTGGCGGCACAGGGGAAACCGGCTCCCCTCGTCCACCGGAACATGAAACCCGCACTGGAACATCAACTGCAATACGCCTGTCGTCTTCAATGCAACTGTTTTACCGCCGGCATTCGGCCCTGAAATAATCAGTTCCCTGAATGCCGTGCCGATTTCCAGATCGAGAGGAACCACCTGTAAATCCGGTTTCCGAAGTAACAGCGGATGGCGCGCCCTCTTAAGAATCCAGTCGAACGTTTCACTGACTTCGGGCATGGAAGCATGGACTTCATTCGCATATTTAGCTTTGGCCTGTAATACATCGAGTTCATTAAGCAGATTAAAATTATGCACCAGATCCGGACCATTTTCACGAATAAGGACGGCCAGCCTGCGCAGGATTTTGATGATCTCCTTTTTTTCAGCGGCAATCAGCTTTTGCATCTGGTTATTCAGATCAACAATGTTCATCGGCTCGACAAAATAGGTGGCACCCGAACCCGATTGGCCATGAACGATTCCCGGGATTTTGGAAACGGAGAATTCACGAACCGGCAGAACCAGCCTGCCGTCGCGCAGTGTGATGTATTCTTCCTGCAGGAATTCCGAATTTTTTTTAAGAATACGGTTCATGCGTATATGAATTTCGTCGCTGAGCCGGTTGATATCCTTACGGATTGATTTCAATACATCGCTGGCATTATCGTATATCCTGCCGGACGGTTCTATGGTAAATTTCAGTTGGTTCAGCAGGTTCGCAGTTTCGGCAATACCCTGGACCAGGTTTTGCAGGTGCGGATATTTTTCATGCACCTTTCTAAAAAAGCTGCGGATATCGGACAGAACTTCCAGGAGATTCTGCACACGGATACAATCCGGGATTTCAAGGTAGCTTTCCGCCGGTTCAATCTTGTTCAGCAGAATACGGACATCATGATATTCCCAGATAGGCAGACCGCCATCCACCGTAAAGATTTCCCGCATTTCTCTTATGCGGTTAAGTGTTTCTTTCAGATCATCCTGATCCATAAACGGTGCGGCATTGCGAATCCGGTTCTTCCCCGTTTCCGATACGCATTTCAGGGCGATATCATCAATAATTTTATCAAATTCCAGAGCGCTTTTTGCGCGATCAAATCCAAACATGGCCTTAACAATTAAGGGTTTTGATTAATAATTTCTTTTGCTGCTGTGTCCGCCCAATTGAACATCTTCATAAATTCTGCATATATTTTCTGGTGATTGGGAAACACATAAATCAACATATTATATAATGCCGGTGCAGCCTTTTTAACCGGAAGGTAGAGAAGACTCTGATCAATATTCAATTTCGCCAACAGTATTTCCGATAGAGGTACCAGGTCAACGATCAGAAAGACAATACTCAGTATCAGGACAATTTTAGTAAAGGCAAATCCGGCCCCGGCAATTTTATTGACGGGCTGAAGAAAGGTGAATTTTGCGAACTGGTTCAACAAACGTGAGAGCAATCTGATGCTGAGGTTGACAACCAGGAAAAGGATAATAAATGCAAGAATGCGGGCTACGAATTCCGGCAGCCCGGAAAAAGTATTAAGTAACAGAGAGGTTACATCGGAAAGGTAAAAACTGGCAATAAAAAAACCGAGAACAAGGGCTATCAGCGTCATCAATTCTGTAATGAGTCCGCGAAACAGGCCCCGGATTGTTACGAGTGCAATGATAATTATAAGAATACCATCAAAATAGTTCATTAAGATGTGCTTTGAAGCAGTTTACGTGCCATCTCCTGTACGTGTTTTCCATCCGCCTTGCCTTTGAGCTCCTTCATTGCCGGCCCCATAACCTTACCGATATCCCGTTCGGATCCGGCTCCGACATTTTGAATAACCTGTTTAAGGACGGAGAGCACCTCATCTTCCGACAACTGTTCCGGAAGGTATTTCTCAATGATCTCTGATTCTTCCTGTTCTTTCTGCACAAGGTCGGGGCGATTACCCTGTTTGTACATCTCAATGGCTTCTTTGCGCCGTTTCATCGCCTTGTTCAGCACCAGGATGACTTCGTCGTCGCTGAGATCATGCATCTTTTTGATGCGCTCGTCTTTGATCTGAGCGATGACGGTTCTCAGTGTATCCAGCTCGATTCTGTTTTGCGATTTCAGAGCCGCGTGCATATCTTTCTTTATGCGCTCTTCCAGAGACATTTTAAACCCGCTGTATCTATCTATTTAATTCAGCCATAAGCTTACGCATTTTACGTTTGGCCTGGTTCAAACGGCGTTTGCGTTGTTCACTCGGCTTCTCATAATGCTGGTGTTTTTTGATATCCGCCATCAGTCCTGATTTTTCACAAGACTTGGTAAATCGTTTGAAAGCTTTTTCGAATGGTTCGTTATCACGGACCTTAACTGTGATCATATAATTCACATCTCCTTTTCAAAAACAAAATTATTAATAGGTATATTTATCGGGATTATCGATTAAATCGATTTCATAGTCAGCACTTTTTTTCCAGGTACGGTTCGATTGTGCCTGAACAAAGTATCGTCTGGCTTTCTGGCTCTGTCCCTGTTCCTTAAAAACCAGGCCGAGATGAAAATTGGCACCGGCCCTGATCGTGCTGTTCTTACTCAGTTGGTTAGCCTTTAAAAGCGATGCTTCGGCATCGGCATATTTTTTCAATTTAAGCTGGACGGTACCCAGGCGGTAATAATAGCCGCCCTGGCGTGTGGCCCGCTTTTCGTTACTGATGGCTTTTTTAAAGGCCCCTTCGGCATCACTGTACCGTCTCAACTGATCGTAAGTCAACCCAAGAATATTAAAGTGGCTGGCATCATTCGGATCGAGTTCAACGGCCTTTTCCAGATAGGAAAGTGCCTGCTGGTAGTTTTTCTGATCGTAGTAAACCTTACCGATACCGTAATTGGCTTCAGCGGAATTTTCATTGAATGACAGCACGGCATTATAACTGTTCAGCGCTTCCGATTTCTTGTCAATCTGCGACTGGAGATTCGCAAGTGCGATATAGGCATGTTCAAACTTGGAATCCAGATTGATAGCCTGCGTGTAAGCGGCAATGGCTTCCTCATAACGATTCAGTTTCTTATAGCTTAGTGCAAGCATATAATTGGCTTTCGGGAAATTATCGTCCGCGGCAATAGCATCTTTATATTTGGCAACAGCCTGTTCATACTGCTGTTTTTTGAAAAAGTTGTTACCATCATTGTATGCCTGGCCTGCTTCAGGGCTGCGGGCATCCTGACCAATTACCGAGGAAACACAAAGTAGTAAGATTATTAAGAGTGATACTGAATAACGCACGAATCACACCTCCAATTTGGATTTTGTTTAAACATAATTTTTTCAATAAATTTCAAATATAATAACAAACGAAGCATGTATCAAGAATCTGTTCCCAATAACTTCTTCTTTTAGTTTAAATAACGGCTTTTTTTATTCCAGTTCTTCCATTTTCTTCTTAATATTTTCTTCAATTTCAAACATGGCATCGGGAATATTGACATAGTCTGTTGTTTTAATTTCCATTGAATTGACAAAATTTTCCAATTCCCGGATAACGAACGTAATTTTTTGTGTTTCTTTAATCCCTATTTTAGCCAGTTTATTACAGCGATCCCTGTTCGCCGGATCCTGTTCACATAATTGCGCATAACCGAAGATCGTCGTCGTGGAATTATTAATATAGTGCGCCAGCGTTGTCAGTACCTGCCGCAGCGTTTCCACTTTGACATTCAGATTCTCTTTTTCTTTCTCTTGTTTTTGCAGGAGCAGCCTGGCCTGATGTTCTTCGAAAACACGATTCACAATACGAGGCAATATGGTCAGATTATGCGGAGACTTGACAATAAAATCATTGGCACCGTGTTTGAGGGTCTGTATCGCCGTCTCCAGGTGGTCATCACCGGTAATCATGATGACCGGTATATCAGACTTCGCACGGATCTCCCTTAAAACCTCGTCGCCAGTAGCGTCCGGTAAATTAAAATCGAGTAACACGATAGAATATTCCCCGATTTCCAGTTCTGACATTTCCTTTTTTGACCGAACGACATCAATCTCGCAATCCAGTTCATCATAAAGAACATCCTTTTCCAGAAAGGCATGATCTTCATCATCTTCGATAATCAGAATATGGAACATTTTCATAGTATATAAACCTATTTCTGAGTAAATTGTTCAAATTTACCTTTTCGGAAGCTCACAAAAAAGGTGGTTCCCTCGCCCGGTTTGCTTTTCAGCCAGATTTTTCCGGACAGTTTTTCCACGATATTTTTTACAAGGGCCAGACCGAGTCCCAGACCGGTATATTCCAGTGAGCGTATCCCCTGGAGGGATTTATAGGACAGAAAGATATCGAGCTGTTTATCCTGGGGGATACCCGCCCCGTTATCGCTTACCGAAAAGGTGATTTCATCGACGCTTTCCTTCCCTTCTATCCGGATGAAATTATCTGGTCGTCCTTCGGGCAGATATTTTGAGGCATTATCCACGAGATTCAGGAAAACATGACGCACTAGATGCCGTTTTGCCCTGATTTCAGGTAAGCCGGGTTGCACGATAAACTCAATGGATTTTTTGTCAAGCTCGTGCTGTAATTCTTCCTGAATGGAAGACAGCAGATCGTTCAGATCGATTGATTCATCGCTGCTTCCCATTTCGAAAGCTTTGAAGTTAAGCAGGACATCCTTGATCATGCGCCGTTCCTTGTCGACATTATTTCGGATGCGTTCGATCCGGTCCATTACATCATCGGGTAACTCCCGGGTATATTTCCGGTGTATGGAATCGACGAGGCCAACGACATTGCGCAAGGGGGCATTCAGGTCATGAGAGACCAGCTTCAGCATATTATCGCGTTCGATGATTGATTCCGCAAGTAATTTATTGGCTGTTTCCAGTTCTTCCGTCCGCTGCTGAACATTTCGTGACAGATTATCAATCGCTTCAATATTTTCAATTTTCAAGGCGATGATATTACCGAGCAGCGTTAACCTCTCCAGATCCTGGGCATCGAACCGTTGGTCTCCACCGATATATCCCACGGCCAGCATTGCAATCATCTGTGTCGATGTGGCGACCGGAAAAAGTGCCAGTGAAGCACTGATGTTATTACTTTCGAGTATTTTGAAAAAATGAGGTTTGGATGTTACATACGGCCTTCCTTTTACCATTTCCTCGTATTCGGTTGATTCCGGACTGATCAGATAATTCGTCAAGCCCTCCCGAAGTTTTTTATCCGGAACCGTAAGGTCTTTTACCCGGGAAGAATGGAATCGCAGGAATTGTTTTTCATGCAAAAACAAGAGGCTTATCTGAAAACCCATGTGTTCGGTTATTTCTCTATTCAGGTTTTTTAGCAGATCTTCCCTGGACTTTTCCTTATTGAGGTGGATGGAAAGCATGATTAATGCCGACATTTTTTTCAGCTCGGCATCCAGTTCCTTTTGTGCCGCGTTCGCTTTCTTAACGGCTTCCTGAAGCCGGGCGGGCATTTCCTTCTCCTGCTCTGTAAGTTCCGCCAGCCGCTTTGAAACGGCATAAAGGTTCTGATTGATAGTCTGGAATTCAGCAGAGCTGTCCGAGTCCGGCTTGATTTCGGTACGTCCTGCTGCTAACAGTGCCGTCCGGGCAATTATTTTTTTAAGAGGACTGCTGATGAACCGTTTTAGGATAAATAGGACGGCATAAACGAAAACAAAACTGAACAGGGCAAAAACAAATACGACGTTCCCGGCAGCACGTTGCTGATACAAAACAGAGCCGGCGTTCAGTCCCAGAATCAGGTGTTCATAATGCCTGGTATTGGGAAATTTCACGGGCATAACGGTTTGATTCTTAAGAGCCAGTAATTGCCCTTCGGGAAAGGATTCGAGGTGCAGATAAAATGCAAATCTTTCGGGCCGGACTACTGTGGAATCCCGCGATTTCAGGATAAAGAATACAATATCCGGATCGGTTTCCAAATAACCGCTGAGTACCTTAAAAACGTTCACTTTTTCCGCATACAGACTATCGGCATTCGCCACCAGTCCGGAAATCCGCCGTTCGTAGGTCCTTTTCAATTCCTCCTTTTCCTGCCGTATACAATATGCGGGATACAGAAGATAGAGGGCACCATTTGCCAGAACGAGAATGATGATAATCGCGTAACTTAACTTGTGTCTTACCGAAAGCTTTTCAAGCCGGTTTATAGTTTTTTCTCCATTTATAGGTTTACTAATGCTGCTTCATTAAATCATAACCGCGCTGAAAAATCCATACATTTATTTAGCCCTTTCGAGGTATTTGCCGTCCCGCGTGTCAATGCGGATGACCTCCCCTTCGGATATAAACTGCGGTACCTGTACCTGCAAGCCCGTTTCGAGCGTGGCGGGCTTATAAGAGGAGGTGATCGTAGCCGTCTTCATGACCGGCTCCGTTTCGGTAATTTTCAAGTCAACCGCATTCGGCAATTCAATTCCGATGGCCTCGTTTTCAAAGAAGCTGACATCCACCGGTGTATTCGGCAACAGATAATAATGGGCATCTCCGAGGAGTTCCGAGTGGAGAGGAATTTGATCAAAGGTCTCCTGATCCATGAAATAATAATTATCGGAATCATCATAAAGAAATTCCATTTTCCGTGTTTCGAGTGTTGCTTTTTCAACATTTTCATCCGACCGGAAACGTTTTTCCGCATTCGTTCCTGATTTAATACTTTTCATTTTAGTCTGTACGGAAGCCTGTCCTTTCCCCGGAGTGACATGCATGACATCCGTCAGCGTATACAGTTCATCGTTAAAAATAATGATCATTCCCTTTCGAAGTTGTGTAGCCTTTAACTTCATTTGTTCCTCCTGTCAGAAATATACTGATTATATTTTTCCTCGTTTAATTCATAGTGGTACCGTTTACAATTTTCTTTTATGGTATTCCGGTAAATCCGGGAATTAAACAATCCTTTCAGACCTTCATCGAGCGGCGTGATCTGTTTGGCCACGAACCACTGGACCGGTTCACCTGTTTCGCTGTCGATTACAGCCTCTGCCATCATGGCCCAGGCAATGGTATGCAGATCATAGGCTTTAAGATCTCTGGCCATGGCCAGAAGCCTGGCTTCATCCTGCGGCTGAATATAGTGAAAAATCCTGGAATAGAGATACGCATTATGATAATGATCCGGAATATTGACCAGCCCGGCCATATTCAGCCGCCAGGCGCTTATTAACAGCAACTCCACCGCCCGGGATGCCATTCCGAGTCCCGGATGGTTCTGGCCGGGATACTGAGGCCGGTTTCCGGTAAACGGGGCATCAGGATTCTGCATACACAACCATTCGATGGCCAGTGTTTCAAATTCCTTCCCATTCAGGGGTGTTTCAAAGGGCATATTT
>CAYPHA010000024.1:39737-59178 GCA_964410215.1 uncultured Calditrichota bacterium | reverse complement strand
TGAATGACGGCGCAGGCAGCTTTGGTGCCCAGCAGATCATCACCGCCGGAGCAAACAAGGCACAATCAGTCTATGCAAGCGATCTTGACGGCGACGGTGATATGGATGTGCTTTTTGCATCAAGTGGTGGCAGCAAGATTGCCTGGTATAAGAATGACGGCTCAGGTAAATTTGGCGTTCAGCAGGTCATCAGCACTTCTGCAGATGGGGCAAAATCTGTCTATGCATGCGACCTTGACGGAGATGGTGATATGGATGTGTTGTCAGCATCAGAAAATGACGACAAAATCGCCTGGTATGAGAATGACGGCTCAGGTAGCTTTGGCGCCCAGCAGGTTATCAGCACTAATGCATTGGGAGCATGGTCAGTTTATGCCTGCGATCTAGACGGTGACGGTGATATGGATGTTCTATCTGCTTCATTTTCTGACGACAAAATCGCCTGGTATGAGAATATAACAGGTACAGGTATAGAAAAAAATACTAATAAACCAGTAAAATTCAGTTTGTATCAAAACTACCCTAATCCATTTAATCCAGTAACGAATATCCAATATCAAATTTCGAATTTCGAACATGTAGATTTGTCCATTTGCAATCTTATTGGTCAGAAAGTAGCGACACTTGTTTCTGAGAAACAAAATGCCGGATCTCATCAGGTGGAATGGGATGCCACAAATTTGGCGAGTGGTATTTACTACTATCGTTTAAAAGCTGGGGAAATTCAACAAGTAAAAAAGATGGTTTTGGTGAGATAGTATCAATTATATGAGTAAATTGATCAATTTATCAGGAGATATAGTTATGAAAAAAAGTGCCGCATTCAATATGGTTATTGGCGCTCTTTGTATCGGTATTTTTTCTGCAACAGGTTTTGCGCAGGGGGACAATAACCCGGATCCACTCATTAATCTGGCGCTTGTTGATGGTGCAGTGGTAAGCGGTTCCATTCCAAATGAACAAGCCCGGGGAATACCAACGGATATTCTGTGGGATCCCTCAACAAACGACTGGGCCACCGAATCTACATACCACGAATATGGTATGCTTTATGATTCAATAGCATATAAAACCAAGGAAGATCCTTTGTGGTGGCAGGTTGTATGGCCAGCATTAAAGAATATCAATTATATCACTTGCACGGGTGTTTATGGTAATCAACCGCAACCCACCACCGGCTGGGCTGTACAAATCCTAGTCGATAGTATTTGGCAGGATCTTGCCAAAGCGCACAATGGTTGGGATGCAGATACCTTAAGCGGCCAAGGCGTTGGAATACCGACACAGGTTAACTGGCTGTGGGATGGACAATTGGTCTGGAGAGGATTAGAGCCGGTTGTTACCACAGGAATTCGATTTACGGCCTATGCAAATCCCGATAGTGTGAATGATGAAAAAGAGTCCTTCACTGACAGTCTGTGGAGTTTTGCCTGGTCAGGAAGAGATTTCGGAGCAGGGACAGCCAAAGCCGTTCTTATTCAGTATCTTGATATGTCTGAGGCAGAAGCGGATAATAAGATAGATCCTCTGGTAAACCTGGCGCTTCTGGATGAAGCAGTGGTTAGTGCAAATTTTCAAAAGGGGAATTCGGTTTTTGGTGAATGGATTCGTAATCAACCGGTCGATATTCTTTATGATCCGGTCAAAGATGATTATCATAATAAGAATGCACGATGGGGCGAGTTTGGGTATCCTTATGCTTATGATGCCGGTTACCCCGATGGTCCGGACGATGGTTTTACTTATAATATTGAGTGGCCGGTGCCTAAGAAGATTAATTATTTTACCTGGGGCGGTTGCTGGGCCCATACACCTCAGCCATATACCCCGTGGACGCTGCAGTACTGGAATGGTGAAGCATGGCAAACATTAGTAGAAGGCGTGGGTGGTGGTACTGGCTGGGATTGGATAACTGAAGAAATAAATGCACCATGGCCATATACACCGGGAGTTGATCGTAGTGCACTATCTATTTGGATGGTTCCGGAAGCAGATGCTATAACAACAACTAAAATCCGTTTGGCAGCCTGGTCTGATGGTGTTCATCCTTTGTATGATTTTCATATTCGATGCCGCGGTGGAATAAGTATAACTAATGATGATAGTGATATTCCTTTTAAAGCGGTTCTCGTTCAGTTTGCAGAGATTAGTGATCCCACTGAAATAGAGTCTGATGATTTATTAAAACCTGGCGATTTCACGCTGTATCAAAATTATCCAAATCCCTTTAACCCAACAACGGTAATCAGCTATCAGCTGCCTGCGGTCAGTGAAGTTGAGTTAAGTGTTTATAATCTGATGGGACAAAAAGTAGCAACACTTGTTTCTGAGAAACAAAATGCCGGATTGCATCAGGTAGAATGGGATGCTAGAGGGTTAGCTAGTGGAATTTATTACTATCAGTTAAAATCAGGAACATTTCAGCAAGTTAAAAAGATGGTTCTGTTGCGATAAGGATTCATAATCAACTATTTTATATTATGAGAGGGGTATTCATGTTCAATCAATTCAAAATTTTAGTGTTACTATTTCTAGTCCTGTTTGGTTACGCATTAGGCGATGTTAGGACTCTGGAAATTGGGGCCACTGCCCCGGGTTTTAATCTGATCGGGATCGATGATAAAATTATACACTGAACAGTTTTTCTGCTGCTGAGATACTGGTTATCATTTTTACCGCCAATCATTGTCCAACAGCCCAGGTCTATGAAGGAAGAATTCAGCAGATCGTGAATGATTATGAGGATAAAGGAGTGAAAGTCGTTGCGATTTCTTCAAATCACCCTGCCGCTTTGCGCCTGGATGAGTATGGTTATACTGATATCCGTGATAGTTTCAAGGATATGAAACAACGTGCCAAAGATATGAATTACAATTATCCCTATCTGTATGATGGTGACCTGCAGGAAGCGGCCAAAGCATATGGCGCCATTGCTACCCCTCATGTATTCATTTTTAATAAAGAGCGCAAATTAAAATATACGGGGCGGATTGATGATGGTGAAAATATTAAAAAAGTAAAAAACCATGATACACGGAACGCCATTGATGCTTTGTTGGTGGGCAAAAAAGTCCCGGTTGAAAAAACAAAATCGTTTGGCTGCTCTATTAAATGGAAATCAAAAAATGAGTCTGCAAAAAAGACCCTGGAAAGAATGAAAGCGGAACCGGGGTGCACTGTAAGTATAATAACTATGATGCCAATACCGCCATATATGGCAGATTATATAACTGGTTTGCGTTAAACGATAGCAGAAACATTGCTCCCGAAGGCTGGCGGGTGCCGACAGACCAGGACTGGCAGGAACTTGTGGATTACCTGGGTGGTGAAATTCTCGCTGGCGGTAAAATGAAAAGCACCGGAACCATTAAAGCCGGCGACGGCCTTTGGCGTAAACCCAATAAAGGTGCCACGAATGAAAGCGGTTTTTCGGCTCTTCCGGGAGGTTACCGTTACAATCATGGCGTTTTCGATGGTCTTGGCAGCAACGCTTACTTTTGGTCTACAACGGAGAGCAGCGGAGGCACAGCCTGGCATCGTTATCTGTATAATGGTAATACGGATATTTACCGCCACGATAGTGGCTGGAAGCAGGCCGGGTACAGCATCAGGTGTGTTGCTGAGTAGTAATGATCATAGATAAATTTGTAAAATAACCGAGAGCTTTGTTTTAAAGGGAGTTTGATTTTGAAGATTATATTAATGGCATTATTCTCTTTCCTGGTTCTATTCTCTTGTTCAAAAAATTCAACAGATTCGGGTGATGACGGACCAAGCACAGGTACGATCAGGGATATTGATGGTAATCTTTATAAAGTGTTTAGAATAGGTAAACAGTGGTGGATGGCCGAAAATCTGAAAGTCACTAAATACCGTAATGGAGAATGGATAATAAACGTAACAGGTTCCGCAACCTGGTCTGCGCTGCAAGGCGGAGCCTATTGCTATTATGATAATAATTTTGATAATGCCGGAATATATGGTCACATGTATAACTGGCATGCCTTGGTTGATCCCAGGAATATCGCCCCCGAAGGCTGGCATGTGGCAACCGATAAAGACTGGCAGCAACTTATTAATTATCTCGGTGGTGAGGATGTTGCGGGTGCCAAACTAAAAAGTACCGGAACCATTGAAGATGGCAATGGCCTGTGGAGTGAAACTAACGAATTTTCTACAAATGAAAGCGGCTTTTCAGCACTACCTGGTGGTTATCGCTCCTGGAATGGAAAATTTGGTGGAGAAGGCAGCACAGCCTACTTCTGGTCGTCTACAGAGACAAGTAGTGGTACCGCATACAGCTATTATCTGATAAATGATACATCTAATGTGTACCGCTATGACAGCGGTGTGAAGCAGGCTGGTTACAGCATACGATGTGTAAAAAACTAAAATACAGGTTACTAAATTGCTATTACTTTGTTTATCTTGAGGAGTAATCATGAAGAATGCTGCTTTGTACCTCATGTTTATTAGTATTTCTTTAGTGTTTTTAAATTGTGACCAGAAAATTGAAGGTTGTTTTCCTGCTTCAAAATTACCACCCCATATTACACCTTTGACTGAATTTGGTCAGCGCAGTGAATGGTCGCTGGATGGCAAGCAGGTATATTTTGTCGACAGGGCCGGAGGCGATGTCTGGGTAGTCGATGTCAGTACAAAAAAAACCAGACAAATCACAAAACCGGAAGATCGTCCGGAGGGGCATGGATACTACAGGGTGTTGTGTCTGGCAAATGGAGACCTGCTCCTGGGTTGCGGACCAAAGCGACAAACCATGTATTTTCAGGTAATGAAAAAAGAATTTAATCAACCTCCATACACTATTGATGGAGAAGAATTATGTGAAGGACCGGCTGTTTCAAGAAAAACTATGAAAATTGCCTGGACTCTTCCCGGACAACTGCAAATCTATATGGGAGAAATTTCTTATTCCGATGGAAAACCGCAGATCATTAATAAAAAATTCTTGTTGGATGTTAAGGATATGGGTACGATTGACAGCGTAGAATATG
This sequence comes from uncultured Calditrichota bacterium, assembly GCA_964410215.1. Taxonomy (GTDB): domain Bacteria; phylum Calditrichota; class Calditrichia; order Calditrichales; family CAYPHA01; genus CAYPHA01. The sequence goes on along the minus strand of CAYPHA010000024.1, from coordinate 54,163 downwards.
AATTTATTATTGAAACTCAAAACTGGAGACCTCCATTGGAAGAGGAATTGATCATGTCGCAATACAGGAAAGGCAACGATTATTTCAAAAGCGAGGTTTTTGGTCTGAATATCAACACAGGTGAATTAATCAACTATTCCAAATCCAGGTCTACATATGATGAACCTGAAGGAATATTTCCGGATGGAGAATATACACTTACAGAATGCGACAGGCACCGTCCTACCAAGCGCAGCAGCACAATCGAAGTATATAAATTAAAGCTCGATACAACTTTCGTAGATCATGAAAGACTCGTGTTTTTTAGTGACGTGGAGGGATTCAGGTCCAGTAATCCCGTTGTTCGTGATGATGGGAAGTTTTTTGTGTTCCAGGCTTCCGAAGCTAGTTCGGATGCCGGTGTTGGTTGTGGTCTGTATTTATTTGATATTGAAAAATATGAAAGATCAAAGGAAAAGGAACTATGAAGGGACGCAGTTTTCTGCCGGGGCCCTTATTAAATCCGGTATTCCGGAATAATCAGTGTATATGTATTTGCCTACTCATGTGGAGCATTTTACTGTCTGGACACCTTATGGCCGATAAGCCTGCTAATGACCGGAACCGATATATTCTGCTTGATTCGCGCATGCCTGGCTTGATTGGACGGAAGGTGATCGTGAATGCCCTTTGGATAAAAATGGATGATGAGCCCTGGGTCAAATGGAAAGGTATCGAAGTAGGTTGTAAATGGCATTGGGCTGAAGTTAATGACCCGTGCTGGTGTCGGTGTGCTTAAATTAATGTTAAATATTGAAACGGAGGGATAATAACGGTATGAGAACCGGATTTCTTTTTAAAATATTATTTCTATGGATTGTAATACCCCTGACATTTGCGCTGTGTGGTGAATCCGAAAATGGAACCATTAAAAGTGACGATGTGGTAAAATCGCTGGATGAGAAGAAATCGCCTATTTTAACGATAAACAGAACTGAATATATGGACAAACTCAGAGGATTCTGGCTCGGCAGTTGTATTGCAAACTGGACAGGATTACCTACGGAAAACCGACGCACTGATTTTCCCTTTTTTACTGACTCAGATTTCGGGCCGGGGAAAATTGACTTTATACTGGACGAGGACCCATGGGGAGCTGATGATGATACAGATATTGAGTACGTATATCAGTATGCCCTTGAAAAAAATAATACCCATATGCTTACCGGAGAACAGATTAGCGCTGCCTGGCAAGAACATATTGGTCTTCCGTTATTATGGGTTTCTAATTTATCCGCTCTTGGACAAATGCAAAACGGGGCCGTACCGCCCGCTACATCCCTTCCGGAGAATAATCCCATGTGGGATATGATAGATGCACAACTGACTACTGAAATATTCGGTGCATTAGCGCCCGGGCGTCCTGATGTTGCCTTGAAGATTGGCCACCTTCCAGTCAGGACAACAGCATATCTTCATTCAGAATGGGCTGCTGAATTCTATATAATTATGTATTCATTAGCATCGAGGATTGACAAGTCCCTTTCGCGAAAGGATCAGGTAATTTGGCTTGCAGAACAGGCCCGCAAACGCATACCTGATTGGTCGTACATTGCCGATATGTATGATTTTGTCAAAAAAGCCTACGAGGCTAATCCGGATAAGGATAATTGGGAGAAAACCCGTGACGAAGTAGCCCGACGTTACCAGCATACAGCTACGGCAGGGTACAAGTATAAATATCCCTGGGATGCCGGTATCAATTTTGCGGCTTCAATTGTCAGTTTATTCTATGGAGAAGGTGATTATAAGAGAACCATTAGAATTGGTTGTATGTGCGGCTGGGATTCCGATAATCCAACCTCGACCTGGGGCGGGCTTCTGGGATTGCTTTACGGTCATGAAGAACTTCAGAAACATTTCAATAAGATGGATTTCTCTGATGGATATTATATTGAACGTTCCCGTTATAACATGCCAAGACCGCTTGATAATTTTACAGCCATGTCAGAAAGGGGTCTGGCAGTTATTGATGATATCGTTGAAGAAGAAATGGGCGGTTCTATTCAGGATGATAATTGGATAATTCCGGTAGTGAATTCAGATATTAAACCCGCAGCGGTGCCTGAAACTTTTGTACCCTGGGTGACAATCGAAGATAATGATCCACGCTGGAATTACAGTGGGTTTGAATCTCATCCCGAGAATTGGAATGCATCGGGCGCTTACCTGACCAAGGGCTATGCAAATTGTAAGGCAGAAATAACCTTTAGCGGTACGGCCGTCCAGTATTATGCTTACAGAAGTCCAAAGGGTGGTACTGTAAGTATCACATTAGATGGTATATCATACGGTGAATTTAGCCAGCAAGATAGTTCAAGTGTTCATGGTCAGCACTATGTCAAAATTTTTGAAAAACTTGATTTAGAGTCTGGTACACACAGACTTAAAATAGTTGGTGATGAAAATGCCACAGAGAAAACCATAGACATGCTGTCAGTTATTCAGAAAAAGGATTGACAACAAAGGGTAATTGTTTCATAAAAAAGAGATTATGATGTGGACAACATGACCCATGATCCGATGGACAATATCGTCGGGAATGCCGTTGGCGTCTATAAGCATTTGCTCAAAGATCAGCCTGACAATTCTGTAACGATTGTCAGTGTGGGATTTCTAAACAATCTGTATGAACTTTTAAAAGATAAATCAGGATGTTGCTTTTGTGAGCTGTTCACGAAGTGATAAAATCGTGGTAATTGATTTGGATATGAGACAAGTTATTGAAAGTATCCCAGTATCACGTGGTAATTGGGGTGTGATAGAAACTTAACTTCATTTTAAATCAGGTATATGATGTATGCTGATATTATTCGCCTTAATCGTTATAATTTTTCTAATCGTAATCGCTACTACAAAATATGATATCCATCCGTTTTTATCCTTGCTTTTTGCAGCTCTGGCCATGGGATTTATAAGCGGTATGGAAAGTACCCTGATTATAAAAAAGTTAACCGAAGGATTTGGTAATACACTCTCCAGTATCGGAATAATTATTGCCTTCGGGACTATAATTGGTGTCTATCTGGAGAGGAGCGGTGGAGCAATGAAAATTGCACATACGGTTCTTAGAATGATTGGAGAAAAACGATCCGCTCTTGCCATGAATTTAACAGGATTTATCGTATCGATCCCCGTATTTTGTGACTCAGGTTTTATAATCCTGTCTCGAATAAATAAAGCGCTTAGTAAAAAAACCGGTATCCCCTTAATTGTTTTTGGTATTGCTCTTGCCACGGGCTTATATGCGACGCATGTATTTGTGCCACCGACACCGGGACCGCTGGCAGCAGCTGCAGCGTTAAAAGCAGACCTGGGGCTTGTAATCTTACTGGGTTTGCTTGTGGCCCTGCCGGTTTCTCTGGCAGGCTATTTTTGGACCAGATATATGGGACGAAAAGTCGAACAGGTTGTGCCCGAAACTCCGGATACGCCGGAAGGGCCGGAAAAACTACCCGGGGGAACAGCCTCTTTTACTCCGATCATTGTGCCCATCATTCTTATTGCCCTCAGATCCATTGCAAGTTATCCGACACATCCTTTCGGGACGCAAATGGTTTTTGAACTGTTTGTTTTCATCGGAAATCCTGTCGTCGCTGTTTTAATGGGTGTCATCTGTGCATTCTTTTTAAAAAACGATCCTGGAAAATCTCATTTTGACTGGACTGTAAACGGTTTAAAAGAAGCGGGTGTGATCATACTGATTACGGGTGCCGGCGGCGCGTTCGGTGCGGTTCTGAGAGCCGGCGGCATCGGCGAAATTATCGGAGAAAGCTTATCCGGTGTTCAGGCAGGAATTATACTGCCCTTTCTCCTGGCAGCTGTTTTAAAAACAGCGCAAGGCTCATCAACCGTTGCCATCATTACATCAGCAGCTATCGTTTCACCTTTGCTGGATCCACTGGGCTTGTCATCCGAGATCAGTAAAGCATTAACTGTCCTGGCTATCGGAGCAGGTGCTATGACGGTCTCACATTTAAACGACAGTTATTTCTGGGTGGTTGCCCAGTTTTCCAATCTGGATACATCCACGGCTCTGAAAAGTCAGACTCTTGCAACTTTGATTCAGGGTATGACAGGGATTGTCATTATATATTTTTTGTTTTTAATGTTTGCCTGATCTGGGAGCCCGGGCGGGACTGGCAGGAAATCCTGATAGGGCTTCACATGACCAGGACGGTTTTTTTTAAGAGACGCCAAAGAGAATACCTGTACGCAAGCTCGATGTTGTCGTGACTATGATGCGACCTGCACGGCCATTGATACGGAAATGTACAAGCTGCTGGCTTTTCGCATGCTAGAAGAAGCGGGTGTGTTTGTTGCCGTCAATACCTTGCTGGCCGGGGCGATCGTGGAAGATTCCCGCATAGGAGGGATCATTACAGAGAGCCGTTCGGGACGCGAAGCTGTTATGGCACACAGTTTCATTGATTCTACCGGCTATGGAGATCTTTGTGCTCATGCCGGCGCGGAGTTTGACGTGCCGAACGATTATGACAGCTGTAATAGTTTCGGTTTGCCAACGCCTCCATCGATGATGTTAACAGCGAAGAAAAGGACAGGCAGCCGGGATCTGAAATATGGTAAATTGTGGACCGAGCTGGCGAAAGGTAAGGTGTATTTTGAAAGTTAAACGAATGCTTAAGCACACAAGCTTTGTAAATAAGTGGATACATTATACGATCCTAATCTGCCTGATTGTCATGGGACTCTACGGCACCGGGAAGGCAGATCCGGGGCGTACCCACTTCCTCTTGCTTGACAGCAGGATTGTAGATAAAACAGAAAATGCAATGCTGACCCTTGGTGTTGTTGAAAAACATGAGGCTAACCCGTTATTCGTTGAAGATCAAGTGTGGGAAAAACGTTTCGACAATCTTTACGGTAATGTGATCTATGATGAGCATGACCGGATTTACAAATGCTGGTACAGTCCGTTCATCGTTGATTATTCTGCCAAAGGCATGTCCCTTGAAGAACGGGACAACAAACCCTATGAAGCACCCGAAGACAGAGAAATGGGTATCTGTTATGCGGTTTCAGAAGATGGGATTAACTGGGAAAAACCCAACCTCGGACTTGTTGAATATAACGGGAGTAAAGCCAATAATATTATCTGGCGTGGGATTCGGGAAAGTGGTGAACACTGGAATGGACCTCATGGCTCAGGCATCTTCAAGGATGATCCTGATCCGGATCCCAATCGCCGGTATAAGGCAATTTTAAAAACGGATATAATTTCTGTGGCGTTTTCTGCAGATGGCATCCGCTGGAATCCGCCCATTTCCTGTCCTGAGGCCGATGTGGCTGGGGATACACACAATAATGCTTTCTGGGCACCTACGCTCGGAAAATATGTCGGCATTTCCCGCTCCTGGGGAAAGATGGGCCGGGAGGTAGTAAGGATAGAAAGTAATGACTTTCTGGAATGGACAAAAGCGGAAATGGTTTTGGAAGGAATCAGTGAAAAGTATCAGACCTATGCCATGCCTGTATTCTATTACGGCGGAATCTATATCGGTCTGGTGGCGATCCATGACCAGGAAGCAGACCGCGTCTGGACGGAACTGACCTGGAGTCCCGATACGAAGGAGTGGAATCGTGTTTGTCCCGGAATACCACTCATTCCATGTTCTGAAACGATTTTGGACTACGATTACGGCTGTGTTTACCCCTGTGCCTACCCGGTTTTTCTAAAAGATGAGATACGGCTCTATTACGGTGGCAGCGATTACCTGCATTTCGGATGGCGGACGGGATCGTTATGTCTGGCAACACTACGTCCGGACGGTTTTGCAGGTTATGAGCAGAAAAATGAGGATCAACCGGCAATAATCACAACATCCATGATTTCTTGTTCAGGCAAGAGTTTGTCCATCACAGCAGATGTGGGACAAAATGGTACGGTGAAAGTGAGTATCCTTGATGCAAATGGAAAACTGATATCTAATGCCAAACCGGTTTCCGAAACGGTGACAGGTGAATGCCTCGTGTTTGAAGATGAAATAAAACAGGAGCAGGTACGGCTTCGATTCGAGCTGAGCAATGCGAAACTATATTCTTTCAAGGTCGACCAATAATACGAATAGTTTTATTTCTTAATATTGAGTCCCCTCCGAAAAGCACGATGGTGTCATGCTGAATTTATTTCAGCATCTCTAAGATCAATAAAAACAGTAGATCCCGAAACGAGTTCGGGATGACAACTCCGTAATTAGCACTTATCGGAGTGGACTCAATATTTATTAATCTGGAGAGGGTAAACGGTAATCTTGATAAGCTACCAGGATTCTTGTTAATAATAAGGGAGCACGATGAAGAATAGAGAAAAAGAGATAAATGGATCCCGGCGCGGATTCCTGAAATCCGCGGGGTTCTGCTTGCTGTCCTGCGGCATGCAGGCAGAACGGCTTGTTGCCGATCCTGTAGAAAGAACAGAAGGGTTCAAGGTTCTGACTGAAAATGACCGTATTGATATTGGTGGCAGAGGCGCTGAAATCCTTCAAAAAGCTTATGATCTTGGTTATCTGTATGAGGAAAGACACAAAGGGTGTGCGCGGTGCACCATTGCGGCTCTGCAGGATGCCATCGACTTTCTGCCGGCGGATGCAGGATTGTTCCGAACGGCAAGTTGCCTGGATGGTGGGGCCACGCCGACCAATTTAGCCAATTGCGGCGCTTTTACCGGTTCCGGTATGGTCATCGGATGGATGTGCGGGACACAGAGATTCGGAGATAATAAGCTGTCACATGATTTGATACATAAGGTACATGGCTATTTCAAGGAAGAGTATGGCAGTGTCATTTGTAAAAAAGTCAGGGATAAAGCGGATAAGAAATGCCCTGAAGTTGTAGCTAACGTTGCCAGTCGGATGGCAGAAATTATACTGAATCAATTTACAAATTATGAGAAAATATAACCCGATTGAAAATACTTCAAATTTTATTATAATGTTAATTAAGGACAAACGCTTCCTTAATATTTTTTTATTGGTATCTCTCTTCGTTTTCAGGATCTCAGATTCTCATGCCCAACTATTTAATTTTAATTGTCAAAATTATACTGTCAAAGATGGCTTACCCAGTAAAGCCATCACCGGAATCGTGCAAGATGCGCAGGGGTATATATGGATATCTACAGAAAATGGAGCCAGCAGGTTTGATGGTAATCAATTTGTCAATTACTGGCAGAACCCAATCAACAGTATTTCAATTAGTTCAAATTTTATTGCTACTTCTTTTGCTGACCACAATGGTTCTGTTTATTTCATTTATCTTACTAATTTTATTGATCGTTATGATCCATACAGCAATCAATTTATACACTACAAAGTGGATATTTCAGATCCGGGAAACGAAATATTAATCCATCATATAGAAGAGGATAACAATGGAAAAATATGGTGTGCATCCAATAAAGGGCTATGGTATTTAGACCATGAAAAACAATCAATAGTCAAATATGAATATAACCATCCTTTTAGGAATTACGAATATAAAAAATTCGATGTAGACACATCAAATCGCTTATGGATTGCATTGGAATCTTCGGGACTATTAGTAATAAATACCAATACAGGAGAAACCGAACATATTATTCAAAACAATAAGATAACCGGTGAGCCGTTTATTTTCCAAAGTATATTTATCGATTCGGAAAACATAGTTTGGTTAAAGTCAGATAGTGAAATAGGTTTTTACAATTATAACAAGAAAAAATACACAACTAAATTGATTGCGGATATAGTTCGTTGTGGCAATATAATCGAAGACAGTGATAAGAATATTTTATTTGCAGCAGACGGAATTTATTATTACAACAGGTCAGATGATGGCTTCATTAAATACGAACATGACGTTACTGGCAAAAATCCGCTTGCAAGCAACGAAATCACTACTTTGTTTCTCGATAAACAGCAAACACTATGGATTGGGCATTATAACGATGGTTTGGATCGTTGTTTGTATAATCATATTAAAGAATTTAGCTACTATAAAAAAAATGAAAATGAACAGAACTCACTTGTTGATAACCGTATCACGTGTTTGGAAAGTAATGGTACAGACTATATATGGATTGGCACCTCTCTGGGATTAGATTTATTTAATAGAGAGACTAAGCAATACAAGCATTACTTAAAAAATAAAACTATATCCAGTATATTTGAAGATAAATACGGGATGTTATGGGCTGTTATTAGGGGAGAGTTCGGTCATAACAAGAGTGTAAGTTCTCAAATATACACAAAATCAAGGACCGATGCTGGGTTTCGTTTATATGAAAATCCTATTTTAAGTGCTGATATCGTTTATCGTTTTGTTGAAGATTATGACTCCAATTTATGGGCTGTTTCGCGGACAGGTTTATACAGGATCAATCAAAAAACTAAACAAATAGCTCATTATCCCCATAAAGAAGTTTTACCAATTGGTGCTGTAATTCATTCATGCATTATTGACAAAAACGGCACCTTTTGGATGTGCAGCAGCCATGGATTAATCAGAACAAATCCGTGGTTGGATCTATGGAGTATACATAATCTGGCAGATGAATTATATAATAATACTTTTAGTGATAATATTGTATCACAAGCTTATATCGATAAAAACGATATCATGTGGATAACTACGGATTCCGGAATGATGATATGTAAAAATTACATGGAAAACGAATTAATATTCGAGCGGATTACGGTTGCACAAGGTTTGCCTGACAATCTTATAACTGGAATCTTAGAAGATTCTAACCAAAATTTATGGATTGGTACAGGATTTGGATTAGCCCGTTATGATAAAAACAATAAAATATTAAGAACTTATAATCGTTTTGATGGTATCGTGAACACCATTCCTGGATACCTTTTTATTAAGGAGTGTGATTATTTTCCGGTATTTAAAACAATAAATGGAGAGTTCATATTTGGTGGTGAAAAAGGTTTTAATTTATTCTGCCCTGATTCTATTAATAATAATGACTATATACCACCTATCTATTTGTCAGATTTCCAAATTTTCAACACATCTGTGCCGATCGGGGAATACAGGGATAATGGGCTTAATTTTGAAAAGGATATCAGACAGGCGGCCCGACTCAATTTATCTTACAAAGACTCAGTTTTTTCATTTGAGTTTGTTGCCTTGGATTATGCGAATCCATTAATAATCTTGAATGATGGCCTCGTTCTTCATCTGCCTTTTGAAGGCAATCTTAATGATGCGGTTGGAGATAATGATGGGTATATCAATTATGACTATGCAACGAATGAAATGAAATATAAATCTAAGGGCGGTATAGTAGGCCAATATGGACATTTTGATTATACACTTGTGAATGTTGATGGTTTCGAAGAAATCGACTGGGACAATGGGGCAAGTTTTTCGATTCAGTTCTGGATGCGGGATTTTGAACATTCACATTCAGTGATTGTCGGCAGAGACCAGAGCAGCCTTGCGGTTGATAAGAGAAGTGTGCACTGGTGGGTTGGAACCTTAACCGGTGGCCATGCAGCCTGGTGGCTTAGAGATAACAATTTTATCCCTGGTCCCGAATTGCAAAGTCCGCAATCCGTCGGTCTCAATGAGTGGCATTTAATTACGGCGGTCAGAAATGGCGCAGAAAACATGGAATTGCTGTATGTGGATAATGAATTAGTGGCAAGTGATACTTTCACGTATGCAGGTCATTTTAAAGCAACTGATCCACTTAATATTGGCTACCTGGAGTGGCAAGATAACCCAGGTGTCTGGCATTACTCGGGTGATGTGGATGAAATCCGCATTTATAATCGTGCTCTGACGGCTGAAGATGTTCTTTTGAGATACAATGCTGATATGGGTATGGTATCTGATAAATATGCTTATATATTGAAAGGATTTGAAACTAGCTGGAATTATGTAAATGCAAATTACAGAAAAGCAACTTATACCAATATACCAGCAGGAGATTATACTTTTGTTGTTAAGACAGTCAATCCGGAAGGCGTCCGAAACAAGCAGGGGCTATCAGTTAATATTCATATTGCACCACCCTTCTGGAGAACCTTATGGTTTAGAATACCCCTGGGTATCATTATCATTTGTTTGATTATCGGGTATAACTATTTTAGGCATTATGTGATTAGAAAAAGAAACAAAATGTTGGAATCTACCATTCAATTGCGAACAGCAGAATTGCAAAAAAAGTCAGAGGCGTTGCAACGGTCAAATAAAATTCTTGAAAAACAGAAACTTGAATTAGAACGACTTAATAAAGATATAGAATTAGCCAATCAAGCTAAAGTGAGATTCTTTACCAATATCTCTCATGAATTTAGGACTCCATTAACCTTGATAAAAGGGCCATTAGAAAACATACTTTCCAATGGAAAACATGAAAGGGAGTGGTTAAAAAACCAGGTATTAATATCACTACATTATACGAACCGACTTAACCTTTTGATTAATCAACTGCTTGATTTCCAAAAAGTCGATTCCGGTAATATGCCTCTTTATCTAAGAAATAAAGAAATCGTCCGTTTTGTTCATGAAATATTTAACTCATTTTCACAATTAGCAGAAAGAATGAATATTGAATACAACTTTATAGCCGGAATTGACTCAATTCACATGTGGTTTGATGCTGATAAAATCGATAAAATAATAACTAACCTGCTTTCCAACGCCTTTAAATTTACTCCTGAAGGCGGCAAAATTAGTTTAAAATTGGATGTGACCAAAAATGCTAAAGAGGTAAATCGTTCTAATTCCCGGGTTGACTCAAAGGATTCGTCGCGTTCTTTATCAGCTAATATTCGAAATTCATCCAATTATTTGCAAATATCTGTTACCGATACAGGTGTTGGAATAGAGGAAGATAAACTTAACAGCATCTTTGAACGTTTTTACAGTATACCCGAATCAAATGGCCAAAACCATGAAGGCTCAGGAATTGGACTGGCCTTTACAAAGGATTTGGTAGAATTACACAAAGGCACGATACATGTGAAAAGTAAGGTGTTAAAATCGATCGATGAAAGTACTCAAACGAGGATTCATAATACAGTTCACCAGAATAGTGGTACAACATTTACAATTCTCCTTCCGTTAGATAAAACAGTTTTCAATGAATCTGATTTTGTATATCCTGACCAGGATATTACAGGCATGGTATTAAAAAACAAATATATTCAGAAAGATATGATGATGTTGTCATCACGCGCTAGGTCGAATAAACGTCCCGATGATGTCAAATATGTACCCAGGTTATTAATCGTTGAAGATCATGTTGATTTAAGGAAATATATAGTCGATATATTGCAGGACAATTATTATATCGAAGAAGCTGAAAATGGAAAAATTGGTCTGGCTAAAACCAGAACAACCGATTTTGATTTAATCATCAGCGATATTATGATGCCGGAAATAGATGGTATTGATTTTTGCAAGCGCATCAAGACAAATTTTGACACATCACATATTCCGGTTATACTACTTACAGCAAAATCAACAGATGAATCCGAGATTGAAGGAATTGATGCTGGTGCTGATGACTATATTAAAAAACCATTTAATCATAAAGTTCTTTTGTCACATGTTCAAAATTTGATATTATCACGTATAAAGTTAAAGGAAAAATTTAGCAACCATATTAATTTCAACCCAAAAAATTTTTCTCTGACTGAAACTGATGAGAAATTTCTTAAGAAAGCTGTAGAAATAATTGAGAAAAATCTTTTAAATCCAGATTTTAATATTTCTTTTATTTCAAATAAAATGTATTTATCGCAAAAAACACTCAATCGAAAAATTAGAAATCTTACTAATCTGTCTACAATCAACTTTATTATAAGCATACGACTAAAAAAAGCTGCAACACTTATATTGAAAAAGGAACTGAATATATCGGAAATTGCATATGAAGTTGGATTTTCTGATCCTGCCTATTTTACGAAAAGATTCAAAAAACAATTTAGCGTTAAACCTTCAGATTATTTAGAATATATAAGTTCGAAGCCAATGAACAAGTAGGCTTGTTGGAATGATTTTATAAAACTAGATTAATAGTTAATAAAAATTGTTCTATCTCCATAAATCCTTCATTTTTTTATACCTTCCATTATTTGAGTTTACCAAAAGACTTCTTTTAGTTTATAAACCACATATTTTGTCCAATTAATACTGGTTTTTGTCCAATTATTCCAAAGTGAAATGGTAACTATAATTATATATTTAGTTGTTAAAAAAACAATTATTATTAAGAATTTATCAGGAAAAAATTATCTCATTCATAATACTTATCCTAATTGCTTTTAACCTGCATAGACTTAGTCTAATAAAATAATTTTTTTATGTATTGATTATTGTTTCATCTACGGGAAAGGAGTTCAATTTTAATTACTCATAGTTATTTTATCAAAAAAGAATTCCTCATAAAAACAAGGAGGCAGGTATGAATTCTCTTAAAGTTTTATTCAGTTTAATTATTTTTTTAACATTAATGAATTTTAAGTTCGTTTCTGCACAAGACTTAAACGAAGGCCTTGTGCTCCACTTACCCTTTGAAGGCAATCTGGAAGATGCAGTCGGAGATAATAATGGGTATATCAATTATTTTTATGAAACGAAAGAAGTGGAATATTTTTCTGATAACGGCATAGTGGGACAATATGGTTATTTTGACAGCACACTTGTTGATGTCGATGCATTCGCTGGACTCGAGTGGGAAAACGGCTCAAGCTTCTCTATTCAGTATTGGATGCGGGACAATGAACATTCATTTGCAGTAATCGTAGGAAGAGACGAAAGTTGGCAGACGGTTGATACCGCAAGCACACACTGGTGGACTGGAATCGATTGGGCAGGCCAGGCCGCATGGTTTCTTAGAGATAATACCTTTACCGCTGGACCCGAATTGCAGAGTCCGGATCCCGTTAGTCTTAATGAATGGCATTTACTTACTTCAGTCAGAGACGGCGCAGCAAATATGGAATTACTTTATGTGGATAATGAATTAGTCATTAGTGATACTTTTACTTATGCGGGTCATCATATGGCCACTGATCCTCTTAATATTGGTTACTTGGAACTGGGTGATGAGCCAGGCTTTTATTACTCCGGTGATGTAGATGAGGTTCGCATTTATAATCGTGCTTTGACAGTTGAAGATGTTCTTTTGAGATATAATACTGATATGGGTATAGAACCTGACTTGAACGAAGGTCTTGTACTCCACCTGCCATTTGAAGGCAATCTTGAAGACGCGGTCGGAGATAATGATGGGTATATTAATTATTTTTATGATACGAATGAAGTGGAATATTTTTCTGAGGACGGCATAGTCGGTCAATTTGGATATTTTGAAAACAGCCTTGTGAATGTCGATGCATTCGATGGACTCGAGTGGGAAAATGGTTCAAGTTTTTCGATTCAGTATTGGATGCGGGACAATGAACATTCACATGCAGTAATCGTCGGTAGAGACGAAAGTGGTCTGGCGGTTGATACAGCCAGTACGCACTGGTGGGTTGGGACCTTTACCGGAGGCTATGCAGCTTGGTGGCTTAGAGATAACAAATTTATCGCGGGGCCCGAGTTGCTAAGCCCGCAAACAGTCGATGATGGTGAATGGCATTTAATTACGGCGGTAAGAGACGGTTCCGCAAACATGGAATTACTTTATATTGATAATGAATTAGCGGCAAGCGATACTTTTGCGTATGAAGGTCATCATATGGCCACTGATCCTCTTAATATTGGCTACCTGGAATGGGGTGATACACCAGGTGCCTGGAATTACTCTGGTGATCTGGATGAAGTCCGCATTTATGATCGTGCCTTGACAGCTGCAGATGTTCTTTTAAGATATAATAAGGATAAACTTACCTCAATAAAGCCATCGCGATCACCAGTGCCGGAGTTTTTCATTCTTCATCAAAATTATCCGAACCCATTCAACCCGGATACGAAAATTAAATTCGACCTAGAAGAAAAAGGCTTTGTAAAGCTGGGTGTCTACTCTTTAACCGGGCAGAGAGTCGCTGAACTATCGAATAGGTATTATAGTGCTGGAAGCCATGAAGTGGTCTGGAACGGGCGCACAACCGACAATAATGAGGCTGCATCGGGCATTTACGTATACCAAATGGAATATTCTGGTAAAGCCGGGCAAAAGATGTTGTCGAAAAAAATGATTCTTATGAAATAATTTTGACAAAGAAATTTCAAATAAAATTATCGGATATCCTATGATTAAATGAGGACATTCTTAAGACTAAAGGAGAACTAACATGGGAGCATTCTTCAAATTAAAAGAAAATGGAAAATTCAGATTATCACTCAATCTATTAATAATCTCTTGGTTTATTTCATTTTCTATTTATGCTCAAGATGATACGGTTCGTGTGGCATGT
>CAYPHA010000024.1:36773-39727 GCA_964410215.1 uncultured Calditrichota bacterium | reverse complement strand
TATTGGTAATAGCATAACAGAAGGTTGGAGCCTTTCTAATCCAACTTTGGATAGCTATCCGGCTCAACTGGGAATGTTACTTGGGGATGGCTATAAAGTTTCCAATTATGGTGTTTCTGCCAGAACCATGCTCAAAAAGGGGGATTATCCCATATGGAATGAACCATTGTTCGAAGAGGCATTAATTTCTGAGCCAAATATTGTTATTATTCTGTTGGGATCTAATGATAGTAAGCCCCACAATTGGGTATACAAGGATGAATTTGTTCCAGATTATATAGCAATGATTGATACATTCCGTCAACTGGAATCAAATCCCCAAGTATATGCCTGTTATCCACCACCGTCATTTGGGGATCCATTCGGGATTAGAGATTCGATCTTCATAAATGATATCATCCCGATGATTGATCAAATCGTTGATTCATTAAATGTTTCACGGATAGATTTCCACACACCTTTACTGGATGACGCGCAATTATTTCCGGATGGTGTTCATCCATCAGTCAATGGCGCTTGGGAGATGGCGAAAATTCTGGCAGATAGTCTGGCCGGAGTGAAAGTAGAATCAGAAAAGGAAATGAATTTAGCAAAAAACAAACAAGTCACAGTGAACGTATTCGATGAGTTTTTCCCGCCAGAGGGTTTGAACGATGGTGATAGATTGACAAAGTGGAGGGCTGAAGGCTTCAATAATTGGGCCGTTCTTAACATTGGTAAAGTTGAAGAAATAGATATGTTCCGGGTGGATTTTGGAGATGAGTTCAAAAAGGGTTTTCAATATACTATTGATGTGTCTTTAGATTCTGTTGATTGGACAACGGTTGTTGATCATACGGTCCGCAATGATACTGTTACTCAAATAGTTGTGGATAAAATTGATCCAACGATGCTGCAATATATAAAAATAACCGTTACAGGAGCCTCAAATTCAGAACAGGAAATAACAAGTATAAGTGAATTTCAAATATTAAAAAGCGCGTTTGTTCATTCTCCCGTACTAAATTGGCGTTTAAGAATCCTCCGTGAAGATCGACTTGCTTATTATTTAGATGTAATTCCCACATCCTGTGATGAAGAATTGATAAAATACTTTATAAAAGTTGATGATGCTATTTTTAGTAGTTCAATAGGGTTTCGGCCGGCGGAGGTGCAAGAAGAAGTTGAAACAATGAACGCGGGAGAAGTCCATCACATTTACACGGAAACTTATAAAAAGGGGAAAATATTAATCTCGGATACAGTGTCATTAAGTTTTGATTATTTTACAACTGTTGATCAAACAAGTAATCAGAAGCCCCCTTTATCTTATAACTTATGTCAAAACTACCCCAATCCCTTCAACCCACAAACAACGATTAAATTTTCCCTAAACCAACGGACTCATGCCCAAATTCAAATATTTGATGTACTTGGCAGGAACATAAGGATATTAAGCGAAAAGAATTACAATGCCGGTAATTATTCAATTGTTTGGGATGGTCGGGATGAGCAGGGTAATCGTTTAGCATCCGGCGTTTATTATTATCGATTGAAAACTGATAATTTATGCTCACCTGCCAATAAAATGCTTTTTATGAAATAGTATCATATCGTACGAAATATAAAAAAGTCAGGAATACAGAGGATAAGAAATGCCCTGAAGTTGTTGCCAATGCTGCCAAATGGACAACGGCGATCATTTTAGAAACGTTTACAACCGCCAAACAGGTTTTCAGAGATTAATGCGATCCATGAGCATCGTGATGGGTTTGGCATTCTGCATGACATAAAAGTGAACGGCGGGGACGTTTTTATTGAACAGCTCTTCCACCTGTTTTGCCGCCCAGTTTACTCCGATCTCCAACACATGTTCTTTTTCAGCGTCCATCAGCTCGTCACTCAAAGCCGTTGGCAGGTCCACGTGAAAGGTCTTAGGCAGGGACGATAAATTATTTTTTGTCGTTATGATTTTCAGTCCGGGAATAATCGGAACCTCTATCCCGGCTTCCCGGCATTTTTTTTCGAAATCAAAAAACCGCTGATTATCATAGAACATCTGTGTAACAATATAGTCGGCACCGGCTTCTACCTTTGCTTTTAAAAAACGGATGTCCGTATCCAGGTTGGGTGCTTCAAAATGTTTCTCCGGATATCCGCCGACACCGATGCAGAAGTTGGATGGACGGGCATCGAGTAGTTCCTCTTCGAGATAGATTCCTTTGTTCATGTCGCTGATCTGGCGCACCAGGTCAACGGCATAGCCGTTCTTGGAACGGCCGTCCGGGATGGGCTTTTTGAAAACACCCTCGTCACCCCGGACAGCCAGAACATTTTCGATCTCGAGATACTGCAGATCAATCAGGAAATCCTCGGTTTCTTCCCGTGTGAAACCGCTGCACAGAATATGAGGAACCGCATCGATATTGTATTTTTTCTGGATCAAGGCACAAATGCCCAGCGTGCCGGGACGCTTACGCTTTATCTTTCGTTTGATACCCGTTTCGGTCTCTTCATAGAGAACTTCGGCCGCATGACTGGTGATATCGATAAACGGCGGGTTATATGATGCCAAATGGTCGACCACGGAAAGGAGACTCTTTATGTCGCCACCCCGTTTGGGTGGAATAATTTCAAAACTGATAAAGGGTGATGTCGCTTTTTTTATATGTTCGATAACTTTCATTCGAACTCCGGTTTATAGTAAATACCTGATTTTTATATCATATTTTTGCAGAATTTCATATCCGGCACTAAATTAATCAAATTTAATTTTTAATAATTTTTCTAAACAGCACAAAATTAGTACATTTAAGCCGGACACAGAAATATAAGGAATGCTGATGAAAAAGGATAATGTGTATCATATTACGCTGATTCCGGGAGATGGAATCGGCCCGGAAGTGACCGCCGCCGCACGCAAAGTAATCGCCGCGGCCGGGATTGTTATTGATTGGGAAGTAATGGAAGCCGGA
>CAYPHA010000024.1:0-36763 GCA_964410215.1 uncultured Calditrichota bacterium | reverse complement strand
GGAGCAAGTGCTCTCGATACACACGGAACGACGTTACCCGACGAGACGCTGGATTCGATTCGAAAAAACAAAGTCGCTTTAAAAGGACCCATTACCACGCCGGTAGGAGAGGGCTTTCAGTCTGTCAATGTGGGCTTACGTAAAGCACTGAACCTCTATTCCAATATCAGGCCGGTGCGTTCTGCCATGGGTATTTCCTTTCATCATTCACCCATTGATCTCGTCATTTTCAGGGAGAATACCGAAGATCTGTATGCCGGACTGGAATACGAAGTCGCTCCCGGTGTTGCGCAGAGTTTAAAGATTATTACGGAAAAAGCATCCACGCGCATCGCCCGGGCCGCCTTTAAATGGGCCCGGGATCATAATCGTAAGCTGGTGCATGCGGTTCATAAAGCCAATATCATGAAAAAAAGTGACGGGCTTTTTCTCAATAGTGTGAGAAATGTATCCGCACAATTCCCGGAAATAACTTACAAGGAAATCATCGTCGATAACTGCGCTATGCAACTGGTCATGCATCCGCAGCAATTCGATATTGTGGTACTCGGTAACCTGTATGGTGATATCATATCCGATCTGGCAGCAGGCCTGGTTGGTGGACTGGGAGTGGTGCCCGGCGCCAATATAGGGGATGATTATGCTGTTTTCGAATCCGTGCACGGCAGTGCGCCGGATATTGCCGGCAAAGGCGTTGCGAATCCGCTTGCCACGATCCTTTCGGCAAATATGATGCTGCGCCATCTGGGTGAAAGCAAAGCTGCCGATCGTATTCAGGCGGCAACGGTGCTTTTCCTCTCCGAAAAACATCATCTGACACCCGATCTCGGCGGCAGGGCAACGACTGACGAATTTGTTTCAGGATTAATCGAGAAGATAAAACTGTTACGTTAATGCGTGCCCCTGTCAAGGAGAATCACCCTCTCAGTCCATCGGGGATAACAACAGGTTTGAACATTGATAAGAATAGGATTGGATTATGATCCGTTATTTTACGGCTGGTGAATCCCATGGTCCCGGTTTGACGGCCATTATCGAAGGGATGCCTGCTAATCTGAAAATTGATATTGAAGCAGTGAATCATGAGCTTTACCGGCGCCAGCAGGGGTATGGACGCGGACGGCGTATGCAGATCGAAAAAGATAAGCTGGAGATCCTTTCCGGTATCCGTTTTCACAAAACCCTCGGCAGTCCCATCAGTTTTCTGCTGAAAAACAGGGACTGGAAAAACTGGGAAAGCATTATGGCCATCGGTGATGGTGTCGCCAAAAAGACCGTGACACGTCCACGTCCGGGGCATGCCGATCTTGCCGGTTCACTGAAGTATGATTTTGATGATATCCGGAACGTTCTGGAGCGTTCCAGTGCCCGGGAAACGGCTATGCGTGTTGCCGTTGGTGCCTTTGCAAAACAGTTTCTGCAGGCATTTAACGTGGAAATACATTCCCATGTCATCCGCATTGGCCAGGTTGCGGCGGATCCGGAGGCCTGCGAGGCGGTTGTACGGTCCGGCAGTATCAATCAGAAGGCGGATACCTCCCCGGTACGCTGTCTCGATGCCGCTGCGGAGAAGAAAATGATCGCTTTTATCGACCGTATGAAGGAGCAGGGGGATACCACCGGCGGCATCATTCAGCTTGTTATACGTAATCTGCCGCCCGGTTTGGGCAGTTATGTTCAATGGGACCGCAAACTTGACGCGCAACTGGCACAGGCCCTTGTTTCCGTTCAGGCCGTAAAGGGCGTGGAGGTCGGTATCGGTTTCGAGGCCGGGCATCGTCCGGGTTCGGAAATACATGATGAAATTTTTTATGAGAAGCCGCGGTTTTACCATAAAACCAATAATGCGGGCGGAATCGAGGGAGGAATGTCAACGGGAGAGGATATTGTACTTCAGGTTGTGAAGAAACCGATTCCAACATTAATGAAACCCTTATACTCTGTTGACATGGATACAAAGGAAGCATTGAAGGCGCATATTGAACGGAGCGATGTGACGGCTGTACCGGCCTGTGCCGTTATCTGCGAAGCCGTTGTGGCACCGGTCCTGGCCAACGCATTCCTGGAGAAATTTGGTCGCGATACGATGGATGATATACACCCGGCCTTTCAGAAATACATGAATCGAATAGAAAACCGATAGGAGCTGTTTGTGCTTAAAGTGAAAATTGAATATTGCGTTGTCTGAAATTACTATCCAAGAGCAGCCGGTCTGGCTGAAAAAATAAAAGAGGCTTATCCTGTCGATATCGAATTCATTAAGGGTAGAAACGGCATTTTCGATGTATACCTTGATGGGGAAATGCTCTTCTCAAAATTTTCTGAATACAGATTTCCTGATGAGGAAGAGATCGTGCGTCTGCTTGCTGATAAATTAGGAACCTGATCAGTTGTTATGTTCTTCCAGCCTGGCCAGCAATTGTTTGGCTTCCCTGTTTCCGGGGTTGATTTTCAGGACTTTCCGGAGCAGGTTTGCTGACTTACCAAAATGACCCTGCGCCTGAAATACTTTTGCCAGAACAAGGTTGTTTCTGGGATCATTCGGATTTAATTCCAGCTTGTCATTCACTTCTTTAATAAACCGGTTCAGGATATTGATATACTGGTGGACTTCTCCCAGAGTGGGCTGCCTGACGATGAGACCGGGCTCAATCTGAAACACTTTCCTGTACTGATCTATAGCGTCCTCCAACCGGCCCGTTTCTTCATAGACCTCGGCAAGCTTCATATAAGCGCGTATGAGTTCCGGATTGATCTGAAGGGTTGCTTTGAAATATTTTTCGGCAAGCTCATAACTGCCCATCTCGAAATAGGTCAGTGCCAGATTAAACGTCGCCTCCATGAAATTGGGACGTGCCTGAGATGCTTTCGTAAAGGCATCGACCATCTGGTCATATACGGCACGACGTTTTATGGGATCGATAGCGCGCTGCTTTTTGAACTTACGGCTGCCGGTGCCGGAAGTCTGTTGAACTTCTGTTTCTTCCGAAAGAAGGTCAAGAAACGCCTCGATCAGTTCCTCCAGCACCGCCTGTTTATATACGGTAACACCCAGCATGAAATTGGCTATCGGATCTGCAGGCTCTCTGCTGAGAACAGCCTGGAATTCATTGTAGGCATTGTAATAAATCTGTGACCGGTAATAGGTTTCCCCGAGTCTGAGATGATATTTTGTGTTTTCATTGTCCAGTTCGGTCGCTTTTCTGTAGGGATCGATCGCTTTTCTGAATATATTCTGGTTAAAGTAAATATTACCGATTTCAAAAAACAACGGTGCAAATTCCGGATTCAATTCCTGAGCCTTGTCCAGGAATTCTTCGGCTTTTGTGTATTCTTCTTTATCGATACTGATTTTACCTAATTGGAAATAAGGTTTGTAATCGTTGGGATTCAGCTCGGTTACCTTTTTGAAGTCTGCAATAGCCTGCTCATACTTTTTCTGCCGCTCATAGATCAGTCCGCGGCCATGATAAGGTTTGTCAAAATTGGGTAATGCGGTAATAACTTTATCGAACTGATCCAGCGCCTGGTCGTAATTTCTGTTATTAAAATAGACAATTCCGAGATTATAATACGCTTCCCAGAATTTTGGATCTTCCCGAATTGCTTTTCTGAATAATCCGATGACCACTTCTGAACGGCCTCTTCCCGCAGCATCTTCCATATAAGCTTTTACAAAACTTTCAAATGCCGAAATGGAATTGGTAAACGTCGCATTAATAATGCGCTGTTCGGTGGATGAGAGGGTAATACCTGCCAGCTCCACCAGGCGCCTGACGATCCTGGTCGAAATGTCAAACAATCCCGAAATCTCTTCCGTATACGTGTCGGTCAGGATTTTGGAACCATTAAACGAGTTATAATAGTTGACATTCAGGTTCAGCATGTTACCGGAAACCTTGTAACTGCCGTTAATGATAACTTCTACATTGGCGCTTTTGCCAATATGATAGATAATGCGTTCCGATTTCTGACCAGAAGTATAACCGGCCTCATCCAAGGCTTCCTGCATGACTTCACGGGTAGGCAGATAAAAACCGGAAATCACCGCCAGTTTGTTCGAGAGCAGATATTCGAGCCCATAGGAGATCCATTCATACTGAGCACTACCCGAACTGTTCTCAACAGGGATTAATCCGATGGTACGTTTGTCATTTTGAGCATATAGACATGTTGCGGCGAGCCAAATTATAATTAGAGTTCTAAATCGCATTCTATATCCAATAATGTGATCTTCTTACTTTGCCAGTATAAAATGATTAAGTCGACATGTTTTATTATGTCTTGATTTTTTTTTGACATATTGGCCTAAATAATTCAGAACGATTCCATAATAGACATCATTCCGGATCCTTAAACATTTATGCATAATTTGAAAACTCTTTTAAAATAATAAAATCATTACAAAATAAAAAGATATAAAATTGAAAATGTCAAATTTTTATTAAGGTCTAAAATTTTGTTTAATAATCAGTTATACTTTATTGTAAAAAATCGTTTGCGTCATATAGCGCGATGCTCTTATTTTGCATCTGACTACCATAGTTACTGAAGGATTCTTGCCATGATTACCAGAAAGATCGTATTCTTTTTATTTGTCTGTACGGTTCTGATACAGGCCGGTGATAAGGACATCCGTTATGACGATTATTTCCTGGATGCAACGATGCGCGTGGATTATTATCATACAGGTACCGCAACGGAGGAAGTGATTGCCGTCGATCAGATTTATAAACAGGGAACCTGGTCCGGACGCCGTGACCGGCTCATCGATGTATTTAACCGGGGAAAATATGCGGTGCGCATATTCGATAAAGAAACGGATAACCTGATCTATTCAAAAGGCTATGACACCTATTTTGGCGAATACCGGACTACGAATAAAGCCCTCGATGGAATATACAGGGCCTATCTGGAAAGCGTTTTGTTTCCTTTTCCCGTGAATACCGTGCGACTCGAGATTCTGGAACGGGATAAAAATCAGAAACTGCGCCTCCTGTTTCAGCGGGAAATCGAACCTGACGATATGAATATTATCGAACATGCGCATCAATCGGATATTCAGGTATATAAAACACACTATTCCGGTGAACCGGGTGACAAGGTGGATATCGCTATACTGGGTGACGGTTACACGCTGTCTGAAGCCGCGAAATTTGAAAAGGATATGGAACGGTTTACAGAAATTTTCTTCAGCAAGGCACCTTTCGCAACCCGGAAAGAACGGTTCAATATTTTCGGTGTGTTAAAACCATCCGACGAGAGCGGGTGCGACGAGCCTACCAAGAATATTTTCAAAAATACGGCGTTGAGCACAACCTTTAATTCCCTGGGATCACCGCGCTATCTTCTCACGGAAGACATGAAAGCCCTGCAGGATATTGCTGCAGCGGCGCCTTCAGACTTTCTGTTGATCATGGTGAATAACGAACGCTATGGAGGCGGTGGTATTTATAATTTCTTCGCAACTTTTACCTCGGACAATGAATGGTCTGATTTCGTGTTTATTCATGAGTTTGGACATCACTTTGCGGGCCTGGCTGATGAGTATTATGATTCCGCCACGGCTTACAATGACTTTTACCCGGATGGAATAGAACCCCTGGAACCCAATATTACACGCTTGTATGATAGAAATAATGTAAAATGGGCGGAGCAGCTCTCTGAAAATATTCCCGTTCCCACGCCATGGGAAAAAAGCGGATATGATTCGGTTTCAGCTGCGTTTATACAGTCCAGAACGGCTAATAACCGGGAAATCGCCAGACTGACCCGTGAACGTGCTAATCAGACGGTCATCGATTCCCTGAAACAGGCGGCTGAACAGCTGGCCGCCAGGCAACACCGTAATCTGTCAACAATCATTGAGAAAAGTACTTACTTTAACAAGGTAGGTGTTTTCGAAGGAGCCGGTTATATTTCGGAAGGGATGTACCGTCCCATGCTGGATTGCACTATGTTTCGTATAGGCCGGCAGGATTTTTGTGAGGTGTGCCGTCACTGTATCGTTGAGATTATCGATTTTTATTCAAAAGACTGAGACCTGAACCGCTCTTATCGCGATTAAAGCAGAGGAACCAGCATACTGATGAACTATTCCGATCATTATGACATTATTATTGTTGGCGGCGGGCCGGCCGGCACGGCAGCAGCCCTGTTTGCGAAGAAAGCCGGCCTCCGCGTCCTGATTCTTGAGAAAGACAGTTTCCCGCGTGATAAAATATGTGGCGACGCCATCTCGGGGAAATCGATTAAACATCTTGCCGAACTCGATCTGCTTGATAAAATAACAGCATTACCCGGAACCACGGTCGAGAGAATTGTTTTCGGCAGTCCTGCAGGCATGGAACTGAGCATACCGCTTTCAAAAAATAAGCGTCTGCCGGCAGGTTTTGTAATCAAGCGGTTATATTTTGACCGTTTCCTCTTTGAACAGGTGAGGGAAGAAGGCATCGACCATCGCCAGAGAACAAAGGTCACAGGACTTCTCCGGGAAAACGGAAAGATTGCAGGCGTTCTGGCAAAAGACAGAACCACCGGGGAAATCATGGAGTTCCGGGCACATCTGGTTTTTGGCGCGGATGGTTACCGGTCGGTTGTCGCGCAAAAACTGGGTCTCTATCATCATGATCCGGAACACTGGGTCGTTGCCTTGCGCTGTTATTATAAAAATATTAAAAATCTGGATAATCAACTGGAAATCCATTACGCATCCGGTATTCAGCCGGGTTATTTCTGGCTATTCCCTCTGGAAGACAATATTGCCAATATCGGTGTGGGTATGCTGCATAAAACGCTCACAAAACGGAAGATCGACCTCAGAAAAAGTATGGAGGATCTGATCCGTTCTCCCCAGTTCAGAGAACGTTTTGAAGGGGCCGAACCGCTTGAAAAACCGGTAGGATGGAATCTGCCGGTTGCCAGTAAGCACCGGGTTAACCATGGCAACGGCTTCCTGCTTCTCGGGGATGCCGCAGGTTTAATCGATCCTTTTACAGGGGAAGGAATCGGAAATGCCATAACTTCGGCCCGTCACGCGGTCAATACGGCCCGGGAGGCTATTGAACAAGGACGTTACGATGGCGGATTTTTGTCCCGTTACGACAGGAATTTATGGCAGGAAATTGGAAATGAGTTACAGGTAAGTACACGCCTTCAGAAAATAGGACGGATACGTTTCCTGCTTAATTTTGTCATCAACAAGGCAGCCAGAAACAGGCAGGTAAGCGATATTATCAGCGGTATGATGTCCAATCAAATTCCGAAAAAACAATTGGCAAACCCGCTTTTTTATCTGAAATTGCTCTTTACATAAAGTCAGAGGAGGCTTTTATGAAATCCGTATCCCGGAAAGTCACGTTTATGTTAATCATGGCTCTCGCCGGAAGCTTAATGCTATCGTGTGAAACGAAAAAAGAGGATACAATGCTCTCAGAATTAATTGCCCAGTTTGCGCCGACGACGCTGGAATTTGATGCGTCCCTGCTGGATGACCGGCAGATGGAAGTCGTTACATATCTTTACCATGCGGCACGGATCATGGATGAATTGTTCCTTGACCAGGTCTATGCCGGTAATGCCGAAATTCGTGAACAACTCAATAAGAGCGGCGACACCCGGGCACTGGAATATTTTAACATCATGTTCGGTCCTTTTGACCGTCTGAACCATAACAAGCCGTTTATCGGAAAAAGCCCGAAACCGCCGGGAGCGAATTTCTATCCCGAAGATATGACCAAAGATGAGTTCGTACGCTGGATGGAAGCACATCCCGAAGACAGGGAAGCGTTCACATCTGAATTCACAGTCATCAGGAGAGACGGTGACAAACTGGTCGCCATACCCTATTCCGAATATTACAGGGAACCACTGACAGAAGCAGCCGGATTGCTGCGGAAAGCGGCTGAATATGCCGACAATCCAACGTTGAAACGGTATTTACTGACACGGGCAGAAGCCTTTCTGACAAACGATTACTATGAAAGCGATATGGCCTGGATGGATCTTTCCGGCCATACGATTGAAGTGGTGATCGGGCCATATGAGGTATACGAGGATGAACTCTTTAATTATAAAGCCGCGTTCGAATGTTTTCTTACAATTAAAGATCCGGAAGAAAGTAAAAAACTGGGCGTTTTTGCTGATTATCTGATGGACCTTGAAAAAAATCTTCCCATCCCTGATAACTATAAAAATTTTGACCGCGGATCCGAATCGCCGATTATGGTTGTTCAGGAAGTGTTTTCAGCGGGTGATACCAAAGCCGGTGTACAGACCCTCGCTTTTAATTTGCCTAACGACGAACGGGTTCGGGAAGCCAAAGGCTCCAAGAAAGTCATGTTAAAAAACATGCATGAAGCCAAATTCGAGAAACAACTACAGCCGATAGCAGAACTCATCCTTGATACGGTACAGGTCCGGGAAGTAAATTTTGAATCGTTTTTCAACCATACGCTGATGCATGAAATGTCGCATGGTATCGGCCCGGGAAAAATTGTTATCGACGGCCGGGAAACCGAGGTGAAAGACGAATTGAAAGAGACGTACTCTAAAATAGAAGAATGTAAGGCGGACGTCCTCGGGATGTACAATAATATATTTATGATTGAGCAGGGTGTCTATCCTGAATCAGTAAGGGAATCCGTCTGGGTTACTTTTCTGGCTGGTATTTTCAGGTCTGTCCGGTTCGGCATCAACGAAGCGCATGGAGCCGGTAATGCTATTATTTATAATTACCTCCTTGAAAAGGGTGCCTATGCATTCAATACCGAAACCGGTCGTGTACGGGTGAATTTTGAGCTGATTCCCGACGCGGTGAGGGATCTTGCTTCTAAAATTCTGACAATCCAGGCAGAGGGCGATTATGAAGCTGCTGTGCAGTTGATCGCGACCTATGCCGTTAATTCACCATCCATGAAGATGATGGTTGATAAACTGAAGAATGTACCGGTTGATATCAGGCCGGTTTTTCAAATTGAAAAAATGATGACATCATCCTAGCTTTCAGCGTGCGGCAGGAGTAAACAAATGGATCAAAAAAGAGCAAAAATTGTATGTACCATCGGTCCGGCATCCAGCGATAAAGAAACGTTATTAAAGTTTGTTAAGGCAGGTATGGATGTCGCCCGGCTGAATTTCTCCCATGGAAGCCATGAAGAACACCGGAAACTGATCAATCTTGTTCGTGAAGTGTCTGTTGAAACCGGAAAGAACATCGCTGTTTTACAGGATCTTCAGGGACCTAAAATACGGATTGGCAGATTTAAAGAGGGGCCGGTGACTCTCCGCCGGGGGGAAATGTTTACCATTACGTCCAGGGATATCGAAGGTGATCAGCGACAGGTCAGCACCACTTACAAAAATCTGCCTAAAGATCTGGATCCCGGAGATACTATTCTTATAAATGATGGCCTTATCAAACTTGAAGTAGAATCAAAAACGGATGATCAGCTTTTGTGCCGGGTTATCACCGGCGGGATCCTTTATGACAGGAAAGGTATAAATCTGCCGGGTGTGCATATTTCCGAGCCGTCATTAACCACAAAAGACCGGGAAGACCTGGCCTTTGGACTGGAGAATGACATAGACTATGTCGCCTTATCGTTTGTCCGGGATCCGAGCTGCATCCTGGAATTGAAAAAATTAATCGGAAACCGTCAGATTCCGGTCGTGGCCAAACTCGAAAAACCGGAAGCACTGGATAATCTCGACGATATAATAGCAACTACGGATGTAGTTATGGTTGCCCGGGGTGACCTTGGCGTTGAAATATCCCCGGAGCTGGTGCCCGTCGTTCAGAAACAAATTATTGAAAAATGCCGGTTACAGGGCGTTCCGGTCATAACGGCCACACAGATGCTTGACTCGATGATGCTTAACCCGGTACCGACCAGGGCGGAAGTGTCCGATGTGGCCAATGCCATTTATGACGGCAGTGATGCCGTTATGCTCTCCGGTGAAACCGCGTTTGGCAAGTATCCGGTTGAAGCCGTTAAAATGATGCATGCCATCATTCGGGAATCCGAAAGGAGTAATTATTTTCGTATATCGCTGTCCGAACTGGAAAAAAAGCAAAAATCAACTTTTTCCCAATCCATATGCCACTCGGCATCGGTCGGTTCACGGGATTTAGGTGCCCGCTGTATTATCGTTTTTTCTGAATCCGGATTTACCGCAAGAATGATGTCCCGTTACCGTCCTCAGGTCCCTATTGTCGCCCTGACCAGTCATGTAAAATCTCTCAGTCGTATGAGCCTGTACTGGGGAACGACGCCATGCCTGCTGGAAGAAAAAATTGAATTGGACAGGGATCTTACCGATCTGGAACATTTTCTTGAAAATGCAGGCATCGTCAGCGGAGGAGATAATATTGTGATTATTGCCGGTTCAACCCTGGAAGAGGGAGGGACTAATATGATTCGCTTACATCGTGTCAGTAAATAATACGCTTTTAATTCAGGAACAAGTATAGCTTTTAGGAGTGGCGCTATGCGAAATGTAATTAACTGGTTCGAAATTCCGGTGCATGATTTTGACCGGGCTTTGATGTTTTACAGCCGTCTGCTGGAGATCATAATTCAAAAGGAAGAGGTGGGAGACCTGCTCATGGGTTTTTTCCCGAGTGACGATAAAAATGTCAGTGGCGCTATCGTAAAAGGACCGGATTACCGGCCCGGCGGAGACGGTGTCCTGATTTATCTGGATGGCGGCAATGACCTGCAGGATATTATGAACAGGGTAGAGGCGGCCGGCGGAAAAATCGAATCGCCAAAAGCACTGATCAATGAAGAAATCGGTTATATGGCTGTTTTTATTGATTCTGAGGGAAACCGCCTGGCACTCCATTCAACTAATTAACAGTGCTTAGGCGGCAGGTGACAGGTCATCCCAAAATATGAATACACTGTATATCGTAGATACAAATGACAATACGATACCGGAAATCAATCTGGCCCTCGAAGAATTCCTGGTGCGTCATGTGGATATCGCGAACGATTATCTTTTCTTTTATAGAAACGAACCGTCACTGATCATTGGAAAACATCAAAACCCGTTTCGTGAAATAGATATACCTGCCATGGTCACAACGGACACACCCGTATTCCGGAGAATATCCGGCGGTGGTACGGTCTACCATGACCTGGGGAACATAAACTTCACCTTTATTACGAAATACACACCTCAACAGTTCAACAAATACTTTAAATTTATTAAACCTATTGTTGAAATGTTGGTTTGCAGAGGTGTGCCGGCAGAGATTAATGCGCGTAATGATATTGTTGTTGGTGGCCGGAAGATTTCCGGAAACGCCCAGTTTTCCAGCCGGAATGCTTTGTTGAGTCATGGCACACTGCTTTATGAAACGGACCTGGTGCGATTACGCAAACTGCTGGGCCATAGTGTCCGGGGCATTGAATCCCATAGCACAAAGTCGGTTCCATCGCCGGTAACAAATATTGCATCCTATCTCAAAGATAACATTTCAATTTCAGAGTTTCTTGTTTGCTTGCGAAGAGTTTTTGAAAACCGGTATTCGGAAACCAGGGATTTTATCCTGTCAGAAGAAGACTGGAAACAGGTAAAGCGGCTTGCAGCGGAACGGTATATGACTTGGGAGTGGAATTACGGAAGAACACCTTTTTTTCGAGTCCGACGTCATGTTTGCTTCCGGGAATCCGAAATTAATCTTGAATTTGAGATCGATCACGGATACCTTGTGTCTGTAAAAACGGATCGTTCGGAATCGGATTTATCCGGGATCATAAGGGAATGGGGCAGGGTTCCTTTTATGCCCCAGCTCTGGAAAGAGAGGTTATCCGATTCCGGTCACTTTGAAAGTGATCAAATCGATGAACTAATCATGCAAATTTTTTAGGTGTGTTATGAAAGAACGTTGTTGTATTACAGGCGGAGGAACAGGAATTGGTGCGTCACTGGCCAGACTAATGGCAGCAAACGGGCATTCGGTTGTCATAACCGGACGCAGATTGCCGGCGCTCCGGAAAGTGGCTGATGCATGGCCGGATCGTATCCGTCCTGTACAGTCAGATATCGCCAATGCTGCGGACCGGGCAAAACTGGTCGATATCCTGATCTCCGGCGATTTGCCGGGATATCTGGTTCACAACGCGGCCATTCTTCAACCGGTAACATCCCTTAAAAACATGAAAACGGAGGAATGGCGTCTCCACCAGGCGATCAATGTGGAAGGCCCTTTATTTTTGACACGGGATCTGCTCCCTCATCTGAAGTCCTGCCGGATTCTGAATATTTCATCCGGAGCCGCTCATAATGCCTACCCCGGCTGGGGCGCTTATTGCGTATCCAAGGCCGCGCTTTTCATGATGTATAAAGTGTTCAGGGAAGAATTTAAAGACACGGGTATATTGTTCGGCAGCCTGCGGCCCGGAATCGTGGATACGCCCATGCAGGACCTGATCCGCACTGTTCCTGAATCGGATTTTCCCTACGTTCAGAAGTTCATTGAGTATAAGGAAAACGGACAGCTTGAAGATCCCGATATGGTTGCACGGTTTATAAAATGGGTTTTGACGGAAACGAGCGATGCGCTTTATTCGCGCGATGAATGGGATGTACGTGATGAAACATACTTTCAATACTGGCGTTGACACCACGATGTCAAAAGAGGAACACTATAAAAGACTGGGGCCGTCCCTGCGCGCGCTCCTGGAAGATGAACATGATCCGGTAGCCAATATGGCCAATTTTTCTGCCTTCATTTTTTATAATGTTCCGGACCTGAACTGGGTTGGTTTCTATCTTAACAAATCCGGTGAATTGCTGCTGGGTCCTTTCCAGGGCAAACCGGCCTGTATACGCATCCCGTTTGGAAGCGGCGTATGCGGAACAGCCGCTTTCACCGGTCAGCCACAGGTTGTTCCCGATGTCCATGCTTTTCCGGGGCATATTGCCTGCGATGCGGCGTCACAATCCGAAATTGTGCTGCCCGTATTCTCCGGGAGGGAATTGTTTGGTGTCCTCGATATCGACAGTCCGCTCAGGGGACGGTTTACTGATTCCGACCGGCAGGGGCTCCATAACTTACTCGATATCTTTGTCGAACAAACCACAATCATGTAGTATCCTTTTCCGGAAGGCCTTTAGAATGAATTATTGCAGCAGGTGTGGAAATCAGGTCGTACGCGGGATTCCGAAGAATGATGACCGGGAGCGGTATATCTGCAAAACATGCAGTAAAATCCACTATCAGAATCCCAGAATTGTCGTAGGGTGTATTCCGGTCAGAAACGGAAAGGTACTCATGTGTCGCAGGGGGACCGAACCGCGGAAGGACAAATGGACTGTTCCCGCCGGCTTCCTGGAACACAATGAAACCGTGGAAGAGGGTGCCTTGCGGGAAACACAGGAAGAAACGCGGCTGGATGTGCATATTACGCGGTTGCATACGATTTTCAGTATTCCGCCCATTGGACAGATATATATGCTCTTCCTGGCAGAAGTGCCGGACCGGGATGCCGAGATCACAACCGAATGCAGCGAATTGCGGTTTTTCGGGGAAAAGGATATTCCCTGGGAGGAAATCGCATTCAGCGCCGTTTACTTTTCCCTGGAACGCTATTTCGATGATGTAAAGACAGGTAATGTCCATCCGCACCTTGGGACGGACTACAAGTAAACATTTAACCGCCGCATGTCAGCGGCACGGAATTTCATGAGATGAATAACAGAAGCTTTGCCAGTGATAATAATGCCGGTACACACCCGGTTGTTCTTCAGGCAATTACCGCCTGTAACGACGGGCATACAATAGGGTATGGTGATGATCCCTATACGGAAGAAGCCGTCCGGACGTTTAAACGGCATCTGGGTGATGCTATTGAGGTCTATTTTGTCTATGGCGGCACCGGCGCCAATGTTCTGGGGCTGCAGGCGGCTTTAAAATCCTATCATTCCGTAATCTGCGCGGATACGGCCCATATCTATGTCGACGAATGCAGTGCGCCGGAAAAGTTTACCGGCTGTAAACTGCAGACGGTCGTCACTCCTGACGGAAAACTGACGCCTGATTTGATCAGGCCCTATCTTCATGGTTTCGGGTTCCCACATCATGCGCAACCGAAAGTGATCTCTGTTACACAACCAACGGAAATGGGAACCGTGTATACTTTTGATGAACTCAGAGAGCTGAGACGTCTGGCTGATGAATATGACCTGTTACTGCACATGGACGGGGCGCGTATTTCAAATGCGGCTGCGGCCCTGGGCTGCCCGTTTGAGGCGTTTACAAAAGATGCGGGTGTCGATATCCTTTCATTCGGCGGTACGAAGAACGGGATGATGTTTGGCGAGGCAGTCGTTTTCTTTAATCTGTCGCTTTCATCGGATTTCAAATACATCCGTAAGCAGGGGATGCAACTGCACTCGAAAATGCGTTTTATGGGTGCCCAGTTTAACGCGTTTCTATCCAATGATTTATGGCGCGGAAATGCGGAACATGCCAATAAAATGGCCCGGGAACTCGCGGAATCCCTGAAACATTTCCCTCAGATCGCAATAACACAGAAGGTGGAAACAAACGGTGTGTTTGCACGCGTACCCGCGCGGATTATAAAACCGCTGCAGGAAAAATATTTTTTCTATATCTGGAATGAGAACCATAACGAAGTGCGCTGGATGACTTCCTGGGATACAACGGAGGAAGATGTCCGGAAGTTCACCGCATATCTGGAAAAGCTGTTATAAAAAAAGCCGGACATCATTTTGATGAACCGGCTTAATGTGGAGCTAAGGAGGCTCGAACTCCTGACCTCTTGAATGCCATTCAAGCGCTCTCCCAACTGAGCTATAGCCCCAACACGTCCGCAAATATAATTAAATAAAATTTGCCTGTCAAGAAGGCCCTGTCAATAACAGGCCATCTTCTTTTGTTTGCAGTATCGATGAATTCATTGTAAAATAACACAACTCTTGAAGAAAAACCGAATTAACTCAGTTTTTAAAAAGATGCCGGCAAACCAGGAATATTTTCCTGTTTTTTTTGTTGTATAAATCCGACAAATTAAGTCGGGTATATTGAAAATGTTGAAGATAAATAAAAAAGTTGAATATGCACTGATCGTTCTTCTGGACCTGGCAGAACGGAATGCGGCTCGGGCGACAACAGCAAAAGAGCTGGCCGAACGCTATAAAATACCCTATGAATTATTGGGAAAAGTGCTGCAGAGTCTCTCCAGGAAACACCTCCTTAACTCGGTTCAGGGAGTGAAGGGAGGTTATGTCATGACCAGATCACTGCAGGATATAAACATTCAGCAGGTTATCGAGGCTATTGACGGACCGATTACCCTGACATCCTGTATTGCGGCCAGTCCCGTAAACTGTGAACAGCATGCAAGCTGCACGATCAGGACACCCATGGCAGTGATCCAGAATGAACTGAACCGGTTTTTCGCAGGGATTTCACTGGAAAGCCTTGCGAAACGATATCCGGTTTTTAAACATGATGACGTATTGCAGGTAAATCAAAGTATACAATAAACCATGAAGGAATCATCTATATGAGTACAGAAAAAGAACGTCTTGAGTCCCTGGCGAACCGGGAGTACAAATATGGTTTTGTGACCGATATCGAAGCGGATTCCCTCCCTCCCGGCTTGAACGAGGATGTCGTCAAAGCGATTTCTCTGAAAAAAGGCGAGCCGGAGTTTATGCTGGAGTGGCGTCTCAAGGCTTACCGGAACTGGCTTAAAATGAAGAAACCGGACTGGGCGAAGGTGAACTATCCAGAAATCAACTATCAGGATATCGTCTATTACTCGGCGCCCGGCAAGAAACCCAAGTATGACAGCCTGGACGAGGTGGATCCGGAGCTGCTTCGAACCTATGAAAAACTCGGTATTCCGCTGCATGAACAGGAGCTGCTGGCCGGCGTGGCGGTAGATGCTGTTTTTGACAGTGTTTCCGTCGCTACAACGTTCAAGGAAAAGCTGTCCGAAATGGGTATTGTGTTCTGTTCCATGTCGGAAGCGATCCAGAATCATCCTGAACTGATTAAAAAGTATCTCGGTTCGGTTGTGCCCTCAACGGATAATTTTTATGCAGCGTTGAATTCTGCCGTTTTCAGCGACGGTTCTTTTGTCTATGTTCCAAAGGGCGTACGCTGTCCCATGGAGCTGTCTACCTATTTCCGTATAAACGCAGCCGATACCGGACAGTTCGAGCGCACGTTGATTGTAGCGGAGGAAGGCAGTTATGTCAGCTATCTGGAAGGCTGCACGGCACCGATCCGCGATGAGAATCAGCTACATGCGGCAGTTGTTGAACTGGTTGCCCTCGATAATGCGCAAATAAAATATTCGACAGTTCAGAACTGGTATCCCGGTGATGAAAATGGTAAAGGCGGCATTTATAATTTTGTTACCAAGCGTGGTATCTGTAAAGGTGTGAATTCCAAAATTTCGTGGACACAGGTGGAAACCGGTTCTGCGATTACCTGGAAGTACCCCAGCGTGATTCTCAAAGGTGACAACAGCATCGGGGAGTTTTACTCTGTGGCCATGACGAATAACCGTCAGCAGGCTGATACGGGAACAAAAATGATTCACCTTGGAAAGAACACGAAAAGTTCGATCGTTTCCAAAGGTATATCCGCAGGTAAGAGCGACAATTCGTACCGTGGACTTGTTAAAATCCAGAAAAACGCGACGAATGCCCGTAATTTTTCACAGTGTGATTCACTTCTGATCGGCGATAAATGCGGCGCGCATACGTTTCCATACATCGAAGTAAACAATACCAGTTCCAAGGTGGAACATGAGGCCACGACGTCGAAAATCGGTGAAGATCAGATCTTCTACCTCAACCAGCGTGGGATCGATACGGAGAATGCCGTCTCCATGATTGTAAACGGTTATTGTAAAGAAGTTTTCCGTGAGCTGCCCATGGAGTTCGCTGTTGAAGCACAGAATTTGTTAAGTGTCAGCCTTGAAGGCAGTGTTGGTTAATAATAAAAAATTATATAGAATGGAGAGTATGAACATGCTTGAAATTAAAAATTTACATGCCTCGGTGGAAGGCAATGAGATCCTCAAAGGAATTGACTTAAAGGTAAAGCCTGGTGAAATACATGCCATCATGGGACCGAATGGTTCCGGAAAAAGTACACTTGCCAATGTTCTGGCAGGCCGCGAGGAATTCGAAGTTACAGAAGGTGAAATCCTATATGAAAATGAAGACCTTCTCGAATTGGCAGCCGAAGAGCGCGCGCGTCGCGGGATTTTTCTGGCATTCCAGTATCCCGTCGAAATTCCCGGTGTGAACAATCTGTATTTTTTGCGGACGGCTCTCAATGAAATACGGAAATTCAAAAATGAAGAAGAGATAGACGCTGCTGATTTCCTGGAAATGGTTAAAGAAAAAATGGCGCTGGTGGAAATGGATCAGAAACTTCTGAACCGTTCCGTGAATGAAGGCTTTTCGGGAGGTGAAAAGAAACGTAACGAGATCTTCCAGATGGCTGTGATGGAACCAAAGCTGTCGATTCTGGATGAAACCGATTCCGGTCTCGATATTGATGCATTGCGAATCGTTGCGAATGGCGTGAATGAACTCAAAAAGAAAGAAAATGCGACGATTGTCGTCACCCACTATCAGCGTCTGCTGAATTATATCGTTCCGGATTATGTACATGTTTTGCATAATGGCAAAATTGTGAAATCCGGAGGCAAGGAACTTGCCCTGGAACTGGAAGAAAAAGGATACGACTGGATTAAACCCAATTAAAAAGGAGCCTTTTCAGGTATGGCTTACGATAATAAACATTTAGAAAAATATATTGAAGCGTTCTCTGTTTTTGAAAACAGCTTGAACGGTGAAACCAAACAGCCCTTTTATGCGGCTCGTAAAGAGGCAATAGATTATTTTGCCGAGCACGGTTTTCCTACAACCCGTGATGAAGAATGGCGTTTTACGAATATTGCACCGCTGGTGCAGACCGATTTCAGCCCTGTACTTGCGCAACGGGATGACATGATAACGGCGGAATTCATGGCCTCCGTTATACCTGAAGGATGGGAGGGGCATCTGCTCGTTTTTGTGAATGGCATTTTTTCCGAACGATTGTCCTCTGTTCAGGAAGTGGAGGAGGGGGTTGTGCTGTCACACCTCGCTGGCCAGATGAGGCAGGCACCGGACGTGATTTCGGAGCAACTGACCCGCATGAAGCTTGCTTCAGGAGATAGCTTTTATGCCCTGAATACGGCTTTTCTTAAGGACGGTGCTTTTATCGAAATTCCGGAAAATATAGTTATGAACAAACCGGTGCTGTTATTGTATATTGCCACGGATGAAGGCGCCCCCCAGGTGTCTTCCCCGCGAAATATGATCGTTGCCGGAAAGAACAGTAAAGCCGACATCGCCGAATACTATGTATCAGCCGGACAAAATATTTATTTGACCAATGTGGTCTCTGAGCTGTACCTTTCCGCGAATTCGGAAGTGAGTTTTGACAAGATACAGAATGAAAGCCTGAATAGCTTTCACGTCAGTTCAACAGTGCTGACCCAGGCCCGGGACAGCCGCTTCCGTTCGGTGGCTTCGACATTCGGCGGCCGGCTGGTGCGTAACAACATCGCGGCCCGTCTGGACGGCACCGGCGTCGATACCGTTGTTAATGGATTGTACCTGGGACATGAACGCCAGCTCATCGACAATCATACGTTTCTGGACCATGCCATGCCCCACTGTACGAGTCACGAACTCTACCGTGGTATCCTGGATGGAAAGTCCAGGGGCGTTTTCAGTGGTAAAATCATGGTTCGTCCTGACGCACAGAAAACGGATGCCCTGCAGTCGAACAACTGTATTTTATTATCGGAGGACGCTCAAATCGACACAAAACCGCAGCTGGAAATATATGCCGATGATGTGCGTTGTACCCATGGTGCCACGGTTGGTCAGCTTGACGAGGAAGCGGTGTTTTATCTGCGTTCCAGAGGGATGAGCAAAGAGCATGCTGAGAATCTTCTTACCTATGCTTTTGTGGAAGTGGTAACCGAAGGCATCACACTGCCACCTGTTCAAAGCGAAGTGGAAAGGCTGCTTCAGAAGCGCATGGAAGAAGATATACATTTTGTAAAATAGAAACGGAAAGAGATATGGAAGATTTCAGGGATCTTTATCAGGAACTGATTCTGGACCACAACCGTTCCCCGCGGAATTTTCATACAATGGAAAATGCGGACAGGGTGGCGGAAGGGGATAATCCGCTGTGCGGAGATCATTATACGGTCTACCTTAAAACAGAAGGGGGAAAGATCTCCGATATCAGCTTTTCCGGTTCCGGTTGTGCCATATCCAAGGCCTCGGCTTCCATTATGAGTTCGGTCATCAAGGGAAAATCGCTGGAAGAAGCGGAACATCTCTTCCAGTTGTTTAAAAAAGTTGTAACCGGAGAAGATGATGACGCAGCGTCTGTCAAAGAACTGGGAAAACTTGCTGCATTTGCAGGTGTCGCCGAGTTCCCGATGCGTGTTAAATGCGCCACCCTGGCCTGGCACACCCTGCATAATGCCATCAGTGCCGGGGAAAAACCGGCTTCAACAGAACAAACGTAGTGAGAAACAATATGAGTGACAAACCAGAAAAACAAAAGATTGAAGAAATTATAAAAACCGTTTTTGACCCGGAAATTCCGGTTAATATTTATGAGCTCGGCCTGATTTATGATATTGCTGTCAGCGGCAACGACGTAAAAATACTGATGACACTGACATCCCCTAACTGTCCGGCGGCTCAGTCCCTTCCTGCTGAAGTGAGACAGAAAATCAAGGCCCTCCCCGGCGTAGAAGACATCGATGTGGAAATCGTCTGGGATCCGCCCTGGGGACCTGAAATGATGTCAGAAGCGGCCAAACTCCAGCTTGGTTACCTGTAACCTGAAAATGATGGGATAGTTATGGAATCTGCAGATGTACATGTCGTGAACCAGACCTTTGCGGCCCGGACATATAGAAAAGATTTTCCAATTCTCGAAGAAAAAATACATGGGAAACCTCTCGTTTATTTTGACAATGGTGCAACGACCCAGAAACCTGAACCGGTCATCCGGGCTGTTGATACGTTTTACAGGAAACAGAATGCCAACGTGCATCGTGCTATTCATGAACTTGGTGAGCGTGCGACGCGGGTGTTTGAAAATGCGCGCAGCGAAGTCGGAAATTTTATCGGTGCCAAATCGGAGCGGCAGGTCATCTTTACCCGTGGAACCACCGAATCCATAAACCTGGTTGCACACAGCTGGGGACGTAAATTCATCGGGAAGGGTGATGAGATCATTCTAACCGAGATGGAGCACCACAGTAACCTGATTCCCTGGCAGATTCTTGCACGGGAAGTCGGCGCTACGCTGCGGTTCATTCCCTTCAAGGAAGACGGATCCCTCGATTTTCCCGAATTCGAGAAGATTCTTTCAAATAAAACGAAGCTGATTGCCGTCATCCACATGTCAAATGTATTTGGCACCATTAATCCCATCAAGCGCATCATCAGTATGGCCCATGACAGGGGCGTGCCGGTTCTTCTGGATGCCGCCCAGAGCGTTCCGCATCTGCCCATCGACGTCGAACACCTTGATTGTGATTTTCTTGCTTTTTCCGCGCATAAAATGCTGGGACCGACCGGCATCGGTGTGTTATATGCCAAAGCCCAGATACTCGAAAATATGAATCCTTACCAGGGTGGGGGAGATATGATCAGTTCGGTCTGGCTTGATAATGCCACCTGGGCGGAAATTCCCCATAAATTTGAAGCCGGTACACCAAACATTGCCGGTGCCGCCGGTTTTGCAGAAGCAATCCGCTATCTGAGAAAAATCGGTATGGAGAATATTACCATGTATGAACAGGAACTGGCCACCTATGCGCTGGAAGAAATGGCTAAACTGGATGGTATGGTGATTTATGGTTCGGCTCCGGAACGCGGCGGCGTCATATCGTTCAATATAGGATCCATTCATCCGCATGATCTGGCCCACTTTCTGGATCAGCAGGGTGTGGCGGTTCGGGCAGGACATCATTGCGCTCAACCGATTATGCGGAAACTCGACATCGCGGCAACCACCCGGGCCAGTTTTTATCTGTACAATACCTTTGAAGAAATCGACTATTTTATCGAACAACTGAAAGAGGCGCAGCGGTTTTTTAGCTTCTGATACAATGCGCAATCCTGCCGGCAAAATTAAATATCTGTTGATTGAAACCTGCCCATTATCTAAATTATAACTTTGTCATGCACCCGGAGATATGTATTGACCGAACAAAAGAAACTGTCTATTGATGATAAAAAAAGCTACATCTCTTTACGCCGGGCTTTTACCAAACCGGTTATCGGTGTGACCGGATATCTTGGTAAGACGACGACGATACACATGCTGCAAACCATTCTTTCCACGAAGGGAGAGGTTCTTTCCAACACGTTCTCCCGGGGTAATTGGCTGAATAATATCAGGACGCTTGACAAACTGAATCCGGAATATGATTTTGCCCTGTTTGAATTCGATTATGAGCGCGAGAAAAAATTTTCGGAAATACTGCGGTTGATAAAACCGACAATCGGTATTGTCACAAATATTGGCGATGCCCACCTGAGCTACCTGGGTGGTGTCATGAAGATTGCCCTGGAAAAATCCGAAGTGGTGAAATACCTGGCCCGGAACGGGCTGGCTATCTTGAATAAGGACGACGAACTCAGCTCGGCACTGGTAGACTACATTTCCACA
The DNA here is from genome assembly GCA_964410215.1 of uncultured Calditrichota bacterium. Classification (GTDB taxonomy): domain Bacteria; phylum Calditrichota; class Calditrichia; order Calditrichales; family CAYPHA01; genus CAYPHA01. The sequence continues at coordinate 15,006 of CAYPHA010000024.1, read as the reverse complement.
AAAAACGTCATCAAGTACGGCTTGAGCCAGAATGCGGATTATTATGCCGGAGATATCGTACAGCAGGGGCTGGAAGGCACACGTTTTATATTGAACGGGAAGTATAAAATCACGATACCGATTTACAGTATCGCCGATGTCTATAATTTTCTTGCGGCAACGGCAGCGGCGGTGAATCTGGGCTTTACGATACCCGAGATTATCGACATATTTCATTCGAAATACAAGCACGCCAAAGGAAGAGGCCAACTGCTCAAATCCGGAAGCCACTATATCATCGACGAAAGTTATGTCGGAACATCACGTTCCGTAAGCAAGGCGGCCAGAACACTGATCAGTTTTAAAAAACACGGTAAAAGATTGATCCTGGTTGTCGGGGATATGACGGAATCCGGCATCAATGTCGAGGATCGTCATCTCAATATGGGCTATTTTTTATCCGCTCTACCATTTGATTGTCTTATCACCGTCGGGCAATACGCCGCGTATATTGCAAAGGGCGCACGGCTGATCCAGGGTAATAATAAAAAAATTGTATCCGTGAATAATGTGGAGGAACTGCTCGATACCGTGGCATCGATAACGGATGAAGAATCCATTGTCTGCGTCAAGGGTATTGGGAATGTTGCCTGTCATAGAATTCATAAACTTCTTGATAAACAGGAAGTGATGGTTTAATTAAGAATGTTCATTATTTGATTGAAATGAGGTATGCCATGATTATAAAAAGAAGTCTTCTGATTACGCTTCTGTTTTGCGGATTTTTGCTGGGACAGTCCACACCCAAAGATAAATTCTTCTCAGATTATTCGGAGCTGCTTGATCAGGTCCGTGCGCAGGACGGCGAAGTGCTTTCACCTGAATTTTTTAAAAAGGCGATAGGGCATTTTGAATCGGCCAGCAGCGATTATGACAAAAAGAAAAGTATCAAACAGGTACGCGAGAAGCTCGAAGAATCGGCTGATTATGCTCGACGGGCACTGGAAATCATTAAACTTGCAGAAATTACCCTGTCCAAAGCAATCGAATCGCGGGAAGCAGCCTTGTCGGCAAATGCTCCTCTTTATGCTCCGGAAAATTGGGAAAAGGGAGAAGATGAACTTTATAAGGCAGCCAGAAATCTGGAAGATGACGACGTCGATGACGCAAGGCAATATGGTGCCCGTGCTACGAGATACTTTCAGGAGGCGGAATTATTATCTATTAAAAACAGCATTCTGAATGATGCCCGGGAACAGATTGCGCTTGCCAAGGAGGCAGAGGCCGAAAAATACGCTTTTCATACCATAAGCGATGCTCAGAATCTTCTCTCCCAGGCTATCCAGATTCTTGAAACCGACCGGTATGCTACGAAAGAAGCTGTCAAAAAAGCGTCACAGGCCGCTTATCAGGGCCGTCATGCAGCTTATCTCGCCAAAACGATAAAAAATATTTCGGGTAAACAGGAAAACTGGGAAATCCTCATCCTCAAATACGAGGAAATACTGACGGAAATGAGCGCCCTGTTTAACCATGAGCCACAATTTGATGAAGGCATGGAGTCGACGGTAAAAACATTGAAAGCGTATATTAAAAATCTAAAAGAAGAAAAAAAGCACCTTGTACAGGAAAATCTGCGTCTTCAGGAAGAATTGGAAGAAGTGAAAGAACGCGAAGCCAATTATTCGGCGGAACTTGAAAAGAAAATGGAACTGCAGAAGAAAATTGAACGTGTCAAGAATTTGTTTTCCCCGGAAGAGGGGAAAGTGATTTATGAAGGCGATAAGCTGATCATTCGTCTCTATGGTTTGAACTTTCCTTCCGGCAAAGCGATCATTCAACCGGAATATTTTTCACTGCTAACCAAGATACAGCACGCAATCCGTGAGTTTAGTAACGGCCATGTCATGATCGAAGGCCACACAGATGCGCTTGGCGAATCACGGACCAACAAAATATTATCCGAACACCGGGCAAAAGCGGTCAGTGAATATATCATCGCGAATATGGAACTGGAGCCGAATCAGATCTCATTTGTCGGATTTGGCGAAGAAAAACCCATCGCGTCTAACGAAACGCGTGAAGGACGTACACTCAACCGGCGTATTGATGTAATGATTTCGCTGGAGTCCTATCAATAAGGCAGGTAAACAGTCCTCTGTGCATTTATTCTCAAAACTGGGAATAATGCAATTCAGTGACTGCTAAAAGTGGGAAGTTATTTCCACTGTTCTAATAAATTCAGGACATATTGAACGGCTGTGTCCTGCGAACAGGTATATTTTCTTGCCGGAATTTTTCAGGAAAAACAACAGGTTACGATATGTTTTTTGTGTGTCCCGTTCAACCGGTTGTCTACTGATTTTCCTTACTGTTTCCCTCTGGCATTGCGTTTGCAATTCAGCCCTGTTATGAATGAGGATGATACTGCTTCCAAAAAGAATATTCTGGTTATTGATCCTGATGAAGATTTCAGCCGGAATGTGCGTCTCTTTCTGGAAGATAATTACCGGGTAATTGCACGCCAGGAACTGGAGTATATCGATTATACAATCCGTCTTCACCGTATAGATCTTCTGCTGATTGAAGCGGAATATGCCGGATCGGATGCCCTTTCACTGATAAATCATCTGAAGGCCAGCCATCGCAATTTGAAAATAATTATAATGTACACCTACTTTTCTGCCGATAAGGTTACAGAGAAAAACCTGGCAGATTGTACTGATGATATGATCACAAAACCGTTTGATGTCGGACTCCTGAAGGAAAAAGTGGATAAATTACTGCAATCGAATCGCTCTCAGGTCTCACATGCCTGAACAGCGCACGGTTTTGTAGGTTTATAGCTGCATCTGTCGCCGCACCAAATCGTTTCATATATTCTTAAGGTGATGCCCTTGATTCGATTGAAAAAAGTGTGAAGTTGCATTATATTCTCAGATCACCGATTTAATGAGGAGCGATTTTTGAAAAAAGGAATCGGTTTCAAGGACGTATTTAGCCTCGGCGAGAGAGAAATTCAGGTTCATACCGGTAATGACCCCAATAAAAATCTGGTTCGCAGTGAAGTATTTGAAAAAGGGCAGTATCTTTTCAGTAATCAGAACGGCTATGATTTCCGGGTTAGGGAAGTACCCGGTATGGAAGAGGAATTCGTAAAAAAATCGACCCGAAAACTGCACAACGAAACGATTGAAGAAATAAAAGTCCTGTTTTATGTGCATGAGAAAATTAAGCTGCTCCGTAAAAACATGCCGCATTTCCGCCTGGGTAAGCTGTTTTTTGTCAAGGGGTTCTACCAGGAAGCAGCCGAAAACCTGACACGGGCCATCGATCTGAAACCGGATTTTATCGCTGCGTACAAATATCTCGGTCTTTCCCGCATCATGCTCCGGGAATACCCGAAAGCGGCGCAGGCTTTCGAAGAAGCACACCAGCAACAACCAACCTATCCCGACCTACTCAACTGCCTGGGCGTCGTGTATGCCCAGGAGGAACACTTCCAGCTCGCCACACAATATGTTCAAAAAGCCATCGATATCCGTCCGGATTATCTGGAAGCGAATTTTAACCTCGGTATTATCCTGTTCCTTTCCACTCTCCAGGACGCTTCCGATGAAGAAAATGTAATCGTCCCGGCCCGCGTAATGCGCACATTCACGTCAATAAAAAACCATGATCGCTATCAGAACGAAGAATGGCAGATCCGGTTTAATGATTTCTTCCGTATCATCGAAGCCGGAAACCGTAAGAAAATTATTGAAGCCTTGCTCCGTATTCAGGTGGATATCATTTCCACCAGGGATGACAGCATGATCATGGATTACTTTTTTCTGAAGTTCATGTACGGTGGACGCGAATTGACGAAAAATGATCTGGAATTTTATGAACACGTCATTAAGAATGAAGTACATTCACATAACCAATACGCTGATTTCTGGAATGAACTGGGTGTGATTCATCTGATCCAGTGCCGGGAATTCTTCCTGAAGGCCATTACGGAATTTGAAAAATCCCTGAAAATTAATCCTTCCTTTGAAGATGCAATGAAAAACTTCGACCTGCTGAAACACAATAAAAGCGGTTTTTTAATCTTGTTGAGAGCAATCCTGCGATAGGGTATGGCACATATTCTTGTTGTCGATAATGAAGAACGCATGTGTAAACTGCTGAAGACTTCGCTCGAACTGGAGTCTTACACGGCTGATATTTCCACAGGTGGCAGCGATGCCATGCAGAAACTGGATAAAAAACGTTATGACCTGATTATTACCGACTTAAAAATGGCTCCGGTTGACGGTTTACAGGTTCTGGAGTATGCCCGTAAAAAGGACCCGGAAGCCGTTGTCATCCTCATGACCGCCTTCGCCACCCAGGAAACAGCACTGCAGGCAATGAAGATGGGCGCCTACGACTATCTGATCAAGCCTTTCAAAATGGATGAACTTCATATCCGCATCGAACGGATCCTTAAATTGAAATCCCTGGCAGAGGAAAACCGCATTCTGAAAAAGAAAAACCCGTTGCCGGATGTGTTTCCCGGTATTATCGGTAAAAGTGAAAAGATGCGCCAGTTGTTCAAACTGATCCGGCAGGTGAGTGAAACCGATGCAACCGTTCTTGTGCGCGGGGAAAGCGGAACAGGAAAGGAGCTGGTGGCCAGGGCGGTTCATGAGCTGGGCAGCCGTAAGCACAGTCCGTTTATCGCAATAAACTGTGCCGCACTTCCGGAGACACTGCTGGAAAGTGAACTGTTCGGGTATGAAAAGGGAGCCTTTACCGGCGCTATAAAGCAGAAACCGGGGTTGTTCGAACGGGCCGACAGGGGAACACTGTTCCTCGATGAAATCGGCGATTTGTCGCTTGAATTACAGGCGAAGCTGCTTCGTGTCCTCCAGAATAATGAAATCATCCGTCTGGGCGGCAAAGAGCCGGTCCGTGTTGATGTAAGACTGTTAACAGCCACCCATCGCGATCTGGAGTCCATGATCGAACAGAAACTGTTCCGTTCCGACCTGTTTTACCGGATCAATATCGTTCCCGTCTTTATTCCGCCGCTGCGAGACCGGAAAGAGGATATACCGGAACTTATCCAGTTTTTCATGGAACACTATCCGGATAAGACCATAACACCCGATGTAAAACGTAAACTGATGGAATACACCTTTCCTGGAAATGTGCGTGAGCTGGAAAATCTGATTGAACGGGCCGCAATAATGTCCGAAGATATTGTCGACAGTATTGATCTGCCGGATATAAAACCAACAGAGGACCCATCCGCTTCCGGCCGCTGGGAAATTCCTGAATCCGGCATTAATCTGGAAGAAGTGGAGAAAATGTTTATCCTGCAGGCTCTTGCAATGGCGGATGGAAATAAAAGCCGGGCAGCCCGCCTGCTTGGCGTTACCCGGCGTCGTCTCTATTCCATGATGGAGCGTTTCGGCATCGATCCGGAAGCCTCTTAGTCCAATAGACGTATAACCAGTCCACTCCGTAATTTAGGTTCAAACCAGGTCGATTTGGGTGGCATGGTCTGACCGGCATCAGCGATGGACATCAGGTCTTCAATGGATGTCGGGTATAAAGCGAAAGCGACTGCCATTTCGCCGGAATCCACACGGCGTTTCAGCTCTGCAAGACCACGCATCCCGCCAACGAAATCAATACGCTTGTCCTTACGGGGATCCTGGATGCCCAACAGGGGATGCAGCAGGTTGTTTTGTAAAATAGCGGCATCCAGACGGTTTACAGGATCAGCGTCATTGAACGTGCCCTGCCTGGCCGTTAAACGGTACCACGTACCCTCCAGGTACATGGAAAATACATGTTTGTGTTCGGGCTTTGCGACTGTTGCACTCGTCTCCTCAACGGTAAAATCAGCAGACACTTTCTCAATAAAAGCTGCGGCGGACATTCCGTTCAGGTCGGTGACAACACGGTTGTAGTCCATTATATACATCTGATTATCCGGAAAAATGACGGAGAGAAAATAATTATAAGCTTCATGTCCGGTATGGCTAGGGTTGGATTTTTTTTTCATTTCACATACCCGTGAAGCGGCTGCAGAACGATGGTGGCCATCAGCGACATACAGACAGTCCAGTTTGTCGAACGCACTCTCGATCCGGCTGATATCCGCCGGTGAATCAACGACCCAGAAGGTATGACGGATGCCGTCATCCGCCGTAAAATCATAGGTCGGCTCCTCTGACGATATGTGTTCGACAATCGTATCGATTTCAGCGGAAGCACGGTACGTCAGAAATACAGGACCGGTCTGCGCGTTCAGGGCAAGGATATGGTTCACCCGGTCATCTTCTTTAACGGGACGGGTCAGCTCATGTTTTTTAATACGATCGTTCTGGTATTCCTCCACGGAAGCCCCGGCAACGATTCCGGTCTGTGTATGCGTTCCCATGATCTGCCGGTAAATATAAAAGCAGGGGACCGCATCCTGAAGAAGAATGTGCTTCTCCATAAATGAATTCAGATTTTCAGATCCTTTTTCATAAACCGATGTGTCATACGGATCTGTTCCCGCGGGTAAATCAATTTCCGGTTTATTGATATGCAGAAAAGATATATCATTGTCACCTGCCATCACTCTGGCTTCCTCCGTATTCAATACATCATAGGGCGGTGAGGCGACACGGTCGGCCACTTCCTGTGCCGGGCGAACACCTTTGAAGGGTTTAATGCATGCCATTTTTAAGCTCCTTTTACGTCCAATATTAAAATCAAAATAAGAATGAATATTACGAATCAAAAATATCAATTCAAAGAAATTTTCCCTGATACAATCCGGAAAATATGGAATTTTTCAACTTTTTTTATCCTTATGCTCAGATGGGAATTGATTCGAAATAATTTTGCAATTCAGAGAGTCAAATTTTAAATTATTAAATGTGCTGTTATTATCTTAATTTATTAAAAATCAACAGTTTAAAATATTCAAATTAAAGGACTGCCGCGTGTCTTTTGTTCATCTTCACAGTCATACGCATTATTCTCTCCTCGACGGAGCGGCGAAAATAAAGGATATCGTACAGCGTACTTCGGAACTGAACATGAATGCTATCGCTATTACCGACCACGGGAACATGTTCGGGACACTTGAATTTTACAAGCAGGCCGTGAAAGCCGATATTAAACCGATTATTGGAATGGAAGCCTACCTCGCACCCCGTGAAAGGGGATTGAGGAAAGCGGTGGAAGGCGAAGCCACAGCTTATCACCTGGTGTTGCTGGCGAAGAATGAAACGGGTTACCGGAACCTGATAAAACTCTCTTCCTATGCCTACCTGGAAGGCATGTACTATAAACCCAGGATCGACAAAGAGTTGCTGCGCAAATATGCCGACGGCCTGATAGCAACCTCCGCATGCATGAAAGGGGAAATCCCCTATAAACTCAGAAGAGGCAGTAAAAAGGAAGCCATCGCTGCCGCCGAAGAATATATCGACATTTTTGGCGATGATTTTTACATGGAAATACAGGACCACCGAATACCCGAAGAACAGCTCGTCTATCCGCAGGTCTATGATCTGGCGAAAGAGATGCACATTCCGGTTATTGCTACCAATGATAACCACTATCTAAACCGCGGTGATCATGAAGCTCACGATATCCTGCTCTGCCTGCAAACCGGTAAAGACCGGGATGATCCGAACCGGATGCGTTACGGTACCGAGGACCTGTATATTAAATCACCGGATGAGATGTTCCAGTTGTTTCGTGATAAATCCGATGTGCTGGACCGAACGGAAGAGATAGCGGAGAAGATCGATCTGGAAATCGATTTTACCAAACGGCATCTGCCCCGCTTTCCCATACCCGAAAAGGAAGGCGATATCTCTCCGGATGAATACCTTAAGCGGCTTTCATACCGCGGGGCACAGTCTAAGTACAGGAACATGGACAAGGATGTGGAAGAGCGCCTGAACCATGAGCTGGGTATCATCCGGAAAATGGGATTTGCCGGTTACTTCCTCATTACACAGGATTTTATACAGGCCGCGAGGGATAAAAATATACCAGTCGGACTGGGACGCGGTTCGGCTGCCGGAAGTATTGTCGCTTACAGCCTGGGTATAACGGATGTGGATCCGCTGCGTTACGGGCTCCTGTTTGAACGGTTTCTGAACCCGGAACGTGTCACGATGCCCGATATTGATATCGACTTTTGTGTCGAGCGCAGGGATGAGGTCATCGATTATGTCCGCGAAAAATACGGCCAGAAAAATGTTGCACAGATCATTACCTTTGGAACGATGGCTTCCCGCGGTGTGATTCGAGATGTCTCCCGGGTTCTGAAAATCCCCATCCCAAAAGCCGATGCCATTGCCAAGCAGATCCCTGTTCAGGGTGCGAAACCCATGCCTCTTAAAAAAGCATTCGATGAAGTACCCGAGTTGAAAGAACTTGCCGAGAGCGATGACCATCAGCTTCAGGAACTGGTAAAATATTCCAGAACCCTCGAAGGGATTGCCCGGCATTCATCGGTCCACGCCGCCGGTATCATTATTGCGCCGGATGATATAACGAATTTCGTGCCACTTTATAAAAATTCCGATCAGGAAATTACGACACAGTGGACCATGGGCTGGTGCGAAGCGATCGGCCTTCTGAAGATGGATTTTCTCGGTTTACGCAACCTGACGGTGATCCGGAAAACGGAAGACATGATCCGCGCGTTGTATGATACAGACTTTTCTGTTGAACAGATCCCCCTGGAAGACAGTGAAACCTACAAATTGTTCGGAGAGGGCCTTACGGTCGGTGTATTCCAGTTTGAAAGTTCAGGAATGCAGGAATATCTAAAAAAACTGAAACCCGGCAGGATCGAAGATCTAATTGCCATGAACGCCCTTTACCGGCCCGGACCGATGCGGATGATCGATGATTTTATCGATCGTAAATACGGCCGTAAGGAGATTGAATACCTGCATCCGAAACTGGAACCGATTTTGAAAGAGACCTACGGTATTATTGTCTATCAGGAACAGGTGATGCAGATCGCCTCACAGCTGGGCGGCTTCAGCCTGGCTCAGGCGGATTTGATGCGACGGGCCATGGGAAAGAAGAAAAAAGAGGTGATGGCGGAGCAAAAAGAGATGTTCATTGAAGGTTGCATGGAAAACGGTATCGAAAAAGATGCAGCCGGAGCGATCGCTGATCTGATCGAAAAATTTGCCGAATACGGCTTTAATAAATCCCATTCGACAGCCTACGCGGTGATCGCCTATCAGACAGCCTACCTGAAAGCACATTATCCGGCTGAATTCATGTCAGCCAACCTTACCAGTGAAGTGGGTAACAGTGATCGTGTGATGATCCTGATGGAAGAATGCCGTAAATTGGGTATTAAAATAAAAGCACCCGATGTCAATTACAGCCAGGCCAACTTTGTACCCATCGAAAAGGATGTCATCGCCTTCGGTATGCAGGCTATTAAAAATGTCGGCAGCGGCGCGATTGCTTCCATAGTGAAAGCCCGTGAAGAACACGGTCAGTTTAAAACCCTGTTTGATATGATGAACAATATCGATATGCGCCTTGTCAATAAAAAAGTACTGGAAAACCTGGCTATGGCCGGTGCGATGGATTCCCTGGAGGGAAACCGTGCCCAATTGTATAATATGATCGAATCCGCCGTAGAATTCGGCCAGAATTATCAGAATCAACGAAACAGAAACAGGGAACAGCGGTCAATTTTCGAGTTAAACGGTGACGACAACGATGAAGCCGGTCTGATATCCTATCCGGAATTGCCGGACATCCCGGACTGGAGTGTCGCGGAAAAACTGAAACAGGAAAAACAATTACTCGGCTTCTATATTTCCGGACATCCCCTGGAAAATTACAGGGCGATTCTGACACTTTTTGCTACGGATATCGTAGCCGTCATGGATCAAAGCCTGACTTCTGCTCAAACACAATCCGGTATCATGCGGGTCGGGGGGCAAATCGTCGATCTGAGAATTCTCTACGACAAGAAGCAGCAGAAGATGGCTTTCGTAAAACTGGAAGATTTTACACGTACATATGAGATTGTCGTATTCAGCTCAGTATTTCCTCAATTTGAAGCACTGTTGAAGAATGACCAGGTCGTCATGATCGAAGGAAAACTGAATTCGGATATTACGGACAATACCATTAAACTGATCGGTGATTCCATTATACCGCTCGAGAACGCGCCGGAACTGCTCACCGAATCCATTATGCTTTCACTGAGCGCAGATACCTTTACGGATGTCCAGCTCCATGAACTGAAAATGGCCTTTACTTCCAGTCCGGGTAACAGTAAAATCTATTTTCGTATTGCAGCTAACGGATCGCAGGGAGTTCAGCTTATGTCAAAAGCACTGAAGATAAATTTGACATTTGCAACACTTAATCAGCTCAGCACCATTATTGGAACGGAAAATATCAGGGTCAAATTAAAGGAGACGCGATGAAAGTCGTGTTGCAACGGGTCCGAAGAGCATCCGTCAGTGTGGACGGGCAAATTGTAGGGAGCATTGGCAAAGGGATTATGCTCCTCATTGGCGTTGCCGATTCCGATACGGCCGCAGATATTGATTTCGTTGCCGACAAATGTGTAAATTTACGCATTTTTGAAGACGATGAAGGAAAAATGAACCGCTCCCTGCTCGATATCGGCGGCGAAGTGCTGGCTATTTCACAATTCACCCTTCTTGGCGATACGCGCAAGGGAAGAAGGCCCAGCTTCATCCGTGCGGCGCCTCCGGAGCAAGGTGAAATGCTATATGAACGATTTGTCGAGACGATACGTTCATCAGGCGTTCCGGTTGAAACGGGTATTTTCGGAACGATGATGGATGTGGACCTGTTGAACTACGGACCCGTTACAATAATTGTTGAGAGTAAATAACCATACAAAGGTAACATATCGGCATGAATCTGAACGGCTTTGACAGTTTCTGGAATTGGATCCGGGCACACAGGATTGCTCAGGTCATTTTATTGTTTTTTATTCTGTTCCTTCTGGTACTATTGATGGATAAGGTGGTAATGCCGCTCTATACCCATCAGGGGAGGGAAATGCAGATGCCGGATGTCGTGGAAAAATCGATCGACGAAGCTAAACAGTCGCTCGAAAAACAGGGATTCCATGTGATCATAGCCGATTCCGTCTATGATGAACATTATGAAGTCGGAACGGTCGTGGAACAGATGCCGGTCCCGTTTTCTACCGTGAAAATCGGCCGCAATGTGTATCTTACGGTAAGTATCGGCGAAAAACCCATTATAATGCCGAACCTCTTCAGCCTCTCCCCGCGTGATGCGGAATTGAAATTGCGATCCTACGGACTGGAACTGGAAACGATCATGTATGCTTATAATGATCTGTATCCTGAAGGTGCTGTAATCGCCCAGTCCTATCCGCAAGGCCAAAAGGTCAGGAAGGGTTCCAGCATTACTCTCACTGTCAGCCTCGGAGAAATGCCGTCCCGCAAGACCATTCCCCAACTGGTCGGTAAAAGCCTTTCTGCTGCCCGCCGGCAACTGGAATTGCTGGGCGTAAACCGTATCCGGGTCACGTATGAAGAAAGTGAAAACATGCTTCCGGAAACGGTTCTTAAACAGAGTCTGAACGTCGGCGAGCCGATTACCGAAGATACCGAGATTGAACTGACGGCGAGCAAAATGATGGAAGAGTCAGAGGAGTAATCATGGTTTACCTTGCACCATCTATCTTATCCGCCGACCTTCTGAAACTCACTGATCAGATTCAAATTGTCGCGGAAAACGGCGCGGATTTTATCCATGTCGATGTGATGGATGCCCACTTTGTACCAAATCTGACGTTCGGACCGGTTATGGTCCGCACGCTTTCGCGAATTACTGATCTACCGCTTGACGTTCATCTGATGATGACCAATCCGGATCCGTATCTGGAGGCATTTGCCGCTGCCGGGGCTGGGATTATCACCGTGCATCAGGAAACCTGTGTGCATCTGGACCGCACACTGGATGCCATAAAAAAGCTGGGTTGTAAAGCCGGTATTGCCCTGAATCCCGCCACACCGGTTCAGACGCTTCATGCCGTGGCCGGTATGACCGATCTGATTCTTATTATGACGGTCAATCCCGGATTCGGCGGGCAGAAATTCATTCCTTATACGCTAGACAAAATTCGCGATTTAAAACAGTACCTGACGTCCATTCAGTCAAAATGCCTGATCGAAGTGGACGGTGGTATTAACAGGGACACCGTGCGTGATGTCGTTGAAGCCGGTGCCGACGTGCTTGTAGCGGGGGCTGCTGTGTTTGCGCAACCCGATATCGCCGCAGCTTGCAGCAGGCTGAAGGAACGGGCGAACAGCCGGGCCAGGGAAATATAATGCCGGTTGCACTCTCCCTCAGCGCAGAAATCCGCAGGAAAACCATTCATCTGGTCACTTCCGTTATACCTTTGTTATATTTTTTTTATCTAAACAGGGAACAAATTCTAGTTATTTGTATTATCTTAACTATAGGTTTTCTGACAGCCGATCTGTTACGCATGGTATCCTCGCTGGCCAATTCATATTTTATGAGGGTGTTTTCAAGCTTGCTCCGGTCGTCAGAGAAAGAAAAACAGTTAACGGGAGCAACGCTCCTTTTCGCCGCTCTTACGCTTTCCGTGCTGGTCTTTCCGTTTGCTATTGCGGTTACGGCGATGCTGTTGCTGACACTGGCTGATCCGGTTGCCGCCATTGTCGGGAAGTATTGGGGTAAGAAAAGCGTTTTTAATAAAACCCTGGAGGGTACGCTTGGTTTTTTCATGACAGCGCTGTTCATTGTGCTGCTGGTTAACGGAATAAAATGGCAGGCCCTGCCGGTTGCCGCAATCGCTGCAATTGTCGAACTGATTCCGTTGCCGGTAAATGACAACCTGTCCGTACCGCTGATTTCCGGATTGGCAATGTTTGCATTCTATTAACTAAAAGGTCGGTTTTTAATATGAGAAGACAGCTTTATATCGTTACCATCCTGACCCTTATGGTTATGCATCTTCATGCCGGGTCGTTCAAGAAATATGCCGGTGAATTTCTATACCTTGGGGCCGGAGGCAGGGCACAGGGTCTGGCCGGAGCCTATACCGCCGTTGCCACAGACGTTACCGCGGGCTACTGGAATCCGGCGGGACTTACGGATGCAAAGGGTTTACAACTGCAGTTTATGCACAGCAAACAGTTTATCAGCAGTATTCAGTATAACTACCTGGGTGCTTCGCATCCCATGCAGAACGGTTCAACCATCGGTGTATCCCTGTTCTACCTGACTGTCAATGATATCAAAGACAGCCGCAATGCTTATGATGAAGTCCTGCAGCGCATTGATCCGTCCCGGCTTAAACTGTTTAATACCGGAGACTACACGATGCTCGTATCCTATGCGCGGAAATTATCTGAATCCCTGAGCTGGGGTGTCAATGTAAAAACAATCTACAGGGATTATGAAGTCGAATCGGCCCTGGGTTTCGGCTTCGATGCCGCATTGCGCTATAAAATGGCACATAACCTTCATTTCGGTCTTATGGCCCACGATATAACCACTACCATGTTGTCATGGAGCACCGGGGAAAATGAATTCATAACACCGTCTGTGCGGGCCGGTGTGGCTTATGATTTTCATATCGAGAAACTGAACCTGTTCCTGATGCCGTCGATGGACCTGAACCTGTTACTGGAAGGACGCGAATACGCAAGTCAGCTCAACGCCGGGCCGCTGAGCATGGACACGGTCTGGGGGATGGAACTGTCCTACGGAAAACTGATCGGCGTTCGTTTTGGCTTTGATGACCTGGAACGTTTCAGCACAGGGGTGGGTTTCCAGATTCCCAAAATCGCATTCGATTACTCGTTCACAGAGTACGAAAGTGAGCTGGGAAATATTCATCGCATATCGTTTCACCTTAAACTGGCAGAACTCTTCTGATTTCCTGAATCAATACGCGCACCCATATTCATAAACACGATTCAATACAACTGGTGTGTGACTTACATATCAATGACATTATGATATCCGTAACGGCTTTACGAAAATCACGGTTTCATTGGTTAAACGTACGGTACCCGGAGAGGCTTTCCGGATGCGGTGGACGTATTTGACCCGGGTATAAACGACCGGAACCGTTTCGGAGTGTTTCGAACGGCTGTTCGCGGCAGCCAGTTGCGCAGCCTGCTCCAGGACAGCGGGCGGCGGCTCGGTTTCCTTCGATGGCAGCCGTAAAACCACATGAGAACCGGGAACACCCTGGGCATGAAACCAGTAATCCCACTTATGGGCAAAACGGAATGTCAGCAGGTCGTTATTCTCGCCATTTTTTCCAAGGTAAACATGCCAGCGTTCATCAAGAAAAACCCTGTTAAATGAATATTCCAGGGCGGTTTCGCTTTTCATGTCCCGATCCCCGGCCTGAATCATTTTCATATCGACCAGACGGTCACGCAGTTTTTCCAACTCCGTTATTTTACGGCTGTTTTCCAGGTCCTCCTGTAGCGTGGTAACCACTTCCAATTCATGGGCGTAGGCATTTTTTTTTGCCTTAAACACGTTATTGAGTTCGTTCACATTCTTATACTTTTCGAAATATGCCCGGGCGTTTTCCGAGACGGATTTACGCGGATCCAAAGCAATATCAATCTTTTCTTGCGTATTGCTAAAGATGTTTTGAAGTGATACTTTATCTGTATGGGGTTCAATATTATTTTTAAAGGTAAGCAGGAGGTTTCCTTTGAGTTCGGCCTGTTCTTTTTTCTGCTCCACATTTTCGGCGTCGCGGATTTTGTTCAACGTGCGCTTCAGGTAGCGTTCTCTGTTATTCAGGGCCTTTTTACACGCTCCGTACAACGCATCAAAGACTTCGGTGCGTGTGATTTCCTCCGTAAAGCGGGTCCAGGCCGCATTCAATGTGTCGACTGGCTTTTCCCGGTAATCGCCGGCGATATGCTTCAGGGGAAGGGCTGCTACTTTAAAAGGCAGATCATCCCGGAAATAGAGGAACCCCGTTTCGTC
>CAYPHA010000023.1:0-63025 GCA_964410215.1 uncultured Calditrichota bacterium | reverse complement strand
ATGGATAAAAACCGGAATTTCCTGGAAAATATCATTTCCAGTATAATCGGTATAAATGTGGAACTTCATGTCATTCAGGATGCTGCCGTATTTCCGGGTAAAAAGAAAAAGGATGATCCCGGGGAACGAAGGACGCAACTTAATAAAATAAAATCGGATCATCCCACTATTGCAAAGCTGGTGGATGAACTCGATTTGGATATTATATAGAGGAAGGACTTGTAATGAATATGAACAACCTGCTCAAACAGGCGCAGAAAATTCAGAAAGAGATGCAGAAAGCTCAGGAAGAACTGGCCGATATTACCGTGGAAGGCAGTGCCGGCGGGGGAATGGTTAAAGCCGTGGCCAATGGTAAACAGGAAATCGTTTCGATATCCATAGAACCTGAAGTTATCGATCCGGATGACAAGGAAATGCTGGAAGACCTGATCGTTGCTGCCGTCAACCAGGCGGTAAAAGCTGCACAGGAACGCTCCAATGAGGAGATGCAAAAAATAACAGGTGGTATGCTGGGCGGTTTACCGGGCAATTTCAATATGCCGGGAATGTAAGATGATTTCATTTGGCGTTGCCTCCCTGGATGCGCTCATTGATGCCCTGGCGAAACTGCCCGGTATCGGACGTAAGACTGCACAACGGCTGGCTGTACATATCCTCAAAACAGACACTGCCTACGCTAAGGAACTGGCAGAAGCGATTATCCATCTGAAAGAAGAAACCCATGAATGCGCTGTTTGTTTCAATATAGCCGAAGATGATCAATGTAATGTGTGCAGAAATCCCGGAAGAGACCGGTCTAAAATATGTGTTGTCGAAGACATTGTTGATATCATTGCCATAGAAGGATCATCGGAATACCATGGCCTCTACCATGTGCTCGGCGGTGTCATATCTCCGCTGAACCGGGTGGGACCGGAGGATCTTCACCTGAAAGAATTCATAGCAAGGGTGAGAGAAGGGACCGTTAGTGAAGTTTTGCTGGCTATTAACCCAAGTACAGAGGGTGAAGCCACTATGATATATATATCGCGTTTGCTTAAAGATTTGCCGGTGAAGGTAACACGTATTGCCAGCGGCATTCCCATTGGATCCAGCCTTGAATATATTGATCAGGCCACTATAGGCAGGGCCATTCAGACCCGCCGGGAATTATAGAATCCACTCCCATTTTTCGGTAGCGAGTTCGCTGGCCGCAAATTCCTTTTTAGCCATTTTTTCCAGTTCCCACAGATCCTCATCGCTGCTTGTTGGGCTGTGATGGAAGAGGAGAAGCTTTTTAACTTCCGCCTGTCTGGCAGCATCACAGGCAGACGTATACGTGCTGTGGCCGTAACCGCTGAATTTCTTGTATTGCTCCGGCGTATACTGTGCATCATGAATCAGGACATCCGCACCTTTTGAAAACCCGACCAGACGCTGGTCCGAACCGATGTACTCTTCGACATCGGTCGCAAGGACGAGCTTTTTATCTTTCCATTCCGTACGGTACACGTATGATCCATCCTTGGGATGAAAATAATACTTCATGTTGCGGATGGTCAGGACAGTGTTTTCGGGCAGAGCGTCCAGCGCGTGAGCCGTTTTGGGAACGGGATCTGTTTCCGTGAAATAAATAAGGACATTTTCAGTGATGTTGGTAAACGATTTTGTAGAACGGAATTCATCCATGTCTACAGGATAGTACTGCGGTGCCACCCATCTGCGCAGGATTTCCTCGAAATTCACTCCAAGTGTGGCCGGACCGTAAAAGTGAAGATGAACATTCGGCATATAAAGCGGTGCGAAAAAGGGAAATCCGATAAGATGATCGGAGTGGGTGTGCGTGAAAACGAACGTGATATGAAAACGCTCATTGGATGATTTCATATGGTCCAGTATTTCGGGAATCAGATGCTCACCTAACTTGATAAGACCACTCCCTGCATCAAAAATAACGATATGATTTTGTGTGCGAACCAGCAGACACGTCGTATTACCCCCGATTTTTGTACCATTTTCTGGAGCAATGGGATAACTTCCGCGGACACCGTAAAACTTTACCTTGAATTCATAATGATCCATAAGCGAACCCTTCAATTTGATATCTGGAAGAGATAACTCAGAGAAATAATTTCAGAATGTCGTAAAAGGTTAAGATTGTGATTCAAGTTGTTTGATTTTATCCCGCAATTTCGCTGCTTTCTCATAATCTTCGGAATCGACAGCTTTCTGTAATTCCTTTTTCAGTTTTTCAATCTCATCATCTTTGGAAGAAAAGACAAAGTTTTCGTTTTCCTGTTTTTCTTTATCATCAGGAATATAAGCGGCCTGTTCCATTACCATTTCATCGATGAAAATGGGTGTTCCGATGCGGACTGCCAGGGCAATGGCATCGCTTGGACGGGAATCAATTTCCAGGGTCTCCATATTCATACGGCAACGCAGAACAGCAAAAAACGTATTATCCTTAAGCTCTGTAATAAGAACATCTTCGAGTGAGACACCGCTGGAATTCAGTAGATTTATTATCAGGTCATGCGTTATGGGACGCGGGGGCTTGATGTTTTCTAAACCCAGGGCGATGGATTGTGCTTCGTATTCACCGATAATGATGGGAAGCGTACGCTCTCCATCTTTTTCCTTCAGCAATATACCGCTGGCCTGGGTTTGTGTAACAAAGATCCCATTTACATTTACTTCAATCATATATACCTTCCTGAAACGGTCAAACCGCCTCAACGGATCTGACTTCGGGAACCTGCATCTTTAAAATACGCTCGATGCCCTGTTTGAGAGTCAGCGTTGACATCGGACATCCGCCGCAGGCGCCGGTTAACCGTACATAAACGATATTATTCTCGTCGATTTTTACAAATTCCAGATCACCGCCGTCTGCCTGCAAACCGGGCCGGATGCTGTTTAATGCTTTTAAAACGCGTTCTTCCATTATTTTATGCCCTGATTTAATTTATTATTAAGTATAAAAAAAAGTCACATAAAGTCAAATCCTTTTTTCTCGACCCTCTGTATCCATCTTTAGTAAAAATTAGAGGTTATGTAAATCAAAATCAATGACTCCAGACACAAATTATTATCGGTGGGTTTTCTGTAAAAAAGAGTCCTGAAATTAAAAAATTGATTTTTTCGGGTCGCTCTGTATAAATTCACAACTTGTATGATGAAATAGTGTATGAAAACGGAGATATGATATGGTAAATCCTTTTATTTTCAGGGAATATGATATTCGGGGTGTTGTGGGAACGGATCTCACCAACGATATAACGGAACAACTCGGAAAAGGAATCGGGACCTATTTCAGGCGAAAAGGGGTGCAAACCGTTTCTATAGGAGGCGATGTGCGGCTTTCAACCGAAGAACTGAGAGGGTACCTGATCGATGGAATCTGTTCTGCAGGCCCCGACGTGGTCAATATCGGACGTGTGCCGACACCGGTGCAGTATTTCAGTATGCACCACCTGGACGTTGATGCCGGTGTCATGATCACCGGAAGCCATAACCCTCCGGAGTTCAATGGTTTCAAAATTACTATGTTCAATGCCCCTGTTTATGGCAGCGCCATACAGGAAATCAGGCACATTATCGAACAGCAGGATTTTGAAACGGGATCGGGCTCAGTAAGTGAAGCGGAAGTGATCGATGCCTACATCGCCCACATCAGGAACGATATTACCATAAAACGCCCTATGAAAGTCGTGCTCGATTCCGGAAACGGTGCCGCATCACTGGTCGCCCATCGCCTGTTCCGGGAACTCGGGGTGGAAACCATTGATCTGTTCGATACGCCGGATGGAAATTTTCCCAATCATCATCCAGATCCCACTGTTGTGGATAATATTCAGGACCTGATCCTGACGGTACAGAAAGAAGGCGCGGACCTCGGGGTAGGCTATGACGGGGATGGCGACCGTATCGGCGTTGTAGATGAAAAGGGGAGTATTGTTTGGGGAGACCGGCTGATGATCATCTTCAGCGAAGATGTTCTTAAAAATCATCCGGGAGCTCCGGTTATTTTTGAGGTGAAATGTTCGCAGGCGCTCCCTGAAATGATCGAAGCCTTCGGCGGAAAACCCGTAATGTGGCGCACCGGCCATTCCAACCTTAAGAAAAAGATGAAAGAGACCGGCTCGCCACTGGCCGGAGAAATGAGCGGACACTTGTTTTTTGCCGATCGTTATTTTGGTTATGATGATGCGATCTATGCCTCCGCCCGTCTGGTGGAACTCCTGTCTTCTAAAGAAGAAAAACTATCTGCATTGCTGGCGCCGGTCCCGGTTTACTTTGCTACTCCGGAAATCCGCGCCAAAGTTGCCACAGACGAAGAAAAATTTATTATAGCTGAAAAGGCGAAAACGTATTTTTCGGATAACTATGATGTGATCGATGTCGATGGTGTGCGCATACTTTTTGGTGACGGTTGGGGCTTGGTAAGGGCATCGAATACACAGCCGGTGCTCGTCCTGCGCTTCGAAGCCAGGAGCGAAGAACGTCTTCAGGAAATCAGCGAGCTGGTTGTCAATAAACTTAAAGAATTTGGAACGATAACCATCTGACCACGGGGAGACTGTATGGAGCCGTGCAGACTACCGCTGATCTGGGAGGAGTTTCTCGCGGAAAAGGTGGATTTCGGCCGCTTTTACAGGGAAGTTGACACCTTTCTAACTGATTTTGACGAAATCCTCCCGGATAAGCGACTGATTTTCAATGTGTTTCATAAGGTGCACCCTGATGCGGTCCGCTGCGTCATCTTCGGCGAAGATCCCTATCCACGCCGGCAATCGGCCTGCGGGATCGCCTTCTGGGATCTTGAAATAACCAACTGGTCTGATAAGACAAACGGAAATTCCCTGAAAAATATCCTGAAAGCCCTGCTGGTGGAAAAGGGTTATGCCACTTATCAGACGTCGATACAGGAATGCCGGGTCATTGCCCGCAAAAAGGGCATAAAAAATCCGCCCGCCCTGTTCGAATCCTGGCTGGAACAGGGTGTGTTCCTGTTAAATACCGCGTTGACCTTTTCCCGTCCGGAAGATAAAAAGCATCATTTTTTATTCTGGCGTCCTTTTCTGGAGACGGTTATTGCACAGCTCAATAACAGGGATAAAGCACCGTTTTATGTGTTATGGGGGAGCCGGGCTCAAAAACTGCACGAAAGTATTTCACGGTCCATAATAAATCCGGAAAACATCATTCAACAGAATCATCCAACCTTTATCCATAAATTTCTCGACAAAAACCGCAGTACTTATTCGCCTTTCACGGAACTAAAAATGAGGACCGGAATAAGGTGGCTATAGCTTGCAAATCAGATCCGGCGGATCTAAATTAAGATCTTATATTCAGGAGAAATACGATGCAAAAAAAGGATTATTTAAAAGAGAAAGTCGAACATATCGACATTACCGGTTTTGATGTTGTTCCTATGGTCGAGGCAATGGGCAGGATGTCATTTCAGGCACGCAACCTGCACCGGGCAGCGCGCATTTTTGACATGATGCAGAAAGACAAAGATACGGTGGTCTTTTTAACCCTTGCCGGATCCCTGATCAGTGCGGGTCTGAAAAAAGTGATCCTGACAATGATCGAAAAGAATATGGTGGATGCTATCGTTTCAAGCGGTGCAAATATCGTGGATCAGGATTTTTTTGAAGGTTTGGGATTCGCCCATTATGTCGGATCCCCGTTTGTTAATGATCATGAACTGCGTGATCTGATGATCGATCGTATTTATGATACCTATATCGACGAAGAAGATTTACGTGTCTGTGATGAAACGATTTCAAAAATCTGCAGCCGTCTGGAGAAGCGCCCTTATACATCCAGGGAATTCATTCACGAAATGGGCAGATATCTGGCCGAAGATGCCCGTTATGTAGCATCACGGAACGAATCGATCGTTTACCAGGCTTATAAAAAAGGCGTACCGGTTTTCGTTCCCGCGTTTTCCGATTGCTCGGCCGGTTTTGGACTGGTGCATCACCAATATTATGAGGAAGGGCCGGTCGTGACGATCGACTCCGGAAGAGATTTTCTGGAGATTACAAAAATAAAAATTGAATATCCGGAGTCCGGTATCTTTATGATCGGCGGCGGCGTACCCAAGAACTTCGTACAGGATGTTGTGGTTGCTACCGAAGTGATCGAAAAGGCGAGACCGATGCACAAGTTTGCCGTACAGATTACAGTTGCAGATGAAAGGGATGGTGCGCTTTCCGGATCTACGCTGAAAGAGGCCTGTTCCTGGGGCAAAGTGGATACGGTGAACGAACAGATGGTTTTTGCAGAGGCGACGATTGCCCTTCCTTTGATAGCCGGATATGCCTATCAAAAGAAAAACTGGATACACAGACCTGAAAAAAGACTGAATGACCTTTTTTAAAAAACAGGAAAATACATGATTATTGTAACGGGTGCCGCCGGTTTTATCGGCAGCTGTATTGTCTCCCGCCTGAACCGGGCCGGAATCGATGATATCATTGCCGTCGACGTGCTGCGTGAAAATGAAAAATGGAAAAATCTGCGTAATCTCAGTTTCCATGATTACCTGGACCGGTCAGACCTGATGGGCTTTTTAAATTCCGCTCAACCTGTCCGGGCGATCATTCATATGGGTGCCTGCAGCAGTACAACCGAGCGGGACAGCGCCTATCTGATGGAAAATAATTACCGCTATTCGCTGCATTTGCTGGAATACGCCCGGCAAAAAAATATCCGTTTTATTTATGCCAGTTCGGCTGCCACATACGGCGCTGGAGAACAGGGCTATGATGATTCGGAAAAACGTATACAGAATCTAAATCCACTGAATATGTATGGCTATTCCAAACAATTATTTGATCTTAAAGTATTACGGGAAAAGCTTTCCGGTAAGGTGTGCGGACTGAAATTTTTTAATGTTTACGGTCCAAATGAATATCACAAAGGTGAAATGTCCTCGGTGGTCTATAAAGCCTTTAACCAGATCAAAGCAAACGGTTCCGTCAGGCTTTTTAAATCCCATCATCCGGACTACCGGGATGGCGAGCAATTGCGCGATTTTGTGTACGTAAGGGATGTCGTCGAGATTATCTATCAACTGCTGCAGAATGAAAAGATCAACGGAATATACAATTTAGGAAGCGGCCGTGCCCGGAGCTTTAAAGATCTGGCAACGGCAACCTTTCATGCAATGGATATACCCGTTAATATCGAATACATCGATATGCCTGAACAGCTGCGTGATCGGTATCAGTATTTCACGGAAGCAAAAATGGATAAGTTGTTCGCGGCTGGTATCGATCACAGGATGATGAGCCTTGAGGAAGGTATTGATGACTATGTTAAAGAATTTTTAATGCCTGGTTTCAAACACTATTAAAGTAAGAAGTCCCTTCCGGAAGCTTTCCGGAAGGGACCTGTCTTATTCGGAAACCTCGATGCCGAAACGTTCATAATTCTTCTTTATAAAATGCTTCAGCTCCTCCGGTACTTCCTCTTCCGGATAGATTGCTTCCACCGGACATTCCGGTTCACAGGCACCGCAATCGATGCACTCTTCCGGATTTATATAAAGCTGCTCATTCGCAGCCCTGAGTTTATCTTTGTCTGCAGGCGATTCAAGCGTATATCCCTTTGGAGGATAAATACAATCCACCGGACAGACATCAATACAAGAAGTATCGCAAACACCCTCGCATGCTTCTGTAATAATAAATGGCATCTCTGTCACTCCTGTTTCATCTTGTTAAATTGACAATCGATAAATAAACAAATAAAGAAAAGAATGCAAGAAGTAATCTTTTTATTTCCCTGAAAAGATTTTTTATGACATAAAGGATTTGATTCTATCCTGTAAATTGTTCAAATTTGAACCTATTAAATCAACAGACGGCAATGCACATTTACACGAACATAGTCCTCATCATAATGTTATCTGTGGCAGGTCTTTTCGCTCGCACGTCACTGTCCACGGATTCCCTCGTCGTTGCCCGGCCCGATTCAGCAGCATATGATTCACTCCCTCAACAGAAAACAATGGAAAAAGTGGATTATTCCCTTTACCGCAACGGATTCAGAGGACAGACGCTCCACTTTTCGGAACGATCAGCCTATGAAATACACCGCTATGCAGATCATCTTCGCTATAACATGACCGGCTGGACTGATTATTTCAAATATGATAATCGCTATGTCCTGTTTGATTTTTTTGATTCGGCATTGCCCCGCTATCTGAGCGAGTCCCAAATGTTACCCCATCAGAGCGGGGTGCGACTTGATGGCAGGATGCTGAACGACCCGATCAATAATATGGTGAACACCAGAAATATTTCCCCGGATATTGTATCCATAATTGAAGAGGATAACAGCCATATTCACGCTGTTGCCGCGCAACCGGCATTAACGGACGGTATCAACCTGACCCGTTTCCGGTTGCGTCCGGATGAACCGTTTACACGATTGAAGTATTTTGAAGGCGATTTCGGCTATACGGATCTCGATATCACGTTTGCACGACAACTCCGGAACGATCTCTCTGTCGAACTGGGCGGATTCAGCCGTGACTATGATAAAACCGGATTGAACGCCGCCAATTACCGGGCAGGTTTTTATAAGAAATTCGGAAACCGCCTGGATTACAGTTTCTGGTTTCAAAAGAATCAGACCGAAACATTCATTGATAACCTCGTCGCCAATGACAGCTATCTATTTAATAATCTGCGTCATGACATCAATAACGACTTCGTTTACTGGCTGGATAAAAAAGAGAATGAACGCTGGCATGTTCAACTCGCTTATACCCATGACCGAAGGAAGACCGATGCTGTCAGGGATTCCGCCCTTTTTACCCGTGTACGTCATTATCAGTACCAGCTGAATGCAGACCGTAATTTTCATGTAAAAGGATGGGAGCTGATTGCCAGCACTGCATTGGCCCATCAGATAGTCTGGGGAAACGTGTTCTCCGGCATTTACCGTGACAGCCGGTTTAGCGGCCGCCTGAGTGTAAAGGGGCCTTCCCTGTTTTCATTGAACGTGATACCTAACCTGGGATATACCCATCAGTTTGGTGAAGCACTGCAGATCCTCCCCGGGGTGGAAACCCTATGGAATACGGATGACCTTCGCATACGTGCGAACCTGTATCAGTCTGTACGTTATCCCGGACGCATAGAACAGTCGGTGCGTACCGGTTTGATAACCGGTAATTACCGCCTCAATGCGGAACGGCTGACCAATACGTCATCTGAAATTCTATATAACCCATACAACACGCTTCAATTCCGGGCGGATCTGTTATGGCGTAAAATTGACAATGAAATTCTTTTTAAAGATAACGGCTTCATAAACGGCAATACCCGCAGTTTTATCCAATACCATCTTGAAACGAGCTGGCTATTCTGGAAGCTGCTGTTTACGGCGGGCGGGCAGGTGACGGATGCTGCCATCGCTGTCACACCTGCAAGCAGTTTCCTGCTTTCCGGCGTGTATGAGGACACATGGCTGAACGGCGCTGTGGATATCACCATTTCGGGTGGGATGCGCTGGTATGGCGAATCGAAGCAAATCCACTACCATCAGGGTATAGAACGTTTTTACTGGGGGGATGAAGATCGGGATGCGTATCATGAACTGTTTTATAAACTGGCGGCCACTGTGAAAGATATTGATTTCTTCTTCGAGATGGATAATGCGTTAAGCAATGATTATGCGTTCATCTCAGGCTATTTTGAATACATCCGAAGAGTCCGTTTTGGAGTCAATTGGAAAATGTGGAATTAAAACCGGAGATATTATGATCAGGAAACGATTAAGCGCCCTGCGCACTCTGATGAAAAAAGAGGGCATTCAGGCCTACGTCATACCGAGCACAGATCCCCATCAGAGTGAATATTTACCCGCTGTCTGGCATAGGCGCTCATGGATAAGCGGTTTTGACGGTTCGGCCGGCGAAGTGGTGGTAACGGCGAATGATGCCGGTTTATGGACGGATTCCCGCTATTTTATTCAGGCGGAAGAACAACTCAGGGATACAGGTATCACCCTGTATAAAATTGGCGTGGCCGGGCAACCCGCTCTTCAGGAATTCCTCGTACAACATTTACAGCCGGGGGATAAGATAGGTATCGATCCCCGGGTTATTCTAAAAACCAGTGCGGATAAGATGGAGGGATTCTTCGGAAAACACCATATCGAAGTGGTTTATCTTGAATCAAACCTGATCGATCAAATCTGGGAAGCTCAGCCGGCATTTCCGAAAGGTCCTGTAATGCTGTGGCCTGTAAAGTATGCCGGAGAATCCGTAGAAACAAAGCTGCAACATATTCGAAAACAAATGGAAAAGGAAGGCGCGGATGCCCTCGTATTATCCGCACTCGATCAGATCGCCTGGACGTTCAACATCAGGGGAACCGATGTGGATTACAATCCGGTGGTTATTTCCTATGCTCTGATCCTGTCAGATGAAGCGCGGATTTTTCTCGATCAGACAAAAATATCCCACTCCGATCGTGCCACCTTATCATCGCAGATTAAGCTTTTTGACTATGACGCGTTTGCGGATCATCTGACCCGACTCAAGGACAGCGGTTCAAAAATATGGATCGATGCGGCCACGGCCAGTAAATGGATTGCCAATCGTGTGGGCAGGCCGGATCAGCAGGTCGTAAAACAAAGCCCCGTTACGCTTCTCAAATCCAGGAAAAATGACACGGAACTCCAGGGCTTTCGCAACTGCCATATCCGTGACGGCGTTGCCATGGTTAAATTCCTGCGCTGGCTGGAGGAACGTGTGCCCGCCGGTGGCGTGACGGAAATATCCGCCGCGAAACGCTTGTATGAATTTCGCAGCGAGCAGGATCTGTTCCAGGGAGAAAGCTTTTCGCCTATTTCGGGCTATGCGGCCCATGGAGCCATTGTACATTATTCAGCAACGGAGGCGTCGGATGCCGAATTAAAATCCGAAGGTATTTATCTTATCGACTCCGGCGGGCAATACCTGGATGGTACCACGGATATTACACGTACCATCGCACTGGGAACGCCCACAGCCGAACAGAAAGACCGTTTTACACGGGTACTAAAGGGACATCTCAACCTGGCCATGGCACGGTTTCCTGAAGGCACGACTGGTATACAACTCGACACGATTGCGCGGAAACCGCTATGGGATATCGGTGAAAATTACGGACATGGTACCGGTCATGGTATCGGGGCCTTTCTCAATGTGCATGAGGGACCGCAGGCAATTTCATACTACCGCGGCATTGGCGTCGCCCTGGAAGCGGGTATGATCTGTTCCAATGAACCGGGATTTTATAAAGAAGGAGAATACGGCATCCGTATCGAAAACCTGATCGAGGTGCAGGTGGATCAGACGGTTGAAAACAACCGGTTCTACACATTCGCTACGGCTTCGCTCTGTCCGATAGACAGCAATCTGATCGATAAATCGCTGCTCAACGGGAAGGAGATCGCCTTTTACAATGACTATCATGAACGCGTTCGAAAGGAATTAATGCCTTTACTCGACGGCCCGGAACAGGAGTGGCTGACCAATGCGACACGAGCGATTTAAGCAAAAAAAAACCGGAAGAGTAACTGTGCTACCGCATCCGGAATTTCTTAATTCTCTGATATAATGTAGGGTTTATTCGACGCCCAGAACTTCTTTCATTGCCTGCTTAATGGAATCTTTCGGCAGGGCGCCAACGGCCATTTGCGGTTTTTCATCTGTCGGGATAAAAAGCAAAGAAGGAATGCTCTGGATACCGAACGCACCGGCGAGTTCCTGTTCCACTTCCGTGTTTACTTTATAAACTTTGACTTTACCTTCATATTCGTTAGAAATTTCTTCGAGTATGGGGGAGACGATTTTACATGGCTGACACCAGTCAGCGTAAAAATCGATAATACAGGGTACATCTCCCTGGTATTCCCATTCCTTTTTGTTTTCATAGTCAAAAACGTCCGTTAAGAACTGATCTTTTGTTAATTGCTCTGTCATATAATTCTCCTTTTGTTTTCATTTTAGAATTCATTTCAATCTATTTTTATTCCTTAGATGGTGAATATGTCAGGAAGTTACAGGAAATTCTCTGCGGGAAAGGGGGCACGATATTATTTGACGCGGAAAATGACCTCGACACGACGGTTAAAGGCCTGGTTTTCAGGGATATTATTTCCTGATTCATCTTTGTTTGGAAGAAGGGGACGGGTATCCGCGTACCCGATAGCCCTCAGTTTCTCAGGCTGAACCTGGTTTTCGAGCAGGAAACGAACGACGCTCGATGCGCGGGATCCGCTTAGTTCCCAGTTTGATGGAAACTGATCCGTCGTAACCGGGCGGTCATCGGTATGACCTTCAACATCCACATGGTAGGGGCGGGCTTTAATTTCGGCTGCCAGTTTTCGAAATATCGGCCTGGCATCCACTGAAAGATCAGCGGACGCCGTTGGAAACAACACGTTTCCCTTAAACCGTATGGTCACACCCACCGGGGCATAGCTGACCTCGGCCTGTTCTGTCAATCCTTCCTCTTTTATGATGTTATCGAGATTTGTGTATACCTGTTCAAGGGTCATACGGTCTTCTGCTTCAATATTTTTACCCACTGAAGCCTCGATGGAACTGGCAACCCGCTCGAACTTGTACGGATCGACATCCGAAATCGCATATAAGAGGACAAAAAAGGCGAACAGCAGGGTAATCATATCTGCATAAGTGACAATCCACTCTTCTTCTTCCACGCTGCCTTTTTGTTTGAAGAAAATCGAAAATTTTTTTTTGTTTGAAATCTGCTGCATGTTACCGGTCAATCGATTTCAGTTTGAAATTCATATCGGTTCGGAATCCTTCTGTCCGCGGGTTTTAAAAAGGAATTGAGGTAATCCTGCACTTTCACAGGATGCCAGCGCTCCGAAATCATTAGTATACTTTCCTTAATCATTCGCATACCGATGACAGCTTCATCCGTTCTCCGTTCGATCTTGTAGGCAAACGGTTTCAGAAGCAGATTCGAAAAGAGCACACCATAGAATGTGGTCAGAAGGGCAACGGATAATCCTGCTCCGAGATGATCAAGGCCGGTGTCGGTAAGGTTGCTCAGGAGCATAATCAGTCCGATCAATGTCCCGATCATACCGAATGCCGGAGCCATCCGGGCCATCGTTTTCAGCACTTCCGCCTCAGCCGCTTCACGTTCCATTTTATAGGCAATCCGTTCATCAAGAATTTCTGTGATTTCAACGGCTGAATAACCATCGGCCAGCATCTGCACGCCGTCACGCAAGAACAGATTATCGATAAGTGGAACCTCCCGTTCGAGGTCTTTATTCGTGCCACGTTTGGCCACATGAACCAGGTGAATGATATGGTCGATATACTCCTGTAAGCGCGGCGGTTCCCGTTTGAGTACAATATAGACACTGCGGAATATATTAAATACGTCATTTGTCGGAAAACTGATAAATGTAGATGCTGCGGTACCTCCCAGAACGATCATCAACCCGGAAAGATTGATAAAATAAATAAAACTTCCCATTTCATAGTAAATCGCTCCCGATACCAGGCCGATGCCCATGAGAATGCCGATCAATGTGGTAATATTCATGTTTTTTCCCGCTATACGATCAAGCGTTTGGCCTTCGATTTGAAGACATGGTTAACTGTATTACAGATATGTACTTAGAATCGAACACTTTTCGTTTAACTTAATGGATGCGCTTAAAAAAATGCGTTTCTTTCGTCTAGAAACAGGCCTAGGGAAAGGTGAGTACAACTTTGCCGAAATGATGATTTGTTTCGAGATGGGTATGGGCCTCTTTGATCTCGGAGTAGTGGAATGTGCGGTCGATTGGGATTCGTATGTGGCCGGATTCGATAAGTCTGCATAATTCCAGCAGGTCGCTGCGCGTCCCCATGGTCGAACCGATGAAACGCTGGTGTTTTATGAAGAGTGCGCGGAGATCGATGCGCACCAGCGGGCCGGTGGTAGCGCCGCATGATACGATCGCGCCGTTGATTTTAAGGGACTTAAGGGCTTCGTTCCAGGTGGCGGAACCGGTGTGCTCAAAAACGATATCGACGCCGGCACCATTTGTGATTTCACGGACGGTTTTACCGATGGGAACTTCGTTATAGTTTAATACATGGTGGGCGCCCAGGTCTTCGGCCATTTGACGTTTCGATTCGGATCCGATCGTGGTAATTACTTCACAACTGAGATAACGTGCGATCTGTATAGCCGCACTGCCCACACCGCTTGAGGCGCCGAATATTAAAACAGTGTCGCCGGGAACTGAACGGACCTTCCGGGTCAGCATGTGATAGGCCGTCATGTAGGCCAGGGGAAATGCAGCCGATGCCTCGAAAGGAATATTTGCCGGTTTTGGTAAAACATAGTGTTGCGGTATGGCCACATATTCAGCCTGGTAACCGTCCAGATGCTCGCCGGGTATGCGAAAGTCACGGCACAGATTCTCATTGCCGGTGCTGCATGCCAGGCAGCCGCCGCAGGAACGGAAGGGAACCAGAATGACGGCCTGGCCCGAGCGCCAGTGACTGCCTTCTGCTGCCAGGGAACCGGTTTCCTCAATAATTCCACTCGCGTCGCTGCCCATAACCAGAGGCAGGGGTACGCCGGGTAACCCTTTTCGCACCCATATATCGAGATGGTTCAGGGCGGCAGCCTTGACCTTTATGAGCACTTCATCCGGCCGAAGCGTCGGGACGTCACATGTCTCCGTCTGTAATACCCCGATACAACCATGTTCATGTATGCGAATCGCTTTCATCATTATCCGTTTTCATGACTGATTCCAAAGTATACAAAATACGCTGATTATAACCAAAATTTACTGTTTTTACAGATCCAGCGCCCATAGGATAATTTATCGTTTTTTCCGCTTTTTGAAAATAAAGTATTCTGAACTCCTCTCGATAATAGGAGCATTCTACGCTGAGGTAAATCATAGTGAAAATAGTATCGATCCCGCTATTCAGTCAGGGAAAGAATACCGTTCAATCCCGTTTGGATGAAATTTTTGAATTGTTATCCTGCCAGGAAAACATCATCGGTACCATGAAGCAGGTTTCATTGGACATTATCAACGCGGCCTGGCCGATCGATGAAAAGAGCGTTCTGGATATCGAGGTGGAACAGGACCGTGATCGCAGCTATTTAATGCTGAACTTTCACCTGAGCCTTCAGGCCAAATTACCGGTACGGGATTATATTCGTGAAAAAGCCGGAACGGTACTAAAGGGTATCCATGCTGACATCGACGAGGCCATTGAAATTGGATTGTCTCCACGCTATCAGGTCGTGTTTAAATGGGAGCAGGATAACGATTTGCCCGATGAATCCATCGCCACTCTGCAGCAGCATCTCTATACGGGATTGGGTTTGTCCCGAGCGGATATCCGGAAGTTAACGGATCTGGATCTTACCGAGATCCTGGAAAAGATACGGGAGCAACAGGATCAACTGCAAAAGCAGAAACAACAAATCCAGGCAGCGCTTACCAAAATCGAACATGATCTGGAAGCAGCCCGTGAAGCGCAGATGAACCTGCTGCCGAAGGAGCTGATCGGTGTGGACGAGGTGGAATTCAGAGCCCGGTTTATACCGTCTCAGTATGTTTCGGGAGATATCTATAATGTATTCCGGCTGGATGAGCACCACATGGGAGCTTATCATATCGATATTTCCGGGCATGGTGTTCCGGCCGCGTTGTTCAGTGTGAGTCTCTCTCAGATGCTGAATACAAACATTTCCAGCCGAAACTTATTGAAAATTCCCGCCTCTGAGCCACCATATTATAAGATAAATGCTCCGGATGCGGTTTTTTCGATGCTGGATGAAGAACATTCCTTTGAACAATATGATATCTTTTTTACTATGGTTTACATGGTTATAAACCTGAAAACCCGGGTGGTCCGGTATTCCCGCGCCGGTCACAATCCACCTGTAATTTTGCGCAGCAGCGGCGAAGTACTGATACCGGAAGAAGGCGGATTGCCGATTGGATGGGGATTACCCCGGGAAGATAACGTCTGTGAACTGACACTCGAACCGGGCGACCGGATTTATCTCTATTCTGATGGTATCACCGAAGCCTTCAATAAAGATGAAGACATTTTCGGGCAGGAACGCCTCGTCTCCCTGTTGAGGGAAAACAGGGACGTGCCCCTTGAAAAGGGGTTGGATATGCTTCTGGATGAACTTCGTAAATACACGGGAAACCAGCAATTTGAGGATGACATTTCAATCATCGGCCTGTCCTGGAAAGATTAGAGGAGTTTCAGGTTCTGAAGCAACTTGATTTCCTCTTCAAGATTCGGTGTGAATATATCGTTGCCTGTCATTTTTTTTAATTCGAATACCGACCAGAAACGCCCGGCATCTATTTCATCACGATTGATCTTGAAAGGACCGTTATGCGTCATCATATATGTATGAATCAGTTCGCTCTCCCATTCATTACGCATTACATAACGATATAACGGCTTAGCCCTGCTGGCGTCAACACCTAATTCTTCCATCGATTCACGGACAAGTGCCTGTTCGATCGATTCCCCGGATGATACATGACCACCCACTGCCGTATCCCAGTAACCGGGATAGAGATCCTTCGATGTGCTGCGTTTCTGCAGGTAGAGTTTTCCCTGCTTACTGAAAATGTGCAGATGAACACTGGGGTGCATCAGTTCCGGATTGCCGTGCACACGGCTTCGCGGTGCTCTGCCTGTAACCTTACCTTTTGCATCGACAAGGTCAAACCATTCTTCATCGGCCGCAGTTACGGAACGTATTGAATGTTTACGGAAAAAGCGGTTATAGAAAAACTGCCCGATAAAAATAACACCGACCAGGATATAAAAAAGTCCACCGGATATAAAAGCCCAGGCGTCCCGGCTCCAGAAATAGGCGGAATATACGATCAGAATGGTATGGGCCAGAAGAATCCAGAAAAGCAAAACACTCATCCTGCGGATCATCTGTGCCTGCACGGGATTGATTTCCATGTCCTTCAGGTAGCGTTTGCCCATCATCAGAAGAACAGGGCGTGAAGAGAAAGCATGGATACCAAAAAGTATGACGACAATGGCTTCTATTAATGCCGGTTTCAACTTAAAAAATATATCATCGTGAAGCAGGAGCGAAATGCTACCCATCAGGATAATCAGCAGGGTGTCAAACAATACAAACCGTTCAATGCGGCGGTAACGGGCATAGTGGTAAATCAGTTCAAAAACTCCGACAATAATGGCTACGATCAATCCGATCCGCGGACCAAAAAATTCATCGGCAATAATAAATGCCAGTATGGGAAGGAAGCCGATAGTAAAGTTTTTTACCAACTCATTTTTCGCAATCATTCCAAAAATTTAGTCAAACCATAAAAAAGATGCAAAACCTTGATGCCTTTTGTATGTTATCACGATAAAATGAATAAATTTTAATAAAAAATGCAAAATCGCTTTGTATCAAAAAAACTAATGTATTATATTTTAGATTCATAGTGCATATTTTCTATTTCCGGAGGATTCCGGTGAAATTGAAAAAGATGGAGTTTTACATTGAAAATTGATATTAAGGATTTAAAAGATCGTGTTCCGGACATCATATTTAAACAGGGTCTGGATTACTTCAGGGATGGCAGGGTAAAAATAAAGCAGTGGGATAATTTTTCCATTGTTGCTTCGGTACAGGGTACCTATCCCTATGTTGTCAGGCTGAGCGTCGATGAGCGTTCTTTTGATGCGACCTGTACCTGCCCCTATAACTACATTTGTAAACATGCCGTCGCTGTGGCCCTGAAAGTAATCGATGATCAGGCAACGTCCGAGCAGCAGTCATCCACGGAAGGGGCAAACTGGCGGGAGTACTTTGAAAAACTCATCGCCATACAGCGTGTTGACAGTGATTTCTCGCAGGAGGTACGCTGGAAGCTGATTTATATCATCCACATTCTGGAAAATTACTGGAATATCCGTCCCGTTAAAGTATACATGAAAAAAGACGGTACCTACGGGCGTATCCAGGAACCTTCTTTCAATGAATTATCTGCTCAGAATGTGTTCCGGACATCCGGCGATCTGATTGCCATTTCTTACCTGGAACGTCTGCAGTCCCAGCAGTCATCCGTTTATTACAGGGGACGACTGGAAACGAGTTACCTGGGCTTCGGGCTGGATGCCGGACAGATATTTAATTTGCTGCGCATGAGCGAGATCCATATAAAGAACGAGGATGATACGATTGGTACACGGGTCCGGTTCGGCAGGAAACCGTGGAAGCTCGTATTCAAACTGTTACGGGATGAAGATGAGAATTATTCGTTTCAACCTTACTTCCGTCGTGATGAGGATGAAATTGAAATTAACCATCAGACAAATATTCTCACTGTAAACCCCATCTGGTTTTTTCGTGACGGAAAATTGCATTACTGTGATTTCCCGCTCAGTTACTCTTATATCAAATCTTTTATCGATGAAAAACTGCGTATCGGGCTCAGCAAAGACGAATATCAGACCTTTATCTCCGAATACCTGGCAAAATTGCCTATTTTCCCCTATGTGGAATTTCCCCCGGGCATCGAGGTCACCGAAATTAATGATATTACCGGAAAACGTCTCTATATCGAAGAGATGGATGACCAGCTTGTGGTTTCCATGTCATTGCTCTACGATAATATCGAAATTTCTTTCAGTCAGAGTAATGACCAATATCTGCATTATGATACGGATACAAAGAAGATTATCCGTGTGCACAGGGACCGCAGCGAAGAATGGAAAATCAGGGACCGGGTTTTGGAAAGCGGTATCATTGAAGATACCCCGGGACTTTTCTATGCGACGTTTGAGGAGGCTCTGGAGTGGTTATTCGATGGCTTACCAGTCCTTGCTGATGAAGGATTTGAACTGTTGGGTGAAGAATCCCTTGTACGGTTCAAGGTAAAGCGGGGGCAGGCGAATTTTGGTGTGAATATATCCTCCGAAACAGATTGGTTTGACGTGGAATTACAGCTGGAGTTCGAAGGTGAGAAAGTAAGCCTGGAAGAGTTGAAAAAAGCACTGAAAGCCCAGAAAAAATATGTAAAACTGAAGGACGGCAGCATTGCACGTTTGCCCGAAAAGCTGATTGAGAAATTCCACTATCTGATTAATATCGGCAATGTCGGGGATGACAGCATCCGTTTTTCCAACCATCACCTGACCTTTATTGATAAACTTCTTGTGGAAGCGGATCATAAGGAAATGGATTCCCTGAGTCGTGAGAAACTCGGAAAGCTGGAAACATTCGATGAGATTAAGTCCTATACCGTTCCGGATAATTTTTCCGGGGATCTGCGTGATTACCAGAAAGCAGGTTATGACTGGCTGAATTTCCTGCGGGAATTTTCATTCGGAGGCGTGCTTGCTGATGATATGGGACTGGGTAAAACCATTCAGGCCCTGTCCCTTCTCTTGAATGAGATCAACAACGATCCCAAAAAACCGAATCTGATCATTGCACCCACATCTGTCATATTCAACTGGATGCGGGAGCTGGAGCGTTTTACGCCGGATATTAAATTTCTGGTCCACTATGGTACCCGTCGTTCTAAAGATGTGCGGCGTATTAAAAAATATTCACTGATACTGACGACCTACGGTCATCTGAGGCGGGATATCGTTTTTTTAAAAGATATTACATTTAACTATGCCATACTTGATGAATCGCAGAATATTAAGAATCCGCTGTCGGAAACATCAAAAGCGGTACGGTTACTTAATGCCCGGAACCGGCTCGCTCTGACAGGTACCCCGGTTGAGAATAATACAATGGATCTGTGGTCACAGTTTGCTTTTGTCAATCCCGGTTTGCTCGGGGACCAGAACTTTTTCAAAGAAAC
The DNA here is from genome assembly GCA_964410215.1 of uncultured Calditrichota bacterium. GTDB lineage: Bacteria > Calditrichota > Calditrichia > Calditrichales > CAYPHA01 > CAYPHA01. The sequence continues at coordinate 43,147 of CAYPHA010000023.1, read as the reverse complement.
CTTCATGCGCCCCATCGAACGGGAACAGAACGTGCAGGTTGCTTCCACATTAAAACGGCTGATCTTTCCTTTTGTGCTGAGGCGGACGAAAGAAGATGTAGCTAAGGAGCTGCCGCCGAAAGTGGAAAGTATGATTTATTCTCCGATGTCGGATGAACAACAAAAGTTGTACGATAAATGGCGGAAAAGCTATCGTGATCATATTATGGCGGAGATTGAATCACAGGGACTGAACAAGTCCAAATTCAAGGTGCTGGAGGGATTAACCAAGTTGCGGCAGATCTCCTGCCACCCCGGTCTGATCGATTCCGGTTATATGGATACTTCCGGAAAATTTGATGCACTGAATGAAATGGTGGAAGAAATTATATTGGAAGATCACAAAGTTCTGATTTTCAGCCAGTTTGTCCAGATGCTTCAGATTATTAAAAAATCCCTTAATGTTGATGAAATTCCCTATGCTTATCTTGATGGTTCGACCAAAGACCGGGAATCACAGGTAAATGCATTTCAAAATGATCCGGATATTAAAATCTTTCTGATAAGTCTGAAGGCAGGGGGAACCGGACTCAATCTTACAGCGGCGGATTATGTGATTCATTATGATCCGTGGTGGAATCCCGCCGTTGAGATGCAAGCAACAGACCGGGCTTACCGGATCGGTCAGACACGAAAAGTCTTCGCATACAAGCTCATTTCAAAAGACAGTGTGGAAGAAAAAATAGTGAAACTGCAGAACCGGAAGCGTGAGCTCGTCAATTCCCTGATCTCGACGGAAGAATCGTTCTTTAAATCGCTGAACAGGGATGACATTCTTGACCTGTTTAACTGACAGAACAATATTGATAGGGAACATGTCGCTTGTTTTCTGTGTTATGCGCTGTAATTTAAAGGTGCTTTCACGTTCGTTAACTATTATGGAACCGGAATGACTGACTCTAAAACGGATATCGTAATCATCGGAGCAGGGCCGGCGGGAACGTCCGCATCCCTTTTTCTGGCCAATGCCGGTATTGCCCATACAATCCTTGAAAAAGAAACATTCCCACGTGATAAAATCTGCGGTGACGCGCTGAGCGGTAAAAGCGTAAGCATGCTCAGGAAGCTGGATCCTGCTATCATTGATGACATGACGGCTTCCGGAGAATTTATAAACAGTTGGGGCGTGCAATTTGTCGCCCCGAACGGCAAAGCACTGGACATTCCTTTTAAAAAAGAGCGGTTAAAGGAGGACCATCCTCCCGGTTTTATATCGCCCCGCTTTACGTTTGATCATTTTCTGGCACAACGCATTAATCCGCGCTATGCAGATTTTAAACAAGGGGCGAAAGTCGTCGGCATCGAGCGAAAAAAGGATCATATTCTGCTGCAGTTTACCCATAAGCAGGGAACCGGCGCTCTGACCGCTAAAATCGTTATTGGTGCCGGCGGGGACCGGTCTCCGCTGCGCAATGCTTTAACTGATTACAAGATGGACCGCCGCTATTACTGTGCCGGATTGCGTGCCTATTATGAGAATGTCAAAGGGCTGCATCCGGAGAATTTTATCGAATTGCATTTCCTGAAAGAAATTCTGCCCGGCTATCTCTGGATTTTTCCCTTACCCGGTAACCGGGCAAATGTCGGTATCGGCATGCTTTCCGCGCACATGGAAAATAAACAGATCAGCCTTAAGAAGGTTCTTCAGAAAGCGATACATGAGAATACAAATATAAAAGAACGCTTTCGTGATGCCAGTGTGGTTGACGATATCAAGGGTTGGGGGCTGCCTCTTGGCTCCGTTAAACGCGACATTTCCGGTGAACGTTTTCTGCTTACGGGCGATGCGGCTTCGTTGATCGATCCGTTCACCGGAGAGGGAATCGGCAATGCCATGATGAGCGGCATGATTGCTGCCCGCTGGATCGAAAAAGCGTTTAAGAATAATGATTTTTCAGCCGCTTTCCTGAAAGGATATGATCAGGAAATCTACCATGCCATGTGGGATGAGTTAAAACTGAGCCGCACCCTGCAGAAGCTGGTCAATTATCCCTGGCTCTTTAATTTTGTCGTAAACAAGGCGCAGAAAAATAAAACCATCAGTGAAACCATTTCCTGCATGTTCGATGATCTCGATATGCGCTCGAAACTGCGTTCGCCCTCCTTCTATATCAAACTTATCTTTAACGGATAATTACCTTTTCCAGCCCCATTCCACATATAAAAGTGTGGAATTTTTGAAAAATACAATCATTATACCAGGGAACAAAAACAGACGGTTTTAAGATGTCTGACTGGCCTTCATATTTTCAACGGATTGTTTTGTGCGTCTTTTTGTTTACGGTCGTCACACAGGCGCAGGTTACATTTACAGAAGTTATGTATGATCTGGAAGGTGCAGATTATCATGATGAATTTCTTGAGATCTTTAACGATTCAGATTATGAGAGTATCGATTTATCGCAATGGAAATTACGAGTAGGAGATACATGGGAAACCCTCCGGGAACAGCATCAGGGCATGCTGCTGCAACCCCAAAGTTATGCTGTTATACTGGATGGCAGTTATCCGGAACATTCGGATCGTTATGCCGGTATCCTTCCGGATAGTGTTTTAACTATTACCATAGGGGATAATGCTTTTGGTAAAAGCGGCTTGCCAAATCGTGAGGGTGTGCAACTTACGCTCGTAAATTCAGACGGTGAAACTGTCGATTCCTATACATACAGCGCGGACAATCCGGCAGGTTATTCCGATGAAAAAATCGTAATCGGACACGGTAATCATCCGGATAACTGGGGAAATGCAACCCAGGCCGGGGGAACACCAGGATATCGCAATTCAATAGCACCGGCCATGTATGATCTGGGGATCCTGCCGTCCGGTATAAGAATACCCGGGTCAGATTCCCTTCGTTCTGATAAGCCTTTCGAGGTCGTTTTAACCATATACAACAGGGGATTAAATGTCTTTAATGATAATCTTTCCCTGTCGCTATTCATCGACATCGATGGGGATACGCTGTTTGGCGACCATGATATTGCCGTGTATCAAAAATCGGGCCCGGTCCGGCTGGCTGTCGACGATTCCCTGACTGTAGCAACAGAGACATTAGTAGACGTGGCCGGTGTGCACCGTATCTGTGCCCGGTTATCCGCCGGGCAGGACCAGAAGCCGGAAAATAACATGATACAGCACAGCCTGACTATCGCGGAACATCGGACCGCGGTGGTTATCAACGAAATAAAATTTCTGACTGCCGATGAACCGGAGTGGATAGAACTTTTGAATACAGGAACAGAAACAATCTCACTGCAAGGCTGGTCCGTTTGTGATGCCAAAGATACCTGTGTGATCGATACGCCGATCATCATTATGCCCGGTGCATTCAAAGTATTGGCGTCGGCACCTTTTAACGATGAGAAGGTCCCTGAAAATATAGTCGTCGTTCTGAATACCTTTCCCGGTTTGAATAATGACTTCGATACGGTTACGCTGCTGCATCCCGTCATGTATATCCTGGAACGGGTGCCCTATCATATAAACTGGCTCGAAGGTGAAGCATGGCGCCTGCCCTCCCTGGAACGTATTCATCCGGACCTGGAAGCCAATCAGGCCGGAAGCTGGGGGCCCAGTAACGCGGCTGCCGGCGGGACACCTGGAAAACCCAATTCAATCCATGCCGGTCTTCCCGGAAGCGGTAAGCGTATTGAGATAAAGCCGGATCCGTTCTCGCCGGATGGCGACGGGTTCGAAGATCATACCCTGATAACCGTCCGGGAATCTATACGTTCCGGCAAAATACGCGTGTTTATTTATGACCTGTACGGCCGGCGAATACGAACCCTTGAAGATAACCGGTTTTACGGTTCGCGATCACTTCATGCCTGGGATGGTAAGAATGATCAGGGAAAAACGGTCAGAATGGGAATCTACGTCGTCTATGTTCAAATCATAGACGACCGTAATGGAAGGAATATTGAATTAAAAGCGACAGTAACGGTTGCAAAACCGCTCTGACGAGTCAGAGGTGGTCAATAAGTTACCTTCCCGGGAACCTGGATAAAGCCCGGAGGGGTTTTCCCGATTATGATAAATGAGGTAATGAATCGGATCCCTGGTCCGGAATAAGAAATTGAGGAGTGCCATGGAAGGCTTCAAATACAGACTATATATTTTCACCCTGCTGATATTTCTATATCTGAATGCCATGGAGGCATCGAATCCCGGAATAGAATATACGCGTCAGACCGACTTCTCAGGTCATTTAACAGAAGATTTGGTCTGGTCTGAAGATACGGTTCGCGTAACGGGCGACATTATTATTGAAAATCCATATACCCTGACAATTTCACCGGGTGTTGTCGTCCTTTTTGACGGACACTATAAAATTAACGTCCTGGGCCGCATGGTTGTCACGGGAACGGAAGAGAACCCGGTTTTTTTTACAGCCAGGGATTCCGTAACCGGTTGGCAGGGCATCCGCTTTGAAAATACGCTATCTGCCGATTCCTCAACTTTTGATTATTGTCTGTTCCAATTCGGAAATGCTTCGATTCTATCCGGTTATAACGGATATGGTGGTGCAATGCTGATCCGGAATTATGACATGGTACGTGTTTCAAATTCTGTATTTGAAAATAATACGGCTGCTGATGACGGCGGAGCTGTTGCCTGCATGGAACAGTCTGATATTCGTTTTATAGCAAACCGGTTTTTTAATAATAAGACGCAGGCAAGCGGTGGCGCATTGTATATTAGCAATTCCGGACCGGTTCTGCACCGCAATATATTTGCACGAAACCTTTCCCAGCACGGGGGCGGGGCTATCGCTATGGAATCACAATCATCCCCCGTTCTGGAAAACAATACGATCGTTGATAATGAAAGCTCAAACTACGGCGGCGGCTTATACCTGTATAATCAGTCAAATCCTGTGATGGTGAATACCATTTTGTGGAACAATGCCTCTGTCCTGGAGGGAAACCAGATATATATCCATGATGACCTGAGTGATCCTGAAATCAGATACTGCCTGTTACAGGGAAACCTGGCAGAGCTGGGCCTGGGCAGCTCCGCTATCTATGAGGGTGTATTCGCTGATAATCTGGACACCTATCCGGGATTGGAATCCTTTCCTTCCTATAAACTGAAAGCAAACTCGGTCTGTATCGACGGGGGAGATCCCGCATCAACTCCCTATGCAGGAGGCGGGTTACGACGGGATATAGGGGCGCTGGAGTATACCGGTGATCTGGTCGTAAAGGAAATCGCAGGGACGGGAACGTACAGTTTTGGTCCTGCCGGAATCGAACTGGATATTCTTTCCGAAAATGTGGATTCTATACGGGTGACCCGGCATAACGCGGCACATTCTCTGGCACCGGCAGGCATGTATGAGGGGTTTTATCAGATTGAGTCGGATAACGGGACGTATGCAGCGCTCTTCAGGATGCATTTTACACGGGAAGACACTCTTGATTTTGCGGAAGGACGGAAACTCAGCCTGTTCAGGCTCAGCGGTTTGGACTGGTTTGAAGAGGGCGGTTATGAGGAAAATTATGCATTAACACTTGATTCCCTGAATGCCGACGGTATATGGACCTATGGCCCGGCCATTCCACCCGGAAAACCTAACGGGCTGCTTGTGGAAAACCGGTTGCCCACCGAAAGCATCTATATCGAGTGGAATCCTTTGGCCGAGATCGATCTGAATACATACCTGGTTTACAGGTCTGCCGGGAAAACAATTGATAGTGCCAATCTGCTGGGACCGGTAGAATCGGCAAAAACATATTTCGAAGATCATTCTTATAAAAACGGCGCGGTTAATTATTATTGGCTCAGGGCGATGGATAAAGCCGGAAATATGAGCGAATATTCTGATCCTGTTTCCACCATACCCTACTTTGGATTAAAACGGGATTCCATAGCGCTACTGACAGTCTATGAAGCTGCCAATGGTCCGGAATGGCTCACTAAGGTGAACTGGCATAACGCTCCGGTAAACCAATGGGATGGTGTTACGGTAACTCAAAGACGCGTTACCGGTCTGGAATTGAACGGATTTGGTATGTATGGACCGCTATCGGAACATATCGCCCGTCTGGACAGTCTGACCGACTTACGCCTTGCTGAGAATGACTTGTCCGGAAGCGTACCATCTGAAATAGGTCTTTTAAAAAATCTGGAATTTCTGGACCTTTCCGGGAACCGTTTTTCAGGAGAAGTGCCGGAAACCTTTTCTGCACTGCACAATCTCGTAGCCTTGTTGATGAACGATAATGCACTTACAGGCTTGCCGGACCTGTCAGATCTGGAAACACTGCAGCAGCTTGATGTTGCCAGTAACGCGCTCGATTTTTCTGGCCTGGAGATGAATGTATCTGTTCCTGAATTTAAATATGACGCACAGGATAAATTTGGGAAAAAGTCTGACGTTCTATTGAATTTTGGAGAAAGTGTAACACTGGCGGTTTCAGCCGGAGGAAGCCGGACGACATACCAATGGTATCAGGATACTTCCAGAATAACCGATGCTATGGACAGTGTTCTCAGTATCGTTTCAGCGACGGCATCAACAGCAGGCAGTTATACGTGTTACGCTCTGAATGATCTTGTTAGTGGCCTGATGCTCGAAAGTGAACCTGTTCTGCTCCATGTGGATATGCCGCCGCAGATACCTTCGGGGCTATCCGGTCAGGCTGGGAATGCCTTTGTGCAGCTTCGCTGGGATATCAACTCAGAAACGGATATGCACGGATATCATATTTACCGGAAGGAGATGGAGAGTCCCGATTCTGCGGCCCGTGTAGCAGCCGTACCGGCAACAAATGATGCGTTTATGGATACATCGGTAGGGAACGGTCTGTGGTATACCTATTATCTGAGTGCCGTGGACACCAACGGTAACGAGAGTGCGCTGAGCGGGGGTGTCTCGTTTCGTCCGGACGGGCCTCCTGAATGGAACCTGCCGGCATTTGTCAGTTTCCCTGAAGATGAAAACATTACGATTGACCTGAATACCTGGGTCACCGATTCTGATCCGGATTCTTCTCTCAAACTGGAAATCACTGAAAACGACCTGTTTGATCTGACCCTTGGTGCCGACGGACATCTTTCCATCGCTGCACCCGGAGACTATTTCGGTACAGGGAATATCGGGTTGAGAGCCATCGATCCCCGCAACCAGGTAAGCGAGTCCTTTCTGCAGGTTCGTGTGTTACCGGTGAATGATATACCTGAAATAACCGATAAACCTGATACAACCATAAATACCTACGTTACATTTATATTTAAAGTGAAAGCCCACGATGTGGATGGTGACAGCCTGACTTTTCAAACCGATACCGATCTGTTCTCTATGAATGAAGCGGGATGGATCACCTTTACACCGGTTCTTTCGGATACGGGGATGCACAATGTACATTTTCAGGTGTCGGATGGGGATACCAGCATTCACTTTTCAGGAAGGATACATATAGTTCCAAATATGGTCAATCCGCCCGTGAATCTCCAGGTTGAATCCGGAGATCAGATGCTTGAACTCAAATGGGAAAATCCGGAAAATTATTTCATCTCAGGTACGAGGATAAAAGTAATCGACCGGGAGGGGAACGTCGTCCAGAATCCTTATGCACGTATTATTGATACAACCTTTGCCATGCCGGGAACGGTCGGAATGAGCATTGAAGAGCTGCCGATAGGCCGGGAATTCCGCGTCGAGGTGTGCAATTATTTTCAGGTGGATACGGTTACCATTCCATCACCTGTAGTCAATGCTCTTTGTGCCACGGCATCGCCACGTATAGGGCTGCACACACGAACGTACCACGAGCAGGTTGGTGTAAACGACACGACGGTTATACCTGTTCATATACGAAATGAAGGCGCCGGGACCTTAATCGGATATTTCGAATCACCGGCGGACACAGTCCAGAAAAGCTGGTACAGTGTGGTTAACGGCTTTATATCCATTGCCCCTTTCGATTCGATCGTAATACCTATTTTATTGCACCCCGGGAGAAATGCGGAAAGGGAAATTGCCAGTACATCCTTAAACTTCATGAGTAATGATGCCGCATCACCGGTCATTCCTGTCACCATCAGCATGGAACCCCTGTTTGACGATTATTCGCCCGAATTGGTTGTGATGGATACACCGGATTCGCTGGTTAATCAGTCGGCTGTCTGTTTCCGCTATATCGCGGATGATACGTCGGGTGTACCGGTCGGTGATATGCCGGACGAGCTGTGGAGCCATTATATCTGCCGCAATACCATGACGGGAGATACCGTCCTGAACGGGTATGGTACCGGTATGGAAGATATCATACTCTATCCGCTGAAAGACGGCTTTTACCGGTTTGAACTCTGGTTAACGGACAGGGAAAAGAATGGGTATCATCCATCAAGACCGCTATACAGTAAAAATTTCCTGGTGCGCGGAGAAATGCGGATTATACCTCAGAATCGTTGGATACTAACAGGGATTCCGACGGTTTCCAGTCATAATCCTGCTGCGTTTTCTGAAACGGGTACTGCCTGCAGTTCGTACCGGTGGAACTATGAACAGAATGCTTATGTAGCTCTTAAGGATACGACAATTCATGCCGGCTCGGGATTCTGGATATATGCAGATAAAAACGCGCGTGTGGATATCTCAGGCACGGATTTTCCCGCGACTGGAGATACTGCCCGGGTTAGAATCGACAAAGGATGGAACCAGGTAACGAATCCGTTCCCCTGTGAAATCGCCTGGAAAAATGTAACGTTCCGTTCCAACAAGGACGCCCTGGCGCTTAAACTTGAACATGCCTCTCATGACGACCGAAACATGATTCTGCCGGCCTTGTACTGGACCCGCCCCGCCGGACGTTTTGATGGTTACGAATGGGGGATGATCGATACTCTCCATGCAAAACCATGGTTTGGATACTGGATGTATGCAAATGAAGGAGGAATCCTGGTTTTTACAAATAAACCGACCTTTCGGCAGGAGACAGGAACTATAAATCCGTTGGAAAACCATTTGAGTAAATTAACGCATGAAAAATGGGAGCTCAACTTGTCGCTCAGCAGGGATGATTATGCTGATTCCCGCAATATTGCCGGGTTTACTGCAAAAGACGCCTATACGATAGCTGAACCACCGCCCATCGGGGATTATTCAAATCTTTACCTGGGGACACGTGATCACAGATGTGCAGCAGAATACAAAACAAAACCGGCCGGTGAGGACGCGGTAACTTCCTGGAACATATATGTGTCAACCAGGCGCCCGGGTGAAGAGCATCAGTTGCGATGGGATTTGCCGGAAGAAACGCATTATTTTGTATACCTTGTGGATAACCGCACGGAAAAAATAATGGATCTCCGCGGGATCAGGGAATATCTGTTTACACCGGAAACGGAAGAAAGACAGTTTACCCTCTATATAACCGCTGATGCGGGTTTTAAACCGGCCATCATTCCGGAAACCTGCCGGCTGTTACAGAATTATCCGAATCCATTCAATCCACAGACTTCCATCCGTTTTGGTTTGCCTGCCGATGCCGCGGGAAGGCGAACCGTGCTCCAAGTCTATGATATCCTTGGAAAAGAGGTTACGACGCTGATCGACGGTTTTCTGGAACCGGGATATCACGAGGTACGCTGGAACGGGGAAAATCACATGGGACAGAAAGTCGCTTCCGGTTTTTATTTTTACAGACTGGATACGGGTGTGCATGCGGATGTCAGGAAAATGCTGATTGTCAGGTAGGTGGAAACGCTCCTGGTTTTGAATAATTATTAAGGTTGTTGCATAATAAAAATCTTCAATCTAACTTAATTAAATTTAACAGGTTAGATCTCCTTCTATTGTCACGCTTTTGGGTTGCTTTTCAGATAAAGGCATGGTATATTTTACTTTATTCATTTATCGATTAAATACAGAATGATCTATCCAGGCTGATGGAGGAAATCATGTCAAATGCCTATTTTAAAGTTCCGGATCCTTACAATGAACCGGTTTTGACGTATTTACCGGGGAGCCCTGAGCGTCAGGAATTAAAGAAAAAAATCAATGAAATGAAAGCCGGGGTTGTTGAGGTACCTTTAATTATTGGTGGTAAAGAAGTAAAAACGGGAAAGATAGCTGAAATGCGGATCCCGCATAACCATGGGCATTTACTGGGCACCTATCATAAAGCAGGCGCAGAAGAAGTGCAAAAGGCCATTGACGCAGCGCTGGAGGCGCGTAAAACCTGGGCGGGGATGCCCTGGGAACACCGTGTATCCATTTTCCTTAAAGCGGCTGAGCTCCTTGCCGGCCCCTGGCGTCATATAATTAATGCCTCCACCATGCTGGGGCAGTCTAAAGTTGTTCACCAGGCCGAAATCGATTCTGCCTGTGAACTCATCGACTTCTGGCGTTTCAATACGGCATATATGGCGGAACTGATGGCAGATCAGCCTTACTCTTCACCAGGTATGTGGAATCGTCTGGAATATCGTCCGCTGGAAGGATTTGTATTTGCCGTCACACCGTTCAATTTTACGTCGATTGCAGGTAATTTGCCGACAGCACCGGCCATTGTCGGGAATGTTGCATTATGGAAACCGGCGTCATCCGCTGTATATTCGGCCTATTTTCTGATGAAACTTTTCGAAGAGGCCGGTCTGCCCCCGGGTGTCATTAACTTTGTTCCCGGATCCGGCGGACAGGTAGGTAATCCCGTTATGGCCAGTCCTGATCTGGCCGGTATTCATTTTACCGGCTCCACGGCTGTGTTCCAGAACATGTGGAAGACCATCGGTGAAAATATTCATAAATCAAAATATTATCCGCGTATCGTTGGTGAAACCGGTGGAAAGGATTTTATTTTTGCCCATAATTCGGCAGATGTGGATGCCCTGGTTGTTGCCGCCATTCGCGGTGCGTTCGAATACCAGGGACAAAAATGTTCCGCCGCATCCCGTATGTATGTTCCGAAGTCCATCTGGCCGGAATTCAAGGAAAAGTATGTTGCGGAGGTCGCAAAAATCAAGATGGGTGATGTGGAGGATTTTACCAATTTCATGTCTGCCGTCATCGACCGTGCTGCCTTTGAAAGTATTACCGAATATATTGAATACGCCCGCAAATCCGATGATGCGGAATTAATAACCGGCGGCGAATATGAAGCGGCTGAAGGTTTTTTTATACAACCAACAACCATCGTGACCACAAATCCGGCTTTCAAGACCATGGAAGAAGAAATCTTCGGACCGGTTTTGACGATCTATGTCTATGATGATGACAAATTCGAGGAAACTCTGGATCTCTGTGATACGACGTCACCCTACGCGCTTACGGGAGCTATCTGGGCACAGGATCGCCAGATGCTGATCAAAATGTCTGACCGGCTCAGGAATGCCGCGGGCAACTTCTATATCAATGACAAACCAACTGCAGCAGTCGTCGGCCAGCAACCATTTGGAGGAGGACGCGCTTCGGGAACCAACGATAAAGCAGGCAGTGCCATGAACCTCTTACGCTGGATGACCGTACGAACAATGAAAGAGACCTTCAATCCGCCGCGAAACTGGACCTATCCGTTCATGCAGTCGGAATAACAACCTCTCTTGGAGGGGCCCTGCGGCCCCTTTTTCTTCTATTATATACATTCATCGCCGACCTCAGGCGGACGAAAGCATCATGAGACAGACAGAAATTTTTGGATTCTCTTGAACAATCGGTTATTTTTCAATTCATCTCTATGAGGATTAATTGATGCTCCGCGCAGCTAAACAGCGATGGCTACTGCTTATCATTTTGCTTGTAGTATTTATATCATTTCTCCACTATACAACACCAACTATGCGCTGGCAATATCATCTTGTTTTCATGCAGGCTTACTTTATTCCCATTATTCTGGCCGCATTCGTCTTTGGGATACGCGGCGGACTTGGAACCGCTGTGTTTGTCAGTATTGTATATTTCCCGCACATTATGCTTCAATGGGGCGGACTGGTTGAAAATAACCTGATGCGTTTTCTTCAGATTCTGCTGTTTAATGTCGTGGGCTACCTTACCGGTTTGAAAGCACAGGGAGAGCAGGCGGAGAAAGAAAATTACAAAAAAGCCGCTGCAGAACTGGAGCGGTCGCTGGAGGAACAGAGACGGCAATCAGACCGGATATCGGAGATGGAGGAACAGCTCCTCGCGTCAGACCGACTGGCGACGATAGGCGAGTTGACGGCCAGCCTTGCTCATGAAGTGCGCAATCCTCTCGGATCCATACGTGGCGCCGTGGAAATTCTCAAGGATGAGGTTCCGGAAGGCTTAAAAAAATCTGAATTTTTTGATATCCTGATTCAGGATACCAGGCGCTTGAATGCCGTTGTTGAGAATTACCTGGGTTTTGCCCGTTCCAGTCCCTCCCGGATAAAAACCTATGATCTGAATGAGGAGTTGAACAGTATCATGGTGATGCTGGGAGCGAGAGCGCGAAAAAAAAAGATAAATATAACAAAAGATATACCGGGAAAGCCGCTGCCGGTTAAAGGGGATCCGCAGCATTTGTGGCAGATCCTCATGAATGTCATTCTGAACGCTATGCAGGCCATGCCGGACGGGGGTGAATTGCACATTAAGGTGGAAATAACGCTGCGGGAAGATAACAAATTGCCACTGATTCTGTTATGTATAAGTGATCAGGGACAGGGAATTGACGTTGCAAAAAAGGATCAGCTTTTCAAACCGTTTTATACGACACGTGCAGAGGGCACCGGACTTGGACTGGCCATTGTAAAGCGGATTGCTGACGAAAACGGCTGGCAACTGGATATTCGGAATCGCCCTGAGGGAGGTACGGAATTCAGCATACGTATACCGGCCGAAAATCAATAAAATTTATTCGAGGAATGGATGGATATTCTCCTTATCGATGATGATATTAACCTCAATAAGGTGATCCGTTACCAGTTAGAACAGCAGGGATATCATGTGGATTCCACTATGAATGGTACGGAAGGTCTGCGCCTCTTCAGACGAAATATGTATGATATCATTGTTTGTGATATTCAAATGCCCGATATCTCTGGGATTGAAGTCCTGAAGGAGGTCAGACGGGAGAATGAAGAGACGCTGTTTTTAATCATTACTGCCTACGGCAGCGTCGAAAATGCAGTCGAAGCCTGCCGGCTCGGTGCGGATGATTATCTGACCAAGCCGTTCGGTAAAGAACAACTGTTGTTTACACTGGAAAAAGCAATGCGATTCCGCAACCTTCAAAGGGAAAATACCGATTTACGCCATCAACTGAACAGTAAATTCAAACTGTCCAACATGGTGGCAAAAAGCGGGAAAATGCAGGATGTCCTGCGTCTGACCCGCAAAGTAGCGCAAAGTAATGCGTCTGTCCTCATACTCGGTGAAAGCGGGACCGGCAAAGAGCTCATTGCCCGGGCCATTCATTATAATGGCCCCCGGAAAGATAAACCCCTGATTACCGTTAATTGTCCGTCCATACCCGCTCACCTTCTTGAGAGCGAGCTGTTCGGTCATGTCAAAGGGGCCTTTACCGGCGCTATCAGGGACCGGGCCGGAAAATTTAAGCAGGCCGACGGAGGGACCGTCTTCCTGGATGAGATCGCGGATCTGCATCCCGATCTGCAGGCCAAACTTCTGCGTGTTTTGCAGGAACATGAATTTGAACGCGTCGGAGGTGCGGAATCCGTTAAGGTGGATGTCAGGATCATCGCCGCTACAAATCAGGCCCTGCCACAACTGGTTCGCGAGAAAAAATTCAGGGATGACCTGTACTACCGGCTTAGTGTTGTTCCCATCATGATCCCCCCGTTAAGGGAACGAACCGAGGACATTCCGTTTCTTCTGGAATATTTTCTTGAACGCTATGGAGGTAAAACGGCATATAAAACAGATGCCGGTATGATACAGGCTTTGGAGTCTTACTCCTGGCCCGGCAATGTGCGTGAACTGGAGAATGTTGTTGAACGCATGGTGACCCTTTCTGATGACGAGCGTCTGACCAAAGACGACTTGCCTGATTATATCGTAATGAAAAGTCATGATCCGGGTGCGCGTGTCTTTCAAATCCCGGATGAAGGTGTGGCCCTGAAAGACGTCGAACGATCCGTTATCCGTGAAGCGTTGAAACGAACACGGGGCAATCAGAGTCAGGCCGCCCGCCTGCTGAAGATTCCCAGACATGTGCTTCTGTATCGGATAAGAAAACTGGGATTGTGAGACTGTTATGATATTTGCAAACTCCTTTCTGAATCTCTCTTCTATTGTAGAAACTGTAGAATATACCCCAAATTGCTGTATAATATTCTACAATCTTTCATAGTATGTAATATTTTTAACACATAATTTTAAAAATATATATCTCTTTAAACTATAAATAATCAAATAGTTAAATAGTTTATCCGCAGAGTGTGAAAGAAACTGGCATGGCCGTTGTTTACATATTAACAAAAATACAGGAGACATTTTGATTCTATCGTTAATAAAGAAAGAGAGAATTATACTTTTTCTGGCGGGTATTGCAGGAATATCGGGAACCGTTCTGTTCTTTCCGGTTCAGCTGGATGGCAGCTATACCTGTTTTTATCATCGGATCATCGAAAAACAACATCCGGTAGGAACACATAAATACAGCGATCTGGATCGGAATAAGATACATAGTAAACGGGTTTTTGACAGACAACAGGAACATGTTCACGGTAACGCCTTTCTGGAAAGATATATGATCCGTTATGCCGGTCTCTGGTGGGGAAGTATCGGATTACTGATTCTCAGTTATTATGGGTGGAAGCGTGGCCGGAAACAAGCAGACAAACAGGGTATGACATGGTAAACAGAATTATAAAATATTTTCTGGAAAATAAGCTGGTAACCACGCTTCTTCTTCTGGGATTGATTATGTGGGGCATTGTCACCGCTCCGTTCGGCTGGGACCTGGGTGCATTGCCTTCCGATCCTGTTCCGGTGGATGCCATCCCGGACATCGGTGAAAATCAGCAGATCGTTTTTACCGAATGGCCGGGTCGTTCGCCGCAGGATATTGAAGATCAGATATCGTATCCATTAACCACATACCTGCTGGGTATTCCGGGCGTCAAATCCATCCGCAGTTCGTCGATTTTCGGATTTTCCAGCATTTATGTGATTTTTGAAGAGGACATCGAATTCTATTGGTCGCGTTCACGGATTCTTGAAAAACTTAATTCACTGCCTGCCGGATTACTGCCTGGCGGCCTGCAGCCGGCTCTTGGACCTGATGCGACGGCTCTCGGACAGGTATACTGGTATACCATTGAAGGGCGTGATCCTGAAGGAAAACCAACTGGTGACTGGGATCTGCATGAAATCCGAACGGTTCAGGATTTTTACGTGAAGTACGCGCTTAATTCTGCGGATGGCGTTTCGGAAGTAGCATCGGTTGGCGGATTCGTTAAGGAATACCAGATTGATGTGAATCCCGATGCACTCAACGCATACGGCATTCCGCTGCAACATGTCATGCAGGCGGTGCGCAAATCCAACCGCGATGTGGGCGCCAAAACCATTGAAATCAATCAGGCCGAGTATCTGGTGCGCGGACTGGGTTATGTCAGGTCTGTGGAAGATCTTGAACAGGCTGTGGTCTCGGTTAAAGATAATGTACCCATTCGAATCAGTGATATTGCTGTTGTATCCCTGGGACCGGCGACGCGGCGGGGCATGCTGGATAAAGACGGCGCCGAAGTGGTCGGTGGTGTGGTTGTGGCCCGCTATGGCGCCAATCCGTTGCAGGTCATTAATAATGTCAAAGATAAAATTGCAGAAATCGCGCCGGGTTTGCCTAAAAAGACGCTGGATGATGGCACGGAAAGTCAGCTTACGATTGTGCCTTTCTATGATCGGACCCAACTCATTTATGAGACCTTAGGCACCCTGGAGGAAGCCCTTTCCCTGCAGATTATTATCACAATTCTCGTAATCGTGGTCATGATGTTTAATCTCAGAGCTTCCTTCCTGATTTCCGGTTTATTGCCCATTGCTGTGCTGATGGTATTTATCTCGATGCGATATTTCGGGGTAGACGCCAATATTGTTGCTCTATCCGGAATTGCCATCGCCATTGGAACGATGGTCGACCTGGGCGTTATTTTATCCGAAAATGTCATCAGGCATCTGGAAAAGGCACCGCCGGGTCAGAAATTAATTGATACCGTTTACAACGGTGCCGCCGAAGTATCGTCGGCCATTCTGACCGCCGTATCCACAACGGTGGTGAGTTTTATACCGGTTTTCACCATGCAGGCTGCGGAAGGAAAGCTGTTCCGGCCGCTGGCTTTTACCAAAACCTTTGCACTCATTTCCGCCCTGCTGGTTACGCTGCTGATTTTGCCGACACTGGCACACTGGTTTTTTAGCTTCAGAATCAGACAAAAATCACTGGTCAGATGGATCAATCCGCTGCTGATAATCACCGGAGCCGTATCCTTGTTTGCTGATTATGCCTGGGCAGGGGTGATGCTCATTCTATTTGGCATTGCCGGTATCATTAGGCAATACTATGCGAAAAAGGAAAATGAAACACAAAAATGGTATCATAATCTACTAAATAATTCCGGTCCGATCATTGTAGTAATCGGCGTATTATGGCTGCTGGCCGTTTACTGGTTGCCGCTGGGTCCGGGGAAAAGTCATTTATTAAACAGCATTTTTGTTGCCCTGCTCGTAGGCTTCATTTTAGGGGCATTCGTCCTATTGGAGCGCTATTACAAGCCGATGCTGCAGTGGGCGCTGAAAAACAAAGTTAAGTTTCTTTCTGTCCCCGTCGTACTGGTCCTATTAGGCGCGACCATCTGGCTGGGATTCAATTCGGTGTTCGGATTCATTGCCAAAGGATTCGATCAGGTCGGTTTAAATATCCGAACAACAAAAGTGTGGTCCGGTATGACCCATGCGATCCCAGGTATTGGTAAAGAATTTATGCCGGCGCTCGATGAGGGTAGCTTTTTGCTGATGCCGACTTCCATGCCGCATTCGGGTATCGCATTTAACCGAAAGGTTGTAGGACAACTGGATATGTTAATTTCCAGTATTCCCGAGGTTGAACTGACGGTGGGTAAACTGGGCCGAGTCGAATCAGCGCTGGATCCGGCGCCCATTTCCATGTTCGAAAATATTATTAATTATAAACCGGAATTTGTGTTAGATGACAAAGGGCACCGGGTGCGCTTCAAAGTGGATGACGACGAACGTTTCATCCTTAAAACGGGCGACAGCCTGTCCAATGCCGCAGCGCTGGAGCACGGTATCACCAAAGCACAACTGGTGCCGGATGATGACGGCCGCTATTTCCGTAACTGGCGTGAACATATCCGCTCCCCGGATGATATCTGGACAGAGATCGTCAAGGCCAGCAACATTCCAGGCGTAACTTCGGCGCCGAAGCTGCAGCCCATCGAAACGCGCCTTGTGATGCTGCAAACCGGTATGCGCGCCCCCATGGGTATTAAAGTATACGGTCCCGATCTGAAAACCATTGAACAATTCGGTATGAGACTGGAAACGATTCTAAAACAGGTGCCCTCGGTAAAGACCGAGGCCGTGTTTGCCGATCGCGTGATCGGCAAACCCTATCTGCTCCTCAATATCGATCGTCATGAAATTGCCCGTTATGGATTGAATATAGAAGATGTGCAGCAAACCATCGAGACAGCCATCGGGGGCATGCAAATCACATCCACTGTTGAAGGGCGGGAGCGCTTTCCGGTGCGGGTGCGCTATCCGCGGGAATTACGTGACGACCCGGAATCACTGGGAAAAATTCTGATCGCCACGCCTACTGGTGCGCAAATTCCGTTGAAACAGATAATTGATGTGGAATATGTACGCGGTCCGCAGGCGATAAAAAGCGAAGAAACGTTCCTGGTCAGTTATGTACTGTTTGATAAAAAACCGGGCTATGCCGAGGTGGATGTGGTGGAGGATGCCCAGAGAACGATTCAGAAAAAAATCCAAAACGGCGATGTGACCGTGCCTGCGGGTGTGAGCTACAAATTTTCCGGCAGTTATGAAAACCAGTTACGCGCTGAGAAACGACTATCGATTGTGATTCCCGTTGTCCTGTTGATTGTATTTTTGATCCTGTATTTCCAGTTTCGTTCTGTCAGTACAACCCTGATGATTTTCTCCGGTATTACAATGGCTTTCAGCGGCGGATTCATTCTGTTGTGGTTCTACGGTCAGGACTGGTTTTTCAACCTTGCACTGTTTGACACGAATATGCGTGATTTGTTTCAGATGAGCGTCATCAATCTAAGTGTTGCCGTATGGGTGGGATTTATCGCCCTGTTCGGTATTGCAACCGATGACGGCGTACTTATGGCAACTTATCTGGATCAGAGTTTTAGGCGCAGGCGACCGGAAACCCTACAGGGTATCCGTGAGGCTGTGGTTGCAGCCGGTCTGCGCCGCATCCGCCCGGCCATTATAACCACCGTAACCACGATTATTGCCCTGCTGCCTGTTTTAACTTCCACCGGCCGCGGCGCGGATGTAATGGTTCCGATGGCCATTCCTGCTGTCGGCGGTATGCTGGTGGCTGTGATAACCTATTTTATCGTGCCTGTTTTATATGCCTGGCGGGAAGAAAGAAAACTTAGAGAGAGTCAATGATGAAAAACATAAGCATTATCCTTTTGCTTTTTTTGTGCACTGTTCACTCCGGCTACGCTCAAACTCCGGACGAATATTTCCGGATCGCCGCCGGGAATAATCCCGGGCTGCAGGCCAAATACAAAGCATATGAGGCTGCAATACAAAAAGTATCGCAGCTCAGTTCCCTGCCTGATCCGATATTTTCATTCGGGTATTTCGTATCCAATGTGGAAACCCGGGTAGGACCGCAGCGGGCAAAATTCAGTTTAACCCAGATGTTCCCATGGTTCGGCACGCTCTCCGCACAGGGAGACGCCGCCGCATTGGCGGCTGAGGCTGAATTACAGGCCTTTATCGACGCCAGCAATAAACTTTACTACCAGGTGGCCGCGGCATATTATCCATTATACGAGTTTGAGCGCTGGAGAGACATTGAGCGGGAAAACATCAGAATACTTGAAATGTATAAAAACATGGCCACGAAAAAATTCGAAAACGGAGCCGGCAACCTGGTGGATGTGTTACGTGTGGACATGACATTGAAAGAAGCCCAAACCAATTTAAAGATCTTAAACGAAAAGCAGAAGCCGCTGCTAACGGCTTTTAACAAAATACTCAACAGGACGGAAGATACGCCGGTGCAAATTGCCGATACACTGAAGGCGGATATGTTCCGGGTCACTGCATTGAAAGACTCGATGCTGGCCAACAATCCGCTTTTGCGGGAGCTGGACCTAAAATACCAGTCGGCGCAGGCCGCCGAGCGGGCTGCCGTGAAACAGGGTTTGCCCAAATTCGGCCTGGGTATCGATTATGTAATGGTCGACGAGCGCACAGATATGAATATTGCGGATAACGGCAAAGATGTCATTATGCCGATGATATCGGTGAGTATTCCCATTTTCCGAAGCAAATACAGAGCTGCACGGGAAGAGGCCCTGCTGATGCAGCAAGGTTACCGCCTGCGTCAGGAAGACCTGCGTAACCGGCTGATCAGCGATTATGAAACCCTGTGGTTTGAGATCAGTAAACAACGGGATTTAATTGCGCTTTATGATAACCAAATCAAAACATCCCGGCAGGCGCTGAACCTCCTGTTTAGTGCATACGACAACGCCGGCAAGGCCTTTGAAGAAGTTCTCCGGATGGAACAGCAACTGCTCAAATATCAGAAACTAAAAGCAACAGCGCTGGCGCAGTTTCATATAGTTGTGGAAAAGATGTATTATCTGACCGCAAAAGAAAGATAGATGATTTTGCATATAAAAATTGAGAGGCTGGAATAACCCTCCCCCTAACCCCCTCCCTGACCGGATCAGGGTGGGGGAATAAAGAGGTGGGTCAATAGAATTTTCGCACAGGTAAAAATATAGTTCTATTCAGGACAAGTTCATTTACAGAGGATATTCAAATGACCGCAACCAACAAAAAAATCTTAATCATCGCCGCCGCAATGCTGCTGACTGGAATCCTGATCGGCTGGCTGCTTTTTAGTGGTGGCTCTGACGAAAAGGCTGACATGCATGATCATAGTACGGAATTTGCAAAGGAAGCCACCTGGACCTGTTCCATGCATCCGCAGATCCGGCAAAATGAGCCGGGTGACTGCCCCATCTGCGGCATGGATCTGATTCCGGTGGGTGACGATTCCGGTGAAAGGGACGCGATGGCCATCCGCATGTCCGAAACCGCGATGCAACTGGCAAATGTGCGGACAGCCATTGTCGGCAAGAAGGAACCGGTTAAAGAAATACGTCTCAATGGTAAGGTGGAAACGGATGAACGGCTGCTGTTCACGCAATCGTCGCATATTCCGGGTCGCATCGAAAAACTGATGGTTAATTTCACCGGTGATTATGTTACGGAAGGACAGGTGATTGCCAATATGTATTCGCCTGAACTGGTCACTGCTCAGGAAGAACTCTTTGAAGCGTGGAAGATTAAAAAGACCCAACCGGAGCTGTTTGCCGCCGCCGTTGAAAAACTCAAAAACTGGAAACTGAGCGAAGCGCAGATTAATAACATACTTAACAGCGGTAAACCGCGGGATTCATTTCCGGTGCTTGCCGACGTGTCGGGCTATGTGACGCAGAAAATGGTAAATTCAGGCGATTATATCCGGAAAGGAAAGGGTCTCTACCGGATCGCCGATTTATCGTCGGTCTGGGTATTCTTTGATGTTTACGAATCGGACCTGCCCTGGATCAGGCGCGGTAATAATATTACTTTCACGATCGCCGCATTGCCGGGAAAGAATTTTTCGGGCGTCATCGATTATATCGATCCGGTGATAGATCCCGGGACACGGGTGGCCAAAGCACGTGTATCAGTGAAAAATAATAACCAGCTGCTCAAACCGCAGATGTTTGCTTCGGGTTTGGTTAAAGCGACTCTGACGGACAGGGGAGAAGCGCTTATCGTGCCCAAAACAGCGGTGATGTGGACCGGTGAACGCTCGCTGGTTTATGTGAAACAGACCAGTGCCGATGCCGTACATTTTTTAATGCGTGAAGTGACGCTCGGGCCGGCATTAGGTGATAGTTATATTATCGCACAGGGACTCGAGGCGGAAGAAGAAATCGCTGTCCATGGCACTTTCAGCATCGATGCCGCCGCGCAATTAGCGGGAAAACCAAGCATGATGAATCCCGAAGGCGGAGTAAGCATGACCGGACACGATCATGGCGGACAAGGCGCCATGCAGGAAATGCCCGGGTCAGCACCCCGGGAGAACGTACCCATTTCGGAAAAGGCACAGTATGTATTGGAACCATTATATAATAACTATTTTGATCTGAAAAATCATCTTGTGAACGATAATTTCGGGAGGGCGGTGCAAGCCGGAAAAGAGCTGCGCCGGACACTCGGTCAGGTGGATATGGGACTATTCAAAGGCGAAGCTCAGAATATATGGATGAATAATGCAGCAAAATTAAGCAACGGGTTGGAGCATGTTCATCACTATCAGACAATTGAGGAATTGCGTAAAGCCTTTCAGGATATATCGGACGCCATGATCATCATGGCACAGGCGTTCCGTCCGGGCAGTGAAACGATTTACGTCCAGCACTGCCCCATGGCAGACAGTAACAAAGGCGCCGACTGGCTGAGTAAAGAGAAAGATATTCGAAATCCCTATTATGGCGCCTCCATGCTTACCTGCGGAGAGGTAACCAGTACGATCGAATGAAATGATGTTGTAATTCAGGGGATCTTCAAACCCGAAACAATTTTAGTCATTGGATTTATCGTCTGTTGTGGCTAGCAATGTCCTGAGTGAACTATTCCGAAAGTGAACTTCGGTTAACAAAGGGAAAGACTTAGCATGAACAGCGCCTCTATAAACTGTTGATTAAGAGACTTGACTGTTTGTCAGAAAAAGACTTCCGAGAAAATCAGTCTAGAGTCTATTTTAATTTTTGAGGAGGAAAGCAATGAAACTTATCAAAGCCTATATACGCCATCGAAAAACCGAAGAAGTATATCATGCGCTTAACCAGGAAGGATTCTTCAATATAGGGCTACATCAAATCTATCAGAGTTTCCTGAAAATTCACACACCCCGGTTCTTTGCTATTATTCTGGGAAAATATGGTAGGTCTGTAAACAAGAGATCAGTCGGGGGGGGCTGAACTGTAACTTATTGTAGTTAAAAAACTTACAAAACATTTAAGTTTTTGGCACAAATTTTGAAGTTATAAACTATAACTAGCAAATCACAAAAAAAGAATGGTGAACAACAATGTGGCATGATATGGGATGGGGCTGTATGTGGCTTAGCGGATTATTATGGATCATTCTGTTTGCCCTAATTATCTGGGGAATAATACGCTTTACAGCAATTTCTCAGAATAAAGGGCAGTCGGGCTCAACAAATGAAACGCCTCTTGAGATAATTAAAAAACGCTATGCCCGGGGAGAGATCGGCAGGGAGGTGTTCGAGGAAATGAAAAAGGATTTAAGCTGATAAACTGTTATTTAATGTTCTATTAATATATTTGAAGGAGGCTGAAAATATGCCTAATCAGCATGAACACCATCACAATAATGAAAAAGAAGGGAAATCGCCGGACCACAGGCATCATGTTCACGATGATGAGGTTGATCATGATGATGATGGTCATTCGGGACACGGGCAACACGAAGGACATGGTGGCGGTCACGATCATCACAGCCATCATGCCCAGATGGTAGAGGACTTTCGCAAACGATTCTGGATTTCGCTGGCAGCCACTCTCCCCATCCTGGCATTCTCCCCGATGATCCAGCAATTCCTGGGTCTGAGGGATTCCCTCAGATTTACAGGCGATCTGTTCATTAATTTGCTTGTTTCGTCATTTGTGTTTTTCTATGGCGGCTGGCCGTTTTTAAAAGGACTCTTTGATGAACTGAAAGAAAAAAGTCCCGGTATGATGACGTTGATTGCCCTGGCCATTACGGTTTCCTATGTATACAGCAGCGCTGTTGTATTCGGTGTCCCGGGGAAGATTTTTTTCTGGGAACTGGCCACATTGGTGGTTATCATGCTGCTGGGGCACTGGATTGAAATGCGTTCGGTGATGGGCGCATCCCGCGCACTGGAGGAACTCGCCAAATTAATGCCATCAGAGGCTCATAAATTAATGGAAGACGGCAGTGTGAAAGATGTTCCTTTGGACGAACTGCGTTTAGGTGACAGGGTTTTAATAAAACCCGGCGAAAAAATTCCTGCTGACGGTAATATTAAGGAAGGGGAAACCACCGTAAATGAAGCCATGATCACCGGTGAATCCAAACCAGTGGCAAAATCCGAAGGTGGCAAAGTCATCGGCGGCGCTATCAACGGCGAAGGCTCTATAACCATTGAAGTAAATAAAACCGGCAAGGATTCGTTTCTTTCACAGGTTGTCGATATGGTACGGAAAGCTCAGGCAAGTAAATCCAAAACACAGAATCTGGCTGATAAAGCGGCTTTCTGGCTTACGATTATTGCCTTATCTGCGGGTGCGATAACCATGTTTGTATGGCTGGTCGTCATTAACCAGGATTTCGTATATGCACTGGAACGCACCGTTACGGTTATGGTGATCACTTGTCCTCACGCGCTGGGATTGGCAATTCCTTTGGTGGTAGCAGTATCCACTGCAATTTCTGCCCGCAACGGTTTACTAATTCGCAACCGGGCGGCTTTTGAAGCTGCGCGCAATCTGCAGGCGATTATCTTTGATAAAACCGGTACACTGACCGAAGGAAAATTCGGGGTAACAGATACGGTTATTTTGAACGGATCATTGGATGATAAAGGACTGCTTACCTATGCGGCGTCTGTTGAAAAAAATTCGGAACATCCCATTGCCAAAGGTATTGTAAAATCCGTGGAAAATTATAAAAATGTATCTGATTTTAAGGCCATTTCCGGGAAAGGTGCAAAAGGTAAGGTGGAAGGGAAAGAAATAATGGTGGTCAGTCCGGGCTACCTGCGGGAAAATGACATAAAATATTCCAATGAAAAAATTGATGAGCTGAATTCTCAGGGTAAAACGGTTGTGTTTGTACTTGTGGAAAATGAACTTCAGGGCGCTATTGCATTGGCGGATATTATACGCAAAGAGTCTAAAGGGGCCATCGACCGGTTGAAGGAAATGGGCATTCAGGCCATGATGTTGACTGGAGATAACAAACAGGTAGCCGACTATGTGGCTAGAGAGCTCGGTCTGGATGATTATTTCGCAGAAGTGCTACCGAATGAAAAAGCGGATAAGGTTAAAGAGGTGCAGTCACGCAGTATGGTTGTTGCCATGACCGGTGATGGTGTAAATGACGCGCCCGCTCTGGCTCAGGCCGATGTCGGCATCGCCATAGGCGCCGGGACCGATGTGGCAGTAGAAACAGCGGATATTGTGCTTGTCCGCAGCAATCCCCAGGATGCTGTTGATATTATTGCCCTAGCAAAGGCGACGTATCGCAAGATGGTGCAAAATCTGGTCTGGGCAACGGGTTATAATGCCTTTGCTATTCCGTTGGCTGCTGGTGTGCTGTCCGCCTATGGTATCATATTGAATCCGGCAATGGGAGCAGTGCTGATGTCGCTTAGTACCGTTATTGTGGCCGTCAATGCCCGGTTCTTAAAAGTTAAGGACCAAACTTGACCGAAAAAAAAGCTATATTTGAATATATGCAAGGCACTGTGGAATTCCCGAAGCTTAACTAACAGGTCCAGGCAGTTATCTGAATGAAATGTATTAAAATTAAGGAGCCGTTAAAATGGGTTATTATTATGCAAGGACATTTGACTGCAATTTTGAAGAGGCAATTGAAAAAATCACCGCTACATTAATGGAAGAAGGATTCGGTATTCTTACCAAAATTGATGTAAGAGAAACCTTAAAAAAGAAACTGGATGTTGATTTTCGGAACTACATGATTCTGGGTGCCTGTAATCCGCCCTTTGCCCACAAGGCGCTGCAGGCGGAAGATAAAATTGGTGCCATGTTGCCCTGTAACGTCATAGTACAGGATATAACCGACGGCAAGGTGGAAATCGCAGTTGTGGATCCGGTGGCTTCCATGCAGGCCGTTAAAAATGCCGAATTAAACGATATTACACTTACGATTCAGAGAAAATTGAAAGCGGCTCTTGATCGCATTTAAAAAACGCGTAAAGAGGGAATATTTCTTATGCCCGGATCACCTGTATCATTAAGTTGTTTCATTTTATCTAAATTAATGGCGGGCGGTTACAATCAGTATTAGAAAATGAAATTACTCAGGTGAATCGAACGTTGTAGGGATCTATTTATATGACTTAGATGATGAAATTAATTTATACAATTAATAGAAAGGAAATTACAATGCGTTATTTATTTACCATATCCGTCTTCTTAGTTCTCATTGCCTGCGGCCAGAAAGAATACAATCAAGCCGAAACCGTTCCTCAGGAGCAGCATATGATGTCTTCTGATTTGGAACCCATGGAAGATGAACAGCTTATTTATTATACCTGTCCTATGGAAGAACACAAGCACGTCCACAGTGCCGAACCCGGCAAATGTACCGAATGCGGGATGGCCCTCGTAGCCGGCGTGGTTACCGATACAACGCGTATGGAATATTATGGCTGTCCGATGGAAATTCACAGTCACATCCGTTCAGCTAAACCTGGTACATGTGAAGAATGCGGTATGAAACTCAAACCCATGCGTCTTGTGGAAAAGTAAGGCGCCTGTTTACTTTTTCCAGAATGTGGGTGTCAAAAGGATTACAACCGTGAAAATTTCCAGTCTTCCCACCAGCATAAGGAATGATAGAAACCATTTTCCGGCTACCGGTATATGGGCATAATTATCAGTGGGTCCGACCATTCCCAGGCCGGGCCCGATATTTCCAATGTTCGCCGCTACTGAACCGATTGAGGTGATCATGTCCAGCCCAAGGCTGCTCATGAAAATTACCCCAAAGACGAACAATACCATATAAAGTAGATAAAAGCCGGCGATATTGGTTACAATATCCCTGGAAACCACCATGCTGCCGATGCGAACCGGTAAAACCGCCTGGGGATGAATGAGTCGTTTTATCTCATTCATCCCGAATTTGAGTAGAATTATTGTACGCACGATTTTCATACCTCCGCCGGTGGATCCCGCACAGCCACCGATAAACATCAGCAACAGCAGCATAATCTGAGATGTGGCGTTCCATTGCTCGTAATCAGCCGTTCCGTAACCGGTGGTGGTAAGAATGGAAACCACCTGGAAAAGGGTTTGTCGTAACGTCAGAGCGAAATCATGACCGGTATGAAACCAGACATTAACGCCGATAATAAGAGAGACGATTCCGATCAATGACAGAAAAAAACGGGCTTCCGGATCCCGGAAATAGGAAAGCGGTTTACCTCTGAGCGCACGGTAATGCAGAGCGAAGTTGATACCGGCAATGAGCATGAAGAAGATAACAATATAATCTATCGCGGCACTGTTATAATGGCCGATGCTTGCATTTTTCGTAGAAAATCCACCGGTTGCCATAGTACCGAATGTATGACAGAGAGCATCGAACCAGTTCATTCCAGCCAGCATCAGTAAAAGCACTTCTATGAACGATAACAATACATAAACACCCCACAACAGTTCAGCAGTATGTTTAATACGTGGCGTAAGCTTATCGGGTGTAGGACCGGGTACTTCGGCTTTAAATAACTGCATGCCGCCAACCCCGAGGAGGGGGAGTATGGCCAGGGAAAGAAGGATGATACCCATACCGCCGAGCCAGTGCGTCATTGAACGCCAGAATAGAAGTCCGTGGGGCAACGCCTCAATATTGGTCAAAATAGAAGCACCCGTCGTCGAAAAACCGGACATGGTTTCGAAAAATGCATCCGTGTAAACCGGAATATAGTCAGAGATATAAAAAGGAAGCGCCCCAAGCGAAGCAAATAAGATCCAGCCGAAGGTGACGATGAGGAAACCGTCTTTTGCCCGAAGTTCTTCCGTCGTCCGGCTGAGAAAGAAACCGGCTACACCAATGACAAGGATGGCGGCGATGGTAACAGCAAAGGCCGGAAAATCATCTTCACCGTGTAAAAAGGCAATTAATGCTGGAAAAATCAGTGTAATCCCGAGAAAAATCATCAGGGCGCTTAAAATATTTACAACTGCACGTAGATGAATCATAAAGAGCGGATTGTTAGTTAAACAGTTTCTCGACTTCGTGAATTGCTGACGGCAAGGCAAACAGAACGACCTTATCATCCGGTTCAATCTGGGTGTCACCCACCGGAACAAAAACACTCTCGCCACGCATAACGGCACCCAAAATGGCATCTTTGGGTATTTTCAGGTCTTTTAACGGTTTACGGGTGATTTTTGCTCCCTTCGTAGCGATGAGTTCAATCGCTTCTGCTGCAATGCCCGGTATTGAGGCGACACTCACAATGGTCCCGCGACGGATGAATTTTAAAATACCGTTTACCGTAAGCATTTGTTTTGATATATAGGCATCAATTCCGATGGTAGGGATAATCGGCGTGTAATCGGATTTATTGATCAGGGAAATGATTTTTGGTACCCGAAGGTGCTTTGCCATCAGGCAGGAGACGATATTGGTTTCATCATCACCGGTTACAGAAATGAAGGCGTCCATGTCGATAATACCCTCAAGAGCCAGCAGGTTCAGATCCCGACCGTCACCTTTGATAACGAGTGATTTTTCCAGTCGCTCTGCAAGAATGGAAGATTTATCTGCATCCGATTCGATGATTTTAACGTTGTGCGATTTTTCCAGCTCTTTTGCAATCAGAAAACCGGTCTGTCCGCCACCGAGAATCATGATATTATCGAGTTTGACGTTTTCCTTACCGGATATTTTCAATACTTCCTTAACCCGCGAGCTGGGTACGACGACAAATACACGGTCGTTGGCCATGAAAATATCGTCACCGCGCGGGATTTTTGTGATATCTTTCCGCTGTATCGCAATCGTTCTGAACTCAAGATCCTTGAATTCCAGTGCCAGTTCATTTAACGGACGGTTCAGGATGGGCAGGTTGCGATCCAGTTGAATACCCATCAGAAGTATCCTGCCGTCACCGAATTCGATAATGTCGGACGCCGCACTCTGCTTTAGGAGCCGGATGGCTCCCTTAGCTGTTTCAGATTCCGGATGAATAATCAGATCAATATTATATTTCTTTGCCGTAATCGGAGAGTCAGGGTCCAGGTATTCAAGATTCTTTACGCGGGCGACGGTTTTTTCTACGCCGTATTCTTTTGCCATAATAGTTGCTAATATATTTACTTCATCAGAATTCGTAACGGCAACCAGCATATCGGCTGACTTTATACCGGCACGCTCCAGGACACGAAAACTTGATCCGCTGCCGTGGATGACCTGGGCATCCAGAAGGTCCGAAGCCCGCGTATACGTGGCATAATTGTTTTCAATGACAACAATGTCATGCCGTTCATAGGAAAGCATTTTAGCAAGATTTACACCGACATCACCGGCACCAAGAATAATGATATACACAGTCAGCCCTGTTTCGTCATAGTAGGTTTAACTTCAATTAAATAAGCGGTTTACAACATCCTCTGCCGTTTGCAGGTCGTTATCTGAAATTCCCAGGTGCGTCACTGCACGGAGATAGCGGTCAGAAATGGCGGAAATGAGTATACCTGCTTTTTTAAATTCGGTTGAAACCTGTTGTGCAGAATAAGTCGAATTCCTTATAGAGAATAGAATAATGTTGGTTTCCACTGGCTCCGCTTTAAATATTTCCGTACGATTCAGAAAATCAGCAAAGCGGGCGGCTCTGCGGTGATCCTCCTTCAGCAAAGGAAAGTGATGATCCATGGCAAAAAGCGCTCCCGCAGCCAGCAGGCCGGCCTGTCGGAGTCCGCCACCGTAGGCTTTACGATAATAATGAGCCCGCTTAATAAAGCGATGGCTTCCGGCGAGAATGGATCCTGCAGGCGCACCCAGCCCTTTGGAAAAACAAAGAGAAACACTATCCGTACATTGTGCATAGTCACGAACTGAAATCCCGGTTGCTGCCGCGGCATTCCATAAACGGGCTCCATCCAGATGAACCTGTAAACCGTGACGGGATGCCAGACGTCGAACTTTTTTCATTTCCTCCAGCGGGTAGACAGACCCCCCGGAGCGGTTGTGCGTGTTTTCAATAGAGATGACTTTTGTTTTTGGAAAGTGGTGATCATCAGGGCGGATACATTGTTCAACCTCAACCGTATCCAGAACCCCGCGTTTTCCCCGGAGGGGATGCAGCTGAATACCACCCAGCATGGCACTGGCACCCGCTTCGAAGTTGAACGTATGGGAAGCATACTCACAGATGACTTCGTCTCCGGGATTGGTATGGGCATTAAGAGCTATCTGGTTAGCCTGTGTACCGCTTGTTACAAAAAGTGCGGCTTCCTTTCCCGTAAGTTCGATGATTTTTTCCTGTAATGCATTAACCGTAGGATCTTCACCATAAACATCATCACCCACTTCCGCCTGTGCAATGAACTCCCGCATCGCTGGAGAAGGCACCGTAACCGTGTCGCTTCGTAAATCGATATAAGGCATAACATACCTGCTGATATTTTCTATACTAAGTTCAAAAATTAAATAATGTTTTCACTTTTAGCAAATGTTTGCAAGTAACAGTGAAACCATTAGCCGTTTAAGGTGTAAAATATATTTGCAACGATCATTTAAGGGATGTAAACTTTAATTTTTGTAGAAAAAACAGCTGAATATACGGATATCATTACTATGCCTGCTTCAGGAACGCAACAAAAAAATGCCAAACAATATGAAAAAATCCAGTTAATCCTGTCCCTGACCGAAACCTTACTGACTATTGTACTGATACTATTTTTTGTCATTTTTGACTATTCACGGGCTCTGCGGGAATGGGTGGGACAGGCAGCGACAGATCCCTACGTGCGGCTTCTTCTCTTTTCGGTTGTAGTCGGCGGCGGTTTTTCACTTATAACGGTTCCCTTCAGTTATATTTCCGGGTTTTGGCTGGAACATCATTATGGCCTTTCGAATCAGCGTTTCCTTCAATGGGTCTGGGAGCAGATGAAGGCCTTCCTTGTGGGTATCGTACTCTTTTTACCGGTGTTTCTGGTCTTCTATTATTTCCTTCGTAATTATCCGGAAACCTGGTGGCTGCTTACAGCAACAATACTGTTTTTGTTTTCGGTCGTTCTCGGCCGGATCGCCCCGCAAATCATTTTCCCTCTCTTTTATAAATTCGAACGGCTTGACGATGAAGACCTGTTGCAGCGCATGCGCCGGCTGGCGAAAGAAGGACGCTTCAGGCTGGATGGAATCTTCCGTTTTAATATGAGTAAGAATACCCGGAAAGCCAATGCGGCCTTTACGGGCCTGGGAAAATCGAAACGTATTATTTTAGGTGATACGTTGCTCGACTCATTTACACATGAGGAGATTGAATCGGTGTTTGCCCATGAGGTTGGCCATTATGTTCACAGGCATCTGTGGATCGGGATCATTACCGGTACACTGAGCAGTTACCTCAGTCTTTACCTGGCACATATCATTTATAAATTGATTGTTTTCCGCGCTGGCTACAGCGGTCTGGATGATCTGGCCGTATTGCCCGTTTTAGCGATCATATTGAGCCTGATCACCTTTTTCGTGTCACCTGTTTCCAATGCGTTGAGCCGGCGGCATGAAAGACAGGCGGACCGGTATGCACTTCTAAAAAGTAGCGAACCTGCCGCTTTCATATCCGCGCTGGAAAAGCTGGCGGAGATCAATCTGGCTGATAAATCACCGCATCCGGTTGTGGAGTTCCTGTTTCACGGTCACCCGTCTCTGGGTAAACGGATTCGTTTTGCCCGGGCTGTTCTGGAATCGTAATTTTTATCGCATTGTTCGCGTTTATGATGAAATCAAAATTTCTCCGATTCAGTCTGCGTACCATCCTGTGGGCACTGGCCCTGCTATTGCTGGTCAGTCTGACCATCCTGCTGCTGCACTGGCAGACAAACCTCGTATCTAAAGCGGTCGAAAGCTATATAAACCGCGCGCTGGAAGGCAGCGGAACTATTACCTTCAGTGATATAAAGGGGAGACTGATCAATCATGTCCGCATTGAAGATCTGCGCGTAAATCTCAATGATTCACTCGTGGCCGAAACGGCCTATCTGGATGTGACATATGATATATGGGCCTTTCTTGACAAAGAAATCAGTATTTCCCGGTTGGCCATGGATGATCTGACCGTTCGTCTTCAATCAGCAAAGAACGCGGCGACGAAGGAAGAGACAGCTGCGTTTAATCTGGACTCGACGCTTGTGAAACTGGAAAATGTCGCCTTTCTGGACAGCCTGCTCAAATCGGTACCAGTGATGGATATATCGGATCTTGAAGTTATAAGCGGACGTGTCCGGTACGTTACTCCTAAAGATTCACTTGAAATAAACGATATCCGAATCCGTTTCAGTCTGCAGAACAAGCCATCTCTTTTTGCTTTTGAACTGATTACATGCAGGGCTTATATACCGAAATATGATCTGCAGTTGAAAAACCTGAGCTTCACACTTCTCGGCAGACTGCCCCGTATAACGTTGAATGCCTTCCAATTGAAGACCGCAAAAAGTGTTGTCCTTTTCAGCGGCGACGTTGTATTGTCCGATTCATTGCAGATGCTTTTAAGTCTGGACCGGTTCAACCTGGATTTTGCTGAATGGTCCCGACTACCCGGGCTCGAAACACTGGGGAAGGGGTCTCTGCGCGGAAACGCCCTTATTACGGGCATTCCCAGGTATTTTAATACCCAGTTGCATCTGTCCGGGAATATCCGGAATAACCCTCTGGATACACTGGTTTTTGATGCGGACTATGACTACGGTGCTATTTCCATCGTTGATTTCAGGGTGAAGTCCGGAGTGAGCCGGATCGCTTTTAAAGGTGACCTCGATCTGCGTGGTACCCTGGAGGAAAGTGAAGGGGGGAAGGGGGATTTGTCGTTTAGAAATATTGATATCGCCGACTATCTGGGAACGGGCATTCGAACGAACATCAACGGCCGGATGGATTTTAATTTAGAAAACCTCAAACTGGACAATCCGAGTGGCAGGGGGGAACTTTTGCTTCATGATACCCTGATTGATACCGTTTCTCTGGATTCATTGCGGTTTGCCCTCAGTGCAAAAGATGGCATTATAGAGATATCCGAGCCCTCCTATCTTAAATTTGCCGATCAGGCTTTGTTCTATATTTCCGGTTTTATGGACAGAAAAAAGTTGATTGATTTCAAGCTGAATACGAAAAAAGGTGAGCTTCTTCCCCTGTCACAATCCTTTGGTATGGACAGCCTGCACGGAAACTTTGATGCCCGGGTGCGGGCAACGGGATACCTGACGGATCCCGACATTGAAGGTCGGTTATGGATTAAGAACTTCGCTTTTGATAACATTTCATTTGACAGCATCGCTTTGAATCTTGATATCCACCGTATTCTTACCAAAAGAGAGGGGTTCCTGAAGTTTCTGATTGATTCCGGTTATGTGTACGAAATGCCTGTCTCTGATGTCCGTATGCATGTCGAAATTGACAGCAATCTGGTGAACATTTCTCAGCTCGGCTTCCGGAGCGAGTCGAATTATCTGAACAGTGCCCTTCGGCTGCGCTTTGAAAGTGATACGCTGTTCGCAGAAATGGATTATTTCCGCTCTCGTTATCAGGATTATTATCTTGAAAATAACGGTACCATGTCTGTTATCGCCGATCCGGAGCAGGTCAGCCTGGAACAATTGCGTCTAAAGGGGCCTGCAGATTCAGAATTGCAGATATACGGTTTCTGGGATCACCGCGAACAGGACCTGCAGTTGTCCATTAAC
Organism: uncultured Calditrichota bacterium; assembly: GCA_964410215.1. GTDB lineage: Bacteria > Calditrichota > Calditrichia > Calditrichales > CAYPHA01 > CAYPHA01. The sequence continues at coordinate 10,168 of CAYPHA010000023.1, read as the reverse complement.
CTGGAAAACCTGGCATTGAAACCTTTTGAACAGATTGTCGGGCAGCAACACCGGTTTGACGGCTTTATAAATGGTATGATCGAAATCATCACACCGCTGACGGATCCGGTTCTGGAAGTCGATATCGAAACACGGGATTTGGAATTTGATGACGTTTATCTCGGGAATATAACAAGTATATTCCAGTTTGCCGAGAATCAGATCACCATCAGCAAGGTGCAATTGAACGATAAAGATGCCTTTCTCGATATATCCGGTGAACTGGCCGTTACGGTAGACGATGAACAGTATTCCAAACTGAATTTCCTTGAGCAGACCAAAGCCGATCTGAAGATCAATTGGGCAAATATCGACATTGGAAAGTATGCTTCCCTGCTGGGAGAGGAACATAAGATTGAAGGTTTGCTGACGGGTTATCTGGAGGCGGAGGGCACGGTGAATGAACCTTTCGTGCGGCAGTTCCTCCGTATGAACCGGTTCCGCTATGGCGACATTGCTGTGGATTCCCTGGTTATGTTTGGTCAGTACAGCAGCGGATATCTGATTGTCGACAGTCTCAGCGCCGTTGTGAATGAAACCGGCCTCGCACTTAAAGGCTGGCAGAAATACGACTTGAAATTGAATAATCCCGATACATTGTTTACGACCAAACCCTTTGAGTTTATTGTGACCAGCAGGGACGATGCCATTAATATCATCGGCCAGTTCAATGAACAGTTGGAATCCATAAGAGGACCCTATGACCTGGAATTATATCTGGGGGGTACACTGGAGCATCCGTCAATAAGTAAAGGCCATTTCCGCCTTAAGGACGGCGAAATACTTTTATCCAGGGTCAGGGACCCGATACGTTCCGTGAACCTCGAAGCAGTAATAGAGGATTCCATCCTTCAGGTTAGAGAATTCAGCGGTTATTCCCTGCAGAAAAAAGACTTCATTGACCGCATTTGGAAATGGTTTGAGAAGGGAATCGCTTTTCTGAAAGGTGAGTCAACGGAGGAAGGATACATTGCAGCCGGCGGCACCGTTAATCTTGCCGATATTACCCGGCCCAGGATAAATATAGATGTCACGATGCAGGAATTTTTTGTCGATTATTTTATCGAAAACACCTCTCTCTTGATAAATTCAGATCGGATTACCATCAGCGGCCGGGATACCATAACGATCGCGGGAGATATCGTTATTGCGGAAGGTCTGTATGAAGTGGACCTGAGCCAGATGCAGAAAAATATCTATCTAACCGCACCACAAACAGAACCGGTACCTCCGTTTATTGCAGTGGACCTCAATATCCTTATTCCGGGTAACTTTATCGTCTCGAGTTCACCGTTGGATCTCGCCAATAACTTCAAAATTGTAATGGAGGGAGAACTCGGTGTCAGGATGGAGCCGAATGTCGACGACCCTCGGATCAGCGGACAACTTAATACCGTTTCCGGTAAGTATGCATCCTGGAATCAGAACTTTGAGGTCGAAAGCGGATCGATTATATTCACGAACCCGGAAGTTATTAACCCGGAAATTGAACTGACTGCCGAAAAACGCATCAGTAAGTATATCGTCCAGCTCATTATCGGGGGCAACCTGGAAAAACAATCCTACAATATCATCGTCCTGGACAAGGACGGAACGGAAGTACCCATGTCCATGCCCGAAAAACTGTCCCTGCTTACGCTCGGTACGGACCTGGCAATGGTCACTTCAAAAAGTGATTCCACCATACTCAGTGTCGGCGAGGATATCGCCACGACATCCTTGCTGACAGCCGTTGAGCGTGGCGCTGAAACGTTTACGGGGCTGGACAAGGTAGAAATTAATTCCGATGACAAATTACTCGATCTGCAGAAAATGAAACTGAACAATGGTTTGGAAGATGCTTCCATCTCATTCGGAAAATACCTTACCAGTGACCTGTATGTCGAATACCGTACCAATTTCGGAAAGGTAGGCAGTGGTATTCCCGCACCGCGTTTAAGCTGGGATGCCGGGAACCGGATCGGCCTGCAGTACCGTATAAACCGTGATTGGGCGCTGGATAGTTTCTATGAAAAAACATTGCGGGGCAGCAAGATTAAAATCGGCCTGTCCTGGGAATATACCTTTTAACCGGATAATATACATGCGGCTCTTTGTATACATCGTCTTTTTACTCATCCTCGGTTACGGAACCCTCTATGCCGAATTGAAGGTCAGGGATATCACCTTCCTGGAAAACAGCTTTAAATCCGAAGATGAACTCCTTGATATAATACACTCACAGCCGGGAAAAGACTATGAGCCACGTCTGGTGAAGCTGGATAAAATACTATTGACCAATTATTATCGTAAAAACGGTTTTCTGACCGTTGTCATTCGGGATAGCCTGCGCTATACAGATAAGCGCGAACGCGTGGATATCAACTATATCATCGAAGAAGGGCAGCGCTATTATTACGGGGGGGTCCGGTTCAGCGGCGCCGCAGAGATCAGTGCGTCACAACTCAGCGAACCCTTTGAACACATTGAAACGGGCGAGCCGTTCGATGAATCCCATTTAAATACAGCGCGCAAACGACTCGAAGACCTTTATTACAATTCCGGGAAACCGTTTGTGCGTATCCAGTATGATTACCGGTTCGAAAATGATTCCCTCGTTTTTGCTATTTTTAATATAGAGGAAAACCAGACAGTTTATATTAAGGATATACGTTATATAGGGCTCAAGCTGGTTCAGAAATTCCTGATCAGACGGGAACTGGAAATTAAAAAAGGAGACCTGTACAGCCGCGAGGCACTGGCATTCTCCCAGCAGAATATTTACAGCACCGGCCTGTTCAAATTTGTACGTTTCGATCTCGACCCGATTGAAGGGGAACCGCAAAATGTCATCCTGAATGTTCTGGTACAGGAGAAGGACGCACGCTGGGTGGGTGTACAGTTTGGCGTGGCCCACGAACAGGATGAATTCTATGGTAACAAGTTCGATTTAACACTCCAGGGCGGACACCGGAATCTGTATGGAACGGCACGCAGCGTGAGCATGCATATTACACCATCACTATGGTATGGATTTGAAACCAATAGAATTATCAATCCCCAGAACCGCTTTCTTTTTCAGTATGTCGAACCCTGGATCGGAGCGACACGTACACCGGGTATCCTGCAGTTTGCCTATGACCAGAAACGTCCTATCAATTTTGCTCATTCCAACGAGCTTTTGGGATCCTTCGAAGTAAGACATCGCTTCAAGAAACAAAAACTTGATGTCAGCGGTTCATTGACTGCCAAACTGATTGACCGTCTCAATACCGGCGGGGTTGTTGATTCCAGTTATGCCCTCTATGCCAGCCTGGAGCCGGAAAGCCGGGTCTATTCCGTTTCGCTCTACGGCAAAAGGGATTCACGTCCGAATCTCTTTGATCCGCGTGACGGATCCATGACCGATTTGAGCCTGGGACTCTCGAACAGTTATGTTAAAACGGCTGCGGACAGGAATGAGGCGAATACCTATGTTACACTTATTGCTTCCTGGGCACGATACCAACCCTACAGACCAACGGTATTTAAAAAGAAATTTCGCTGGACCCTGGCAACACGTTTAAAAATCGGATCGATTATTGATTTCCGTAAAAACCGTTCCATACCTTTCACGGAACTGTTTACAGCAGGGGGCGCGACGACTGTACGCGGTTATCAGGAACAGTTGCTGGGACCTCCGGCAAAACTGGATGAAAATGGCAAAATAGATGAAGCTGCTGGAGGTAAGCTGCTGTTTCTGGCTAATGCGGAAGTACGGTTTCCCATCTTCTGGCTGTTCATTGGTGAAGTATTTGTCGATGCCGGGAACGTCTGGAAGGATATGAACGATTTCAGCCCCGGAACCATACGGCCAACAGTGGGAGGTGGACTGGCATTGTTAACGCCCTTAGGCCCGGTCCGTATTGACTATGGTTATAAACTGGTACGCACGAAAAAGGACCCTTCTCCGGACGCTATCCATGCCGGTATCTATTTTGCGTTTTAAGGTTGTTGCGTTAAAAATAGGAATTGATTAAATTAAAAGTTACATGAAATTATACAATTGGTTTGAGGAGGGTGTAATGATGAACATACTGAAGTTGCTTGGTGTCTTTCTGTTGCTGTTTGTACTGGTAATGAACTGTTCCAAAAAGATGTCCGAACAGGAGTTGTATGCCCTTGCCCAGGAACAGTATGGTAAGGAACAATACGAAGAAGCGGTTTCCACGTTTGATAAACTGGTTGAAAATTACCCGCAGGGCCAGAGACATGCTGAAGCAATGTTTATGCTTGGTTTTATCTCTGCCAATGACCTTAAAAAATATGAGGAAGCTGAAAAGTACTATAATGCTTTCCTGGAAAAATATCCCGATCATGACTTGTCCGATGATGCGGAGTACGAGATTAAAACCCTCGGTAAAGATATAAATGAACTTCCTATCTTCCAACAGATAACACCTGATTCCGTGGAAGAGTAATTCTAGATAAAATTTTTATAATCAATTACACATTTATGAAACTTTTCCGGTCATGAATAGTTTTATAAAATTGTGTTAATGTACTGAACCTGAAATTGATTTGATACCTATGGTAGCGAAATCCTTTTTTATTATTATATTTATATATTTTTATGTGATGCATCTGTCGGCAGATACTACGACCGTATCTGCCGACGTGTCATCTATACAACTAAAGACCTTTGTGGAACAGGAACAGGTGCCACAGAACAGGGAAGTGGTTTACCACGTTGAGCTTTCATGGACGGGACCCTTGAACCGCTTTGAAATCAGTGATATTAAGGAACCGGTCACGACAAATCTGAGTCTCAGAAGCAGCGGATCGTCCAATAAGTTCTATCAGGACGACGAGGGTAACCCCCATTCTGTTCGACGCATTACGTACTACTTTACACCCGTTGAAATGGGAATGGCCTATATCGACGGCGTTATTATCGATTACCGGGATAAACAGGCCGGCCAGGAGTCCAGTCTGCTGGCGCAACGCCTGGGTGTCAAAATCGTCAATCCGATCCGTGAAGGAAATGAACTGTTGCCGGCGTCCACAGTGTTTCTGTGGATTGTTACGGCTCTTTTTCTGGTAATGGTTGGTTTTTTTCTGTTCCGGTATGTGCAGCGGCGTAATAAGGATCAGCAGGAGGATGCGGAGACCGAAAAGACGCGCGAACAAAAGTATCTGGATCTCCTTCATGAAACCATTCACTCGGCAGGTGATTCGCCTGCCGACGGTTTGAATGCCCTTGTCCGTCTTTTGAACAGCTATCTCGCAGAACGTTCCGGAGAGGGAATAAGTGGTGGTTTCGATACTTTTCAACGGTTCGCGGAGGACGTATCGCTTGCTCAGGAGCTGGTTCGCAAAATAAACACGATGTATGAGCGAAGTGAACGTACCCGGTTTGCCGGAGAATCATTGACCCAGAGTGATTTTCACCTGTTTTATGATTCAGTAGAACTGCTTCTGAAACAAATGGAGGAGCGAGGTTCTGAATCGGTTGATAAGCGAGCATCAGAATAAAACGGCTTAATGGTTAAAGACGCAGTGAAGTTGAATTTTTAAAGGAGCGGCGATGAATCCTGACATTAAACGCATAAATGAAAAAATTGAAAAAGAAAGTGCATTCGTCGATAAGATTTTAGCGGAAGTGTCCAAGGTTATTGTTGGGCAGGATTATATGATCGAACGGCTGTTGATCGGACTATTATCAAATGGCCATATTCTCCTGGAAGGCGTGCCTGGGCTCGCTAAGACCCTCACGGTAAAAACGTTATCGCAATGTGTACGTACGAAATTTCAGCGCATCCAGTTTACACCCGACCTCCTGCCCGCGGATCTGCTGGGTACCCTTATCTATAACCAGAAAGACGGTACCTTTACGACAAAAAAGGGACCTCTGTTCAGTAATCTGATCCTGGCCGATGAAATTAACCGGTCCCCCGCCAAGGTGCAGAGCGCCCTTCTGGAAGCCATGCAGGAAAGGCAGGTAACTATTGGTGAGAACACGTTTCCGCTGGAGGATCCCTTTCTGGTTCTTGCTACCCAGAACCCGATTGAACAGGAAGGGACGTATCCGTTGCCTGAAGCGCAGGTCGACCGCTTTATGCTCAAACTGAGTGTTGGCTATCCCGGTAAGGAAGAAGAGTTGGAAATTATAAGGCGTCAGACACGGGTTGAGCCTGCTGTGGTTGAGGCGGTTATTACACCGGAGGATATCATCAGAGCCCGGAATGTGGTTAAAGAAGTATATGTGGATGAAAAGATTGAAAAATATGTGGTGGATATTGTGTTTGCTACACGCGAACCTTCGGAATATGGTTTGGAAGAGTTGAACGATCTTATTACGTTCGGTGCCAGTCCCAGAGCGTCCATCTATCTTACGCTGGCAGCAAAAGCACATGCCTTTTTGCGTCGACGCGGCTATGTCACACCGGAAGATGTTCGTGCTGTCGGGATGGATGTCATGCGCCACCGTGTCATTCTTTCCTATGAGGCGGAGGCGGAAGATATGACAACGGAAGATGTCATTCGCAAAGTACTTAATCGCGTTGAAGTACCTTAATTGTTCTTAATATGCTGTATTGAATGGAAGAAAAGGAAGTCCGGTATTCAATACAGTCTGATCTCTGAAACTTGTTGTGAATGCTTATGGTTATAATTTTTTTCAGCGCTCTGGCTCTTATATTGATCAGCATCATTCTTTACCTGGTCCTGGCCGGCCGCAACCAGGGGCCTTTAACGGGTATGGAAAATGAGCAGGATCTGCTGACCAGAGAGATTTTGAAAAAAGTCAAACGGATCGAGATTTCCACCCGCAGTGTCGTCAATGAAGTCTTTTCGGGTGAATACCACTCCGTTTTTAAAGGTCGTGGAATGGAGTTCGCCGAAGTACGCGAGTACCAGCTGGGCGATGATGTGCGTACGATTGACTGGAATGTATCTGCGCGTATGGGGCATCCGTATGTCAAGGTTTTTGAAGAAGAACGGGAACTTACCGTGATGTTCTTGGTCGATGTCAGTTCCAGTGGTAATTTTGGTACGGCAACACAATTTAAGCGGGAGGTTGCAGCCGAACTGGCTGCCGTTCTGGCTTTTTCGGCTATTCAGAATAATGATAAGGTCGGTCTGATCATCTTCTCGGATAAAATTGAAAAATTTATTCCTCCCCGGAAGGGTAAAAAGCATGTTTTACGCGTCATACGGGAAATCCTGTTCTATAAACCCCAGGATTCCCGAACCGATCTGAATGTCGGTCTAGAGTACCTGAGCCGGATTGTGAAACGTAAGAGCACGGTGTTTCTTATCTCGGACTTTCTTACGGAAGACTTTGAAAAGTCGCTTCAGGTGGCCAATAAAAAACATGATATTGTCGCAATCAGTATAACGGATCCGCGGGAAATTTCCCTGCCGGATGTCGGAATGATTGAATTGGAAGATGCTGAAACGGGTGAAACGATCATGGTAGATACCGGCAGTAACGGGGTGCGGAACGCTTTTTATACAAAAGCGGCCGGGCAGCAGCAGAAACTTACGGGACTGTTTCGGTCTATCGGTGTCGATCATATCAATATTTTAACGGATCGTTCCTATGTGAAACCGATAACGCGGTTTTTCAGAATGCGGGCACGCCGCCTGGCAATATGATCGGCTGATGTCATATAGCGATCCGCGGCAGCGTCCGGATTATGTGTTTATGCACTCGTTTTAATAATAAAGTCAGAACGGAATAATGTGTATGTTGATAAACAATTTTACAGGTCTGACCGCCGTATTACTTATCTTTTTTACCATGGCGTGCGAAAGCGGCAGGCAACCCGCTGTTTCAGAAGATTTGAAATTGAAACTGGCCAGTACGTATTATAATAATGGTCTGCACGAAGCGGCTGTTGCAGAATACCTCGATTATCTCAATACATACGAAATCGACCTTCAGCGCCAGGCGAATACCTATTACACAATCGCGAATATCTATTTCGAACGGTTGAAGAATTATGAAAAGGCCCTCGAATTCTATTTCAGGGTGAAGTACCTGTATCCTGAAAGTCCGGTCATTTCCGAAGTCAATAAAAATATCGTCAGTTGTCTTGAACGATTGCAGCGTTCTAAAGACGCTGCTCGCATTTACGAACGGGAAGCCGCTCTCGATCCCTCCAGGGTGCAGGAGAATAAACCCGGTAAGATCCTGGCAGAGATCGGCGATAAAAAAATTACACAGGGAGACCTGGATTATCAGATCGGCCGCCTGCCTGCTGTTGTTCAGGCTGAGATCGATTCTAAGGAGAAAAAGAAGGCGATTCTGCGGCAGATCATTCTCCAGGATTTACTTTATGATTCTGCAAAACGCCAGGGTCTTGAAAATGACAAAGATGTCATCGAGGCAACCTACCAGGCGCAGAAAAGCTATATGGCCGAGAAGGTGTTACAGAATGAGATTCAGAATAACGTGCAGATAAATCCGGATGATGTGGAACTCTACTACCAGGCGCATAAGGAACGTTATGCCGAAAAGGGTGACGACGGGAAGATTATCCGAGAAAGACCCTTTAATGAAGTGGCGCGGCAGGTGGCACAGGACCTGGCAATGGAACGGCAGGATAAAGCCACCAATGAATTGCTTGAGCGGCTGATGAAGGCTGAAAATGTGAAACTATATGAGAGCAGAGTGGAATAGAACAGAATGTATCTGAAACCTTTTTTATATTTTCTATTTCTAATTAGTCTTGTGACGATCCCGCTGCGGGGCCAGGAACCGGTTTATATCGAGGTGGAATCCCGAGTCGATACCTCCGTGATTACCATAGGTGACCGCATTACGTATTCTATCCTCATCAAAAGAGATAAGGAACTGAATATTGCCCGGCCGGGTGCCGGTGTGAATCTGGGTATTTTTGAGATAAAGTCTTATGACTTTCCGAAACCTGAGGAAGAGGGCGGCCTCGTAACGGAACAGTTCCATTTCACAATTTCTGTGTTTGATACGGGGAAATATACCATTCCCCCATTTCCGGTCGCATATTTTGAAGAGGATACCAGCGCCTATCAGATTATCGAAGCGGCACCGGTTGATATCTATGTTAAATCCCTGCTGAGCGGGGAGGAGACTCCGGAATTGAAAGACATTAAGCCGCCCGTTACATTTCCCTTTAATTATTTACTGTGGACCTCTCTTGCTGCCCTGCTGATCCTGATTGCCGCACTCAGCTATGTCAGCTATCGTTTGTGGAAGAAGCGAAAAGAGAAAGGGTATCTGTTCAGGCCACCGCCACCACCGAGACCGGCCCATGAGGTTGCCCTGGAGGCGCTGCATCATCTCTATGCTTCCGATTTGCTGGAAAACAGAGCCTTTAAACCGTTTTTTTCTGAATTGTCGGAAATAATCAGGAATTATCTGGAAGGACGTTATTTTATATCTGCGATGGAAGAAACGACCGGCGAGATCCTGCGAGATGTCCGTGAACATATCCGGGATGAGATACGCTTCGATCAGTTGCATGATATGCTCACGTTATCCGATATGGTCAAATTTGCCCGCTATCTTCCGGAAGCGCCGGAAATCGATCGGACCAAGGATAATGCAATGGATTTTGTAAACGGGACAAAACTGATATTTGAAGCATCAGAAGAACTATCCGGGGAACCGGAAACGGTTGACGGAACAGATCAAGAGAAAGCTGTCATAAATGAAACACTGTAATAACATGTTATGGAGGTAGATTAAATTGATTCATGTTGAAGGGTTAACACGATATTATGGTGAAAAGCGTGCCCTATCGGATGTCTCCTTCGATGTAAACGAAGGTGAAATTCTTGGCATGCTCGGACCAAACGCTGCCGGCAAAACGACGGCAATGCGTATACTGACCTGTTTTATGCCGGCAACAAGCGGGACGGCCACGGTTGGCGGATACGATGTTTTTGACCAGAGCATGGAAGTGCGGCGTATTACCGGATATTTGCCTGAAAATCCACCGCTTTATATGGATTTTACAGTCAAAGACTATCTGGATTTCGTCTGCAAGATAAAGGGAGTTGAAAAGAGTCGCCGTAAGGTTGAAATTGATGCGGTTGTCGAAAAAGCCAGCATCGGTGATGTACAGCACCGGGTGATCGGCAAGCTGTCAAAGGGCTACAAACAGCGTGTCGGGCTGGCACAATC
>CAYPHA010000022.1:61273-63210 GCA_964410215.1 uncultured Calditrichota bacterium | reverse complement strand
TCCCCCTTAGAAAAGGCCTGTCCGGCGGCCAGACGGGCCAGCCAGACGGGGGGCTAGGGGGTTGTAAAAAAGGTGCAAGATTCAAGGGTCAAGGCACAAGGAAACAATGTACCTAACCGCGAAGCGGTAATACGATTATAGATAGGGTAATAACAGGATTTAACAAATTTCAGTCAAATGTACCTAACCGCGAAGCGGTGATATGATTAAAGCCTGAAGAAAATCATGTCGGAGGCAGGATTCAGGATGTCATCCCGGGCAAATGAGCGAAGCGAATGAAGACCCGGGATCTCCGACCATCACACAGAGATCCCGGATCTGCGCTCTCTGCGTTCGCTGCGTCCGGGATGACATCCTCTCTGTGTTCCCAATTATTTTGTATTTTGTATTTTGTACTTTGTATTTTGCATTAATCAAAGGAACCACCCATGCCATTTTCCAACTACCGAAAACTCTTTCCCATAACGACGCAGAAAATCTACCTGAACCACGCCGCCATCTCGCCGCTGTCAACACGGGTGACCGATGCCGTCGACTGGTATCTGAACGAACGCTCCTTCGGCAGTGTGGATGTCTATAAACAGGTGATGGATGTGCGCGAATCCGCCCGGAACAACGTGGCCACACTGATCAATGCCCGGCCGGAACAGATCGCCTTTATCGGAAATACCTCCGAAGGGCTGAACTGGCTGGCAAACGGCCTGGAATGGAAAGAAGGCGACCAGATTATCCTGACGGACTACGAATTCCCCAGCAATGTCTATCCCTTCAAGAACCTGGAACGGTTCGGTGTGGAAATGGTGCACGTCAAAAACCGCGACGGGCAGATCCTCCTGGAAGATATCGAGGCGGCGATTACGGATCGTACCCGGCTCCTGTCCATCAGTTTCGTGGAGTTTTCCAACGGATTCCGAAACAACCTGGATATCATCGGGGCACTCTGTAAAAACCAGGGTATCATTTTTTCCGTTGACAGTATCCAGGGCGCCGGGGCGATTCCCCTGGATGTGGAAAAATCGCATATCGACTTCATTTCCAACGGGGGACATAAGTGGCTGATGGGCACCATGGGCGCCGGCTTCATGTATGTGCGCAAGGACCTGTTCGATGAGCTCACGCCGGCATTCACCGGCTGGCTGGCGGTGGAGGACGCCTGGAATTTCTTTGATTACAAGCTCGATCTCCTGCCCGACAGCCGCCGCTTTGAGTACGGTACCGCCAATTTCCTGGGAATCACCGCCCTGAACGCGTCGGTCGGACTGCTGCTGGAAGCGGGTATCCCCAATATAGAAAAACATCTGCTGAAACTGGGGCTGGAACTGATCAGCGGTTTCGAAGAGTTCGGATGCACCTTCCTCAGCACCCATGATCCGAAATACTGGTCCGGCATCTACTCCTTTGCCGGTCCGGATATGGAAGACCTCTTTGAACATTTGATGAAAAAGGATATCATCTGTTCCCTGCGCAATGGCAATCTGCGCATCGCACCGCACTTCTATAACAGCATGGATGAAATCCGCGAGCTGCTCGACGAGGTGGGGAAGTGGAAGAGACGTTAGGGTTGACCCGTGTGTCAACCCGCTCTTGTCAATGCCTGGTGCCTCTCTTGGGTTGATCCGTGTGTCAACCCGCTCTTGTCAATGCCTGGTGCCTCTCTTGGGTTGACCCGTGTGTCAACCCGCTCTTGTCAATGCCTGGTGCCTCTGTTGGGTTGACCCGTGTGGGTTAGTGATAGCACCCCGACTGATGCATGGTCACGGTTGCCGGATCAAAGATTCCGGGGAATGACAATAGAGAGGTGACAGGAAGCAGGAGGTTGTCATCCCGGACGCAGCGACGATAGGAGCGGAGATCCGGGATCTCCGTGTGAGAATTGGAGATCCCGGGTCTTCATTCGCTTCGCTCATTTCGCCCGGGATGACATCCTGGACCTCTGC
>CAYPHA010000022.1:26603-61173 GCA_964410215.1 uncultured Calditrichota bacterium | reverse complement strand
CCCCTTTGCTAAGGGGGCGCTCAGTTCCTGCTACCTGCTTCCTGTTTCCTCTTTATTTTGTATTTTGTATTTTTTACTTTTTATTTTTTATTAACTACCCAAAGGCTGACCCATGAAAAAACACATCCGAAAAGTAACCAGCGGCCTGGTTCTTGGCCTCACTTCCGCTATCCTGGTCTGGTTTTTGTCACAGTATGTGGCCCGGAACCTGCTTTATACCTATGAAGCACAGACCTATGACTGGCGGGTCCAAAAAAAGATCGCCGATGTACCACGCCAGAGCATCGAGGATATCGTCATCATCGATATCGATGGCCGCAGCATTTCCAAACTGGGACGTTTCGCCCAATGGCCCCGTTCATACTATCCGCGTATTATTGACTTTTTGCAGGAAGGCGGCGCCCTGTCGATCGGACTCGATATTCTGTTCGATAAGGATAAATGGCAGCCGGAATCGGATCAGGCTTTTATCGAAGCCGTCCGCTCGGCGGGTAATGTGTATAACGCGCTCTATTTCGGTGATTCGGATTCACTGAACTGGCGTTACGTGATGAAATCGGAACCGGATGGTTTTAACGCAGAAAAATTTGCGTATCAGCTTCCGGCCGAATACGATCTGCAATTCCTGCGTGAAGAGCGTTTTGAAAGTGAGTTCATCGACCTGCTCAATGCCAGCAGCGGACTGGGTCATGTGAATTTCCGGGCGGATTACGACGGCGTCGTGCGCAGTATCCACCTGTTTACGGATTTCAACCATAATCTCTATCCCTCGCTGGCCTTTAAAATGTTTATGGATATCGAAGGCATCGACTCCCTTTCCACCAACAGCAATGATCAACTGTTGCTCTTTCAGGAAGGGGCTTTGCGCTATGAAATACCGGTCACAGCGGACGGATTTATGCGCATTAATTATTTCGGTCCCTTCAAGGTGTTCCGTTATATCAGTTTTTACGATGTGCTGGAGCAGCGGGTGCCGGCGGAATACTTTCGGAACAAGATTGTCATGGTGGGCACATCCCTGCCGGGACTCTTCGATCTGCGTAGTGTACCGTTCCAGCAGGCCTTTCCCGGGGTGGAAATTCATGCCAATATTCTGCAAACCCTCATACAAGAGGAATATGTACACCGGGCATCCCATACGGAAACCTTCCTGCTGATGGTGACCATGGGTGTCGTTATGGGAATACTCATCAGCTATATTGCGCCACTATGGAGTGTGATTCTGACAGCTCTGGTGATGATCGGCCACGTGATCGTCAGTTCGATCATTTTCTTCGAATCCAATACCTGGATCGATATCATCACACCGGTGCTGACCATCTTCTTCACCTTCAGCCTGGTCTACCTGTACCGGTTTGTGACGGAAGAAAAGAATAAGCGCTTCATCCGCTCCACCTTCTCCCATTTCGTTACCAAGTCCGTTGTGGATGAACTGCTGGCCAATCCGGATAAGATCAAGCTGGGCGGGGAACGCAAGGTCTGCACCGTGTTATTCAGTGATGTCGCCGGTTTTACGACCATTGCCGAGCAGCTCACTCCGGAAGCGCTGGTGCACCTGCTCAATGATTACCTGACCGAAATGACCAACATTGTCTTTCAGTATAACGGGATGCTCGATAAGTACGAAGGGGATGCCATCATGGCCGTATTCGGTGCCCCGGTATCCCATGGCAACCATGCGCATAATGCCTGCGCCTCGGCATTGGACATGCAGGAGCAGCTCCGGAAAATGCGCGCGCTCTGGCGGAAACAGGGTAAACCGGAACTCTATGCCCGTGTGGGTGTCAATACGGGCCCCATGGTCTTGGGGAACATGGGCTCGGAAACCCGTTTTGATTATACCGTCATGGGCGATGCCGTAAACCTGGGCGCCCGCCTCGAACCGGCCAATAAGGAATATGGCACTTCGATTATGATCGGTGAGGAAACGAAGAACCAGGCCGGGGAGACGATTATTACCCGCAAGATGGACCTGTTGCGCGTAAAAGGAAAGACCGAACCGGTCAATGTGTATGAACTGGTCGGCTTGGCCGACCGCCCCCTTCCGGACGATATGAACCGGGTGCTGGAACTGTTCCGCTACGGTTTTGATAAATACCTGGAACAGGACTGGGATGCCGCTATCAACACTTTCAAAAAGGCCGTGGAAGTCAAACACGATGACGGCCCCAGCCGCCGATACCTGTCCCGCGCAGTACTCTTCAAAGAAAACCCTCCCGGCGACGACTGGGACGGCGTCTTTACCATGCAGAAAAAATGAAATAACAGCCCGGAACCCAGAGTTCAGATTGTAGAAAGATGCAAGGCTCAGGGACTGAATTCCCCACCGGCAAGGGGGGATAGGGGGTGTAATCAAGGCGCAAGGGACAAGGATCAAGGTGCAAGGAAAGAGGGTAGTGGGTGGGTTAGGAAACCAGATCCCGGGTCTTCATTCGCTTCACTCATTTCGCCCGGGATGACAATGGAAAGTATATTTCAACACTGTCAAAGACTCCATGGACTGACAAATAAAATCATTTTTAATCTTTCATCTACAATCATGTGACCGCTTCGCGATCCATATCATGTAATCCTATTTTAATCTTTAATCTTTAATCTTGAGTCACCTCCGAAAAGCACAACGGTGTCATGCTGAATTTATTTCAGCATCTCTAAGTTCAATAAAAACAGTGGATCCCGAAACAAGTTCGGGATGACAATTCCGTAATTAGCACTTATCGGAGTGGACTCAATCTTATTTATGCCTTACAAAATCCTCGCTGTCGACGACAATCCGATCAATCTCGATCTGCTGGAAAAAAGCCTGGTGGATTCCGATTATACTTTTTTGCGGGCTACGTCCGGTGAGCAGGGTCTGCAGATGGCCCTGGAACAGCGGCCCGATCTGATCCTGCTGGATGTGGTGATGCCGCAAATGGACGGCTTCGAGGTCTGCCGCAGGCTGCAGGCGGAAGAAACGACCCGCTATATTCCGGTTATTTTTCTGTCCGCCCGGAATGAAGTGCAGTTCAAGGCCCGCGGCCTGGCCCTGGGGGGTACGGATTACCTGACCAAGCCGTTCAATGCGCTGGAACTGAATGCCCGGATCCGTTCCCACCTGTCGCATAGGCGTCATAATATCGAAATTCTGCAAAAAATACGAAGCCTGCAGGAAAGCATTCTGCCCGCCGGAGAATCGCAGGAAACAGAGCCCGTGCACCCGGAGCAGATTGCCGGGATGGACAGGCTGTGGAATGAAAATAGTGTGTCGGTTCAGCCGCCCTTTGCGGTGGCCGTAAGGGTTGAGAAACAATACACTCTGGCATCGACGGTTTTTTTTCCCATAACCGCAGACCGCGACCAGCTTATCTATGTGCAGTTTGCCGGAATGCAGACCTCTGTCCGGACAACGGCGGTTCAGTACATGTTCAAGAGCTACATCGATGGCTTCCTGCAGTCCAAAGGCACAAGGAGCCTGCAGAGTAATGAACTGGTGCACCTGTTTGAATCCCTGCTGCAGGCATTTTCGCCGGACCGTTATGATGTCGGATTTACCTTTTCCCTCGGTTGCATCGACAGCCGGGAAAAGCGCTTTTCCCTGTTTGCGATCCATCAGCCCTTCCCGTATATATTCGATAACACGGGGCAGCTTGAAGAGATAAGCGGACCTCCCATAACCCTTCATGCGGGATATAATGAGTTCGTCCGGACCGTGCAGACAGACTGGCATCCGGAGAACCTGTTGCTCCATTTCTTCCCGAAACCATCCGAAGCTGCCCTGGAATTACACCGGCAGGCCCTTCCCGGTATGAACTGGGAAAGGGAAGCAGATCTTGAAAACAACATGGATATCCTCATGGAGAACCCCGCCGAAATAACCGCAGACCGCCTGACCGCCGTCATAAAGACCTTACCCGGTCGCTCCTGAATACACCCTTCCACCTTGCATTTACACAACCCTTGGTTTATATTCGCCAAGCCTTTAACCATTGTCATCTAAATGTATTTAACCGCGAAGCGGTGACATAATTATAGATCGTGGGGACAAGAATAAGAAACAAGAAAAAAGAAAAAGGAAAAAAGAAAAAAATAATTAATACAAAATAATCTGTTTAGGGTGATATTACCACGTACCAATTTAATCACTACCATCAGATATTTTGTATTTTGTACTTTTTATTTTGTATTTCACGTCTTGCCGGGTCAAAGATCCCAGGGGATGACATGAAATGACACTATGGCAACATTATGGTAAAAATAACCGACATACTTCCGGACAGCATCGCTGCTGACCTGGGCATACAACCCGGTGCCTTCATCCTGGAAATTAACGGGAAGAAAATCACCGACAGGCTGGACTACCGCTTCTACGGAGCGGCAGAAGACATCGAAATGCACATCCTGCAAGGCGGGGAAGAGACCATTTACGAAATCGAAAAGGATGCCGATGAGGATGTCGGCCTGGTGCTGGAAGAAATGACCATGCGCTCATGCGGCAACCGCTGCGTATTCTGTTTCGTCCATCAGAATCCGAAAGGCCTGCGCCGTGCATTGTACTTTAAGGATGAGGACTACCGTTTTTCATTTATGTATGGTCATTATGTCACTATGACGACCATGACCCAGGCCGATCTGGACCGGATCGTGGAACAGCGCCTGTCGCCGCTCTACATTTCCGTGCATGCTACCGAAGAAAAGACACGCAAATTCCTCCTGGGGATCAAACAGAATGACCGCCTCCTGGAAAAAATGGAGTTCCTGACTGCCCGGGGAATCACTTTGCATACACAGATTGTCCTCTGTCCGGGCATAAACGACGGTTCCATCTTCGATCGAACGGTGAATGATCTGAAACAGTTCTATCCGGGCGTGAAATCGGTGGCCATAGTGCCGGTCGGATTGACCCGTCATCGCCGCAACCTGCCGGAATTGCGCGTGCATACCACCGCAGAACTGCAATCGATGATACGCTATACCAACCGCTTCCGCAAACAGCTCCGTTCCGAACTGGGTGTGCATTATATCTATCTTGCCGATGAGTTTTTCATAAAAGCGGATAAACCGATGCCGCCGGCCTCTTATTACGATGAATTTTACCAGATCGAAAACGGCGTCGGTGAATTCCGGGTCATGATCAATGAATTTAAAAAGAGCTATGCCGGACTGAAAAAAAAGGGCTTTCAGGAACCGGTGAATATTACCTGGGTTACCGGCGAACTGGCCGCGGGCCCGCTGGAAACCTTTATCATCGATCCGCTCAGGGAAATTCCCAATCTCGAAATCGGCCTGGTGGCGGTAAAGAATAATTTTTACGGTAACTCGGTTCACGTTTCCGGATTACTTGTTGGTGAAGATATTTATGCGCAGCTGCGTGACCGTTCCCTCGGCGATATCGTATTGCTGCCGCCGCGGGTGCTGAACGATGACGGTCTGTTGCTCGATGACTGGAGGGTGGAAGATCTGGAGGAAAAACTGGGCGTGCCGGTGCATGTCTATACCGAAGAGCTGTCGGAATTGCCGGATGTGGTCCGTGAGGTTAGGAAAAAAGCATTCAGGAAGGTGGTATAAACGATGCCGGAACCGGTTGTCGCCGTCATCGGGCGTCCAAATGTAGGAAAATCCACACTGTTTAACCGTCTGATCGGCAGGCGGGAAGCGATCGTGGATGACGCGCCCGGAATTACCCGTGACCGTAATTATGGTCATGTAACCTGGAGCGGACAGCAGTTTGTGCTCGTGGACACGGGCGGATACCTGCCTGAAGCGAGCAATCTCATCGATATAGCGATCAAAGAACAGGTGGAAATCGCCATCGATGAATCGGACGTCGTCCTGCTGGTGGTGGATGTAAAGACAGGTATTACAAAGACCGACGAGCAGATCGCGGATACCCTCAAGCGTTCGGGGAAAGCCACCGTTCTGGCGGTCAATAAAGTGGACGGCGACCGCGATGATCCGGAAGTCGGACAGTTTTACAACCTGGGGCTGGGCGATCCCCAGCCCGTATCGGCCCTGCAGGGCCGTCAGACCGGCGATATGCTCGATACGCTTATGGAAAAACTGAGCCGCTATGAAATAAAGGAAGAAGATGACAGCGCCATCAAGCTGGCCATCATTGGCAGGGAAAATGTAGGGAAGTCATCGCTGGTGAACACCCTGCTGGAACAGAACCGGTCCATCGTCACCAATATACCCGGTACCACCCGTGATTCACTGGATTCCCGGCTCCGTTATCAAAAACGGGACTACCTGCTGATCGATACCGCCGGATTGAAAAAGCGGGCAAAAGTACGTGAGAATATCCTGTTCTACAGCAATCTCCGTACCCTGCGCAGTATTCAACGCGCGGATGTGGTCCTCTACCTGGTGGATATCAAGGAAGGACTGAGCCGCCATGATATCACCCTTTTGAACGAAGCGGCCCTTCAGCGCAAGGGTATCCTCCTCCTTCTGAATAAATGGGATCTCATTGAAAAGGACCACATGACCCTCGAAAGCTATCGAAAAGAGTACACGGAACGGCTCGGTGTCCTGCGCTATATACCGCAGATTTACACGTCGGTACTGGAAAAACAGCGCCTGCACAAAGCGCTGGACCGGGCTACAGAGATTTATGAAGAAAAGCGGCGGCGCCTGTCAACGTCGGTTCTGAATCAGTTTTTCTTACCATTGATTCAGCACCATTCTCCGCCGGCTGTAAAAGGAAAAGAAATTAAAATCAATTACGTTACGCAGATCCGTTCCAATCCGCCCCTGTTCGCCTTCTTCGGGAATCATCCCGAACTGATCCAGGATGGCTACAGACGCTTCCTGGAAAACCGGCTGAGGGAACGGTTTGGTTTCCAGGGCGTTCCTATAGGCATGACCTTTAAAAAGAAATAAGAAAGAAGAAAAAAGAAAAAAGAAGCGTGCCGAAACTGAATCCCTCCCTGGCAAGGAGCGATAGGTGAGGGTACACGAGACGCAAAGCCAAGGGACTGAATTCCCCCTTAGAAAAGGCCTGTCCGGCGGCCAGACGGGCCAGCCAGACGGGGGGCTGGGGGGTTGTGGAGAAGGTGCAAGATTCAAGGGACAAGGAGCAAGGAAACATTAGGAAGGCAGGTTTCCTGCCCATACGCACGAACCTTTCATCCTTCAGGACCTAAGTGCGTGTGGACCTGAAAAAAAAATTAAAGATGAATAATTGAGTCCACTCCGATAAGTTCTAATTAGAGAGTTGTCATCCCGAACTTGTTTCGGGATCCACTGTTTGTATTGAACTTAGAGATGCTGAAATAAATTCAGCATGACACCATCGTGCTTTTTGGATTGGACTCATAATTAAAACATTTGTAAATATTATTAACCGCGAAGCGGTGATATGATTAAAGAACAAATGACTAAAACAAAACATTATAGTTCAATCATCGTGATTTGGCTTGCCATCATGCCATCCTTCATGCGCGCCGATGTCATGCAGGAAGTGAACGCCTATATCGATGCCATGGCCAACGGTACCCCGCTGGAGGACCAGGGCCATTGCGGCTTCCGCTACCAGTTCTGGTTGCGACAGCATCTCCATGCGTTAAGCCCGGACCGGCAGATGATGGTCAAAAGTCTGATGGAACGTCCGGAACGGGCCTTCTCCGCCGTCAGCCCCGACGGTCACTTCCGGTTTCACTATGATCTCGACGGTACCCATGCCATACCCTCCGTCGACCAGGAGGGCAACGGTATACCCGATTATGTCGACTCCGCAGCCGTGATTTTTGACCATGTCTGGGAAGTGGAAATCGACGGTCTGGGCTTCCAGCCGCCACTTGGTCCGGACGGAAAACCGGTGGCTGTCTATGATATCTATTTTTCGCGACTGGCATCGACATTATACGGACAAACCTGGCTTGAAGATCCTATTGAAAATGTACCGGATACCTGGACCAGTTATATTGAGGTCAATACCAGGCTGGACAGCCCGTTCCTCTACACCGGAGGTCTCGACGGTCTGCGGGTGACCGCGGCCCATGAATTCAATCACGCTATCCAGCTCGGATACCGGGCATGGGAGGATGAGAACGAAAACCTGACCGACCTCTTCCTGATGGAAATGACCTCCACATGGCTGGAAGAATATGTCTATGACGCGGTGAACGACTATTACCAGTATCTTCCGGTGCTGTTTAACAATATTCAGAGAACGCGGTTTACCAGTCCCTACGGAACCTTTCCTTACGGTAACGGTATTTACCTGCAGATGCTGGAATTGGTCTATGGTCCCGGGATTGTCGTCGATATCTGGAAACGCATCCGGCAGGAAACCGGCATGCCGGCGATGGAGCATGTCCTCAATACCTATGGTACATCCTGGGCAGTGTCACAAAACCAGTATGCGCGATGGATGTATTATACGGGAACGCGGGCTATCCCGGGCCTCTTTTTCCCGGAAGCCGCCCATTACCCGATGGTCACCCTGAATGAGCAGCAGCAGTTGATCCTCAATGACCTGGTATCCCTCGAGTATGAAATGAAAGCGAAAACACTGGGCTTTATCGCGTTGGAAAATGCCGCCGATATACGCTACAAGGCACAGCTGAAAGGCTCCGGCGGCGGCGCCTACTACAGCCATAGCACACTGTCCAATACCCTTGAAACACCGGGTAAAGCAGGTATCGCCCAGGCCTTCTATCCGGGAGCGGGTGATACCATCCTGGTCGCTCTTTCCAATCCGCTCGATTCCGCCGTAACCATGACCTATACCATGGAGGAGGATACGGTTATCTTTCCCGGAATCGGTGCGAATCCGGTTGTGGTATCCTCGGACGAGGACGGCGCTCATTTCTATAACGTACCGCCTGAAGCGACAATCCGCATTTTTAATATCCAGGGACGATTCGTGCAGGTACTCAGGACCGGAGCGGGTAAAGCGATCAAACTGAGCTGGAACCTGCGGGATCAGTCGGGTAATGCCGTGGCAACCGGTATTTATCTGTATACCCTCCAGGCGCCCGGCCAGGAAAAAGTCGGTAAATTTGCCGTGGTGAGAAGGTAGGGGATGATGCGAAGCAGACTGTCGGTTCTCGTGGCCCTCCTCTTCACGCTCTCTGTGCAGGCGTCTGAAAAAGAATGGATTGAAAAGAGTATTGACTTTACCATTAATACGCGTTTTGCCGAGGCGGAATCGCTGCTGACAGGACGGATGGCCCGCGGCGATTCGGGGCTGGCCGTGCTGTTTTACTACGCTTCTGTGCTTAATTCAAAAATGACCCACTTCGAGAAGCCGGTCGGGGAGACGGTTTTCTTAAATGTGTTGAAAAAGGTAATCGACCGCAGTTCACAGCAGATGGAAAAGGAGAAGGATAAAAAACGGGAGGCGCAACTCTATTTTTACAGGGGGAGTGCCCTGGGATATCTGGCCTTTTACCAGGGGCAAAGCGGAAGTTGGTATCCGGCCTTTAAAAACGGACTGAAGGCCCGGAAAGACCTGGAGAAAGCCGTCGAACGGGATCCGTCCCTCTATGATGCCTACCTGGGTATCGGTACGTTTCAATACTGGGTAAGCACCCGGTTTAAATGGCTGCCGCTGGTTTCGGATAACCGCGAAGAGGGAATTGCCAACATCATGAAAGCAATTGCGCACAGTACCTACAGCCGCTATATGGCCATGCATCAGCTGATTTATATCCTTCTCGATTATGGAAAATTCGATGAAGCGCTCGGCTACGCCCGGAAGGTCATTGAAGCCTATCCGTCCAGCCCCTTCATGTGGTGGGCCTATGCCCATACCCTGTATAAAATGCACCGTAATGACCAGGCCCTTGACGCCTACTATAAACTATTGGGTCTGATCGAACGCAGTACCCAGGTGAATCCCATGCATCGTGTCGCCTGTCATGTCAAACTTGCCGAGCTTTACGCCCGCCTGGGGGACAGGGCGAACTGCCGCCGGCATTGTCAGCTGGTCCTGAACCCTACCTATACGGAAGACGAGCTGACCGAACAGGGTAAAAAACGCCTGGAGAAAGCCGCGGAGCTGCTGAAAGGCTGCGAATAAGGTGCAAGGAACAAGGGACAAGGAGCAAGGAGTAAGAGAGGTTGTCATCCCGGACGCAGCGAACGCAGTGAGCGCAGATCCGGGATCTCTGTGTGATGGTCGGAGATCCCGGGTCTTCATTCGCTTCGCTCATTCGCCCGGGATGACATCCTGAATCCTGCCTGCTGTTGCCCTTTGCACCTTCTCTACACCCCGCTGCCTGCGGCATCCTGCCTTACCGGGGGGATTTGAAAACTTGAGTTCTGAGCTCTGAGTTCTGAGTTCTTCATCCTTTCTCCTTGATTTATTTTGTTAACCACTATAAATTATAAGTTTAATTCAAATCGAAATGAGTTATCCCGAACCAATTGAGGAAATATGGGAAAAATCATTGCTATTACCAATCAGAAGGGCGGCGTCGGTAAAACGACAACCGCGATAAACCTGGCCAGTTGCCTGGCTATTGCCGAAAAGGAAGTCCTGCTGGTTGATTTTGATCCGCAGGCGAATGCGACCAGCGGAATCGGTGTGGATCCGGAAGCAAGTAAAAATTCGGTATATGAAACATTGATGCATAATGTCGATATACATGATACCGTGGTTAAAACAAAGGTGCCTCATCTGGATCTCGTCCCTTCACACATCCGCCTGGTCGGTGCCGAAGTGGAACTGGTGGACGAACAGGATCGCGAACACCGGCTGCTTCAGAAGGTCACGGCAATTAAAGATGAGTACGATTATGTTTTTATTGATTGTCCGCCTTCCCTGGGTCTGCTTACATTGAATGCGCTCAGCGCGGCCGATTCGGTCCTGATCCCGATTCAGTGCGAATACTATGCACTCGAGGGGTTGTCCCAGTTGCTGAATACCATTCATCTGGTCCAGAAAAACCTGAACAAGGATCTGCAGATTGAAGGTGTGCTGCTTACGATGTATGATAATCGTCTGAACCTGTGCAACCAGGTGGCCGGCGATGTACGTGAATATTTTAAAAACAAGGTGTATGATACTGTGATCAGCAGAAACGTGCGTCTCGGTGAAGCGCCCAGTTTCGGCAAACCGATCATCATGTACGATGCCGTGTGTGTAGGTAGTCAGAATTATATGAGTTTGGCCGAGGAAATGCTTCGTGGATAGTAAAAAGAAACGTCTGGGCCGCGGACTGAGTGCCCTGATACCGGAAAAAGAAGAAAATGAAATTGCCGATCCGAGCAGCCTGGCCGAGATCGAGGTGGCCCGGGTCCGCGCAAACCCCTATCAACCGCGCGTTGCGTTTGATCCTGTCGCCCTGGATGAACTGAAGTCTTCCATCCGGGAAAAAGGGGTGATACAGCCCATTACGGTCCGCAAAGCGAATGGTAATTACGAGCTGATCGCCGGTGAAAGGCGCCTTCGTGCCGTTTCGGAAATCGGACACCCGAAAATTCCGGCCTATATCATCGAGGTGGAAACCAAGGAAGAGATGCTGGAGCTGGCCCTGATCGAAAATGTTCAGCGGGAACGGCTGAATCCGATCGAACAGGCCACGGCCTATCAGCGGCTGATCGATGAATGCAATCTGACGCAGGATGATGTCGCGCAGAAGATCGGGAAAGACCGTACCACCATCGCCAATATCGTTCGTCTGCTTAAGCTGCCCGCCGGAATCCAGGAAAGCGTGAAAAAAGGTGATCTCTCCATGGGGCACGCCCGGGCCCTCTTGTCCATTGAAAAACGGGATGTGCAGGAGGCGATCTGGAAAAAAATCGTCCGGGACAACCTGTCGGTCCGCAAGGTGGAAAAACTCGTCAAAGAAGCCATGGAAACGGATCCTCCCGAAGAAACACAGAAACCGCGGCGCTCTGTTTTTATACAGAAAGTGGAAGAGAACTTCCGGGAAATCCTGGGAACAAAAGTACGTATACGGTCTAAGAAAGAAGGGGGCTCGATCGAAATTGAATTCTATTCGCCGGAAGACCTGAACCGGTTGATCGAACTCTTCGATCATATCGAAAACAAATAGGATTAGCAGAGATAATGGCTCATAAACGACATAAAACCAAATATTTTTCCATCCTCATCGTCCCGGACAACCAGAAAGAGCCGCGGACAATCAAGATGAAGTATACCACACTCCGTGTGCTGATAACCGCGTTGGTGACCGTCATCGCCCTCGTCATCGTCGGTGCGGCCACCTACTGGAAAGTGGCGGAGGTGGCCCTGGATTATGTACGGCTGGAAGAGGAAAATTTCAAACTGCGTAAAGGCCTGGATCAGATGGAACAACTCAAAGGAGACCTGCTTCAGATGCAGCATTTCGAAAAGAAGTTGCGCGGTTCCCTGAGCGGTTACCTGAAGGTGGACCAGTTGTCCAACGACGATTCCAGCAGCCTGCAGGACCTTAATTTCAACAGGATGAACCTGGAGCAGCGCCGGACTATTTTTAATTCCATCCCCAGCCTCCTTCCGGTTTCCGGGTTCATGACACGCGGGTATGATCTCAATCCGCTGTTGAACCAACCCCATGTCGGAATCGATATTGCCGCGCCGAAGGAAACGCCTGTACGGGCCACTGCTGACGGCATCGTCGTGTTCACCGGATGGACCGATCACATGGGCTATGTGGTCATTATACAGCATGATTACGGTTTTTCTTCACTTTATGGTCATAATGAGCGGAATCTGGTCGATGTAATGCAAAGAATACGGAAAGGTGACGTGATTGCCCTGCTGGGTGACACGGGCAGAATCAGTTCCGGGCCGCATTTGCATTTCGAAATATGGAAAAACGGCCGGCCGGTGGATCCGGCTTATTATGTTGGAGAGAATAATAAAGATAGGAGTTAATGTGGCATTAAAGTCTGGAAGTTCGGAGGGTAAATCCACTGAACTCAATTTTATAGGAAACGGCACCTCGGTAGTGGGCGACCTGGTAACGAACAGCAGTATCCGGGTGGACGGCAAAATAAAAGGTACCCTGAAGTGCGAACATACCCTTACCGTCGGTGAAAGTGGTGAAGTCAATGGCACCGTCGAAGCTAAAAATGCCGTAATCGGCGGAAAAATTCAGGGAAAAGTCATCGTCAGCGAAAAGCTTGTTCTGGAAGCAAAATCACGCCTGGTGGGTGAGCTTAAAGCGAAAAAACTGATAATTGATGAAGGCGCGGTCTTCGACGGGGCGTCGGATATGGGTGTCTCCGCGCCGGCAGAACAATCCAAACCGGAAACACCGGCACCTGAAAAAACCTGATCATTATGAAACCTGCATCGAAACGGTCCCGGGTTGCTACCGAAGCGTTTCATAAAGCGGCTCCCTTTTTAAATATCGTTTATGTATTGTTTGGAGCCGTGGGCCTTTTCGCCTGGCTGGGATACCTTTTTGACGGGCAGGCGGGCACGAAACCGGTGGGGCTGATCGTCGGTGTTTTTACCGGATTTGGACTCGGCCTGTACAATATGATAAAAGTGATTCAGCAACTGGAGCGGAAATAGTGCCGATGCAGAAACAATTCTATCTGGGTATTGCTGTTTCGATGGTCTTGTATATTGCCGGAAGCGCGGGGTTTTCCCATATTTTTGCATTCGGATATGAAGAAAACAGTGGATTGATTCTGGCAGGAATATTAGCCCTGCTCAATGTCGTTGCAGCTTTCCTGATAATTTTAAAAACAATAAATAAAGATTTTAACGCGTTTGTACGAGTATTTATCGGTGGCATCGTCATCAGGATGGGCGTTATGCTGGCCGTAATATTTATTATTTTTAAATTTATGGACATTGATAACTTTGTTTTTATTTTTTCATTATTTATATTGTACTTTATTTTTCAAATATGGGAGTTAACCATTATAAATAAACATCTTAAGCAGGAATAATCGGCATGTCTCTGGAGAACACACATACTACAGCGCCGGCCGACACGGCGGCTGCACAAGGTGAGAATATCGGGCGCTGGATCGAGCATCATCTGCAGAACAGCAATGAATGGCATCTGCCCGGCCTGCATCTTCATCTGCCCCATTTCGAACCGCTACAACTGTTTGGGATGACTATCGATCTTTCCATTACCAATCATGTGATCATGCTGTGGATCGCCGGGCTGCTCATCATTGCATTATTCCGGCTGACCTATAACCCAAAAAGCAAAACGCCCCGGGGGTTCGGCGCTCTACTGGAAATGCTCGTGATCTTCATAAGGGATGAAGTAGCTATTTCCAATATGGGAGAAAAACAGGGACGCCGCTTTACGCCGCTGCTGGTCACCTTCTTTATTTTTATCCTGACCAGCAACCTGATGGGATTGATCCCGCTCTTCAGCACCGCAACCGGGAATATCAGTGTCACGGCAGGGCTGGCCATCATCACCTTCTTCGCCACGCAGATTTTCGGTATCATGGAAAGTGGCTTTATCGGTTATTACAAATCCCTTGTACCCCACGGCGTGCCCCTGCTGCTCTGGCCGCTGATGTTTGTCATCGAAATCGTCGGCCTGATCGCAAAACATGTGGCCCTCACCATTCGTCTTTTTGCGAATATGACGGCAGGACATATCGTCCTTTTTGCCTTCCTTGGTCTGATTATCATTTTTAAATCATACTGGGTGTCCCCGGTGTCAATCGGATTTGCTATATTTGTGAATTTTCTGGAAATACTGGTGGCCTTTATACAGGCTTACATCTTTACGGTGTTGTCGGCATTGTTTATCGGAATGAGCGTGAACCCGGATCATTAATATACTATAAACAGAGGAATTACGGTTAAGACGAATCTTCAAAAACATAGTTAGGAGGAAACGAATAATGATGGAATGGTCATTAGCATTTGCGTATCTGGCAGCCGGAATCGGAGCCGGTTTTGTAACATTTGGTGCCGGTTTTGGTATCGGTAAAATTGCCTCATCTGCAATGGACGGAACAGCGCGGCAGCCTGAAGCCGGTGGCGCGATTCGTATTACGATGATTATTGCGGCCGCCATGATTGAAGGTGTCGCTCTTTTTGGAGCCGTTGTGTGCTTCCTGTTAGCCAGCAAAGGTTAATCATTGAGAACAGAAGGGAAATCAGATGCTTGAATTAGATCCCGGAATGATGGCCTGGACCTGGATAACGTTTCTGGTGGTCCTCTTTATTCTGTATAAAGTCGCTCTGAAACCGATGATCTCGGCTGTTGAAAACCGGGAGAAATCGATCAGGGAAGACCTGGATACCGCCCGGAAACAGCGGGACGAAGCCGAATCGCTGCTGCAGCGTCACGAAAAAATGCTTGCGGAAGCCGAATCGGAAGCGCAGAAAATACTGAAAGAGAACCAGGCGCTTGCGGAGAAGACACGCCAGGAAATTATGGATAAAGCCCGCGATGAGTCGGCCCGGATGGTGGAAAAGGCCAAACAAGAGATCGAACAGCAGAAAGATAGCGCTATTGCCTCTCTGAAGGCGGAAGTTGCCGATTTGGCGGTTGGCGCTGCGGAAAAGATTCTGGCGCAGACGCTGGATGCGGATAAACATAAAAAAGTGGTGAACGATTATATCGATTCCATGCCCAAATCGGCTGAACATTAGCCGGCTTCCCGGTTGTCCTTCCGGAAGGGTGCTGTTGTTCCGGCTGACCGGAGAACATGTCTGCGGCATGGTTAACTAACGCATGAGGATAATTCGTTGGACAGAATAGCAAAACGCTATGCAAAGGCTGTGTTTGAACTGGCTGTTGAAAACAGGGACGTGGAGGCGATTGAAACGGATTTCAGATCCATCTCCGCGATGCTGGATCAGGAAGACGCCTTCAAAGCCTTTTTGGAAAACCCTCTGATCAATGAGCATAAAAAATACGGGATAGTGAAAGAAATGTTTAAAGACCGTCTCGAACCGCTTACCTATAATTTTCTGCTTTTGGTGACGGAGAAAAAGCGGATTGACTTGCTGCCTGCGATTATCGATGTGTTTTACCGCCTGGTGCTCAATTATCGTAATACGGTGGAAGGGGAGCTCGTCAGCGCCGTTGCTCTGAACGAAACGCAGGTGGGAAAAATTAAAACAAATATCGAAACGATGATCGGTAAATCGGTTCTGCTGAAAGAAGATGTCGATACATCGATTATCGGCGGGTTCGTTGTCAGGGTGGAAGACCTTGTCATTGACAACAGTATTCGTTATCAACTGGAAAAGCTACGGGAAAAACTGGTCGCTGAATGATAAACTATGAGGTATGATCAATGAGTAATGCAGTGAGACCGGACGAAGTCTCTGCAATTTTAAAAAAGCAATTAAAGGACTTCCGGAAAGAAGCGGATGTGTATGAAGTCGGAACCGTCCTGCAGGTTGGTGATGGTATCGCCCGTGTCCATGGCCTTGAAAAAGTAATGGCCGGAGAGCTGGTTGAATTTCCCCATGAGGTCATGGGTATGGTCTTCAACCTCGAGGAAGATAATGTCGGCGTCATTCTTTTCGGTGAAGATACGCTGATCAAAGAAGGCGATACGGTCAAACGTACCAGGAAAGTGGTTGAAGTAGCTTGCGGAGAAGCCCTTCTGGGCCGCGTGGTGAATCCGCTCGGCCAGCCGGTTGACGGTAAAGGCACAATCGAAACCGAACATTCGTTTTATGTGGAACGCAAGGCGCCCGGTGTGATACAACGCCAGCCGGTGAATGAACCGCTGGCAACCGGCCTGAAGGCGATCGATTCGATGATTCCGATCGGCCGCGGTCAGCGCGAACTGATCATTGGTGACCGTCAGACCGGGAAAACGGCGATTGCCCTCGATACCATTATTAATCAGAAGGGCAATGATGTCGCCTGTATTTATGTCGCCATCGGCCAGAAAGCCTCGACCGTTGCCAAGGTGGTGAAGACACTGGAAGACCACGGGGCCATGGATTTTACGACGGTTGTGATGGCCAATGCCAGTGATCCCGCACCGCTGCAGTTTATCGCGCCGTATGCCGGTGCCGCTATAGGTGAATATTTTCGCGATAATGGTAAACATGCCCTTGTCGTTTATGATGATCTTACCAAGCATGCCTGGGCCTATCGTCAGGTCTCCCTGTTGCTGCGGCGGCCTCCGGGACGTGAAGCCTATCCCGGCGATGTGTTCTACCTGCATTCACGCCTGCTGGAACGTGCCGCTAAAATGAGCGATGAGGAAGGCGGCGGTTCGCTGACAGCCCTGCCGATTATCGAAACACAGGCCGGTGACGTTTCCGCCTATATTCCGACAAACGTGATTTCCATTACGGACGGCCAGATCTATCTGGAGTCCAATCTGTTCTATTCCGGAATCCGGCCGGCCGTTAACGTGGGTATCTCGGTCTCCCGTGTAGGGGGTAATGCCCAGATCAAGGCAATGAAGCAGGTTGCCGGGCGCCTTCGTCTGGACCTGGCCCAGTACCGTGAACTGGAAGCTTTCGCCAAGTTCGGTTCCGACCTGGATGCGGCCACGCAGCAGCAGCTGCGCCGCGGCGAACGGCTGGTGGAAATTCTGAAACAGGGGCAGTATGTACCGGTGTCGTTTGAACGGCAGATCGCTATCATTTTCGCCGGCACAAACGGCGTTCTCGATAAAATACCGGTGAGCGCGCTGAACAGGTTTGAAAAGGAAATGCTGGATTACCTGGAAATGAAATACCCGGATATCCTGCCGGCTATCGCCGAAGAAAAAGTGCTTTCCGATGAATTACGTGAGAAACTCCTGAATGCCGTGACCCGCTTCGCGGAAAACTTTAAATATGAGGAAGAATAATGGCAACGCTTCGTGAAATCCGAAAGCGTATCTCCAGTATTCGCAGTACCCAGCAGATCACCAAAGCCATGAAGATGGTGGCAGCCGCACGCCTGCGAAAGGCGCAGGAGCGGATCACTGCCATCCGGCCCTATGCGTATAATTTGAAAGAGCTGATTGCGCACCTGATCGCCGTATCGCCGGATCTGCGCAATGTGCCGCTGCTGGCCAGGCGACCGGTGGAAAAGGTTCTGCTGGTGGTCGTGACCGCTGACCGCGGGCTTTGCGGAGGCTTTAACAGTAATATCCTGCGTGCCGCTTCCAGACGGGTGAGCGAATACGGGGATAAGGAAATCGCCCTGTTTACGGTCGGACGGAAAAGCACGGAATTCTTTACCAGGCGGAATTATGAAGTCGTTGAGAAAAAACTGAATTTTTTCAATGCCCTCTCGTTCGAAGATGCCCTGGAAATTTCCAGGAACCTGGTCTCTGCTTACACGGACCGGACGTACGACCGTATTGAAATCATTTATAATGAATTTAAATCCGCCATCCAGCAGAACGTGATCATCGAACAGTTTCTGCCCTTTGTACCGGACGAAGAGATGGTCTCGGAAAAAGCGCAGATCGATTTTCTTTACGAGCCGGATAAAATGGCGATTATCAACGAAGCCATACCAAAGGACCTGAATGTTCAGGCCTGGCGCATACTGCTGGAAAGCAATGCGGCGGAACAGGGCGCGCGGATGACGGCCATGGAAAGCGCCACGGATAATGCCCAGGAACTGATCGATAGGCTTACGCTCTTCTACAACAGGACACGGCAGGCGGCGATTACGACGGAGATTTCTGAAATCGTCGGTGGGGCGGAAGCGCTAAAAGAAGGTTAACATTGAATTTAACATAGTGGGAATGACAACCTATGAACAAGGGAAAAATAAGTCAGATTATCGGTCCGGTACTCGACCTTGAATTCGAAGAAGGAAAATTGCCGGCAATTCTCAACTCCATCCGCATCAAACGGCAGGATGGCAGCGAACTGGTTACAGAAGTGCAGCAGCATCTTGGGGAAAATCTGGTCCGCTCGGTTGCAATGGACTCGACCGATGGTCTGGTACGGGGCATGGAAGTGATCGACACGGGTGAACCCATTTCCGTTCCGGTGGGGCCGGAGACCCTGGGACGTCTGCTCAACGTAACCGGTGATCCGATCGACGGGAAAGGTGAGGTCAAAACGGCCAAACGCTATCCCATTCACCGTCCTGCCCCGAGTCTGGAAGAACTGTCCACCTCCGATGAGGTGCTGGAAACCGGTATTAAGGTAATCGATCTGCTTGAACCCTACGCCAAAGGCGGTAAAACGGGCCTGTTCGGCGGTGCCGGTGTCGGTAAAACCGTATTGATCATGGAACTGATCCGTAATATTGCCACCGAACACGGCGGCTATTCCGTCTTTTCCGGAGTGGGTGAACGGACCCGTGAAGGAAACGACCTGATGCTTGAAATGACCGAATCCGGCGTTATTAAAAAAACGGCCATGGTATTCGGGCAGATGAATGAACCGCCCGGAGCCCGTATGCGTATCGGTCTGAGCGGTCTGACACTTGCTGAATATTTTCGCGATGAAGAAGGGAAGGATGTTCTCCTGTTTATCGATAATATTTTCCGCTTTACCCAGGCCGGTTCCGAAGTGTCCGCACTCCTGGGCCGTATGCCATCGGCTGTAGGTTATCAGCCCACGCTGGCAACCGAAATGGGCGCACTGCAGGAACGGATCACGTCCACAAAAAAAGGATCGGTTACATCGGTTCAGGCTATTTATGTGCCGGCCGACGACCTTACGGACCCTGCACCGGCAACCGCCTTCTCGCACCTTGACGCGACCACAGTGCTCTCCCGTCAGATCGTTGATATCGGTATTTACCCGGCCGTCGATCCGCTTGATTCCACGTCCCGTATCCTCGATCCGCATATCGTCGGCGAAGAGCATTATAATGTAGCCAAGACCGTGCAGGAAGTGCTGCAGAAATATAAGGACCTGCAGGATATTATCGCCATTCTCGGTATGGATGAATTGAGCGATGATGATAAGATCGCGGTTGCCCGGGCACGTAAGATTCAGAAATTCCTGTCCCAACCCTTCTTCGTGGCCGAAACCTTTACCGGAACGCCCGGGAAATATGTACCGCTCGCCGAGACAATAAAGGGTTTCAAGGGACTGGTAGAAGGCGAGTATGACCATATACCGGAACAGGCGTTTTATATGGCCGGTAATATGGATGAGGTTATCGAAAATGCAAAGAAATTGTAAATAACAGGTAACACGCTTTTTTTGAGGGTCGTAAACCGAAATTTTACTTAAGTTTCAGTGGATTCCGTCGAAATCTTATGGAGTGCTTCATGGCTGATGAGTTAGAACTGGAAATTGTGACACCATTCGGCAGTATCTATACCGGTCGGGTGTCAGGCTGCATTTTACCGGGCGAAGATGGCAGTTTTCAGGTACTGAACCGGCATGCAGCGCTGATTTCACTGATTACGATCGGCGTCATCAGAGTCATGGATTCCGGTCAGGAAGAAAGGTACTTTGCAACCAGCGGCGGGTATGCTGAAATTAAAGATAACCGGATCAGGGTAATTGTGGAATCTGCCGAGCCTGCAGATACCATCGATGTGACGCGTGCCGAAGGTGCCAGGAAAAGAGCTGAAAATCGAATCAAACAAAAAGAAAGCGGACTGGATGTACGACGGGCGGAATTGGCTCTGGCAAGAGCTCTGAACCGAATTAAACTTGCTCAATCCGGTGGATAAAACGTTCCCGGCTTGCTTTAATCTTGACTACACTTTTTATTGTATTAAATTATTTGTATTCTATGACTTAGCAAGAAGGGTTCATTAATAATTTAGGTAGTTGATATGAAGCTAAAGACCCTCACCAACGTATTAATTCCTCTCTTCTTGGCAATCCCGGTACTGGTCCATCCTCAGCACAGTGATTTTAACCAGAGACTTCAGGCATATGTCGATGAACTGGTCGGTGACCTGGCCAAAGAAAGTATCTACCGTGAACGCTTTCTGGTCCAGCAGATCCGGATGATCAACGAGGAAATCAAATCCCGTGTCGGTAACCCCACGCAAATCCGCAGGCAATACTTTGACCGCCTTCAGGAGCGGCTTGCGGAAATAAAAGAGCTGAGAGCACGTCTGGGAAGATCCGGATCACGCGCCCTCGATGGTTTTATCAGGGAACTGGAAAACCGCATCAAGCAAACGATAAACGCCGGCGTCGTTGATTTCAAACGTCAGAAAGTGATCGAAGACGCTGTACAGCTGCTCTACCTGGCGGAGGAAATGATCAAACTGGATCCCGGTTCAAGCCTGGAAGATGATCCGCGTATTTCAACCGGGCTGACCAAAGCCCAGAGCGGCTTTTTGCAGTCGTTCGGACAGGAATCGTCCTATCGCCCCAGATCTTCCGCTTCTGCCGGAGAAGAGCCGGCCACCATTTTTGATGTTTATGAAGAATGGCGCACGACCGAACGCCTGAAATTCCAGTTGCGCTGGACCGATATTCAAATTATAAAAAACCGCCTGATCCGGAATGCCACCAGTCTGGAAAAAATGCGGATGTTCCGGCGTGAAATGCGACAGGCCGCCGAAGCGTTTAACTATGGTTATTACGATCTCGCCGAGCGTTCCTTTGCAGAAATCCAGAAACGATACAGCGATATGGGAACACTGGATGACGTCATTTTCTACCGGGCGGAATCCAATTTTATTCTGGGCAGATATAACAATGCGGAAAAAGGCTTTAGTAAACTGATGACGGAGGCGCCGTCTTCCGTTTATTTGCCAACGGCTTACAAACGGCTGATGTTCATCGATATGCATTTTGAGGAATATGAATCGGTTCTTGAGAACTTCCGCCGGATGCAGGCGGTGGTTGCTTCCAACGATCCGAATTATGATGAAGCACGCTTTCTGGCAGCCGTAGCCGGATTGAAGGGCGGATATTTCGGCGATGCCGTTTCCCATGCATCGGAAATTCCCCCCTCATCAGAGTATTATTTCCAGGGACGCTATGTCCTGGCCGAAGCGCTGGCCGGCGGACAAAATCTGCAGGAAGCTGTCAGTACCTTTACCAGCCTCATCTCCGGTACAGCCGTTGAACCGGAAATGCGCTTTAATATCCTGCTGAAACTCGGCTATATTGCCTATGAGCTGGGTAACCCCCAGGCTGCCATCCGCTATTTTGACCAGATTGCCAACTCGTTCTCACGTTATGACCGCGTTCTGATCGGCTACGGCTGGGCCCATTACAAGATCCAAATCGATAAAGAACTGATCGATCAGCGCGACCTGACTTCGGCAAAGAAATATCTGGAACTGCTGCTGGACCTGTTTCCCAATTCCGATTATTACCTGGAAGCCCGAACCCTGCTCGGATATGTTAATCAGCTGGAGATGAATCCGAATGCGGCATTGAGAAATTTTGAATACGCCTTTGACATGCGTGATGTCAAAGAATTGTCCGATGACATGAACGCCGAACGTGACCGTATCAGCGGCATGCTCGATGAGACGGAAAAACTGGAACGCAAAGCGCTGAAAAACAATAATCCCGCAGCCTATGAACGGGTGAAGCAACTGCAATCGAACCTCGAAAAACCAATGGTGGAACTGAGCTATTCCGATCTCAGCTCTGTCGGTGTCGCCGCAGGCAGTGAAATATCGAAACTGAAAAACCAGATAAACGAACTGGATCATCTTAAACAAATCGCCACGGAAAAAGGCGATAAACAGATCGTAAAACGCATTGAAACCATGCAGTTGAGGATTTACAGGGCAATCAATGAATTTCCGGTGTATAACCGCTCATCCCTGGGTGTCAATTATTTCGATGAACATCCGCTGGCCCGTAAAGAAAGTGTCGTTGAAAACCAGAACAGTAAAGTCCTGGAAATGCGCGAGGAAAGCCGCCAGGAACGGGAGAAAATTCTTCAGCAGATTGCCCGGCTCGATGTGGAGATCAGTAACGCCCGCCTGCGTAAGGATTATACGAAACTGGTCCGGCTGGAATTGCAGCGGGACCGCTTTAACGATCTCCTTAAAAAATTCGATTACCTTGAATCCTGGACGTACAGCCTGGATGTGCGTCAGACCAATATCAACCTGGCACGCTGGAGCGATTATGGAGCATTCGGTATGGCGAACGTGAATTTTGCCATCCGGAACCTGCAGAGAGATCAGGCGACCCAGATGCTCGATCAGATCAATGAGATAAATAATGCCATTTTAGAACGCAAAGAGAACCTGGAACATACCATTGCCCAGATTGAAGATGAAATTACCCTGATGACCCGTCGTGTCCGCCGGCAGGAACGTATTCGCGAACGCGAAGAACTGGAACGGCAGTTCGAAGAAAGTTATTTCGATACACACCAGAGTGAATTGGAACAGCAACGCGTACCCGATACAACACTGCCTCCTCAGATGGAAGAAGAGGAAGAGGAATAAGTTGAAAACAAAGGTCATTATCAGTAAAGTGGAAATGCAATTATGAAGAGATTCATCCAAAATAAGCAAATGACCATTATAATGCTTCTGGGTATTTTCCTGTTGACATGCCCGGTGACGCTGTCCGCACAGGAAAATGCACAACAGTATTCGGTTTCGGATACCCTGTTTGAAAAGATGTCCATAGATGAACTTATACAGATCAGGGAATACTTCAATGGTAAAGTAGATAAGCTCCGCAAAGAGGAACAGAGATCCCTGAGTGAAGGAAAACGGCTCGGCGAAGGCTTCCTGGGCGAAAAAGGTACCACTATTAAAGACCGCGATAAAATTTATATCCGTATTGCCGAATACTATATTGAAGACGCCGAACGCAGTTATGAAGAAGCCTATGAACGTCTGGAAGAGAAGTATTCAGAATTTGACCGGCAGATGAATCTCTACAATGAGGGCAAACGTGATACCGAACCCGTCCTGCCGGAGACACCAAAATATGATTACACGGAAGCGCTGAATATTTATGATAAGCTTCTGGATGAATATCCGGCCAGTGACTTTGCCGATGACGCCCTCTATAACAAGGCATGGCTGATGGAACGCATGGACCGCGGGGCGGAAAGCCGTCGAATTTACCAGGAAGTAATCGATAAGTATCCGGACAGCCGCTTTGCACCGGAATCGTATATCCGCCTGGCAGAGTATTTCTTTGCCCCCCGCGATGATAAAACCGATGATGAACAGGTGGTCGTTGAGCTGCGGAAAGCGATTCAGCTCTATAAGAAGGTGCTGAACTACCGCGATTCGAAACGGTATGACGAAGCCCTGTACAAGCTGGGATGGAGTTATTATAAACTGGCAGCCCGCGATCCGAAATATTACGATGATTCTATCGTCTATTTTATGGCAGTCGCGGATGATATCACCCGCGCCGAGAAACTCGATCCCAATAACAAGATTTCCAATCCGGATGTACGCGACGAAGCCATCGAGTACATCGGCATCAGTTTTACGGATGAAACCTATACCAGCTCCGGTGTCGATAAGGCGCGCCGGATGATCGAACGAATCGGCGGACGCGAATACGGTGTGGAGATTATGCGGGCTATCGGGCAAACCTACCAGCGGATCGATGAGCAGGAAAAAGCGATTTATGCGTTCAATAACCTTCTCGATATGTATCCCATGTATGAAGAAGCTGCCCTGATACAGCAGCGGGTTGTGGAAGGGCTGTATGCCCTGGGACGCGATTCGGAAGCATACCAGGCCCGTGAAAGATTGTATAACTACTATAATCCGAAAAGCGAGTGGTATGCACAGCTGGAGCAGTCCGACATTAAAAATAAAATTGAATATCTGGATGAGACCTATAAACACACGGAAGCAGCACTTCGTACGAACATTCTGCTTGATCTTGAAAAGGCCGAGGAAATGGCTTCGAACGGGCTGCCGGCCGTCTCGCAGTACGAAGTCTTCGCCGATCATTGTCAGCTTTATCTCGATCTCTTCCCGGCTGACAGTAATGCCTACGATATAAACTGGTCTTACGCCTTCATGCTGGATAGCCGGCTGGGACGTTATAAAGAAGCTTTTGAAGAATATATCACGGTCAGTAATGATTACCTGGAAACGGAACACCAGCACAACGCCGCCCTGAATGCCGTCTTTATGGCAGATACCCTTGTTAAAATCAAATACGGTGTTTCGGATTCGGTAAGCTTTAACCTGGCCGATATCGCCCAGCTCAGTCCGGAAGCGCTGACACCGGAGGAAAACAGGCTGATCGAAGCGTATGACAATTATATACGCCTGTTTCCGGATGGGGAATATACGCCTAATTTTCTCGCTTCCGCCGGGGGCATCTATTATAATCACAAAAAGTTTGCGGAAGCAAAAGTCTACTTTCAGACCCTCGTAAAACGCTTCCCGGGTGCCGAAGAAAAAAGCCTGGCGATGCGTTCGATTATGGATTCCTATTTCGCGCTGGGTAAATTCCGGGATAGTGAGATCATCGCGAAACGTATTCTGAGTGATCAGAATGTATCCGAAGAACAGCGCGATTTTGCTGCTAAACGTCTGGCCCAGGCTATCTTCAAGAATGCGGAATTCCTGGAAGAACAGGGTGACTACTTTGCCGCGGCCAATGAATTTTTCCGGATTTACGCCGAAGCGCCTACCGATCCGAGAATGGTTCAGGCTGCCCTGTTTAACAGCGGTCGCAATTTCGAAAACGCCAAAGACTGGGTTCGTTCCATTGCAACGTATGACACCCTGGTTACAGCGTTCCCGCAGTCCGATTACGCGGTTGAATCGCTGGAACGTATCGCCGACGGTTATAAAGAACTCGAAGAATTCGTAATGGTCGGTGTGACCTTCGAGCGGATATTTAACGAATACAGGGAAGCGGAAGTGGCCGAGCTGTCGCTTTATAATTCCAGTTTCTACTATGAAAAGGGAGAAGACTGGGAAAATGCCATTCGTGTGAACAATATGTATATCAGCAACTTTCCCAATCAGGCTTTCTCCGTGGATCTGTTTTTCAAGAATGCGGAGCTCTTCCTGAAAATGGATAACATCCTGGAAGCAAACCGTATTTACGAGGAATTCGCGGCGCGATATCCGGATGATCCGCGGACCGTCGAAGCGTTTTACCGCCGCGGTAATTACTACCTCGACAACGATCAGGAAACCCTGGCAAAAGCGGAATATAATAAAGCCATCGCCCGCAGCGAACAGTTCCGCCGCGAAGGAAAAGACCCGAACCCGTACATCGCAGGCGAGGCCGTGAATAAACTGGCTGATATTCTTCACAGGGAATATGTGTCAATTGAGCTGACCCAGCCGCAGAGTAATATCGATACCCAGCAGGCCCGGTTGCGCAGTCTGCTGACGGAACTGAATTCGACGTACAGTAAAGTCCTTACCTTCGGTTCACCGCGCAGTTTCGAGGCAACCTATAATATTGCCCGGAGTTATGAGGAATTTGCCAGTACCTACGCGGAACAGGAAATCAATCCGGCCCTGTCCAGAGACAGGCAGTTCCTGGAACGGAAACGTATCAACGAAGAATCGGCCGCCCTGTATGACAAAGCGATCGAGGAATATAAAAGCGTTATCGACAATATACCGGTTATCGCCGAAAAACTGGGTGTCGATATGACGGCGCAGCCGGTGGAAGAGGATACCATGGCCTTCATGGAAGCGGATTTTGATACGACCACGGCCCTTGAACGGGCAGCGGAAGTTGATTCCACGCGGGATCTGGCAAATAAATACCACCTCAGGGCGAAGGATAAAGTTTCCGAACTGCTCTATACCAAGGCAACCCTGACTTCCGAAAATATCTATCAGGCTGTTAACGTGGAATCCCCAAGCCAGGATATTCTGACCACGATTATTTTTAAAGTCAAACTGTTCCAGCAGGCTGTTAATCCCGCCGTTGAAAGTACGATCAATGCGCACCTTACCAATATACAGGAAGCGGAAGCTCTGGGACTTTCCAATAAATATGTTGAAGAATCCAAACGGCAGGTTCTGTTGACTTCCAATATCCTGGCATCGGAATATGAAGCCCTGACCGAACTGGCTTTTGAAGAGTATGAATATTCACGGGATCAGATAAAAATCCTGATCGAGCGTGAATTTGAAGCTGTCAACGAACAGGGGCTGGATTATTATGCCCTCGACCAGAATGCGTCTCAGATGATCGACTATGCGAAAATTCTCTCCGAGCAGGTTCTGAAAATCTATGAAAATACCCTGGTGCTGGCGGAGGAACATGATATAGAGAATGACCTGATCCGCAACACGAAAGACCGCCTGTTACGCTATGCCGTTGAAGTAACCGATAAAATGCAGGTCTATGCAGATTCAGCTACTAAAATGAGCGAGTACTACATGGCCCGGTTTGATTCCACGGAAAACTACAACTATGACGACGGACGGGTCTTCTTTGAGAACTATTATTTCAATTTCAATGAGGACATCAGCAGTGTGCTGCAAATAGCCTATCAGGCCCGTGAGACCTATGATATCAAAAACCTCTGGGCCAATAAACTTCTGCTTAAACTCATTAAAATGGACCCGGTAGCCTATTCAGCCAGTATTGAAAAGGAACGCGTGGTCGTCGTTTCGGATGAATCCTGGAAATATTCAACTACGTATTTTGAAGAAGAATGGGTCAAGCTGGATTTTGACGACGCCAACTGGTCCAATGCAGAGGTTGTACCGAGTGCCTATAACCCGTTCTTTGATCTCGGTTATGACCCGCAGGCCATCTGGGTACGAACTACGATCGCTCCGTCCGTTACCGACACGACGATGCAGGATACACTTTCGATGGGTATGATGGATTCCAGCGGTGTTGCAGCCGGAGATACGCTGATGTCTGATCCTTTTGCGGTCACAGATACGGTAATGGCGGACTCTGCCCAATTCGTCGATCCGTTCGCGTCCGATTCCGCCGCATTCGAATCACCGGCATTTGCATCGGTTAAAGTCGATACCCAGGTGTATTTCCGTAAGAGTTTCGATATTGACGGAACACCGGTGTCCGGAGCATTTTATGTGACAGCCGATGAAGATTACCGCGTATTTCTGAACGGTGAATACATGATAGACGACATGCTTGATAATTATTCCATAATCGATACACTCGACTACTATACACTGGAATACTCAGTGAAACCTGGAAAGAATGTGATTGCTGTCAACGTCATCGATGCGGACAGTTCGGCCGGTGGAATGAAATTTTATGGATTTTTTGAAATTCTTCCTTCAGATATTACAGCTGCTGCCGAAAAACAAGCTAGAGTCGAAAAGATAATCGTCGATCCGGTTGTCCTTAGAAAACTCAATGTGTTAAATAAAAACAGAATATCCACCAGAGAGGAATAAAAGAATGCACAAATATGCTTTTATTCTCATAATGACACTCATATGTTTCCTGCCGTTTCTTGCCGTTGCCCAGGAAGTACAGCCCCAGGAGGAGACAGCAGCCGGGGAACCGGCAGCTCAGCCGGTTGTTGACGACGACGGTGTTGTCGAGCTGGGCGTAAGTGAAATTAAAGTCACGATCGAGAAACCCCAGGTTTTGCTTTTCAGTAACCGTATCAAGCCGGAATTTGATGAGGTAAATCTTGAAAAATCTTTTATGAGAGAAATTGTCGGGGAAAGTGAACGATTCGGTTTTGATTTTTCGAAAAGTAAAAAACCGATCGAGCGAATCGAAGTAAGCAAACTTATTAACAAGTATAAATAGAAAAGAACTCGTGATTCTTATAAGGAGGAACCTTTCATGATCTTCTTAAAACAATTCGGCGAATCATTTGGTTTGAGCTCAGATGGTGCAATGTTTATGTATGCTATCGCCCTGTTTGCTGCCATCGCCGCAGCTATTGCGATTGAACGTATCTACTACATTGTAGTGCGCTCCAATGTAAATGCCGATAAATTCATGGCCGAAATTCGTAAACTCGTGGCCGGTGGCAATATGGAAAGAGCCATTCAACTCTGTGAAAAAGGCAAACAAAAAGCCCTGCCGTTTGTTGTGGCAAGAGGATTGAAACGGGCACACGACAGTGAAGTCCTCGATTTTCGTGCCATCCAGAATGCCGTTGATGAAGGCACCCTGGAAGTGATCCCGAAACTGAAAGAACGTACAAATTATCTTTCCATGCTAGCCAACGTGGCAACACTGACGGGTCTTATGGGAACGATTTACGGTCTGATCCTTTCTTTTGCTGCCGTAGGTAGCGAAGGGGTTCCGGAATCGGAAAAAAGCCGGATGCTGGCACAGGGTATTTCGACAGCCATGAACACGACGATCTTCGGGCTGATGGTAGCCATTCCGACATTGATCGTCTACACGTACATTTCGAACCGTACCAGTAAGATCATCGATGAGCTGGATGAGCATCTGGTAAAATTAATTAACCTGATCACCGGTAACCGTTAAACCTTACGGGGATTTTTATCATGGCATTTAGACCATCAATGCGCAGGAAGGGTGACGATGTCGATATGGAACTCGACATCCGTCCTGTAATGAATCTTATGGTTGTGCTTATTCCGTTGCTCATCGCCAGT
This sequence comes from uncultured Calditrichota bacterium, assembly GCA_964410215.1. Lineage (GTDB taxonomy): Bacteria > Calditrichota > Calditrichia > Calditrichales > CAYPHA01 > CAYPHA01. The sequence continues at coordinate 31,899 of CAYPHA010000022.1, read as the reverse complement.
GCCGAATGGGTAAAACTGGGTGTTATTGAAATCAATGCGCCACCCAGCAAATCGGTCGGTGCCGGTCCCGGAGAAGGTGAAGCGGATGAAGTTAAAGAAAAAGAGCTGAGACTCGGTCTTAAGATTGCCGTCACCCATGATGGTATCACGCTCGCTACGGCTTCCGCCATTCTTTCTTCAGAAGAATCAGAAGAAACGGAAAATACCGGTGGCCCATCGGTTCCGAATACCTCTGAAGGTGAATACGATTTCGATGGATTACGGAATAAGCTGATCGATATAAAGAAAAAGATTTCAGGCAAGGGGTTCAAGGATGAAAATCGTGCGGTTATTACCGCGTCGAAGGACATTGAATACCAGGATATCATAACGGTAATGGATAATGTCCAGACCTATATAGATAACAACGAAATTCTTCCTCTGTTTCCGGAGGTGAATTTCGGTCAAATTATTCAATAGCTAATTGTGGAGTGAAAGCTTTATGGCGTTCCAACCATCGAGAGCTAAAAAACACCTGAAACCGGAAGCAGGCGGGCTCAACATGAATGCGATGATGGATATGATGACCATCATCCTTCTCTTCCTGCTCAAGTCGTTCTCGACCGAAGGATCACTGGTCACGGCCTCTGAGCAGTTGAAACTGCCGATTTCCCACCAGGGTGAGAAACCAAAGAAGGAGTTACAGGTCTCCGTTGCCAAGGATATGATCCTGGTAAACGATAAGATCGTTTTTATGCTGGAAGACCTCACCGAAGATATGATTATTATCCCCGCCCTGTTTGAAAAACTGGACGAGTATGCGGAGCAGGAACGGGAACTGGAAGTGGAAGTAGGTAAAGAATTTACGCATGAGGTGATTATCCAGGGAGATCAAGCCGTTCCCTTCGATTTGTTGTACAAGGTAATGTACACATGCAGCCGCTCTGATTTCTACAAAATGCGGTTGCTTACAGTAAAATTAGAAGGTTAATTATTTCTTTAAAACTAGAAGGTCAAGAATGAAAACGAACCGGACAGAACCAAAAGCACAAGGTGCAGGCCGGCCTGCAGCTGCAGGAGGCTATCGCATTGTCGCTTTCCCGAAGGAATTCGAAAAAGGTCTATTCGAATCCGTCGATAAACGATTCCTGCTGATCTTCTTCGCCTCTTTTGTCATCATATATTCCTATCTGATATATCTGGCCAATATGCATTTCCCACAGGAGGCTTTCGAAGAACAGATCAAAAATAAATACCTGCAAAAATTCTATGCCGCTGAATTCGAAGCACCTGTCGAGGAAACCGTCGAGGAAGAAGGTGTCGGAATGGGTGCCGAAACCGGTGGTGAGGAAGAAGAACAGGAAGATGTCCGTGCCCAGAGAGACCAGGGTAAAACAGCGGAAGCAAGAGGTCCCTCCGCAGCGGAACGGCGTGCGCAACGTCGTGCCCAGGCTGCTCAGCGCGGCCGCCAGAGAGCCGCAATGGAACAGGCAGTGGCCGGAACCGGTATCCTTGCCGAATTGAGTGCCGGTGGCGGCGGCGGTTCAGGCGATGCCGTTTATGACGTTCTCGGTGAAGGCGGCGGAGCCGGTGTCGGTGACCTTGACCAGGTACTGAGCGGCGTCGGTGGCCTGCAAACCGCTTCATCCGGTTCCCGAAGGTCCGTTCTCGGAGCACGCTCCTCCGGTACGGGACGCTCAGGCGGGGCCGGGATCGATGACCTGATTGAAGGCGGTGTCGGACCGAGTGGTTCAGTCTCTATTAAACGACAGGGTAAATTTTCTATCCAGATGGAAGAAGGTACCGTCTCCGGAAGCGGATCCAAGTCGGCTAACCGTTCTCCTGATGCCATCAGCAGGATCGTCGCAAAACATGCCGATGCCATCGAAAACTGCTATAAATCCGAAGCACGTCTGAATCCGAACCTGCAAGGAAGCCTGACCGTCATGTTTACCATCCGCGCTAACGGAACGGTCACAGGCGCACGCATCGTGGACTCCACCTTGCGCAGTAAAAAAGTCGAATCCTGCGTTGTCCGTCGTATCAGCCGCTGGCGTTTTGATAGAATCGACGATAGCGAAGGCGATGTGCGCTTTAAACAGAAATATATCTTCAGCAGCTAGTCTGCAACAGATCTTATATAAGAGCCCGCTGAAGCGGGCTTTTTTTTTGTCTGTTTTATAATTAATCTGTATATTGTACGCCATTTTTCAGGAGACATGCATGCGCGAACGAACACACACCTGTGGGGAACTCAACCGGAAACACCTCGGGCAGTCTGTATGCCTGCAGGGCTGGGTAAATAAATGGCGCGATCACGGCGGACTCATCTTTCTGGATATCCGGGACCGTTACGGACTTACACAAGTCGTTTTTAATCCGGAGTTCCATGCGGAGGCCTATGAAACGGCCAAGAAAATCCGGACCGAGTTTGTCATCGAAATACTGGGAACCGTCCAGGCCCGTCCGGAAGAATCGCTCAATAAAAACCTGACCACCGGCGAAATTGAAGTGGACGCAACGGTAGTTTCTATCCTGAATGCGTCAAAAACCACACCCTTTGAAATTGTTGATGACCTCGAATTCAGTGAAGATCTGCTGCTGAAATACCGTTATCTCGATCTTCGCAGAAAATTCCTGCAGAAGAATCTCATTACACGAAGTAATGTGTACATGGTCGTGCGTGATTATCTCACCGGCCGTGATTTCGTGGAAATCGAAACGCCCGTGCTGATGAAAAGTACGCCGGAAGGCGCCAGGGATTTTCTTGTGCCGAGCCGGAATTATCCCGGTAAATTTTATGCCCTGCCCCAGTCACCACAAACGTATAAACAAATCCTGATGATCGCCGGGTTCGACCGCTATTTTCAGATTGTGAAATGTTTCAGGGATGAGGATCTGCGTAAAGACCGCCAGCCGGAATTCACGCAGATCGATATCGAGATGTCCTTCGTCTCGGAAAAACAGGTCATGGAGATCGCGAATGGCCTCGTTTCTGAAGTTTTTTCGCGCGTTCTCGGCTATCAGGTAGAACTGCCGGTTCCCATACTGACCTTTAAACATGCGTTTGAAACCTACGGTTCTGATAAACCGGATTTGCGCTATGACCTTAAAATTCAAACACTTAATGATATCGTAAAAGATTCGGATTTTAATGTTTTCAGGTCTGCGATCGATAATAATGGAAGGGTGGCTGGTATATGTGTAAAAGAGGCGGAACGTATCAGCCGTAAACGCATCGATAAACTGACCGAAAAAGCAAAAGCGGCAGGTGCAAAAGGACTGGCATTCGCGCGCTATGACGGCGCAGACCTGACCGGCGGTATCGCTAAATTTCTTTCGGATGCTGAAAAAAAGACGCTTATTGAAAATTATGACATGATCTCCGGCGATTTGCTTCTCATTGTCGCGGATACTTACCAGATCTGTTATGAAACGCTCGGCATGATCCGCGTCGCAGTGGCCGAAGAACTGGGTCTGGCAGATGACAGTCAATTCCGGTTTGCCTGGATAACCGATTTCCCCTTGTTTGAGTACAGCGAGGAAGAAAACCGGTTTGTGGCCCGTCATCATCCCTTTACGAGTGCCCGGGAAGACGATATGGAAAAACTGGAACAGGCACCGGAATCGGTCCTTGCGCGGGCCTACGATCTGGTGCTGAACGGAAATGAAATTGCCGGGGGAAGTATCCGTATCCATAGCAGGGAAATGCAGCAGAAGATGTTCCGTGCACTGGGTATCGATGCCGAAGAAGCACAGAAAAAATTCGGATTCCTGCTGGAAGCACTTGAATACGGAGCGCCACCCCATGGCGGAATCGCTTTCGGAATCGACCGTCTGGTCATGTTGCTGACCGGCTCGGCTTCCATTCGCGATGTTATCGCATTTCCCAAAACAACGTCCGCCCTCTCGCTGATGGACGGATCGCCGTCAGAAGTGGATAAACAACAGTTGGATGAACTGCGTCTGAAAACGTTTTAAATCAACAAAAATAGGGCATTACGTAAATTTATTTTCTTGACATAATTTACATATTTTGTTACTTTGCCTAAACGAAATACCAGATACTTATAACCAGGAGGCTTTTATATGAAAAGATTAATCAGCGTAATTATGGTGCTGGCATTCTTTGCGGGTACTCTGTTTATGTCGAGTTGTACGTCACATCCGAATGAAGAACAGATCCAGGCTCTCGAAGAAGCACGTTCCGCGGCATTAGCTGCCGAAAAGGAATGTTCTGATAAGAAATCGGAACGCCAGGAAATGGAAGCCAATGTAAATGCTAAAAAGGCTGAATTGGAAAAAGTTCAGGCTGAGAAAGAAAAAGTAGCTGAAGCGGTAGAAGCTCGCCAAGCTGAAGCGACCGAAGAATAATCATTAAAACAAAAAGCAGGAGATATAATATGAAACGAATGAACGTTACCTTACTGGCGATTATAGCTCTCTCTTTGTTTGCCTTCAGCTCTGTATTCGCTCAGTCGTATGACTATGAAACCATGAAAATGGAAGAATACAATGCCCTTCTGGCTGAATGGCAGCAAAGACTCGAAGCTGCAAAAACCTGTCTGACTGAAGAAGATGCTAAAATTGCTGATCTTCAGAAAGAACATGAAGACCTCCAGGCACAGATTGATGCAACCTGGGATGAAGTATATGCAACCTGTTCTTCTGACAAAGCCGGCAATGATGCTTACGTGCAGGAATTGAATGCACTTAAAGCCGATGTCAATGCTTTTCTGAACATGTCAGCAGAAGATATTTACAGCAGAATGAATGAACTGGATGAATTCCAGGCGCGTCTGGATGAGCTGAAAGAAAATGATCTCTCTCTCGTCACGGCTAACGCGGCCCTGATTAATTCCATCCAGAGCCTGATCGATCAGGCGCGGGAAAAAGGCAAAGCCGTTATTCCGCCTTCATACACGGTTAACAGAGGCGATCACCTCTGGGGTATCGCTGCAAAACCGGATATTTATAACGATGGTTATGCCTGGATGCGCATCTATACCTCTAATAAAGACCAGATTCAGGATCCTAACCTGATTTATGTCGACCAGGTTTTCATGATTCCGCGGGTCGTCGGCCCGAATGAGCATCTCGTGTCCAAAGGCGAAAATCTTTCCCTGATCGCCGGGTACGCCAATGTATACGGCAGTTCATTCAAGTGGAATCAGTTGTATGAATCGAATAAGAATACCATTGAAGATCCTAATCTGATCTATCCGTATCAGCTGCTTAAGATCGCTCGCTAGTAATCTTATTTACATATACATTTCAGGAAAAGCTTCTGGTTGTCCGATAATCAGAAGCTTTTTTT
>CAYPHA010000022.1:13301-26503 GCA_964410215.1 uncultured Calditrichota bacterium | reverse complement strand
TACATATACATTTCAGGAAAAGCTTCTGGTTGTCCGATAATCAGAAGCTTTTTTTTATTTATTTCTTAGCGACTTCGTGCCTTTGTGGTTATATTTAATGCATAAAATGATAGAAAAAATTTTTAAGCTGAACCATAACCTCGATCCCCGGCCGTTTTACGGTTCGAATGACCGTAACCTGCGGGAAATCGAGGATTATTTCAGTGTCCGGCTGATTGCACGCGGACACGAGGTTAAAATTGTCGGCGAAGAAAACGAAGTCAGGGCCGTTACCGCCCTGTTTGAAGAATTAACGGACTTATTCATTCAAAAACACGACATCGATCATCACGATCTTCTGACCGCTATTAAAATAAGCAGGGCTAACGGCGATGGGTCACACGCCCTTCCGGCATCGAAAGGACGCGAATACAGCCGGGATTACATGGTGGAAACGAATGATGGATATATCAGGCCCCGTTCGGAGGGGCAGATAACCCTCTTCAAAGCGTTTCGCAATAACGATATTATTTTTGCGATCGGACCTGCCGGAACCGGTAAAACCTATATCTCCGTTGCGATTGCCGTATCGTTTCTAAAAAGCGGAGGTATAAAAAAACTGGTGCTGGCCAGGCCCGCCGTTGAAGCCGGGGAAAACCTGGGATTCCTGCCCGGTGATTACAAGGAAAAAATCGATCCGTATCTGAAACCCCTGTATGATGCATTGGAAGACATGCTGCCGCGTGAAGAATTGAAAAAGCACCTGGAACAGGAAACAATTGAAGTGATACCACTGGCCTATATGCGGGGACGTACACTGAATAATGCATTCGTGATTCTTGATGAGGCACAGAATACGACCTTTACACAGATGAAAATGTTTCTGACCAGGCTGGGCAAGAATTCAAGGGCTGCGGTGACCGGGGATATTACCCAGATTGACCTGCCCCGGTCGCAGGAGTCGGGCCTGATAAGCAGCATTAAAGTGCTGGAAGGCATTACCGGTATCGCTTTTGTTTATTTACAGAAAGAAGATGTGGTTCGTCACGCCCTGGTCAGGGAAATTATAGATGCCTATGACCGCTTTTCACGGAATGGCGATTAATAACCGAAGGAGAATATGTCCTCTCTGATTTCTTGAATCGACAAGGAAAAATAGGTAAATTAAATTTTCATCCTTTAACAAAAGGTGCAGCACATGGGCTTTAATGAACATGTCGTCATTGTCAGTGCTTCCCGTACCGCCATCGGCTCATTTAACGGCTTCCTGAAGGATATTCCGGCAACAAAACTGGGCAGCATCGTTATAGGGGATGTTATCCGCAGAGCGGGAATCGGGAACACATTGATCGATGAAGTCATAATGGGTAATGTTCTGCAGGCAAATGAAGGACAGGCGCCGGCCAGACAGGCGGCCCTTGGTGCCGGACTTCCCGTAGCTGTTGAGTGCATGACGGTAAATAAAGTATGCGGTTCAGGCCTGAAATCCGTTATGCTGGCTGCCCAGTCCATCATGCTCGGTGATGCGGATGTCATCGTAGCCGGAGGCATGGAAAATATGACCCGCGTACCGTATTATCTGGAGAATGCCCGACAGGGATTTAAAATGGGCCATCAGTCTGTTACGGATGGCATGATTAAAGATGGCCTCTGGGATGTATATAATGATTTCCACATGGGAAATGCCGCGGAATTATGTGCGGATGAATGCCGGATCAGTCGTGAAGAACAGGATGAATATGCCCGGATGAGCTACACCAGGGCTCTCGAGGCGCAGAAAAAAGGATATTTCAACGATGAAATAGTTCCTGTGGAAATTCCGCAGCGCCGGGGAGATCCGCTCGTTTTTGATACCGATGAAGAACCGGGACGCGTGAAATTTGAAAAAATTTCCGGACTGAAACCGGCCTTCAGGAAAGAAGGCAGTGTCACTGCCGCAAATGCATCTTCTATCAATGATGGGGCTGCCGCGTTGCTGCTTATGTCAGCCGATAAAGCGCGGGAACTGAATCTGAAACCGCTGGCGAAAATAATCGCCTACGGTTCCGTCGCAAAGAAGCCGGAAGAATTCACGACCGCACCGGCTGATTCCATCAACAAGGTGCTTAAACGGGCGCACCTGAACATTTCCGATATTGACTTGTTCGAAATCAATGAGGCTTTTTCCGTTGTATCACTGATTAATAATAAGCTCTTGAAAATCGATCCCGAAACAGTGAATGTAAACGGTGGCGCCGTAGCACTCGGACACCCGATCGGTGCCAGCGGTGCCCGCATTCTGGTTACGCTGTTGTACGCAATGCGGAGAATGGACATGCAAAAAGGACTGGCTTCTCTCTGTATCGGCGGCGGTGAAGCATCGACCGTTATAGTAGAATCCATGTAGGAGGAGATATGGCACAGGAAAGCGTAAGTGTCATCGGCGGTGGTACCATGGGAAACGGTATCGCCCATGTTTTTGCCCGGCATGGATATTCCGTATCGCTGATTGATCTGAATAAAGAGATCCTGGATACGGCCCGGGCAACCATTGAAAAAAACATATCCCGGCAGGTGAACAAAGAACTGCTGACACGTGAAGCGGGGGATGCGGCTCTGGAACGGATTCAGTTTGTGACAGATTTGAATGCGGCGGCCGGTGCCATGCTGGTGATCGAAGCCGTAACCGAAGAGTTCCCGGTCAAAGAAAAGATTTTCCGTCAACTCGATGATATTTGTTCCAGCGAAACACTCCTGGCTTCCAATACATCATCCATATCCATAACGGAACTGGCAGCCTGCACAGGCCGACCGGACCGGGTTATCGGGATGCATTTCATGAATCCCGTTCCCGTTATGCAACTCGTGGAGCTTATTCGCGGGCTGGCTACGTCGGACGAAACATTCAATCAGGTGAAAACACTGGCGGAAGTTCTGGGGAAGGTTCCCGTGGAAGTGAACGATTATCCGGGCTTTATATCAAACCGGATTCTTCTGCCCATGATCAATGAGGCGGTTTACTGCCTGATGGAAGGTGTCGCCGGCGCTGAAGCTATCGACACGGTTATGAAACTCGGTATGAACCATCCCATGGGGCCGCTCACGCTGGCTGATTTTATCGGTCTGGATGTCTGCCTCCGTATCATGGAAGTGCTCCATGAGGGGCTTGGTGATCCAAAATACCGTCCCTGTCCGTTGCTCAGGAAAAAAGTAGCTGCGGGCCATCTTGGACGAAAGACAAAACAGGGCTTTTATACATATGAATAGACTATGAAGAGAAGAAAAGAACGCGAATTTGCGTTACAAATACTGTATGCCCATGAATTCAATCCGGAGCCTGTTGCTGTCCTGATCGAACGTATAGGCGTGGAAAAACAGGATCTGGCTACAGAATTTGCCAGGGAGATCATCCAGACCTGTATCGATAAAAAAGTGGAACTGGATGAAGAAATCAAATCGAAGCTGCAGAATTGGGACTTTAAGCGGGTCACGATTATCGATAAACTTCTGCTTCGTATGGCAATCGTGGAATTCCTGTGTTTTGAGGAAATACCGCCGGAAGTAACACTTAATGAAATTATCGAAATCGGCAAAAACTACAGCACGGAACGAAGCGGTAAATTTATCAACGGTATTTTGGATGCCGTCCTGAAAAAACTGCGTGAGGAAGAGAAAATACAGAAAAAAGGTCGAGGACTCATTTCTACCCTGTCCGGTTAAATTGTATGAAAATAGCCATCCTGTCAGATATCCATTCCAATCTTGAAGCTCTGGACGCCGCTCTTGAATATATCCGCGGGCGTGATATTGATAGCATCTATTGCCTGGGTGATATTGTGGGCTATGGCCCGAACCCGAATGAATGTGTGGAACGGATTCGTGAAAACTGCAAGGTGGCCCTGATGGGCAACCATGATTATGCGGCGATCGGTATGGCCGATATCGAATATTTTAATGATTATGCACGGGCATCGGTATTCTGGACACGGGACACTCTTTCGCAGGAGAATATGACCTATCTGGAATCACTGCCTTTTTCCTATGAAGAAGAAGCGTTCCTCCTGGTCCATTCTTCTCCCTCCAATCCGTCGCGCTGGCATTACATTCTATCCCGGGAAATTGCAGAAATCGAAATGGATTATTTTAAACAACCCCTCTGTTTTATCGGTCATTCCCATGTCCCCGTGGTGTACAGCGCTGACCGGGTCATACGCGAACACCATGTATACCTTGATACCGATAGTAAGAAATATATTATTAATGTCGGCAGTATCGGACAACCACGTGATGGTGAACCAAAATTGTGTTTCGTCGTATACGATACGGAAAGCCGGGAACTGGAATATGTCCGGTTATATTACCCGGTGAATAAAACCTATGAAAAAATAATCAAAAACGGATTACCCGTTTTTCTGGCAGAAAGACTTTTAAAGGGAAATTAAAAATGGTCACTTCTTTGATCACAAAGATATTTGGAACAAAACACGAACGCGACACCAAGAAACTGCTACCGCTTGTTGAAGAGATCAATGAATATTTTGAAAAGTTCGACGCGCTTCCGGAAGAAGAGTTAAAAGAAAAAACCGGGGAGTTCAGGGAACGTCTTACCCGGGGAGAAACCCTTGATGATATTCTTCCTGAGGCCTTTGCCGTTGTGAAACAGGCCTGCAAACGCCTGTACGGCAAAACATGGAAGGTGGTTGGCCGTGATATCACCTGGGATATGGTCCCGTTTGATGTTCAGTTGATCGGCGCTATCGTATTACACCAGGGTAAAATTGCCGAAATGGCCACGGGTGAAGGTAAAACACTGGTTGCCACGCTTCCCCTTTACCTGAATGCCCTGGAAGGAAAAGGCGCACATCTTATTACGGTGAATGATTACCTGGCGCAACGTGACTCGGAATGGATGGGAGAAATTTTCAAATACCTGGGTCTCAGTGTCGGCGTTATCCTGAATGAAATGAATCCCCAGCAGCGCCGTGATGTTTACAACTGCGATATTACCTACGGTACCAACAACGAGTTTGGATTCGATTACTTACGCGATAATATGGCCGGCTCATCGGAAGATATCGTACAGGTACGCGGACATCATTACGCGATTGTGGACGAGGTTGATAGTGTCCTTGTGGACGAAGCCCGTACACCGCTCATAATCAGCGGGCCGGTTGCTGAGTCGACCCACAAATATAAAGAGATGAAACCACTGGTGGAGCGCCTGGTTATGCAGCAGAACCGCCTGGTCAATACGCTGGTTCGTGAGGGTGAGGCACTGATTAACGAAGGGAAAGAAAACGAAGGCGCTATGAAGCTCCTGATTGCAGACCGCGGCGCACCGAAAAATCCGCGACTCCGCAAGCTTTACCAGGACGGTGGGGTCAAACGCATGGTTCAGAGTGTTGAAAATGACTACTACCGGGATAAGGGACAAAATAAAACCTCCGATGAACATTACTTCGGGGACCTCTATTATATTGTAGATGAAAAAAACCACGTTATCGATCTGACGGAGAATGGCAGGATCAGTCTGAATCCGAATGATCCGGACATGTTCCTTCTCCCGGACCTCGGTGATGAACTCGCAAAAATTGAAAACGATGAAAGCCTGAATTACGAAGACAAGCTGCTGAAAAAGGAAGAGCTGCACCAGATATATAACGAACGCAGTGAAAAATTACAGAATATATCCCAGTTACTGCGGGCCTATTCTCTCTATGAGCGCGACCAGGAGTATGTCGTGCAGGATGCGAAGGTGATGATCGTTGACGAGTTTACCGGACGTATCATGCATGGCAGGCGTTATAGCGATGGCCTGCACCAGGCCATAGAGGCTAAGGAAAATGTCAAGATCGAACGCGAGACCCAAACCCTCGCCACAGTCACGCTGCAGAATTATTTCCGCATGTATAACAAACTGGCCGGGATGACGGGTACTGCTGAAACCGAGGCGGCTGAATTGTGGGAAATATATAAACTCGATGTGGTGGTGATACCAACGAATAAACCCGTTGCCCGGCTGGACATGGAAGACCGGATATATCGTACCACGCGGGAAAAGTATAATGCCGTTATAGACGAGATCGAAAAAATGTATAAAATGGGCCGGCCCGTGCTCGTGGGTACGATTACGGTCGATGTCTCGGAAACACTCAGCCGTATGCTGAAGAGGCGGGGTATTCCTCACAATGTATTGAATGCCAAGCAGCACCAGCGTGAAGCAGAAATTGTAGCACACGCCGGTGAGCCGGGGGCGATTACCATTGCCACCAATATGGCCGGCCGCGGAACGGATATAAAACTGGGTAAAGGCGTGCGTGAAGCCGGCGATCCGGAAGCGGGCATACCCGGCGGTCTCTGTGTGATCGGCACGGAACGGCATGAATCCCGTCGTATTGACCGTCAGTTGCGCGGAAGAAGCGGGCGTCAGGGTGATCCGGGAAGCAGCGTCTTTTTCCTCTGTCTGGAAGATGAACTGATGCGGTTGTTCGGCAGCGAGCGTATTGCCGGCATCATGACCCGGCTCGGTGCCGAAGAAGGCGAAGTGATCACCCATTCCATGATCACGAAATCCATTGAAAAAGCCCAGAAAAAAGTGGAAATGCGCAACTTTTCGATTCGTAAACGGCTGCTGGAATACGATGACGTCATGAATCAGCAGCGTGAAGTGATTTACAGCCGCAGGCGCGTTGCCCTGACAGAGGAAGACACCCGGGAAGAAGTCAAAAATATTCTCGAAGAATACATCGATGTGGTGGTAAATAAATATGCCGATCCCAGGAGCCCCAGCGAAGAATGGGACCTGGAAAGCATGGAAGCGGAAACCGGCGGCGTTCTGTTTGTTGATTTCAATCGAATACGCGATGAAATCGGCCGGTACAGCGTCGATGAGTTGAAAGATTATATCAATGAAGAAGCCCTGAGAATTTACGGGATTAAGGAAGAGCGCATCGGGAGAGAGAGGATGTCTGTCCTCGAACGCTACTTCATTCTGCGGGTTATCGATGAAGAATGGAAAGACCATCTGTATGACATGGATATGCTGAAAGAGGGTATCCATTTACGGGCTTATGGTCAGAAGAATCCGTTGATTGAATACAAACGTGAAGCTTTCATGATGTTCGAAACGATGATTAACCGCATCAATGAAAATACACTGAATTGGTTATGGAAATTCCAGGTACAGGCGGAGCCGGTGAACCGGGCGGAGGCACGACAGCATGAACGCGTACGTCTCGTGCATGAATCGGCAACCAACCTGGGATTCGAAGGAACCAGCGAGGAAAGTGATATACAGCGGGCGTCGAAAGAACGTTCAAATAAAAAACAACCCATCCGGGTGGAGAAAAAAGTAAAACCCAATGATCCCTGTCCCTGTGGCAGCGGTAAGAAATACAAAAAATGTTGTGGTGCAGTCGTCTGATTTATGAAGTTATTTTATAGAAAACTGGGTTCCGGAAAGCCGTTGATTATCTTACATGGTTTATTCGGCATGTCGGATAACTGGCTGACCATTGCCAGACGGATTGCCCGGAAACATACGGTATATATGCCGGACCAGCGGAATCACGGGCAATCTCCACACAGTGATACGTTCAATTATGATGTACTCGCCGGGGACCTGGCGGCGTTTATCGATGAAAAGGGTTTTGATCAGGTCCGGCTTATCGGCCATTCCATGGGCGGTAAGGTCAGCATGAAGTATGCCATGAACTATCCCGACAGGGTGGAAAAACTCGTGGTCGTCGATATCGCTCCCCGTTCCTACGATTCCGGCCGGTTCGACATGTTCTTCAAGGGCATGACGCGCATCGAACCGGGCCGGGTGAAAAGCCGCACAGCTGTGGATGAACATTTAGCCGGGACCATCAAAAGCAGGGCCATACGCCAGTTCCTGCTGAAAAACCTGAAACGGGAAGAGGATAACAGCTTTTCCTGGAAAGTGAACCTCTCTGCCATACAGCGCAATATTGGTTTGATTCTTCAGAACATCGATGATGATGGGGTTTTTAAAGGGGACACCCTGTTTGTCAGCGGCGGAAAATCAGACTATATCATCGCTTCCGATCATCCGGCGATAAAACGGATGTTCCCGCTGGCGGAGATTGTTACCATACCTTCTGCAAGCCACTGGATCCATTCCGATGCGCCTGAAGAATTCTGCGGGCACCTGCGCCGTTTTTTTTATTAGGGGCAAAGGCCTTATTTAAAACAATTTGACAATAATAATCAGCAGATATAAATTCATATAATTATTATAGCACGCATGTTTTAACCCAGAGCAGTTATGAAAGACGTCTGGAAAAAATTTGAAGAAGACGGGCTTACCCATAGCAGTGTGCATCATCTGATGGCTATCTATAATCTGCTGAAAGAGAATGGGTACGCACGTGGAATCGATATCGCCAATCACCTGCATATCAGCAGAAGCAGCGTTTCCATAACGATCAGTAAGCTTATTACAAAGGGGTTTGTCGAGGAAGATCAGAATAAGTTTTATCATTTTACGGAAAAGGGTGAAAAACTGATCAACGCGGTTTTAAGTAAACGGCGTATTCTGCAGATGTTTTTCAGAGAGGTGTTGAATCTGTCAGAGGAAACAGCGGAAGAGGATGCCTGTAAGATTGAACACCTTCTGACCCAGGAAACCGGTGAAAAACTGATGAATTTTATAGGTTTTTACCAGTCCGACGAACCCGCTGCCCGGGCGTTTAAAAACAGATATCAAAAATTCGTTTACGAATGTTCAAAAGTTGACGACTGTAAAATTTGTGAGATTAAGTGTTACCTTGCCGGTAAAGAACATCCTTGATAGTCATCCATCCCATGCTATTCCATTCAGACAAAAAGTTGCATAAAAATCGTATTCGCGGTAACTTAAATATTGTGTATTTATTAATAATAATTGTCTGTCTGTTACCTTGGTCTGCTTTCGCAGGAAAGCCGGATGATAATTTCGACATGCTGGAACAGACCCTGTTGCAGGCGATTGATTCCGTCTGCGCTCCGTTAAATTTGGACAGCAGTGGGGTGAGCCTGAAACTGGGCGCGGTCCACGGTGAGAAAAGCGGATTCCTGAACCGGATTTTTAGGTCGTATCTGAGCAGGAAAAACATTCCGGTAGACCGCCCTGACGCGGCCTATGAATGTTTTATTGAACAATTTGAGGCAGACTTCGTTTACAGACAAAAAACCGCCAGTCTGTTCGGTTTGTCTGATACGTTTGAGAGGCAGCTTGATATTCAACTGGTTGGATGGATACGTGAAACAGATGGTGAGATGGTCCGGTTTATTGAAATTAAAAGGATCAGTAAAGACCGTATCAGGGAAGCGGATATTACCGCTCTGGAAGACGGACCATACCGGTTTCTCCAGGGGCGGATCGTTGATAATTCCCTCTGGACACGGGCCGTAGAACCGGCAATGGTCATCATCTCCGTATCCACAGTAGTGTATCTCTTTTTTATAATGCGCTCCTGACCATCCCGGGATGATAAATGTGAACGAAAGGAGTATGAAATTTGCGCGTACTGACGATCTTTCTTCTAAGTGTATTGCTTCTTGTCTGGAGCTGTGCCGGAAATAAACCCAAGCCGGACTGGACGGCAGAACAATATTACAGCTATGCCAAGAAGAAATTTGACGATAAGGACTATTACGAAGCCGTTAATGAATTTACCGTAGTCGTATTGCGATTTGCCGGGAGTACCGTTGCCGACAGCGCCCAGTTTTATCTTGCCGAATCCCATTACTATATGAAAGAATACCTTATTGCGGCCGTGGAGTTTGAAAAGCTGATCAATGACATGGGACGCAGCCCTCTGGTACCGGATGCCCAGTTCAAGCTGGCCGAGTGCTATTACAAGCTGTCGCCGCGACCGGCGCTGGACCAGCTCTATACCAATAAGGCCATCCGTGAATACCAGTATTTCATCGAAGAATATCCTACCCATAAAAATAAGGAAGAAGCAGAAAAAAAGATCTTGGAGCTACGTAATAAACTGGCAAGGAAAGACTGGGGCAATGCGGAGGTATACCGCAAAATCCGTGAATTTAAATCGGCTTTAATCTATTATGACCAGGTCCTGGATAATTATTATGATACGGAATGGGCCGATGACGCCCTTTACGGAAAAATCAGGGTCCTCAATGAAATGGAAGACTATGACAGAGCCCGGCAGGAACTGGATAAATTTATCATACAGTTTCCCGAAAGTGAACTGATGGATGATGTGAAAGGGATTTCAGAGCAGTTAAGCAAACGCCTGGTAAACGAGGATGACTGAAAAACAACCGCGGCGTGTCGGCCTGTTCGGCGGTACGTTTGATCCGATTCACCTGGGACACCTTGTCGTGGCCGAGTGGATTACCGATTCCCTTGAACTGGACAGAACCATCTTTATACCTAACAACATGCACCCTTTTCAGAAGCGTACGGATATTACCGAATCGCACCACCGGTATGAAATGGTGAAACGCGCCATCGCCGATTTTCCCCGCTTCGAGGTCAGCGATGTGGAATTAAAAAAAGACGCCACATCGTATACGGTCGATTCCCTGCATTATTTTCGCTCAGCATTTCCGGACAGTCAGATTTACTATATGATGGGTGCGGATAACCTGAAGGATTTTACATCCTGGAAACAGCCGCATGAAATTCTGAAACTGGTCAACCTGGTCATTTATAACCGTCCCGGGATCGAAACCGATGATTCTCTCGAACACGAGCGCATGATCAGGATCGACAGCCCGTATATCGATATTTCATCGTCACATATCCGGCACCGAATTGCAAAGGGACGTTCTTTTCAAAGCCTTGTACCGGCAGCGGTGTATACGTATATTGTGAATCATAAACTCTATCAGAAATAACCCGTCAGCCGTTTGTGCGCAAAGGTTGTATCCGGAAGTATGACATATAAAGTGAGGGTCTATACAAGGTGTTCCTGGCAAAAGTTGTGGGTTCGGTTTGGGCTACAAAAAAAACCGACAATTTAAGAAATCTTAAATTTCTCGTTGTAAACCCGATCAATCTGAAGAAAGCCCCCCTGACCGATGTGATCGTTGTGGCCGATGTGCTCGGGGCCGGTGTGGGGGAAATCGTTATCTGTGCTTACGGACATGCGGCACGCAAAGCCATCCATCCGGAAGAGCCGGCTTCGCTGAGTATTGAAGCGGCCGTTGTCGGCATCGTCGATCGGATCGATGTGGATACCTCTTTTACCGGATCGGGAAAAAAGAAAAAATCCTGAAATAAAGGATAAACAGTATGACAGAATTATCTGAGCAGGTTGTACGCAGGCTTGCACAGGAAGCTATCAGGCAACTGGGTCACGCGGCATCACCGGAAGCCGTTGAAGAAGTGGTTAAACAGGCCGTAAACAGGCTTGCCGAAGAAAAGAACGCTGCAGAACCGGCTCCGGCTCCCGAACCGGAACATCCCCCGCGTCAGGCCCGTAACCGTATTATCATTACCGCTTTCGGGAAAAATAAACCGGGCATCCTGGCCGGACTAACCACCGTGCTGGCCGGTTGTAATTGCGATATACTGGACCTCTCGCAGAAGATTCTGCAGGACTTTTTTACCGTCATGCTCCTGGTTGATATTTCAACGGCGCAGACCGATTTTGAAAATGTTAAAAACGATATCGTCTTAAAAGGTGAAGAACTGGATCTTAAAGTCATCGTCCAGCACGAAGAGATCTTCAATACCATGCACAGGGTATAACCATGCCGATTGCACTCCCCGAAATTCTTGAAACCATCCGTATGACGGAGGTTGAGCATTTTGATATCCGTACGGTCACGATGGGTATTAATCTGAAGGACTGTACCAGTGATACACTATCAAAACTGAAACACAATATCTATGAAAAGGTAACCCGGGTTGCCGCCGAGCATGTGAAAGCGGCCCGGCAGGTGGAATCGGATTATGGTATATCCATCGCGAACAAGCGTATCGCCATTACACCGGTTTCCCTGGTGGCCGACGGTTACTACCGCGAAGATTTTATAGAAATCGCGCAGATCCTGGATAAAGCGGCGGATGAACTGGGTATTGACTATCTTGCAGGTTTTTCCGCCCTGGTTCAGAAAGGCATGACCAAAGGTGAATATAATATGATTACGTCTATACCGGACGTGCTGTCCCTGACGGATCATATCTGCGCTTCGGTTAATGTGGCCAGTTCCCGGGCCGGCATTAACATGGATGCTGTTCGGCTGATAGGGGAGGTCATCAAAAAGACGGCGGAAAAAACAGCCGATCGTGATGGCATCGGTTGCGCGAAACTGGTGGTTTTTGCCAATGTCCCGGAAGATAATCCGTTTATCGCCGGTGCCTTCCACGGAGCAAGCGAACCGGATGTCGTCGTCAATGTCGGAATCAGCGGTCCGGGTGTGATTTTACGGGCGGTGGTTGAAGCACCGGACCATGATTTTGCCGAACTCAGCGAACGGGTCCGCCGGATGGCTTTTAAAATTACCCGTGCCGGCGAATTTATCGGCAGGCGGGTTGCCGCACTCCAGAATGTGCCCTTCGGAATCGTCGATATCTCTCTGGCCCCGACACCGGTTCCCGGTGACAGCGTGGCGGATATTTTGAAAAGTATGGGGCTCGAGGATGTCGGTGCGGCCGGTACCACGGCGGCGCTGGCCCTGCTGACCGATTCCGTTAAGCGGGGCGGGCTGATGGCCTCCTCCTATGTGGGCGGTTTAAGCGGCGCCTTCATACCGGTTTCCGAAGATGATGGAATGATACAGGCCGTTCGCAAAGGCCATATCAGTCTGGAAAAACTGGAGGCGATGACCAGCGTCTGCAGTGTCGGACTCGACATGGTGGCCGTTCCGGGCGATACCAGCGCGCACGTGATCGCCGGCATGATCGCCGATGAATGTGCCATCGGTATCATGAATAACAAAACGACCGCCGTCCGGGTGATTCCTGTATATGGTAAAAAAGTCGGCGAGGTCGCTGATTACGGCGGATTGCTGGGCGTCGCGCCCGTCATGCCCGTATCCCGGTTGAACAACAGCCGGTTTATCAACCGCGGCGGCCGTTTCCCGGCCCCAACCAAGGGATATACCAATTAGACGCTGTAGAGGGATGACCCATGTGTCATCCCTATGACCATAACCATAGGCGTAGAAGGATGACCCATGTGTCATCCCTATGACCATAACCATAGGCGTAGAGGGATGACCCATGTGTCATCCCTATGACCATAACCATAGGCGTAGAAGGA
>CAYPHA010000022.1:0-13201 GCA_964410215.1 uncultured Calditrichota bacterium | reverse complement strand
TGTCATCCCTATGACCATAACCATAGGCGTAGAAGGATGACCCATGTGTCATCCCGGCAAAACCATGCAAAAATCACCATCCCACAATAAAATAAAAATTGCCCTGACCCAGACCAACTGTGTGCTGGGTGACCTGGATAAAAACCTGGAAAGACACTACCATTTTGTCGAACAAGCTATCGAAGACAAACAGGATATGGTCATTTTTCCGGAACTGTCATTGACCGGCTATTCACTCAAGGATGCGGTTTATGATGTCGCCCTCACCGCCGGCGATACAAAATACGATAAACTTCGTGATTACAGCCGGCATATCTCGATTATTGCAGGCGCCGTGGAATTAAACGAGCGTTATGAAATCTATAACAGTTTGTTTTATTTTGAAGATGGTGTGATCAAAACCCGGCACCGCAAAGTGTATCTGCCCACGTACGGTTTGTTTGAGGAACAACGCTATTTCAGTTCCGGCAACCGTATTCGGGCCTTCGACACGAGGCATGGTCGTATGGGGATGCTGATCTGTGAGGATATATGGCATCCCACATCGGGACTGATCCTTGCCCATGACGGGGCTTCCTTCGTCGTCGTCTGCTCAGCCGGCGTTTCCCGTGGAATGGACGAAAGCAGCAAACCGGTCAACGTACGCACCTGGGAGACCATTGTCCGGTCGGTCGCTATTACGTCAACCTCCTATGTTGTTTTTTCAAACCGTGTCGGTGTGGAAGACGGTCTCCTGTTTTTTGGCGGTTCCGAACTTGCCGGACCGGATGGTATAACCGTTCATAAAGCGTCCTATTTCGAAGAAGCGACCCTGCACACGGAAATTGACCTTCTCAAGCTAAAACATGCCCGTATTAATACCACCCTGCTGAGCGATGAAAAATTGCATGTTCTCATTGAGGAGTTCAGGCGTCTTCAGGACCAGCGTAATGATTACTGACCCGTCAGAGTCTGTCGGAATGGGTATTGCGATTATTCATTAAAAACGCTAAATTTAACGCTCTTAACACTTTTTTTGAATCATAATATTTTGATGCGTGCATACAAGTGGAGGATTTATGGATCTGAAAGAAATCAGACAGCTCATAAAAATAGTTGAGAACTCTGATATCAGTGAGTTTGAGCTGGAGCAGGAGGGTAAAAAATTACGGATTACTAAAAACTCGGAGAGCACTCCCGTGTATGTGCAATCGAATGCGCCTGCTGCGCCGGTATCCGCTGCGTCCCCGCAACCGGCAACGGTCACGGATATTCCGCCTGCTGCAGCGCCGGTTGAAGAGAATGTACCATCCAATGTTGTCGAAATTCGATCGCCGATGGTGGGTACTTTTTACCGGTCACCATCCCCGGATGCCGATCCCTATGTATCGGTCGGTCAACAGGTTGAAATCGGCCAGGTTCTCTGTATCGTCGAAGCCATGAAACTGATGAACGAGATCGAAAACGAAATTTCGGGTAAAATCGTCAAGATTTTGGTGGAAAATTCCCAGCCGGTTGAATATAACCAGGTTTTATTTCATATCGAACCCGCCTGATCGCTTCACTGTGATATCCAGTGCGGTAGAATCATACGATTAATGATGTCAGTCTATAATCCGGTTCCGGAAACAAGATCAAGGAGGCTATTTGATAAATAAAGTATTAATTGCGAACCGTGGTGAGATTGCTCTGCGCATCATTCGCGCCTGCAAAGAACTCGGCATGAAAACGGTTGCGGTCTACTCTTCGGCTGATGAGGATGCCCTGCATGTTCGTTTTGCAGATGAGGCTATCTGTATCGGTCCCCCGCGGGGAAGCGAAAGTTACCTGAATCCGGTGCAGCTCATTGCAACCGCTGAAATCACCGGTGCTGATGCGGTACATCCCGGTTACGGATTCCTGGCGGAGAATCCCGAATTCGCAGATATGTGCAGTTCGGCGGATCTTAAATTTATTGGTCCGAGTGCTGAAGTGATCCGCATGATGGGGAATAAATCGGAAGCTAAAAGACAAATGACCATGGCCGGTGTTCCGGTCGTTCCCGGCAGTGAAGGACCCCTGGAAAGTATGGAGCAGGGACGCGAACTGGTGGAAGATATCGGTTTCCCGGTTATGCTGAAAGCGGTTGCCGGAGGCGGCGGGCGCGGCATGCGTATTGTAAATTCCATGGCGGAATTTGATATTAACTTTCAAATGGCCCAGGCGGAAGCGCAGGGTGCCTTTAATAATCCGCAGCTATATCTTGAAAAGTTCATTAAGAATCCCCGGCATATCGAGATTCAGGTTATGGCCGATCAGTACGGCAACGTCATCCATTTCGGCGAAAGAGAATGCAGCATTCAGCGTCGCCACCAGAAACTTATTGAAGAAGCGCCGTCTGTTGCAGTGAGTCCTGAATTACGTGAAAAAATGGGCAGTGTGGCTGTAAAAGGGTCTAAACAGGTAAAATATGAAGGTGCCGGTACGGTTGAGTTTCTGCTGGATGACCAGGGTAACTTCTATTTCATGGAAATGAATACACGGATTCAGGTGGAACATCCGGTGACGGAGATGGTTTATGATCATGACCTGTTGAAGACCCAGCTGCTCGTCGCCGCCGGAGAAAAATTAACCCTGAAACAGAAAGACGTAATCATAAACGGACATGCCATAGAATGCCGTATCAATGCCGAAGACTGGGAACGGAATTTTATGCCCAGTCCCGGTGAGATCACCAGTTTCCACATACCGGGAGGACCCGGAATCAGGGTTGATTCCCATGCGTATGCCCGCTATGTCATTCCACCGTATTATGATTCCCTGGTGGCCAAGCTGATCGCCTATGGCAAAACGCGTGACGAAGCTATCAAACGTCTGGCACGCGCCCTGGATGAATTTATTATCGAAGGGGTCAAAACAACCATCCCGTTTCATCAGCGATTGATCCAGCGGGAGGAGTTCGTTAAAGGAGATTTCGATACAGGCTTTCTGGAGAGGATAAATTTATTTGAATAGTATGGAGGAAATATGAGTATCCCTGCTGAGTTAAAGTATACCAAAGACCATGAATGGGTTAAAGTAGATGGTGACACCGCGATTGTTGGGATTACTGACTATGCACAAGGCGAGCTGGGGGATGTTGTATTTGTGGAGCTGCCGGAAGTCGGCGATGCCGTTGAAAAAGATGAAAGTTTCGGGACAATCGAGGCCGTTAAAGCCGTGGCAGATCTTTTCAGTCCCCTGAGCGGCGAAGTGGTTGACGTGAATGGAGAACTGGAAGATGACCCGGAAATAGTCAATAAAGAGCCCTATGGAAAAGGCTGGATGGTAAAAATTAACATATCCGATGAGGGTGAGCTGGATACACTCATGGATGCGGCTGCCTACGAAAAACATATTGCCTGACAGGGCTGAATGTGCTGTTTTACGTATGATACACTTTTATTACGCCTGAAAAGACATATTTATGCCAAGAGTGCTAGTTGCTGACGATAACGAAGAAATGCTCGAAACTCTGGAACGCATTTTTTTGTTTTATCAGTTCGAAGTGAAAAAAGCCGGTAACGGGCAGGAAGCTGTCGATCTGGCCAGGACGACAGCGCCGGATATCATTCTGCTTGATGGAATGATGCCGGAAATGGACGGGTTTGAAGCCTGTAAAGTCCTGAAATCGTCGGATAAAACAAAGGACATTCCCGTTGTCTTTCTTACCGCGAATTATACCGATGTTCAGGACCGTATCAAGGGCTTCGAGCTGGGTGCGGATGATTACCTGTTAAAACCGTTCAACTCAAAAGAACTGGTTACACGGGTAAATTCGATTTTGAAACGCACCGAAATGCTGAACCTGATACAGAAGGAAAATGAAGACCTTACCTATAAAAACAAATTTATCAGGCAGGAACTTGAAAGTTTTCTGGAGCGCTCAAAGAAAATTGATAAAGACTCTATTATCGATCCCTTAACCGGTCTGTATAATTTTGCTTTTTTTAAACGCCGTTTACGGGAGGAGTTTCTGAGAGCTTCACGGTATGAATCGCCCCTGTCCCTGGTGATTATCGGTGTTAATAATTTTGAAAAAATAAATGAAACGCTCGGTTACCAGCTCGGTAATTATATTATCATCCGGATGGCTAACTATATTCTGAATAAGACCAGGGAGGTCGACATCCTCTGCCATCACCAGGATGACGGTTTTTGTATCCTTCTCCCGCAGACGAATGAACAGGGTGGATTTAACAAGGCCGAGCGGATCCGGGCATCCCTTTCCAATGCCGAGTACATTGACGATGAGGTGGTTGATACGATTAAGTTCGCCCGTAGACGCATCACCGAGCATAAACATATTACCGTCAATCTGGGCATTGCATCCTACCCGGTCGATAATATTACTGTCGAGGATGAGAACGAATTGTTTAAAAAAGCCCAGCAGGCGCTGGGAAAATCAAAGGCTGCCGGCGAAAACATGACCGTTTCCTATTCCGGAATGAAATAGCACGGTCGATATAGCGTATTAATTCAATCATATATAAATGATCCCCGGGGAGTTGTTATGGGACATAAGATACTGATCGTAGATGACAATCCCAGCGTTCTGAAATTACTGAATATCAGTCTTACGAAAGCCGGTTATGATGTTGTAGAGGCTGAAAACGGTGAAGTGGCCTTTGAGGTGGCGAACAAGGAAAAACCGGCACTGATCATTTCCGATATCATGATGCCCCAGATGGATGGCCTTGAACTGTGCTGGATGATCCGCGAGAATTCCGAAATACCCCTTGTACCCTTTATCTTTCTTACCTCGTTTAATGACCAGGAGACGGAAATCAAAGGCTTCCGTGCCGGTGCCGATGACTATCTCAACAAACCCATCGATCGTAAACAATTGCTGGCACGGGTCGCCGACCTGGTGGAGCGTACCAATAAATTGAAAGATATTGAAAATACCAGTAAACAGAAAGGCTTTTCAGGCGATCTGGGGGATCTTTCTATCGTCGAACTCGTACAAATGCTGAACCTGAATAAAAAAACGGGTCCGCTGCAGATCGAAGGTGATGTGAATGGAACGATCTTTCTGAGGAACGGTGAACTGCATGCAACCAAAACACCCAATCATGAGGGGGAAGAAGCGTTTTACGAACTGGTCGCTCTGAGTAAAGGTACCTTCAGTTTTGAACCGGATGAAAACAGTCCGGAACGGAATATTAACGGCTCCACAATGAACGTCATTATGGAAGCCTGTCGTATTATGGATGAAAAAAAGGCAAACGAATAGGGTTTCAGGGACTTATGGAACAAACTTTGGCAAAAGAACTGGTCATCGTCGGCGGGGGGCCGGCCGGATTACGGGCAGGAGAAGAAGCAAAAGCTCTCGGACTGGATTATATCATCCTGGAGCGGGGAAAACCGGCACAAGCCTGGCGGGATATACGTCCGGGAATGAAACTGTTATCCCCCTGCCATCCCCAACGTGACTGGACAAGTCTCTCAGCGAAGTTTCCGATATGGAAGCTGAATGTGACAAGACCCTATTGCGATGCCGGGGAATTTGTGGCCTATATCGATGCCTATGTTTCACATTTTGATCTGAACCTTCTTGTTAATACAGAAGTCTCGGCCATTGATTTCAATGGTGACGAATACGAGGTTTTCACTGAAAATACACGCTATACGACACCGGTTGTTCTCATTGCTACCGGTATTTTCGGCAATCCGTTTATTCCTTCGATTCCCGGTGTAAAGAATAACCCGCGTGTTACGCATACCCATTACTATCAGTCGCCCGCTGATTTTACAGGCAAACGTGTGTTAATGGTGGGAGCAGGCAACAGTGCTGCCGAAACGGCCATCGATCTGGCCGGCCGGTCGATAATCTATATGGTTACACGGGGCGACCTGCAGTATTTTTCCGACACAAAAAAGCTCTATGATATACGTGGCATATCGGAAAGCTATTTAAAAGAACTGATCAGCATGGAAATTATCCGCTATAAACCCCATCAGGAAATCGTTCGTGTTGAAGATAACATGGTTTATTTTCGCGACAGTGAGCTGGAGGTGGACCATATTATGTTCGGTACCGGTTACCAGCCTGTTCTGGATGTCGTTAAAAAATTCAAATTGCGTTTTAATAAAAAGAACTATCCCGAGAATTCTTTTTCCGGCGAAAGCATGCAAATGCCCAACCTGTTCTTTGCCGGACCTCTCGCTTTTCATTCAGCTGCAAGTATCGTGATTCACGGATTCGTTAAACGCGTACCCCGGACGATCGAACGCATCGCTGAAATACTCAGGAACCGAAGCCTCGCTCCCCAGAAATCTTGACAAATTAACTGCA
Organism: uncultured Calditrichota bacterium; assembly: GCA_964410215.1. GTDB lineage: Bacteria > Calditrichota > Calditrichia > Calditrichales > CAYPHA01 > CAYPHA01. The sequence goes on along the minus strand of CAYPHA010000022.1, from coordinate 6,906 downwards.
CGGGGATATATTAATACGCTAAACCTTAATGCGTTATAACAAGGAGTTTATGAATGATAGATAATAAAGATTTTCTTGTTAAAGTCGGTCTTGCCGAAATGCTCAAAGGAGGCGTCATCATGGATGTCACGACGCCGGAGCAGGCGAAAATTGCCGAAGATGCCGGCGCCGTTGCCGTTATGGCCCTCGAACGTATCCCGGCCGATATACGCGAGCAGGGTGGCGTCGCCCGCATGTCAAACCCGAAAATGATAAAAGAGATACAGAATGTCGTATCGATACCGGTTATGGCAAAATGCCGCATCGGTCATTTCGGTGAAGCACAGGTGCTGCAGGCGATCGGGGTCGATTTTATCGACGAAAGTGAAGTGTTAACGCCGGCCGATGAAGTCAATCATATATGGAAACATGATTTTAAAGTTCCATTTGTCTGCGGTTGCCGGAATCTGGGAGAGGCACTGCGACGCATCTCCGAAGGGGCGGCCATGATCAGGACAAAAGGTGAAGCCGGTTCCGGGAATATCGTGGAAGCCGTCCGCCATATGCGCATGGTGCAGTCCGAAATGCGCAGGATGCAGACACTGGATAATCATGAAGTCGTCGCGGCGGCCAAAGAACTGGGTGCTTCACTCGAAATCGTTCAGTATGTCCGGGAGCACGGCAAATTGCCGGTGCCGAATTTTGCAGCAGGGGGTATTGCAACCCCGGCCGATGCAGCGCTGATGATGCAATTGGGCGCAGAAACCAATTTCGTCGGATCCGGCATTTTTAAGTCGAAAGATCCGGAAGCGCGGGCGCGGGCTATCGTCATGGCAACCACCCATTTCGATGATCCGGATAGAGTCGCAAAAGCCAGTGAAGGCCTCGGTGATGCCATGCACGGACTGGAAATTAACAAGATTCCTGAAGAAGAGTTGCTGCAAAAACGGGGTTGGTAATACGTGAATATTGGGATTCTGGCCCTGCAAGGGGATTTTGACAAACATCGTGCGGTTATCGAAAAACTGGGTCATACAGCCGTTCCGGTCAGAAAAGAGAATGAGCTGGAACAGTGTGATAAACTGATCATACCGGGAGGGGAATCAACCACCTTCCTCTATCTTATCGACCGGCTGCATTTGAGAGAACCGCTCCTCAATTTTGGTGCATCCAGGCCGGTGATGGGAACCTGTGCCGGCCTGATTATCCTGGCTGCCCGGGCGGATCATCTGCCCCATGAACCGCTTGGACTGATTGATATTCATGTCGATCGCAATGCGTATGGCAGGCAGATTAATTCCTTTATCGATAACGTCCGGATATGCGTTAACGGCACGGAAACCCCCTTCGAGGCGGTCTTTATACGCGCACCTAAAATTATTGCCTATGCACCGTCTGTCACACCGCTGGGAAGACATGGTGAAGATGTCGTGATGGCACGCAATGAGCATATTCTTGTTGCCTCCTTTCACCCTGAATTAACGGATGATACGCGGATTCATAACTATTTTATTGAAGCCGTAGGCTGAATGAATGACGGTTGAAGTTCACATGTCGCATCCGGGTCCACCATCTCGCTTCCCCTCTTGCATTGTTTTTTATAAATTTGTAACATAATTCTTTATGCCGGAAAGGGCTAATCACGTGCATACGACGTATTGCATGATCTATTGTACCGTTGAGAATGTTGCAGAGGGAGAAAAGATTGCCCGCTATCTGCTGGATAAACAACTCATCGCCTGTTGTAACATCATTCCGGGGCTGACTTCGATTTACCGGTGGGAAGGAAATATCGAAAAAAGCGAAGAGGCCCTGCTTTTGATTAAATCAACCTGTGATAAATACCCGGAAATCGAACGCGCCATCCTTGAACAGCATTCCTACGATGTGCCGGAAATCTTGTCGGTGCCCATCCGGGAGGGATCGAACGCATACCTGGAATGGATACAGCAAAACGTAACAGGATAACTGATGGATTCAGAACTTAAAAAAATTTTGCAGGATAATACATCCGGTTCGACGACATTGACCCTTCATGCCCTGAAGTATTTTAAGGGCATTATCGACACAATGAAACCCGATGCGGCCTCGGTTGAAGACGCTTTCCACCAGATACAGGATGGAGGCAAAATACTGGTCAAGGCCCAGCCGAACATGGCACTTCTCAGGTATGCGTTCTCCAGCCTGCTGCAGTTTTATAAACGACTTCAGAAAACAGAGAAATCCAATAATAAAATCATTCAGGACCTGCAGGTTAAAGTCGAATCGCTTGAGAAAGAGATTCAGGGAAATATTCAGAAAATTGCAGCCGGCTCTTCACGCATTATGGCCGGTTTCAATAAAATAATGACAACCAGTAACAGCACCATTGTGCGACTGGCTCTCGAAAAAGCCCATGAACAGAAAAAAAAGATCGAAGTATACTGCCTGAAAAGCCATCCACCGGATGAAGGGGTTATCCTCGCTGAAGGCCTGGCAAAAAAAGGGATCAAGACCACCCTGCTGGCGGATGCCAGCGCCGCGCATTTCCTCCCGGAAATGAATATGGTCTTAATCGGTGCAGATCGTTTGTATGAGGACGGTTTTATTAACAAAACAGGTACCCTGGCACTCTGCCTCACGGCCGAATACCTGAATATACCGGTATATTTGTCCGTTGAAACGACAAAGATTCTGAAGGAAAGCGAACGGGCGATCAAACAGCGATCGGCTGCAATGGAAGAAGTGTATGCGGGTAAATCAAAAAAAATACAGGTGGAAAATATCTACTTTGAGCGTGTACCTATCAAACTGGTATCGAAGGTCATCTGCGAAGAAGGCGTATTTGAAACCCATGAATTCATAAAATGGTTTCTGGGAGAATGATCACGATGTTTACAGGAACATTTGTTACAAAATTGGTATCCAGAAATAAAATTGATATTCCGGCCGATGTGCGGAACAGACTGAACCTGGAAGAGGGCGATAAGGTGGAGGTCACGATTAAGCGCATCCGGTCCCGCCGCCTTGAGATTAACATATCCGAGAACCCGCTGATCAAATTGTTACACTTTTCAGACGAGGAGTCTGACGGAAAATGAAGATAATGACCTGTTTCCTGGATGCGACGGCCTGGATAGCCATCAGTGATGCAAAAAATGCCAATCATAAAGCGGCATGTGAATACTTCAGCCAGATGCTGGAGGAAAATGCCAAGCTGGTTACCAATAATGTGGTGATTGACCAGACGCTGGGCTTCCTGAAAAAGAAGCATGGGGCAGAAAAGACCCGGCAGTTTTTAAACATCATTGATGAAAGTGTCCTGACCATTAATTTACGTATGGACTGGATATCACGCAGGGTTCGACGAAATGCCATAAACCAGTATCTTAAATCGGCGGATGCGGACCTTGAGTTGTCCCATTTTATAATAAATGAATCTGTGAAGCGTAAACGCGTTGATATCATCTTTTCGTTCGATCCTGCATTGCGTCGTTTCGGTTTTCCCCTGATGCCCCAGACGGTAACGGCCGTATGAGCTCCCGGTATTTCAGCACGTTCGGAATCGAACGGTATAAAGCAGTGGTGGTGGCCGGATACGGAAGCCGGGATGCCCTGATCAGTCAACTGGCCCGGGAAGCTTACCAGGCCGGCAGAAAACCACTCTTACTGGCCGATTCGAAGTTGGAGTACCCGCCTGAAGGTCAGTTCCAGGTGGGCGATGAAATCCCCCTTCTTTTTCAGAAAAGCACCGGCCCTGATATTACCGGTCCGGTCTACCTGGCTGCCGACGTTCAGGATAAACATTTGCTTCCCTTCTCCGGGGAACAGCTTTTGAAGATTGTCTCCGGTATTCCGGAACAGGCCTTGATTTTATTACGGGTTGAACCGGATAACAAAGACCTGGTCGCTTCATTGCGTTTCGATGAAAAGATCCTCTTCGTCTGTGCCATCGATTTTGATCCAATAAAGGTCGATCTGATGGCCGCGCGGCTCTCCGCAGATGACGATCAATCGGAAAAAGAAAAACAGGCCGCCGCGTTTATCAGTAAATTACTGAAGGACCTGTGCACTCCCGAGAACTGGAATGGAATGGAAGATCATTTTGTATTATTCGTTAATAATGTGAACGATATTTTCGATGAAAATCTGTTTATCCCGGTCGGCAGAAACCTGAAGACAAAAGGGGTCAACCGGATTTATTACGGAAGCCTGAATCATTACCAAATCAAATCAATCTAATCAATGATACGGGTCATTATTCTGGGAGCAGGCGACCGGTCAACGGCCAGTGCCATACGATTGTTGCGCGCCGGTTTCGCCGTATGCATCGTTGAAGAAGAAAAACCGCTGGACCTGTTTATCAACAGAACCTTCACGAAAGCCGTCTATACCGGTTCGGCGACCATCGAAGCGGTCACGGCACGTACACTGGCCAATGCCGTTGAAACGGATCTGCTGCCGGAAACCGTAAGCGCGGATACCTTCACAGGGTTTGTTATTGCCAATCGCGAAATCCCTATCCTTCTCCTTTCCGATCTGAACACCCGTCTTTTTGAAAGCTGGGATTACGTCGTCATTGCCAGATCTGCCCTGCTGGAAGCTGCTGCAGCCTGCATCCCGGAAACATGTAAACGTATCGCTTTCGATGATACCGGGGTGGAAGCCGCTTACCGCATCGCCGCCCGGCTGCCTCTTACGGGCCGGGTGCGCTATCCGTTCCTCGATGATGCGTTCCGGGATATGCCTCCTGTGAAAACGCGGCCGCACCAGCGGGTTCATGTTCCGATGGAAGGGGTTTTTATCGCCCTCAGGCAGGTCAATGAGCATATTAATGAAAAAGAAGAACTGGCAAAATTAAACGATATTCCCATACTGGCTCCGGAAGCGGGCCGCCTGGTCGGTATTTTGAACAGCGGTATCATTATTCCATCCGGGACTGATTTTGCCGAGATCGCACCATTTCATTCATCCGCCTATGGTGATGTCATTCCTCCGGAGGAATGGGGTATGGCCGGCGGTGTTCTCGAAGCACTGATGTATGATCGACAGATGCAGGGGTAGACGAGAGGAAGCGAAGAGGAACGTATGGCAGAAACATTACTGACATTCTTTAAACAGGCCAGCGGACTGATCTGGGGACCGCCGTTGCTCATATTACTGGTGGGTACCGGGATCTACCTGACCATCCGCCTGCGCATGATACAACTGACGAAACTCGGTTATTCGCTTTATCTTGGATTGATCAAGCGCAGGGAAAAGTCGGATGAACCTGGCGATATTTCCCATTTCCAGGCTTTGATGACGGCCCTGTCGGCGACGGTCGGGACCGGGAATATTGCCGGTGTGGCCACGGCCATCGCTACGGGCGGGCCGGGCGCGCTGTTCTGGATGTGGATAACCGGCTTGTTCGGAATGGCCACCAAGTACAGTGAAGCGGTTCTGGCGGTTAAATACCGCGAAGTCGATGAAACCGGTTCCATGAGCGGTGGTCCTATGTACTACATTCACAAAGGGCTGGGACAGAGATGGCTGGGATTATTGTTTGCCATATTCGCGGCCGTAGCGGCTTTCGGCATCGGGAATATGGTGCAGTCCAACTCGGTGGCCCATGCCCTTTCGAGCACCTTCGGTGTACCGGGGCCATGGACCGGCATGGTGCTGATGCTGAGCACGGTGGTGGTCATCGTGGGTGGTATTAAAAGTATCGGGCGGGTAACGGGTGTCCTTGTCCCGGTGATGATTTTTTTCTATTTCATCAGTGCCCTGGCTATTTTGATTATCAACATTGAGGCGATCCCGCGGGTGTTCATGCTCATCATCGAGAGTGCTTTTACGGGCAGCGCGGCGGCCGGTGGTTTCCTGGGCGCCGGTGTCATGCTTACGGTTAAAATGGGAGTGGCCCGTGGTGTATTCTCCAACGAATCCGGTCTGGGCAGTTCGCCGATCGCCGCGGCGGCGGCCAAGACGAAGCATCCGGTTTCGCAGGCGCTGGTATCCATGACACAAACCTTTATCGACACGATCGTTATCTGCAGTCTGACCGGTTTTGCCATTGTCATTTCCGGTTTATGGATAAGCGATCCGCTGCTGACCGGTGCGGAGCTGACTTCGGCGGCTTTTTCCAAATCCCTGCCCGGGCGTCTGGGTGGTGATGTGGTGTCCACCGGGCTGGTGTTGTTTGCCTATTCCACGATCCTGGGCTGGAGTTATTACGGGGAAAAAGCGCTGGAGTTCATCGTGGAAAGCGGCCGGGCTGTGCGCAAGGTGGTGGCCTGGCTGTTGATACTTGCTATGCTGATTCCCTTATGGATTGTATTGCAGGTGAACAGCGACGTCGAATTAATGGTTATTGTGCTATTGGCAACCTATCTGTTTGTCTTTGCCAAAGTCGGCGGTCGGATCCTAATGCCGGACCTTTCTACGATAAACATCTTATACCGGGGTACATTCAGCGTGTATGTGCTGGTCGGAACGGTGACGCAGCTCGATCTGGTCTGGACGATGGCGGATGTATTCAACGGGTTGATGGCTTTTCCCAATCTGGTGGGCGTACTGGGATTATCGGGTGTGGTTGTGGCGGTAACCCGCGATTATTTTAAAAATCAGGTTGACTCAAGTAGTCTGGAACCTTAAATTACACGTTCTTTGAAAACAGTGACTAGATGAGTCCCGGCAAGCCGTGATTTCGTCCCGATTGCATCGGGCCTCAACCAGTAGCTCAGCCCCGACTGCGTCGAGGATTTCGTCCCTCTGCTTTGCAGAGGTCCTCAACTGGTAGAGCAGTCCCGGCCTGCCGGGATTGGTCGAGAGTTCTTTACATTGAGTATCTATTTGAGCCAGTAGCTCAGCTGGTAGAGCAGCGGCCTTTTAAGCCGTTGGTCGAGAGTTCGAATCTCTCCTGGCTCACCCCCCTAAAGCCGAATGACTGTTGTTATTCGGCTTTTT
>CAYPHA010000021.1:0-65363 GCA_964410215.1 uncultured Calditrichota bacterium | reverse complement strand
GGCGTATCTATGAGGGACCGGATGATCCGGCGGGAGATATCGCGGCTGAACGGGCTGGCTTTATGACGGGTAACCGGGTTCTTTTATACTACAAAAATACAACGGAATTGAGTGACTGTTGTAACCTTGGCTGGGATCCTTCAAAATGGCCGAATAATTTTGAAGGAACCGTCATGCTTGATGGCGTGGCGACTCTTATCGGAGCCAGGGTATATGTTGATAATGATTCGGTTCCTGTTGAGGACCCATCCATTCCGCCAGAAGCAGGAGTACAAAGGGATACGCTATATTTTATGCAAAGCAGCTTTCGTAACCATATGGATACAGACCCGACCGGCACCATTGAGTGGGGCTTATATCCGGTCTTTGGTTATTTTGATGAAACCAGTGAAACCCCGGCTATGAGTAACCTTCCGGAATCCTGGCCCCTGCTGGGCTGGCCGGCACGGGGCAGCGAATTGAAATGGCCCGGCGAATGGAATGGTCGATTCGGAAGAGGGGTGATGAAAGCCGACCAGGAATGTTATTTTGTGGTTAACGATGCGCAGGATCAGGAATATCTGGGAGGTGAAGATACAGTAAAGTATTATCCCAGACCGGGTGTCCGTATTGGCGATAAAAAACCAGACGTAACCATTCAAAAGGGAAAACCATGGGGTGGTTGTGGCGTCAGGTGTGAAGTACGAGGATTTCAATGGAGTAATCCTTCGGCTCAGGATGCCATTTTCTGGGAATACAATATTACAAATATATCGGATTATACGATTCCGGAAGCATTATTTGGCTATTATATCATGATCGGAGTGGGTGGTGAGTGCTGTCATACGGGGGACGATATTGCCTATCACGTCAAGGAGTTAAATATGTATTACGCCTGGGATATCGATGGTATACCCGAAGGTGGTGGACGTGAACCAGGTGTACTCGGGATCGCCTATCTTGAAACGCCGGGACTTCCCTATGATGGAATAGATAATGATAATGACGGATTAATAGATGAAAAACGGGATAACCTTGCTCTGGAAAAAGTAGGCCCGTATGATGGGATTGCTAATTTATCCGATTTTCTTAATTTTTATAATCTGAACGAATCCGATCTTAAAGAACATTGGGATGCGGATGAGGATCAGGATTGGCGAAATGGAAAGGATCTAAATAATGATGGCAAATATACAGAAGGGGAGGATCCCGGAGATGATTTGGGATTGGATGGTGTAGGTCCTTACGATTTAAATTATAACGGACCTGATGAAGACGGCACGGAATGTAATCATAAACCGGATATGCTTGAAGGAGTGGGCGCTGAACCCAATTTTGGTATTACCGATATCAGTGAAACAGATATGCTTGGCCTGACGACATTCCGATATCATTTTGATTGGGGTACCGGAACCGAGGTTATGGAGCAGGATGAAAAGATGTTCAAATTTCTAACCAGTGGCATTCTTGAAGAAGCATATCTGGTGCCATCTAATTTCAGACAGCAGATCAGTTCCGGTCTGTTTCCGCTATATGCAGGACGCACCGAAAGGATCTCGATGTCAGAATTTCACTCGTATGAATCGTTAGCAGGATTGAATTCAGATGAACACAAAGCGCCCGGTCTGTTCCGATTAAAAGAGGTCGTACAACTTATTTATGAGACGGACTACCGGTTTGCCCAGCCTCCGTTAATGCCCACGCTGACGGCAATTCCTGCGGACGGGAAAGTATTTCTCAGTTGGAACGATGTCGCCGATAAGTATACCCGGGATTCCTTTGCAAAAAATGTTAATGATTTTGAAGGTTATAAAATATACCGCTCAACCGATCCTTATTTAGCTGATCCAATGCATATTACGGATGGTTTTGGGAATCCGGCAATGCGAAAACCTATTTATCAATGTGACATTATAGATCAAATTCAAGGCTTTGCGGATTTTGGTGAAGTAAATGGCATACAATACTGGCTTGGGGATGATAGTGGCATCACGCATTCTTTTGTCGACAACACGGTACAGAACGGCCGCACCTATTATTATGCCCTGGTTGCCTATGATTATGGTCTGCCGGATGTTGGAAATGGAATTCCTCCTTCAGAAAATTCAATCGTCATTGAACTGGATGAAAATGAAGAGATCCGTCGTATCGGACCGAATGTTGCTGTTGTAAAACCGCATCAAATTGCTGCCGGTTACCCCGAAGCGGGGTATACCATTGATTCTGAGCGAAGCAGCGGGATGGCAAAAAAAGTTCCAATAGGGATTGAGATTTTTAATAATAATACTTTGAAAGAAGGGCATACGTATAAATTAAAATTTAATGCCAAAGATCTTAATTATAAGCAGACAAATGCAAGATACCGTAGCCCGTATGATGGATTGTTCGTATCGGATGAAATTTTACTATACGACGTAACAATGGATGATTCGCTTAAATATCGGGAAATACGATTCGATCTGAACGGTTCACATTTTGATTCCAGCTATTTTTCCGTTCAGGAAACGCAAATCTGGTACCACCACCTTACCGTTAAGCGGGAGATTATCACCGAACTGGTGGATGGATTTCGGTTGAAATTCAGGATGCCAATTATCTTTGCTGAAATGGACCGCAATAACACAGGCTGGGTTCTCGGAGATTCGAAGGTAAATTTTATTTTAGCTGAGAGACCACCAAGTAAGGGAAGACAGGCGTTACAGCAAGACTGGCGTCATTTTCCATGGCATTATGAAATCATCTGGACGGATGATGCTTCAGCGTATACAACAAAGACGAACCTCATATTAAAAATATCAGATCATATAGGTGATTATTTATCGAAGAGCGACGTCCTGACGGATCAGTCTTTCAATTTTTATGTCAGAAATAAATCATTTATCGATTCCTCCGGTAATTACCCCTTGATGGATATGGTTGTATATGACGTGGACGGAAACGGCACATTCAATCACGAGTCTGATCTTGTATTGGTTGGGGATGCCGTTACCGATCCATTGACCGGTATGGTGATATGGGGTGGGACGATATTTGCAATTGATTTTTCAGACATAAATGAAGAAGCCGGAATGCCACAACCAAATGATGTCTATCAAATGGATTTCATAAGGCCTTTTCACCCGGATGCAGATTCATTGTTATTTACCATTAACAGTGCAGAAAATATTCCCGATAAAAACAAACTAACGGAAGATATGAAAAAAATCCGGGTCGTTCCAAATCCATATGTGGTGACGAACACGATGGAGGGAGCGGTAGCGAACTGGGAGCGTAACCAGCGGCGTCAGATCATGTTCACGCATATCCCGGCGCAGAGCAGGATCAGGATATTCACGATCAGCGGGATATTAATCGACGAGATCGAGGTGGACAATGCGGTGGCGAGCCGGGAGTCCTCGTGGGATATGAATTCGGAGGCGAACGGTACGGTGCACTGGGACCTGCGCAGCAGGGAAGGTCTGGAAATTGCCGCCGGTTATTACATTTATCATGTGGAATCGAAGGTCACCGGGGATACAAAAGTGGGGAAGTTTGCGGTGATCAAATAGTTAGGTAATCAGGTAATAGGGTAATTAGGTAAATAGGAAAGCTTTGGTGAAGGTGGATTGTATTTGAATGAATGTGATGCTCCTGAAGGTAGTGAATATCAGGTTTGTCCATTCAGTTTTACAGAATTTCAGGCGGATCTCTGTTTGAACTCAAGGATCATTTATTAACCTGTTATGATTTAAAATTAATCGATATGTCCATATTTGAAAAAGGAAAATCACGTATCGAATCAGCATTAAAAACACGCAATGGTTATATCTCCTATTAATCGAAATACCATGATTGAATATTCTGTAGAGACGAATCATCGTTCGTCCCTGTCCGTGGATTTGTCCATTTACAATCTTTTAGGTCAGAAAATCAAAACCCTGGTGGATGAAACCAGAACCGCCGGCCTGCACCAGGCGGTATGAGATGGCACAAATGATGCCGGACACCCGGTTTCATCGGGAATTTACCTGTACAAACTGACAACCCGGGCAGGTATAAAAACCAGGAAAATGTTGCTGCAAAAATGATGATAACCGGAACGCGGAATAACCTCAACGAAAATATTAACCTAAGGATTGACATTTAACGAAGGATGTTTATCGGCATGCAAAGAAGAGGTATAATCAAGAAAATGATGGCTTTAATTTTAGTCTATATCATCATACTGGGAGGATCTTTTAACAAACCGGTGTGGGCTCAATATGAAGGGGAACGGGGCATCACGGATCGCCTGATTGAGGAAGGTGAATGGATCGAAGTCGGAACGGCACCGGATTATGTCAAACCGGCGAAGCCGGAATACCGAAAGCTTCAAAAATCCTACCGGATTTCGGGTTCTCAGCAGGCGACGTACGATCTGGATTCCTACATCCCGGCTGGCGATCATCTGGCCGTTCGGTTTGATTATCAGAATCAGACATTGAATATCATTCAGCCGGAGCCGGCTAATCCGTTTTCCGCTAACGTACGGGCAGCCATCGATAAGGCGCCGCGATGGATGGAAAATGACCTGATTACTATCTTTTCGTTGCTCGAATCTGCGTATCAGGAAAAATGGGCCAATGCAATCCTCGATGCAGAGGATCCCTATATTGATGAAATTGCATTTTGCATTGCTCACCTTTCCCCGCAGTATTTAATGTCTGAATTTGCCTATGTGGAATTACTGAACCTGAATGCGCGGCTGGTCTATGAAAATGATCCGTATCTGGATTACGTGGATGTGATTGACTACGGCTCATCACAAACGGATCCGGATTATTATACCACGACAAAATATCGTAAATCGAAATTCATCGATACCGTGGAAGTGGAAGTACCGAAGGAGATTTACTACTGGTACATCGTGCATCCAAAAATTTCAGATGAAATTCCGGCTTTCATCGATCCTGATATCCCTGAATATACACACCGGGATAATATTACGGGTCCTGAAGATGGATATTTCTGGCGGGAATTTCTTTTTTACAGAGCCGATCCGGGATATGCCGCCTTTAAAGATTTGATTAAAGGACGTAAGGTGGTTTGGAATTCCTTCAGCGGTAATCCAAGAGATACGCATGCCATCGAGGTCATGAACCGGTGGCAGTCACGGTCCATGACATTTGATTCAGATAATGAAAGACCGCATCAGCCTGTCCGAATTTACACAAAACATAAGGGACGCTGTGGTGAAAACGCTGATATGAGGGTGGCCATTGCCCGGTCCGCCCTTATTCCCGCAACAGGTGTGGGAACTTATTCCAGGGATCATGTCTGGAATGAATTCTGGGATGAGGAATGGATCCACTGGGACGGACCGATTAACGATCCGCTGATGTATGTGGATGACTGGGGTAAAGAATTAAACTCGGTGTTCCAATGGCGCAGTGATGGGGCATTTACGTCCGTGACCGATCGTTATACCAGAAAGTATGCGACACTTAATATTTTTGCTACCGATAGCGCTTCCAATCCGATTGACGGGGCACTGGTCGTCCTGTATGCCCCGGGTTTATACCAGGACAGGGCTTTCGATAATTATGGTGTAACGGACAAAGATGGAAAAGTTACTTTTATTGTTGGTGCCGGTCGCACCTATTGGGCCAGAATGAGTTGTGACTATGGCCGTGTGCCTTCCGGAAATAATGAAGTCATGCGCGTGGTCGGCACCAGCCAGCATAATGAGACCTATAATGTCCAAATGTCTATCAATGCAAAGAAACCGGTGTTCCGCTGGGATGACATCCCGGTGCCGCAGTTTGATGACGCACGCTATTATCTGGAGGTCGATGTCAACGTTCCGTCGCAGATTCTTTGGGGAAGAAGCTATATCGATGATATGGTTCAAACGCCTTATCATTTTATAAAAAAGGACGGTGGACATATCGATTTCTTTATATCGGATCCGTCGAATTATCAGAGTTATCTCGACAATCAGGAATTCCAGGGCTTTTATTCTATGATTGACAGTGGAAATGCCCTCTGTGGTTTCGAGTTTGATGAAGGATCGGACTGGTATGCTGTGTTTGATAATTCGAATGCCCTGTACACACTGCAGCATATTTCGGGCTCCGTCAACTTATATTCCGTATATGATCCGGAAATAGCAGATGTAAATCTGTTGTCAAATTTTCCAAATCCTGTAAAAGGGCAAAACAGGGAGACCACCATTATCTATGAGTTACCGTACAAAACAAAGGTTGAAATAACCCTGTATAATGTTCTTGGACAAAAGGTCAGAACCCTGGTTAATGAGTTTAAATATGCCGGACAATTCCGTACCAGTTGGGATGGAAAAAACGAAGCAGGTCATCCGGTCACTTCCGGGACCTATTTGTGCAGAATCAAAACAGACCGGGGAGAAGATACGCGAAAAATAATGATTATTCATTAACTATTCAAAACCTGTCGCATATTAAGCAGAAATACGGGGAACAAAATGTGGAAAAAGTATTTAAACTATAAACCGTTATAGCAAGGAATTATAGACGTATGAGGAAGCTTAAATTGAATCGCTATTTTGCTTATTATAGACAATTGTCTTTGCTGTTTATGCTGACGGCAATCCTGCTGGTATCCTGTGGTAAGCAGGAGACAAAACAACCCAGGGAAAAAATTCTGGCTCAGATCGGGGACAAATCGATCAGCGTCAACGAATTCATACGCCGGGCAGAATATACCGTGCGTCCGCCCTATTGCAGGGGCAGTCATAATCTCGATAAAAAAATTGTCATAAATTCGCTGATCGCTGAAAAATTAATGGCCACGGAAGCCGGCGATGCCAATTCATTTATCATGAATGACAAAGTCCAGGCTTACCTGAGGGGCCGGAAAGAACAAGCTATGCGTCAGTGGCTGTTTCAGAAGGAAGCAAAAGATAAAGTCGTGCTCGATTCGGCAAAAGTATGGAACACTGTAAGGGTCGCCGGAAGAAAATACAAAATTTCCTATTTAAATGTTCCGGATAGTGCGTTTGCATATGAAATCAATAATGAAATCAGAGATAATAACAGATCACTTGAAGATGTGTTTTTTGAAACAACCGGTCTTGATACGATTCCAAAAAAAGAGGTAGAGTGGTCGGTACACGAGCATGATGCTATTTTAGATTCGCTTTATTCCAGAAAGCTGAAAAAAGATCAGGTAGTCGGACCGGTGAAAACCGGTAAAAATGAATACATGATGATACAGATTAAAGGCTGGATTGACCGGGTAGCGATTACGGAAAATCAAATACAGGAAAGATGGAGCAATGTGAGCGATGAATATATTCAAAGACAGGCCGTCCAATTGTATGATAATTTTATTCTGGATGTCATGAAAGGTAAAACCATTGATTTCATGCCCGACGTATTTTTTAAAGTTTCGGACTTGCTGGGGCCGGTCTATATTCAGACAGAAAAAGAAAAAGAAGCAATGCTGAACAAGAGTTTCTGGGACAAGGATGACGATATCGAAAAAACACAGGATGTTCAGGCACAAATGAAAACATTGTATCAGGAACCCTTTTTCAAAGTTGACGATGAAATATGGACGGTGAAGGATTTTGTGGATGAACTCGCCGCTCATCCGCTGGTATTCCGGAAAACAAAGATGAAAAACGAAGAATTCGGGCAGCAACTTCAATTCGCCATCATGGATATGATCCGTGATAAATATTTGTCACAAATCGCGTATGACCGGGGGTATGACGAAATAAATGTAATTCAGCGCAATGTAAATATGTGGAAGGATAATTTGAATTATCAGTATTATAAGGAGAAATTTCTTAAAGGCGTTTTGCCGGATACTGTCACGGAAATGGCATATATACCTTTAATTGAAAATTATTTGAACCCGATGGTAGATTCATTGCAGATAAAGTATTCGGATTATATCCAGGTTGATGTTGAAGCTTTTAATGATATTAAGCTGACACGTATTGATATGAGTGTAACTCAGAAAAATGTACCTTTTGCTAAGGTTGTTCCTTCCTTTCCGATAATTACCACAGATAACAGACTGGATTATGGCAGCAAAATGGAAAATCCTCCCGAATCGGAAGAGTAACCAACGCTCCTTCGATATGAACTGATACATCTATTCGAATCGGGAGCCGGTCAGGTGTCGGTCATAGTGTCCTTCCGGCGCATCCGGACGTATGGAAACGTTAAAATATAAATCCGTGTGTAACGTATATTTGTGTCTGCATGTTATCGTTATTGCCGAAACTGCGGCTGCCTCGGCTGATGGTCAGTTCGAAAGGACCGATAATCGATAGCAGTTTTATTCCGAAGCCGTAACCATAGAAAAGTTTCTGTCTGGAAAAACCGAAACTACGGGCCTTATCAAACAAACCGGCATTGGCGATAAGTTTCAGGAAAATGTCTTTCTTGTGTTCATAGCGGTATCCGGCCCTCAGGTACCCATAGCGGTGCCCTTCGATCTGGTTGTATTTCATCCCGATGAAGTTGTGCGGGCCACCATTCAGTATGAATTTATAAACAGGAAGGGCTCCGCGGTAGGTTGTAACAAATCCCTGCAGATGAAAGGTATGCCTGGCAAAAGGAGTATTATGCAGATCAAATTGTGCCTTGAGCTGGTGATAACTGCTGTCTGTGGAAAATACTTCTGAACTGATATCATGCATAATGTTTATAAAAAGCCCGTTCCGGGGCAGAATGACATCGTCACGCTGGTCAATGGTCAGATCCATCCGGAATTTGCGTAACCGGTCCTTCCAGGACGGAAAGTATTCCGGGTCCAGACCGGCTATGTCCGGATTGATATTGACATGTTCTTCATGGTATTCCAATTCCAGGATACCGTCATTACTTAACAGGAAACCAAAACCGCCTCCGGCCGTAAAGGCTCTGTCATCGTATTCCGCTATCTTGTCACCATTGAAAGGATCAAAAATATCAACGGGGATATCCTTATAACTTAACCGGATATAGGGAAAAACGGGGAGGTTAAGCTGACGGGAAGGGTAGGCCAGCGTGTATTCTGTTCGCAACAGCCCGGAAAATTCATGTATCGCATTCATGCGTATCCCCGGGAAAGGGACATTGGTAGCCAGGATACCCAGCATACCGATAAGTCTGTATTCATCATCATAGCGAAACCCGATCTGCAAGCGGCGGAGCGGTTTTTCCCTGACTGTTATGATGAGCCTTATCGCCTCATCGTTTACCCGCTGAATTTCGTAATCAATTTTTTCGAAATAACCAAGTCCGTACAAATAGGAGATGCGTTCATTTAAAAGGTTAATATCAAATGTGTCGGATGGCTTGATGCCGAGAAGCCGGTAGATAAAGAGGTAAGGTAAGCGTTTGTTACCCACGATGCGGACTTCAAAGATAACCGGTTTTTGATACGTTTCTTTCTGGCGCGGAACCATATTTGTATTGAGAAACGGCTCAATATGTTGTTTCTTTAATGCAATGAAATTATCATAATGTTCGCGGGCAGCCAGGATACCGGCATCTATGATCCGGTTGACCTTTTTCATTTCAAAATCTCCGGTCGAATACCCCGTCAATTCCGGATGGATAACAAATTCACACAGCTCAAGGTTCTTTTTTTGCTTCTGATAGTCGGTAATGACCATGGTCTGGTTGAGGATAGCCATGATCGATTCCAGTTCCTCTTTGCCTTGCAGCGGTGTACCCACATTGACACCGATAATCACTTCTGCACCCATTTCTTCGGCAACATCCGCCGGAAAGTTGTTGAGTATGCCGCCATCAACCAGGAGAGAATCACCCCACTCCACCGGGGTGAAAACGGTCGGGATCGCCATCGTTGCCCGCATGGCCCGCGAGAGCGGCCCTTTCTTTAATACCACCTCCTTGCCGCTGAGAAGGTCGACGGCAACACAACGAAATGGAATATGCAGCTCATCGAAATTATTCATCCCTTCCGGTGTTGTGACAAGATTGGCAAAACGCAGAGCGATTTTTTGTCCGCCGATCAAACCGCCCGGTATCACCGGTGTGAATCCTTCAATGCCGAGTTCAATCTGAAATTTGCCATCATCTTTTTTCTGAAGATATGGTAATTCCGATCGTGAGGGGCGGTCGGTGAAAAGTTCGTTCCAGTCTGACGAACGGGCGATTTCTTCGATTTTATCACCGGAATAGCCGGAAGCATAGAGAGCTGCAATGATGCCTCCCATGCTGGTTCCTGCGATGTAATCGACCGGAATGTTCAGGGAATCAATCATTTTAAGTGTGCCGATGTGCGCGAATCCCCTGGCACCGCCCCCGGATAATACGAGGCCAATGCCCGGTTTGCCGGAAGCGAAAACTATTTGCCAGGCCAAAAGAAATAAAATGAAAATACGCATTAAAACCATCAATAATCTGCCTTCCATATCTGGTTGCCGGTCTTATTATACGGATTTCATATCAGAGATATAACCAAAACAACCTGAGTAAAATAATTACCAGAACGGTCAATTACTAAAAAAAGTTGCGATTTGACATATTTATCACTATGGTTATATTTTTAAACAAAACCTTAAATTATTCAACGGCTTTTTTGCCCCGGCATCAAGGTCACAACTATGGGGACGTATTATGAAGCAAGCGGCATCAGGTGATACCGTAAAAGTACATTATAAGGGCACTTTGAAAACGGGAGAGCAGTTTGATTCTTCCGAAGGCAGGGAACCGCTCGAATTTACCCTGGGAGAAGGCAAAGTCATTAAAGGTTTCGAGGATGCCATCGTCGGGCTGAAACCCGGTGACTCAAAAACTGTTGAAATCCCATCCGATCAGGCATACGGGGACTATGATAAACAACTATTGTGGGATGTGGATCGCGGCAATATCCCGGAGGATATTGAATTGAAAACGGGTCTTATGCTGGAAAGTGTGCAGAGTGACGGCCGCCGGATTCCGGTGACGGTGACGAATATTATGGATGAAAAAGTAACGCTGGATGCGAATCATCCGCTGGCCGGCCAGGATCTGGTTTTTGAAATTGAACTGGTCGCCATACAGTAATCTGTATGTTATCACAATAAGAGAAAGCCTTCCTGGTGATAAGGGGGGCTTTTTTTCATTCTGTTTATAAAGGTTAATTCAGCTTACTGGCGTCCGCTTCATCCTGGATCCGGCCTGAAGCCAGTTTGTTGATTATTAAATCTTCTTTAGAAATAACCGAAATTTCTATCTCATCAAGCTGAATTATATTTTTCCTTTTGTAACAGTCTTCAAAATTTATTCCGGAAGCCTGATTAATAATATCAATTTGAACGGGCGGGCTTCCCATCCTGAATACGCTGCCGGGTTTACAGAGATGTTTTGTTTCTGCGGTTGGGCCGCCAAAATCGGAGAGTGCTTTAATCATTTTATTTAAATTATCATCATCAATGGCGATTAAAAAATCGATATCCTTTGTAGCACGCGGATATCCATATAATCCAACCGCCCATCCACCAACGAGCAGGTAGCGCACCTCATTCAAGTTTAAGAATTTGATAAAATCTTTGAAGTCTTCCGGTAGTTGCTTCCGGGCCATAAAAACACTCCCTGAGGTATGTTATGGTTTCAAATTTTTCCTGTGCCGTTGCGTTCTTCCAATACAGCCTGTCTTCCTGTTCCAGTTCTTCATGTGTGGCGACCTTAAACTGTTTCCTGTCCATTTTTTCAGTCATATAAAATCTCACTCTTTATGTTTTCCTGGCGATGTAAAATCCATAACTAAGGTAGTCTTTATACGTTTTGTATATTCTGATTTCCTCTTTTTCCGCCGCAACGAGATTTTGTGCCATTTCAGCGTTATTATGTTTTTCCAGGAACTTTTCAAAACGTTCCTCTATGGGTTTATAGTAATTATCAATCCAGCTTTCCCGGGGTAAAATAAAATATCCGACCGGAGAAAAGCCGTTTTCTTCCAGTACTTTAATTTTATTTGATGCCGTATCGATCTCCGAATATTCATTATTCCAGTGTTCTTCAATTTCAGCGGGTCGTGTGTTCGTAATCCAGGTGATTTCACTTACGGCCAGGTAGCCACCGGATTTTAAATAGTCTTTCCATTTTTTTATTCCTGTTTCAAAACCGATAATGTAAATCGCACCTTCCGACCAGATAACATCAAATTCCTCTCCGGCAAAGGGTAAAGCATCCATCGACTTTTCAAGCGTTGTGATTTTATCCTGTAAACCCAGATCGGTGGATTTCCTGTTTAATTTTTCCAAAAATTCCGGAAATAAATCAACGGCGGTTATGTGTCCTTCAACATGTTGAGCAAGCGTAAGTGTCTGAGCACCGGAGCCGCAACCAATGTCTGCTATGTTTAAAGGCTTTTTCTGCTCGGTATCAATAAAACGAAACGCTCTCAATGTATCAGAGGTGCTACCCGGCCCTTGTCTGTCCGCATCTTTATGAAAATCGATCAGTAATTCCATTTCCGTCATTGTGTTTCTCCTCTTTTTATTTTTTCCCCCATTCTTTATTGGGTTCACGGCCCATTTTAAAAACAAGCTCTCCGCCTTTTGACAAAATATCGAAGGCGATGTTATTCTTTTTATATTCCTGCCCGTCCCATGTGCATGACTGTACATATTTATTCTCTTCGGAATTATTAATGGTGCGAATGATCAGTTGTTCACCATTTGCTAAATCGATGCGGGTTTCTTTATACAACGGGGAACCGAATTGAATATTTGGTGTCGGTTCCGTAAAACCCGCAACATCGAACAGCCCCATGGAAGCAATCACATACCAGGCACCCAACTGGCCCTGATCCTCATCCTGACCATAACCATATCCATGAATCCGTTCCGTACCGTAGAATTCATTGCAAATTAAACGGCTCCATTTTTGAGTCAGCCATGGAGCGTCGCTGTGGTTAAACAGGAAGGACATGTGCAAAGAGGGCTGATTTCCGTGGTTGTAAAAGTTTTTTACACCGCCAAAGGCATGGATTGTTTTACCGCTTCCAAAACCTGATTCGCGGGACCATACAAAAATGGAATCCAGTCGGGTATTAAATACATCGCGGCCCATTTTTTGAATTAACGTCTCAACATCATGAGGCACATAAAACGTATACTGATAGGAATTCCCTTCCTGAAAACCCCGCCACCCCTGCTGAGGATTAAAATCCGGGATCCATTCTCCATAAGCATTTTTCGGAACAATAAATTTCAATGAATCATGCCATAGATTTTTCCAGCCATTTGCCAATGCGTTAAATGTCTCGATATCTTCCGTTTTACCCAGTCTTTCTGCCATTCGGGCAGCCGCATAGGCACTGAACGCATACTCCAACGTATGCGATGCACTAAAATAACTACCGTGATATATGGTGCCCCAGCCATGAACATTCAGAAAATGCACATAACCATCTTTCACAAATGACCAGTTATCCAGTTTACCACTTCCCCTGTTACGGTTTTCGGTTTGCAGTACATCTTTTTTCAATCCCTGATACACTAATTCCGGATCAATACCGGGAATGCCGGTATTATATGCCGCCCATGAAGTTAATCCGATAAAATTGGTCCCGACACCCGAAGTAAAACGACTGTTCGCAATGCCATCGCTAAACCAGCCACGGTCTTTAAAAACAGTTACATGCGTATTCACAAAATCTCTGTAAACTTCCGGATAAGCCAAAGCCCATAATTGTGTTAAATTCCAGAATGCACCCCAGATCGCATCGGTATTTAAGAAATTAAATTCAGGGGTATCCAGGGTTTTCATGGGTAAATAGCCGATGGTACCGTCCGCTTTAGGGTAGGCGCCATTAATATCATTCGCTATGCCACGGCCCAGTAATGCATGGAACAGTCCTGTATAGAATTTTGTCAGGTTCTCTTCGTTTTCATCTTCAATGTAAATACGTGATAATTCTTTTTCCCATATGGCAAAGGCTTCGTTTTTTACCTGATCAAAGCCTTTATCTTTCGACTCCTCGATCCGGTTTAAACGGGCATGGTTAAGTGAGGTGTATGATAAGCCGGTTTTTACGGTTATTTTTGTATTTGCCTTGGTGTTAAAATAGGTTAGATATAAACCGGCACCTTTACCTTCAGCCTGTGATTTTCCGGTATGTATTTTTTTACCATTAAAGGCATGCACGGCATCCGGTGTTTCAGTCACAACGGCATTGAAATAATGTTTCATCGGGGCTGAACCCAATTCTTGCACATCACTTTTCGCATAAATAGCGTCATACATTACCCATCCTTCAAATTCATTTACTGAAACCTGCGTTACATAGGCATCGATTACTTTTCCACTTTCCCCCTGTCGCAGTCCCACGTTTAAAATAATATGAGATTCTTTTGCCTCCGGAAAGGTATATCTTTGATACCCGACCCTTTTTGTAGCCGTTAATTCGACTTTTATACTATAATCATCTAATTGCACGGTATAGTAACCGGGTTTACTTCTTTCCGTTTCATGTCTGAAATGACTTCTGAAACCCTCTTCAGGATTTTCCAGAGCGCCGGGTATTGTTTTAATTGCACCGGTCATCGGCATCCATGCAAAACCACCGATTTGAAATTCATGGAGATGGGCAAATCCTTCCAACGTGTTATGCCGGTAATCATAGCCATTGGCTTCCCAGCCGCCCGGGCTACCGATATGGGCATCGGTATTCGGAGCTAACTTTGCCATTCCAAAAGGCAATGCTGCCGGTGTATAAAAAAACCAGCGGCAATGGGTTGTACCGATATCAGGGTCGACATAATGTAATATGCTTTTTACTCCCGTATTGCTACTGCCTGCAACACACATTAAAGCAGCTAAAATAAATGCAATCTTTTTCATCTTCATACTCCGGCGGTCTGGTTGCCAACCTTCACGAATATGACCGATTGTTGTGATTAGTTATTTTTGTTATGTAGAAAACATAAATTAATTAATGATAAACATTAATTAATAATTGATATACATTGTTTTGTTTTTTATATTGTTCCCAACATTAAACACTATTTAATGAAATATATCCAACTTACTCTAAAATGAAAGGACATTGTATGAAATATATCAAACACAAGCCAACAATAAAAGACATTAAGATTTGGTTTATTATCTTAATAATGTTTCTTATTCCCGTGTACAGCGGATATATGTTAGAACCTGAAAATCCTGGTTTAATGATTTCCATATTTTTTATTCCGGGGTTTTTTATTGTGAATTTGATTATCAGAAAATCACTTACTTTCAGAACGTATTTTACCAGTCCCATTAATCTGCTTACCTCCAAGGTATGTTCAGAGAAGACGTTTGATATCCCTAAAGAATTGATGTTCGAAAAAATCATAGAGGTTATCACTCATTCAAAATTTAAGTTAGTCGAAGCTAATAATGATACCTTTGAAATTTTGGCCATTACCAGTATCTCTTTTAAATCCTGGGGTGAGAACCTGTATATACGTTTTGAGTCGGTTGGAAATGAAACAATCATGAAATTCTGCTCCGTAACGCTGTTCCAGATATTCTCCTGGGGAAAAAACGAGAAAAATTATGACGACTTATTAAATGAAATTGACCGTTCATTGACAATCTAA
Organism: uncultured Calditrichota bacterium; assembly: GCA_964410215.1. GTDB lineage: Bacteria > Calditrichota > Calditrichia > Calditrichales > CAYPHA01 > CAYPHA01. The sequence goes on along the minus strand of CAYPHA010000021.1, from coordinate 49,849 downwards.
ACACGGAAAGTATAGAATTATGGCTATCGTAGTAAACTTGGATGTCATGTTGGCGAAACGAAAAATGAAATTAAAAGAACTCTCAGAAACAGTTGGCGTATCAACCGTAAATTTGTCCATTTTAAAACAGGGTAAAGTTAAAGCCATTCGCTTTTCGACATTAGACGCCATTTGTCTGGCTTTAGATTGTCAACCTGGTGATATCCTGGAGCGCGTTGATGAGGAGGTTAAATAAAAAAGGAAATGGATCCCATTCCCTGTACCTGTTTTTCACGATAAAAGGTTTCATCAAACCGATTGTATTCTTCGTAGTAAACCATTTTCACCGGTAAGCGTTTCCTGGTGTAGTTAGCCCCTTCAGCATTCTGGTGTTCCCAAAATCTTTTTCCAGATCTTTGGTGCTGCCGGTGTAGTAGCTGCCATCGGCGCACTCCAGAATGTACATATAACCTTTACTCATTATCTTCGAAAAGAGTTAATACGATCCATTTGCTTCCGGTCTCTGAGCCTGTCGAAGAGACCGGGAAGACCGTGAGATCGCTGAGTTTACCGGTTGTTTCGACAGGCTCAACAACCGGATTGCCTGAAAAATTGTTGTAAATACTCTGCAAATACCCCTTCAGACATCTTTATCATCCCCCAGTTGATTCATGCTATCGCTGCCAAGCAATACCTGCATCTGCTGAATGGCAATGGCGTTCAGTTTTATCAGGCGCTCATGCTGGTCCATACCTTCGCTGATAAACAGGGCGTTTAAATTTTCCATATTCGCCAGGCAGACAAGTTGCGCGGCGTTGGCCAAATCACGAATATTGCCCTTTTCACCGGGATTTTCCTCACGCCATTGTGCCGCAGTTTTACCAAACAGGGCCATATTGAGCACATCGGCTTCTGTAGCGTAAACCAGGTTGATCTGCTGCTTATTTAAATGCGGGGGAATGAGATGCTCTTTTATGGCGCCGGTATGAATGCGGTAGTTGATTTTCGCTAAATTCCGGCGGATATCCCAGCCGAGCTGCTTTAATTCTTCATCCTTTAAACGCTGAAATTCTTTAATCAGGTATAATTTAAATTGTGGTGAAATCCAGGCGGCAAACTCAAAAGCAATATCCTTATGGGCATATGTTCCACCGTATCGTCCGGCTCTGGCAATTAAACCAATTGATTTTGTCTTTTCTGTCCATTGTTTAACGGAAAGAATGAAGCGGTTTAATCCGGCCTGATTTTTAATTCCCTCGAATTCGGGGGAATTAAAATCCGGATTGTTGATTTCTTCCCATATCCCTAAAAACTCAATCGTATTTTTGTTTCTGAGCCATTTTTCAATAAGTGATGGGCCATTCTCAATATTGCGAACCATGTCGGTTAGACTGATATAATCCTCTTCCTTTTGTTTATACCAGGTAATCTCGGTGCCCAACACATTTAATTTAGCCATTATTTACCTCAATCTTTTTCAGATTTTCAAGGATGCGCACATTTAGCCGTTCTTCTTCCAGCATCTGTTCCTTTAGTTCGGCCTGCAGTTTGGTAAATATTAAAGAATTTAGGTATTCAAAAATACTCAAACAAGAAATTATCAGGGTGCGTTTAAATAATACGAAACAAGGGCCGGCCCGAACATTACAAGCAATTGCTTCATCTGTTGAAATCCGGTATAAGAAGATGCCGAGGTATACCCGTTTACTGTTCTTCCCGGCTGGGATGGTTTGCAACGGCCTCAATAAATGTCTTGTGCAGCAGGGTTACCGTGCGCTCGATGTCCGTCTCGTCGATAATGAAGGTCAGGCTGATCTGGCTGGCGAACTGGGAAACCAGCTCGATGCGGACGTTTTCCCGGTCCAGTAACTGAAGGATCTGCCATGGCATCGAGGGGTGGCCCTTCATGCGCTCGCCGACCACGCTGACGATCACCTTGCTGCGCTCAACCTGAACCGTGCCAAACTCTTCAATTTCACGAACGATTTCGTCCAGGTCGTCTATATTTTCGATGGTTATGGATAACTTTGTGGCCGATTTGGAAACGGCGAAAACCTTCTTGCCATGGCGGGTCAGCACCAGAAAGATTGCCTCAATGATTTTTGGTGATAATAAAAGCATGGTCGATTCCACTGTAAGCAGGGTAATGGATTCCTTGTAGGCGATGGATTTTACCAGTGCCGTATCGGAATGAACGGATTCGGCCAGAATGCGCGTGCCCGGTTCTTCCGGCAGATTGGAATTTAACACCCGGACCAGAATACCCTTTTCCAGGGCCGGCTGGATGGTGGACGGATGCAATACCCGCGCGCCGAAATAGGCCAGTTCGCAGGCTTCGTCAAAGGTCATGTTCTTCAACGGCCTGGCATAGGGGATGATGGACGGATCAGCGCTGAGAATGCCGTCCACATCGGACCAGATCTGGATTTCGCCGGCATTGAGCGCGGCACCCAGCAGCGAAGCGGTGTAATCGGAACCGTCCCTGCCCAGGGTGGCGGGCTCACCGTCGCTGGTCGATGCAATAAAACCGGGACAAACCAGACAATCGTTGACTTCGCTGTGAGGAACGATAAAGGATTCGACCTTCTTTTGAATCAGATCTACGATGGGAAGAAATTCATCTTTCTTCTGCTCCACAATGATGATATCCCGGGAATCGATGAACCGGGTTGCGAGGGACAGGCTGCCCAGATACGTGGTGATAATTTTGGAGGAAAGCAGCTCTCCCACCGACATGACGGCGTGGGACAATGCGCCGTTACGAACGCGGATCGTTATGGCGGCCTTCAACAGGATTTTCAGACGTTCCATCTCTTCTTCGACCATTCTCGTTACCTTTTCCCGTGTATTTGGCTCGGGAAATAAATCGTTGACGATTTCCAGATGGTGGGTATGAAGTGATTGCAGCATCTCATCCGCTTTTGACTCATGCTGGTGTATGGCCTGCTGAACCGCCCCGATGAGCCGGTCCGTAACACCTCCGAAAGCTGAAAAGACAATGAGCGGCTTGCGGTTCACTTCCTTTTTTATGATCTGACATACATTCCTGATGGCTGTGGCGTTTTTTATTGAACTGCCACCAAATTTCATGACTATCATTGTTTACTCCGTTTATGAAAGAGAAGCCAGAAACGGCTTAATTATCGCTTCCAACTGGTCAAATTCGATTAAAAAGGCGTCGTGTCCGGCACTGGATTTTATCTCAGAATAAAGGGACCCGCTGATTTTCGATGCGATGTCCTTTTGTTCCCAAGCGGGATAAAGTACATCCGAGTCAATGCCGATGCAGAGTGTTTTCGCTTTAATGGAATCCAGTACACCGGCGACCGGCCCACGGTCCCGCGCCACATCGTGCAGGTCCAGAGCTCGTGAAAGCAGAATATAGCTGTTGGGATCAAAACGCTTCATCAGTTTCTGCCCCTGGTAATTGAGATAGCTTTCCACCTGGAAGAGGTTTCCGGGATCGAAAAAGGCGCCGTTGTCCTTTAAACGCTCCCTTCTGAATTTTTCAAGAAAGGAGACATCACTCCGGTAGGAAATCATACCGATCTGCCGGGCTACACCGAGTCCCCGTATGGCTTCCGGATCGAAATTGCCCGCGCGGTATTCCGGGTCGTTGAGGATAGCCGAACGGGCAACATGATTCATTGCAATGGCCCAGGGAGAATGTTGCGCGCTGGTGGCTATGGAAATCATCGAGCGCACCATCTCCGGATACATCACTGCCCATTCCAGGGCCTGCATGCCGCCGAGGGAACCACCGATGACGCTATGTACTTCCGAAATACCCAGGTTTTTCACTAATTCATACTGAATACGGACCATATCCCGAACGGTAACCTGCGGGAAGTTGTCATGGTAGGGATTCCCGGTTTCCGGATTGATACTGAGCGGCCCGGAGGTGCCATAGCAGCTTCCCGCGATGTTTGAACAGACAACGAAATAACGGTTGGTGTCGATGGCCCGGCCCGGACCGATGGCACCGTCCCACCAGCCGGGCTGTTTCGGTTTCAGTGCCCTGTAGGCCGGTACTTTCCGGATTAACGCTTCCGTTCGTTTCAAGGGGCCGGCCGCATGGGCATCCCCGGTCAGGGCATGGCATATCAATACGGCATTGGTCCCTTCCGGGTTCAACTGACCATACGTTTCATAGGCAATTTCAAGGGCATAAAGCTTCACGCCGCATTCCAGTTCATGCGGCAGCGAAGCAGATGGCAGTGAAAAAAAACGGATACCTTCCGACATACAATCTCCGTTATATTATAAAGCGGACAAAGCCTGATCAAAATCGGCCTTGATATCTTCGATATGTTCAATACCGACAGAAACCCTGACCTGATCCGGTGTAACGCCGGATGCGGCCTGCTCCTTTTCCGAAAGCTGCTGATGCGTCGTGGAAGCAGGGTGTATCACCAGGGTTTTCGCGTCGCCGACATTGGCCAGCAGGCTGGCCAGTTCGACACTGTTTACAAATTTTTTACCGGCTTCCTTACCGCCTTTGATCCCAAAAGCCAGCATGGAGCCGTAATGTCCCTTACGTAAATATTTTTCAGCACGTTTATGCGAGGGGTGACCCTCCAGTCCGGGATACCATACCCAGGTTACTTTCGGATGTTTCTCCAGCCATTCGGCCAGTGCCAGGGCATTCTGACAGTGACGCTCCACGCGGAGGGACAGGGTTTCCAGCCCCTGCAGAAACAGGAACGCGTTGAACGGGCTGACGGCCGGCCCGAGGTCACGCAGTCCTTCAACCCGTGCCCGGATGATGAAGGCGATATTTCCGAAAGGACCATCCGCACCGAACACCTCCCAGAATTTCAGACCGTGATATCCCGGGCTGGGTTCCGTGAAATCGGGGAACTTCCCGTTACCCCAGTTGAACCGGCCGCTGTCAACGATGACGCCGCCGATGGAATTACCGTGACCGCCGATCCACTTCGTGGCCGAAGCGGTAATGATATCGGCGCCGAACTGCAGCGGTTTGATCAGATATCCGCCGGCACCGAAGGTGTTGTCGACAACCAGGGGGATATCATGTGCATGGGCCAGTTTGGCAAGACCTTCAAAATCCGGAATAATCAGTTCCGGATTACTCAGACTTTCAATATAGAGGGCCCGTGTATTTTCATCGATCAGTTTTTCAAAAGCCTCGATCGTGTCTTCTTCCGTAAACTTAACATGTATACCGAGTCGGGGAAAGGCAACTTTGAACTGGTTATAGGTTCCCCCATACAGTTTTTTTGAGGAAACGATATTCTGACCCTGCGTTACGATGGTGCTGAGGGCCAGGAACTGAGCTGCCTGACCGGATGCGGTTGCCAGCGCTGCGACACCGCCTTCCAGAGCGGCGATGCGTTTTTCAAAGACATCGGTCGTCGGATTCATAATCCGCGTGTAAATATTGCCGAACTCCTTTAAATCAAATAACGCGGCTGCATGGTCGGCGTCATTGAAAACATAAGACGTGGTCTGGTATATCGGAACGGCCCGGGCACCGGTTGCCGGATCCGGTTCCTGACCGGCGTGTAACTGCAGTGTCTCGAACCGATACGGATGTTCACGGTTTGTGTTTGACATAAAAACCCCCTCTATGATTGTGTGTGTACGATATTCCTTCTCAGAATTTTTCTGTCCTGGTGATTTCGTGCCTTTGTGGTTAATTTTCTGAAATCAAATCAGCTAAAAAAAAACCTCTCCGGGATCAGATCCTGAAGAGGTTTCAAAATGTAACCTATTCCTTATCTTTCCCCGGCCGGGGCAGGAGTTAGCACCTTTTCCATGATAAACATGAAATGGTTGCTAAGGTTTCACAGGGCCTGTTCCCTCCACCTTTCTGGATAAGTATGTGTTAAATGCTAATCGATAACGTCACCTTCTTGTGTTAAAAGTTCGAAGAATATAATGGGCGATGCAGCTGAAATCAAATAATTTTTCATAAATTCAAATAAATATTCTATAAATCAGGATAAATATCCCCTCGCTATGAGCAATTCCGCGTTCAGCAGCGCCCCGCCGGCCGCACCGCGTACGGTGTTATGCGATAAGATGGTGAATTTAAAATCCAGGATCGGGCAGGGACGCAGGCGACCGGCGGAAACAGCCATGCCATTTTCAAGATTCCGGAGAATACGCGGCTGGGGCATTTTATCATCGGTGAAGTAGTGGATGGGCTGTTCCGGTGCTGACGGGAGTCCCAGCTCCTGTGGAGCGGAACGGTAGTCTTCCATAGCACGGATTATCTCAGCCGGCTCCGGCGGATCGGTCAGTTTCAGCGAGACACATTCGAGGTGGCCGTCAATAACCGCTACCCGGTTACAGGTGGCGCTGATGGTAAAAGAAGCCGCCTCCACTTTACCATCTTTCAGCCTGCCCAGCAGTTTCAGTGGTTCCTCTTCCATTTTAGGCTCTTCGCCCCCGATAAAGGGGATTACATTGTCGATGGCATCCAGGGACGAAACGCCCGGATAACCGGCCCCCGAGAGCGCCTGCAGTGTTACCACATGCACTGCTTCGAGTCCGAACCGGTCCATAAGCGGTTTAAGGGCGACAACCAGTCCGGTTGTACTGCAATTGGGATTGGTAATTATTTTACCCCGAGTTTCCGTCTGTTGATCGATCAGTGAAAGATGATCCGGGTTGACATCCGGAATGAGCAGCGGGACATTGGGCTCCATGCGATAATTTTTAGCATTGGAAATCACGTAATAGCCGGCCCTGGCAAAAGCCATTTCCGCTTCCCCGGCAGCGGATGCATCCAGGGCGGAAAAGACCAGCGGGCATTCGAGATCGGGCCGGGTGGGACGGACGGTCATGTTGCCGATATGGTCAGGAAGGGGAAACGGTAAAAACCAGTTAACGGCATCTTTATATTTTTTATTAGCAGAACGCTCGGAGGCTGTCAGGGCAACGATTTCAAACCAGGGGTGATCCAGCAGCAGTTCAATAAATTTCTGGCCGACACTGCCGGTCGCTCCAAGAATTCCAACGGGAATTTTTTTATTCGGTTTAAACATGTAAATGCACTTTCCTGTGTTAAATGAAATGATTTCGGGGAATTTGTAAAAATAAAAATTGAATCGCAACTATTTTGCGTTATTCATGAAGCAAGTGACACGTTTTGTCGTTGCGCTTTCAGGCAATGAACGTTAAAGAACAGGGAAAATACGTCATGAAACTGATCAGTAGGCAAATTCAAGGGCAATCTCAAAAACCCTATGAATTTCGAAATCCGGTTCACGCGTCTCGAGATAATCATAGTCAATAAGTACTTTTGACTTGTTCAGAAAATGATAAGCAAGCCCGGCAATCCATCCTTTATTCGACCACTTGTGGCTGTATAAGTCACTATGGAAGTAATCGTGACGCACAAAGGGTTTAAAATGTGTGCGGCCGATGGACAGTTCACCAAAAATGGAATATCCATCCTGTTTCAACGATCTACTATTTTCATCCAGAACCGTTCCCTGCAGACTGCCCAGGCCCGAATACCGTTGTGCCGCGAGCGTTATTTTTCTTGTTTCCAGGGAAAGGGACAGATTGTGAAAATTGAAGTCGGGTGCGATCTCCGAATTGCCTTTACCAATGGCACCGGCATAACTGAACTGCAGCCCGGGCAATGTTTCCGGAAAGGGACGGATCGAAATTCTTCCTTCGATCAGCTTATCGTTATTGTTTTCAACTTCCTCATATCCACCACCGTTAAAGAGACCCAGTGCGACACTCCCGTATTTTCCGGGATAGTCTTTGCTGACGTTTTTCTGATAATCCGGATGAATAGCACCTCCAAGAAGGGCGCCGGCCATGACACCATAATCGGCCGAGCGGAGGATGCCATACCGTTCCAGGAACATTCTGCCCTGAACGCGGTAGCGGTTGATTTTTTGTTCGAAAGCGAGCCAGGGCCGGTGCACCAGGCCAAATTCGATGAACGGTTTATGGAAAATGAGAAACCGGGGTTGTGTTATCCTGAGGTAACCGTATTTAAGACGGATTTCTATGTCACCCATTCCATCCCCTTCCTCGTCAACATCGATGTCCTGCGTTACGCGGATAGTGAATGTTTCATCAAATTTTTTCAATACGGTCACATAGCCGCGTTTCAGAAGAAATTCATTGCTGTTTTTCTGGGGTCTTCGTTCCTCACTGTAGGCAAAAAACCACTGGCCGGAGAAATCCAGCCCATCTGTATCGGGAGCCCATTTATCCGTTTCCAGTTGCGAATAGGCGTTTTGATTACCCAAAATCATGAAAATAATCAAAACCGGAACAGAAAAACGCATAACATCCCTGCCTTTGATATTAAATGATAAAGTATGTAATGTTGATTGCCCGTGAAGTCAGATCATGGGCCGGAAATGATTCAGGCTGGAAATTGAGCCCGGGGAGAATATGCAGAAAATTATGATAAAATAAAAGGTTTAATTCATTTCAAAAAGAGATTGCAGTTTCAGAGAAGTAAATCAAGAAGCTGGCTGAAGGAATCGATTTCATGTGTGATCTGTACATTGTTCGTGGGTTCTTTCCGGCTTGGATTATACCAGCAGGTGTCAATCCGGTAACGAGTTCCGCCTTGCATGTCGGAAGAAAGGCTGTCGCCTATGAGCAGAACCTCATCACGGGCGGGATTGCCGATTTTTTCAAACGTGACCCTGAAAAACTCCGGATCCGGTTTGGCAAAACCGATTTCTTCTGATATGATAATTTCCCGGAATAAAGAGCCGATAGATGAGGCACTGATGCGGGGGCGTTGAACGTCTTTTAACCCGTTGGTAACAAGGGCCAGATGATACTGTCCGTACAGTTTTTTAATGAGTGATTCTGCGCCATCGAGCAGTTGCGCTTCAGCCGAGAGATATTTGAGATAGTCGCCATTGAAAACGGCTGCATCAAAATGGATTCTCAGGGTATCAGCAAAGAGGCGGAAGCGTTTCTTTTTTATACCGGATTGCGTTATCAAACCCTTTTCGAAATCAGACCAGATGCGATGATTGATTTCCCGGTAAACATCCAGAAAACCGGGCTGATAGGGGATGTGGTGTTTTGTGAATGTCTTGATCAATGCGGACTCTTCAGCCGCATCATAGTCAAATAGCGTACCATCGAGGTCAAAAAGAAGCCAGGTATATCGCATAGTCTATTTTTTCTGTTTGCCTTTCATAATACTTTTGTAGAGTTTGCCTAATTGTTTATCATGTTTGCGTTTTTCCAGATAAGAGCGTTCCAGGTAGTCGGCTTCCTTCTTAAGTTTCAGGTAATTCTGATAATGGCCGGCTTCGATTTCACCCGATTCCAGGGCCTGCAGAACCGCGCAACCCTTTTCATGGATATGGGTACAGTCTGAAAACCGGCAGGAATCGGCGAGATCCCTGATATCCTGAAAGGTCTCTTCCAATCCGGACTCAACGTCAAAATTACCCAGTTCGCGCATACCGGGTGTATCAATCAGGAGGCTGCCGTTATCGAGTGTGATTAATTCCCGTCGTGTCGTTGTATGACGTCCTCGCCCGTCCTTTTCCCGCACTTCCCTGACAGCATGTGATGTGTCTCCGGTCAGCAGGTTCAGAAGGGTTGTTTTTCCGACCCCGGAAGAGCCCAGCAGGCAGAAGGTTTTTCCCGGCAGGAGCATTGTCCGGATTCTATCGAGCCCTTCATGAGTAACATTGCTGAAGGCGATTGCTTCCGGTTCTCCGGGCAGCATTTTAATCCGCCTGATTCGTTCGGTGATTTCATCCGGTTCAAAGAGGTCGGCTTTGCCCAGCAGTACAACCGGTTCAACATCACCTTCCCTCACCATGACAAGGTAGCGTTCAAGGCGGTTGATGTTAAAATCGGATGCCTGAATAATGAAAGCCGCATCGAGGTTGGCCGCGATCAACTGGAAGCCGGATTTTACACCGGCTTCTTTTCTTTTTAAAAGTGTTTTACGGGGGAAAAGCCCGTGTATCACGGCGAACGTATGGTTGTCAAAACTTTGAATAAACACCCAGTCACCTACCGCAGGACGATCCAGGCTGTTTTCACTGAGATAAATCAGGCGGCCGGTCAACTCGGCATTACATTCACCATGTTCAAACAGAACATGGTAATTATCCCTGTTTACGGCTGATATACGTGCCGGCAGGTGTTCATCAGAAAAATGATTATTAAGGTGGGATTGAAAAAATGTGTCGAATCCCAAAGCTTCCCGTTTCATTGTGTACCTTGCTGTTTAAAAGGTCAGTGTCCGCCAGCCGTTTTTCAGATAGTCTGTCAGAGGGCGCCCCATGGGGATGACATCGACGCCGATTTCACGCAGTGTGTCACTCACATTATAGGAATCAGCGCATACGACGCAGGCTTCAACCCTGATTCCATCCTTTTTCATCTCTTTAATTTTGGCCTGAAGTTCTTCATTCTCAGCCAGTAATTTCGCTGATGGACCCCAGACAATGAGGTGAACGGTTTTAAACCAGCCGGCTTTTTTGGCTCCGTGTGTATACATCAGGCAGACTTTCTTCGCGACATCCGGGTCGGCACTGGTCCAGAGAACAGCAAGGGAATCACGGCCCGCAGGCTCCGGCTCCTGCGCTGATGTTTTCTGCAGTAAAAAAAGGGGAATAAAGAGTATAATCAGTACTGTATTTGAAAAAAAACGCATAAGTCACCTTCCTTTATGGATTAATCGATGTTGTACGGAACATATAACCGGCTCCGCGAATGCTTTTAAAATATACAGGATTTTCCGGATTCGGTTCAAAATGTTTTCGCAACCGGTTAATAAAATTATCAACCGTCCGGGTTTCAATTTCCGGATTGACATGCCACACTTCTTCAAGTAACTCTTTCCGGGAAACGATCTGGTCCCTGTTTTCAATCAGATATTTAAGAAGCATCGCTTCCTGGTAGGTCAGTGTGATCTGCTTTTTGCCTGCATTGGCCTGAAAGGTTCTGAAATTGACATAGTTATTTCCAAACCGAAATTCCGGCAGTGCTTCGGTGGAATGGGAATACCAGCGTTTCCTGCGGAGCATTCCCTGAACCCGCAGGAGTAATTCTTCCAGGTGAAAGGGTTTGGTGAGATAATCATCGGCGCCCGTCTCAAGCCCTTTCAGACGGTCTTTGATGCTGGCCCGCGCTGTCAGCATCAAAATCGGTATTTGCGGGTCTCTTTTGCGGACGTCCTTTGCCACTTCAAAACCATCGACAAAGGGAATCATGATGTCCAGTATAATCAGATCGAATACTTCGGAGTGTGTCAAGTCCAGGGCATGGCGCCCGTTATCAACACGGGTTACATTGTAACCTTCGGCTTTCAGGTTAAATTCAAGGCCCACGGCCAGAGATTCTTCATCTTCAACGAGTAAGATTTTAGTGCTCTTGGTCATGTACAGATTCTTCCTCTACGTTATCTTTTTTACTCATCTTGAGTAATCTTTTAATATACCAGTTTTTTGACGCCTGATAAATGGGAAGTTTTATTTTAAATGTTGTCCCCTGATTCAGTCCGGCACTCTCGACGGAAATGGTACCACCATGGTTTGCTATAATCTGTTTTACCCAGTAGAGGCCGAGGCCGGTACCTTTTACGTTAGGGCTTTCCGGGTTGGAAATACGCTGAAATTTATGGAATATTTTTTTCTGATTTCCGGGCGTGATACCGAGCCCCTTATCTGAAAAGGTTATTATAACATGTTTATTCGTGCAGTTCATTTCGACCCGGATTTCCACCGGGTTCAGGGAATACTTTATAGCATTATCCACGAGATTGTCGAAAACCATTTTAAGCCAGAAGCGGTCTGCAACGCATTGACATTTCGCGCTTCCTGTCAACTGCAGGGCGCCGGGAGGTAATCTGAATTGTGCTTTTGTTTCTCCAATCACGTTACGCAGCATCGATTCGGCGTCATAGACACTGTAGTCATGCCTCATTTTCCGTGTCATTTTACGCTGTTCCAGTGCGGAGAGGTATAATATTGAATTAATGAGATGGTTGAGACGATCGATATCCGCCAGCATGACATGAATGAATTCACCTTTTTTTTCTTCCGGAAGACTGCGTTTTTGCATGGTTTCCAGATAAAGCTGAATGGAGGACAGGGGCGACTTAAGCTCATGGGTCACATTTGAGATGAAGGTATCATAAAGCCGGTTCAGGTTCAGTTGCCGGTTGGCATAGATAAAAATAAGCGACATGCTCAGGGAAAGCATGACCATCAGGGCCAGTCCACTGACAAGGGCGATGATATTGGTTGTCTGGGGTATGGAGCCGGGGCTTATTTTGTTCATTATCAGATAGTTGCTGACATACCAGTATATCCAAAGCCCGAGTAATGAGAACCAGATGAGTTGGGCAAACACAAAAATCAAAACATTATAAAAAAGCGGACCCGGTCGTTTCATGTTTCACTTTCCGAAATATGAGATTCATAGCTTCCAGCGATCAGCAGCAAAGGAATAGTACGTATTGATATGTAAAAAATCAATGATGGATCGTATATAAAAAGTATGGTTGATTTCCTGACTTTAAGGATTCATCAGTGAATATCGTAAAAATTTTACAGTATTTTTACATATCCCGGATGGGCATTTACTTATAATATGAGAAGAAACCAGTATGTTTAGGAAGGATGAAAACGATGTACCCGAAAGAGCCACATATATTGATGGTGTATCCCAAGTCGCCGTCTACTTTCTGGAGCTTTAAAAATGCACTCCGTTTCATATCAAAGCATTCGGCAGAACCTCCTCTGGGGCTTCTTACCGTTGCGGCAATGCTTCCCCCGGCGTGGAAAATAAAACTCATCGATTTAAACATCCGTGCCCTGAATGACAAACATATTCTCTGGGCGGATTATGTATTTATGAGCGGCATGAATATTCATAGAGCTTCTTTTAAGGAAGTTGTCCATCAATGTAACCGTTTGGGTAAACCTGTAATTGCCGGTGGTCCGATGGTTACCGGCGAGCATAATGCGTTCCTTGGTGTTGATCATTTTGTTATCGGGGAAGCTGAAGGCGTAGTCGATGAGCTGGTCAGCGATCTGGAAAACAATAGGCTGAAAAGAATCTACCAGTCAACGGGTTATCCGGATATCAGGAAAACACCGGTGCCCAGGTGGGAACTGCTTGAAATGAAAAAGTATGCGACCATGAGTGTTCAGTATTCCAGAGGGTGTCCCTTTGATTGCGAATTCTGCAGTATCACTTTTCTGAACGGCAGAAAGCCCAGGACGAAAGATACGGAGCAATTTATAGCTGAGTTGCAGGCACTCTATGATGTCGGTTGGCGCGGCGGTGTGTTTATCGTTGATGATAATTTTATTGGAAACATAAAGAAGCTGAAAACGGATTTATTACCCGGTTTGGGCGACTGGTCGGAATCGCACCGCTATCCGTTCCATTTTATAACGGAAGCCTCCGTTAATCTGGCCGCGGACGATACGTTAATCGCGCAGATGGTACGGGCAGGATTCAATTCCGTATTTCTGGGTATCGAGACACCGGAAGAGGAAAGCCTGAGCGGCTGCGGTAAAAAGCAGAATCTGCGAATGAATATGGTGGAATCGGTGGAAAAACTTCACCGGGCGGGTATTATGGTGTCGGGCGGCTTCATTGTCGGTTTTGACCAGGACCGGAGTGATATTTTTGAACGCCAGATCCAATTCATAAAAAACAGCAGGATTGTCACGGCAATGGTCGGTTTGCTGAATGCCCCGAGCGGTACGCGTCTTTTTAAGCGCCTGAAGCAGGAGAACAGACTTCTGGATAGCATGTCCGGTGACAATATGGACGGTTCGATGAACTTTATACCCAAGATGGATTATAAACTTCTCATACAGGGGTATCATAAAATACTGACGACAATTTATTCGCCAAAGAATTATTATCAGCGTGTACGTTCCTTTATAGCGGAATACCGGATGCCCATTGAGCATATGACACGTATTAGCTGGGCGCAGATAATGGCTTTACTGCGCTCCTTCTGGATCCTGGGGATACGGGAACGGGGCCGGAAATATTTCTGGAATCTGCTTGGATTTACATTGATAAAGTATCCAAAAAAGTTTGCACTGGCGGTTACCCTGGCCGTTTATGGGTACCACTTCCGGCAGGTGGTTAAATCATCCGGATAGTGTGAAGCTGTTAACGGGTTTGATGGGTCCAGTCTTCGGCAAGCAGGGCAAATAGCAGGTCATCTTTCCAGACATTGCCAATCCGGATGCTTTTCCGGAAATGTCCCTCCTGGCGGAATCCGAGTTTTGTGGCGACCTTCTGGGAGGCAATGTTCAAAGGATCGGTCCGGGCAATGATGCGATGCACATTGATACTTTGATACAGGAAACGGATCAAACCGCGCATGGCTTCCGTTGCATAGCCATTTTTCTGATAAGCCGGGTCGATCGTATACCCGATTTCCGCCTGCCTGGGTTCAAAGATACGGAAGCCGCAATCACCGATAATCCGTCCGGAACAATTAAGAAAAATGCCAAACTGGTTCCATTTTCCGATTTTTGTATTATGAGATGAAGAGTATGTTCTGATAAATCCGAGGACATCATTTATATCCCGTGGTTTCCAGTGCTGGTAACGACACACGGAGGGTGCTGAACGGTACTGCAGAATATAGTGGGCATCGGATTCGTCTATTTTCTTCAGAGTCAAACGCCCTGTCTTTATTTTGTATGCGTTCATTTACAACCGGATCATTTTTACTATCGTTTATGGAAATATGACATGAACGGATGCATCGTATCCCCTGGTATATACCTCTGTTCAAATTCCCGGGTAGCGGGATAGATGTTCATGATACCGGAAATTACGAAGGAAGATAACTCGTTGCGAGTTGATTTAACTGGTCATAGGCCCGGATTGGGTTGTATTCTTCAAACGTACCGAAGGGCATGAACATCACGATGGCCCCGGTCATCTTTTCACTATGAGGATCTGCCAGCCGGATCACACGACTTTTCAGGGAGATTGAATTCGTCTCGGGAACGATAATTTCCAGTTCAACGGAAGTGCCAAGTTCAATCATGTGGTGTGTCTGAAATTTGGCACTGCTTTTTGTAAGGTCAATCAATGGTACGAGACTCGTTTCACCTTCGGGCAGTTTGTAAACGATTTGTGCCCCCGGTATTTTAAAACGGTCACTTTTACGACGGTCCATTGCTCGGTGCTCGTTTATGGCGTGTGATGCAGTAATTATAAACCGGTACTGATATCAAATCATAGCGAAATTTCATTTGGGAATAGTGACAAAACGCACAAATTCAGGTTAAAATCAACTGATTTTGCAAAAGGAAAAGCGGATATGATATGCTCCGGCTCTGCCACAAAACCGGAATGGGCGTTCCCCGGCGATGTAACTCGATATTAATATCGAGTTACAAATATCAGAATTTCCATAAAAAAAGTACGATTTTTGTAAAATTATATGGCATTTTTCTGTTTTAGGTATTTGCTGTATGCCATATCCGATTTTTTTATATGATTCATCAACCACTCCTTAAGGAAATTGCTGACTTTAATGGACAATGCAGCCCCGCCATCCATGAATTGTTTCTGTAAATCCAAAACCTGATTAACCAGTCTTTCATGTTCCATTTTGTGCGCGGTAAGATTTGGATAGTTATGGATTTTTAGCAGATTTTCTTCCGTTGAGAAATGAAGCTTTGTATAGTTGATCAGCTCATCGAATACTCCGGCAAGAACGTCATTACCCTTGCCGTTTTTCATTGCATCATAAAGCGCGTTAACAATTTGGAACAGCTTTTTGTGTTGCTCATCCAATTGTTTAATGTGAACGCTGTAGGATTCATTCCAGTTAATAAAGGCCATTATACCTCCCTATACATGTTAAATTGTATGAACTATCGGGGGGAATAATCGAAACTTAAAAAATATAAATGGATTATAATACTTTAACGACGATCAGGGTAATATCGTCAAATTGTGGTGTGGAACCCGAAAATTTCTGAATGATTTGAATAATCCTGTCTTTGATTTGTGCAGCAGACATGGTTTCGGTTTCTATCGATGAAAGGAGCTGCTTTATGGCATCATAACCGAAAAAATGATTATGCGCCTTTCTTGCTTCGGTAAGACCATCCGAATATAACAGCAGCGTATCTTCGGATTGAAGTGCAATACTCTTCTGTTTATAAAGGGTGTTTTCAAATGTCCCAAGCGGAAATTTATCCCCTTCTCCACAAATGAATTCGACTGTGCCGGCACGTTTTAACACCGGTTCGTTCAGACCGGCATTGGAAAAGGTAAATATGCGGTTATTGATGTCCAACTCGGCCAGACACAGGGCTGTAAATGATTTCCGGTCTGTTTTAAGAAATAATGATCGGTTCACGGCCGTCAGTATCTCTTCCGGTGAACTCAATTCGCCGGACTTGACGAAAATCATTCCACTGGTCAGGACCGCCGTCATCGCGGATTCCATCGCTTTGCCCGAAACATCACCCACTACAATCCCAAACCGCTCTTTAGACCGGTTAAACCAGAAAAAGTCAAAAAAATCTCCACCGACTTCATTGGCCGGAATACAAATACCCGAAATATCATAACCTTCAAGCACAGGATCATCATGGGGCATGATGGACATCTGGGCATCATGGGCAGCCTGTAATTCCGTTTTCATACGGATATTTCGTTCCTGATCCCAATAAAAGGCAACGGCCATAATGCCGAATACAATGAGTATGATCAACCGAAACCACCACGTCCCCCAGAAAGGCGGCTGAATATGGATTTTCAGATCTGCCCCTTCGTTATTCCAGGACCCGTCCGCATTCGAACCAATGACACGAAAGGTGTAATCCCCGTCATCGAGGTTGGTGTATGTGGCAAAATGACGCGCGCCGTCTGAAAAACTCCAGTTGTTGTCAAAGCCCTCCAGCATATACGTATAGCGGTTTCGCTCCGGTGCGGTATAATCAAGAGCTGAAAATTCTATGGTGAACATGTTCTGATTATGAGACAATTCCACTTCATCACAATACGAGGGAGCAATCCGGGAGAATGTGTTCGTATCGTTTAATATACGAAAATCAGAAATGACAATATCAGGTACATGCTCGACCTGTTTTACACGGGTAGGTTTGAAGATATTAAATCCATTGACACCACCAAAATACAGGTGGCCGTCACTTGTTTTATAACAGGCATTGCGGGAAAAGGAATTGCCCTGTAAACCATCCTGAATGTAATAATTTTTGAACAAATAATTATCGCCCATCCGCTGATCATAACAGGACAAACCATTGTCAGAGGAAATCCAGAGACGACCGTGATCATCCTCCAGAATCCCATAGATGTGATTACTTGACAGTCCCTGTTTCATGCTGAAATGTTCAAACTGTCCGGTACTGTCAATGTATCGGTTCAGACCACCGCCGTAAGTACCTATCCAAAGATCCCCGCGGGAATCCTGATATAAAACGGAAATATTGTTATTGCTTATGCTATTGGGGTCCGAAGGTTCATGTCGGTAACTGGTGAATGTTCCGGAGGGATATTCCATACGATTGAGGCCATTTAAGGTCCCGATCCAAAATATACCCGGGTTGAAGCGGTCTTCCATTATGGATATGATAAAGTTGTTGCTAATCGTGTTCGGTTCGACGGGCTTATGCCGGAAATGTTGCCAGGTTTGACTTGTCATATCAAAACGGTCAAGTCCGTTTCCGTATGTTCCGATCCATAATACACCATTGCTGTCCATTATGACGGATGATATGGTATTATAACCCGGACTGTCCGGGTCATCCGGCTGATGCCGGAATGTACGGAATCGCTCGCTGGTCGGATCAAAACGTATAAGCCCCCCGTCCCAGCTGCCCAGCCAGAGATGACCGGAAGGTGCCTCCGCGATACTTGTAATATAATTATTACTCAGACTACCGGCATGTCCCCGCTCTCTGATGAATCTTTTAAAGGTGCCGCTTTCCGGATTGAACCGGTTAAGACCGCCACCATCCGTTCCGATCCAGATCATGCCGGCTTTGTCTTCATGAAAACCCAGAACGCGGTTGTGGCTGAGACTGTTCGTATCCTGAGGATCCGATTTATACGTTTTAAAAACAGTCTGATAACTATTAACTTTGGTCACACCTCCGTCCCAGCTTCCAACCCACAACAACCCCGTTTTGTCACGTGTAATCGAGCGGATATAATTACTGCCAAGACTTTCCGGATCATGTGGGATGTTTTTATATGACTGGAAATGTCCCTTTTCCGGATCAAAGAGATGCAGCCCTCCGCCGTCTGTTCCAACCCAGATAAGGCCCGAATGATCTTTGAATAAAATCCTTACATCATTATATGTGTGGCTTTCCGGATCAGCCGGATCGATCAGAAACTGTTCGTATTCTTCACTTCCTGTATCCAGCCTGATTAGTCCGTTGCCGTTTGTCCCGAGCCAGCAGATACCAGCCGAATCTTCAATAACGGTCTGGACTGCCCGGAAACGGTTCCATTCCAGGGCATCTTCTCCTGTGAGATAGTGCTTAAAAGTTCCTTCCCGTGTATTATAACAGTTCAATCCATCCCAGGTTCCGATCCACAAACGGGTGGAATCGAAAGGTGAAGGATATATCGTGTAAATGATATCATTTGAAATGGCGTTTTCTATGTGTGGAGCTATAGAGGTACGTAAAGCAAAAGCTTCCTGGTTTGTCAGAGGCAGTATCTGAATGCCCCACCAGTTTTCCAGGTTCGGCTTTGTGTCATTCCAGTTATTGTATGAATGAGAATCATCAGATTGATAAGTGACCGTATAGCGACCAGGCAGCAGAGAAATCAGGTCAATTTGAATACGGTTTTTTAAAGCTCCACCGGCATGCAGACTTTTTTCCAGCTCCATGTGCCAGTCGAATCCGGGACCCTGAATGTTCCCGGTATCCCACATTCTCTGCAGAATACCTTCACCGACACAGACAACGAGAGCTTCCGAAGCTTCGGATAGTGCGAAGGATCGTTCAATATGACGATCGTCACCGACCTGAAGAATGGAAGAAAGGGTTTCCTTCCTCTTCAAAAGCGAATCGATGCGGACTGTCAGATCAGAAGAATATGTCGGATACGATGCCTGATGGTGGGTGAATTCCATATTCCGGCAGTCCAGTACATTCAGGCCGCCTCCTCCGGTTCCGATCCATAATTTGTTCGACCGTCTGTCGAAATAAAGACTGATAATAACAGCATGGTTCAGGCTGTTATTGTCATCCTCCACCACAAACCGGCTGACTGTTCTGGTGGCAGGATCCAGAAGGTTTAAACCATTCCGGGTACCTACCCAGAGTTTGTCACCCGGTCCGTCTGAAACACATAAAATATTGTCATCACTCAGGCTTTGCGGATCATCCGGCCGGTTTTTATATACTTTAAAGGCATAACCGTCATACTGGTTTAAACCATCCTGTGTGCCAAACCATAAATACCCTCTCTGATCCTGGTGGATAGCCTGAACCGTATTCTGGGAGAGACCGTCAATCGTACTGATGCGTTCAAAGCGGTAGGAGGGAGAATCGGCCTGGCAGGGTATGGCGTGTATTAACATGATGCCGATAAGCAGCCGTCGGAGCAGAGAACCGGCAGTATAAAAGAACCGCTTTCCTTTAAAGGTGAACATAATGTTCCATCAGGCTAATAAATAAAGGTCACAACCAGAAAAGATATAATAAGATTAAAAAGTTAGTTCAATTTTTTCCAACTTACAAGTGTAATTGAATCTTTTGCTCCGGGAAAAGATGCAATAAAACAGAAAGGAAAAAATGTTGCCGGAATATGTTGAGCGTTTTGAGCGTTTGAATGATTTAAAGTAATGATATTGGGAGGAAACAACGTGTATAAATTCATTCTGGTCTTTCTTGCCCTGGCGGGAATTGCCATGGCAGAAGAGATCCGGATAATACCGGATCAGGCCGGTTCAGCCAGCGAAACGCTCAGTGGTTATATCCGGGATGCCGGTACGGGTGAAGAACTGATTGGTGTAAATATTTCCGTTTCGGGAACAAACCGTGGCACCACATCAAATGCATACGGTTTTTTTTCGCTGACCCTGCCACGGGATAATTATGAAATTGTCTTCAGTTATATTGGTTATGAAAGTGTGGAAAAAGAATACAGTTTTGAACGGTCACAGGAAGTGATCATTGAGATGCGACAGGCCGTGCTGGAGTCAGAAACGATTGTTGTGTCTGCCGAAGCAGAAGATCAGAATATACGTTCGGTCGAAATGAGTGTTTCGGAATTAAATGCTTCGGCAATCAGAACGATGCCGGCGGTGCTTGGTGAGGTGGATGTGATTAAATCAATTCAGTTATTACCGGGCATTTCTTCATTAGGCGAAGGCAGTTCGGGATTCTATGTGCGCGGCGGCAACACGGATCAGAACCTGGTGTTGCTTGACGAATCACCTATTTACAATGCTTCACACCTGTTTGGATTTTTCTCAGTATTCAATTCCGATGCCATCAAGGATGTTAAGCTGTACAAAGGTGGTATAAATGCCCGGTACGGGGGGCGGTTATCTTCGATTGTTGATATCAGGCAGCGGGAAGGTAATACACGGACCCGGAAATTACAGGGTGGGCTCGGACTGATTTCAAGCCGTCTTCTCTGGGAAGGTCCAATAAGAAAGGAAAAGGGTTCCTTTCTGCTGGCAGCACGGCGGTCTTATGGCGATATTTTTCTACCCCTGATCGACAATGATAACACGGCATTCTTCTATGACCTGAACCTGAAAACGAATTATATGTTCAGTTCAAAAAACCGTTTGTTTTTATCCGCCTATCTTGGCAGGGACCGTTTTGAGATTTCAGATACGTTCGGGCAGGCCTGGGGTAATTTTGCTTTTACCCTGCGCTGGAATCATCTGTTCAGCAACCGCTTGTTTTCGAACCTGTCTCTGATCTATAGTAATTATGATTATTTTCTGGATATTCTTGCCGACGGGTCCGCCTTTCGCTGGGATGCCCATATCAGGAATTTTAAAATTAAAAATGATCTGTCATTCTATGTCAACGAGCGCAATACCATCGATTTCGGAGTCAGCGGTATTTATTACAGGTTTGATCCCGGTGCCGTGAATCCGTTGGGCGTATCATCAATCACGCCGACGATACTGGATCGAAAGTATGCATTTGAACCTGCCGCCTACATCAGCTATGATTATAAAGTGACGGATGATCTGGAAGTCCAGGCGGGGCTGCGCTATTCAACCTTTTTCAGGCTGGGCAACCAGAGGCTCTTTTCCTATCTGAACAACCGGCCCGTTATCTTCGATCCGCAGCAGGGTATCTACAGGGAAGGTGTTATCACCGGTTCCCAGCTCTATGATGAGTGGGAATCGATAACCCGTTTTGATGGCTTTGAACCGCGTTTTTCGATGCGCTACCAGTTGGGCGCTTCAAATTCAATCAAAGGAAGCTATAACCGGACGCGCCAGTACATTCACCTGGTTTCCAATACGACCTCGCCCTCACCGCTTGATATATGGACGCCGAGCGGTCCGTATATCAAACCGCAAACCGCCGACCAGGTGGCGCTCGGATATTTTCAGAATTTTTACAGCAACGCTTATGAAACTTCGCTGGAGCTGTATTACAAAGAAATGGACAACCAGCTTGATTATGTGCAGGGCGCTGAACTTCTGCTCAATAACACGCTCGAGACAGAAATTCTTGCGGGAGAAGGCCGGTCCTATGGCCTCGAGCTGTACCTGAAGAAAAATACAGGAAAATTCAAAGGATGGTTAAGCTATACCCTGTCACGGTCTGAACGGCGCGTGCCCGGAATCTCGGATGGGGATCCGGGAATCAATAACGGTGATTTCTATCCTTCAAATTATGACAAAACCCATGATTTTTCACTGACCGGTTCGTATGACCTGAACCGGCACTGGACACTGGCTTCCAGTTTCGTTTATTTTACCGGCCGTCCGGTTTCCTATCCGAGCAGCCGGTATGAATATAACAACCTTGTCATCTCTCAATATGAAGGCCGCAATCAGGCCCGGTTGCCGGATTACCACCGACTTGACTTTTCGGCAACATTGCATGATAAACTTGGCGGAGACTGGGTTTTCAGCTTGTATAACATCTATAATCGTATGAATGCGGCTTCTATCACATTCGGACAGAATGAGGATAGCCGGATTGTTACGGAAGCCGTTAAAACATCCATTTTTGGTATTGTACCAAGTGTTACGTATAACTTTACATTTTGAGGTCATAATGAAGAAAACATTTTTAAGTTTATTGTTTACAATTATCGTTCTGACATCCTGCCAGGAAGTGGTAACCATCGATCTGGAGGAAGGCCCGAAGCGGCTGGTCGTTGAAGGACGGCTTGAAAAAATCAAAGGCCGTGACAGCGGATATCAGTGGATCCGACTTTCCAGTACGGCTCCTTATTTCAGCAATACGGAAACACCGAGGGTACCGGATGCAGTGGTCTATGTGCGTGATGAAAATGGTGATACATATGAATTTAATCATTCAGAAACCCATCCCGGGCTTTATGAAACCTGGTCACTAGAACCTCAACTGAATCAACGGTATACGTTGGTTATTGAACATGATGGCTATGTATATGAAGCGAGTGAAAGAGTTTTACCCGTTGCACCCATAGATTCTATATATCAATACTATGTTGAGGAGTCCCTTTTTGATGAAGAGGGTATTCGTGTCCGGATAGATTTCACCGATCCTGCTTCCGTCGAAAACTATTACCTGTGGGAACAATTGCGTGATGGCGAATCCATGATTGAACCCAATCCCGGGACAAAATGGAGCCTGATTGCATCTGACGAATTTTATGACGGTCAAACCGTTTTTGGCAGACAGCCCAATGATGAGTTGATTTATGAGACCGGGCAGACCGCCCTGATTCGGCAGATAGCTCTCAGCAGGCAGGCCTACGATTATTATTTTTTAATGCTGGATCAGGTATCCTCAGGTGGCCCTTTCAGCACACCGCCGGTTACCATTCGTGGAAATATTGAAAATATAACGAATCCGGAACAGTATCCCCTTGGTTACTTTATCGCCGGTGAGGTGGATGAAGCAGAATTGGAAATCCGATGAATTTCTCAGGCAGGTTCATCCAGAATTTCACGAATGCGTCTGGACAGGTTTTGTGCAGAATACGGTTTGCTTAAAAATGCGATGCCCTCATCCAATGCGCCGCTATGGACAATATGGTCATCGGTATATCCGGATGTATATAATACCTTCATAGCCGGGAAAATGTCTGATACGGCATTTACAAGTTCTTTCCCGTTCATCTCAGGCATGATCAGGTCGGTAACGAGGAGGTCCAGATCATGACCGTTTTTGGTAATAATATCTAGGGCAATTTTGCCATTTTCAGCTACCAGTACGGTATAGCCCAGTTGTTTCAGGGCATTTGAAGCAAAAGATCTGACACCGTGATCATCCTCTACAAGCATGATTTTTTCGTTACCGGTAAATACTTTTATTGATTCCGGCTTGCTTTTACTGCTTTCCTGAACACTTTCGGTTACCGGCCAATAAATCGATATAGACGTTCCACGACGTATCTCAGATTTAACTGTGATATCACCGCCATTCTGTTTAACGATGCCATATACCGTAGCGAGGCCCAGGCCGGTACCTTTGCCTGCGGATTTTGTCGTAAAGAACGGTTCAAATATTTTTGTCGTCAACTCTTTATTCATTCCGATACCTGTATCGTTAACGGAGATTACGACATACGGACCTGCGCTTAAATCGTCATACGGTCCGATATCTTCTTTTTTAAGATGAGCTATATCCGTTACTATCGTAATCTTTTTCGGCGAAGAGGTATCCTGATTTTCCAAGATAGCGTCTCTTGCATTAATGACAAGGTTAATTAAGGTTTGTTCAATCTGTCCGGGATCAGCTTTTATAGGAGGTATTTTCGGATAGCTGCGAATCCGGATCTCAATATCCTCACCAATCATACGTCGCAGCATATTTTGCAAACCATTAATTATGGTATTGATGTTGAGGATCTTTGGTTCATAGATCTGCCTGCGGCTGAAAGCCAGTAGCTGTCCGGTAACCTTCTCTGCCTGCTTGCCCGCTTTGAGAATGGATTTCATGTCACGGTAGGCAGCATCCTTTTTTTCCAGTTTCATGAGTCCGATTTCCGCATGACCGTTTATAACCGTCAGGAGATTGTTGAAATCATGAGCAACACCGCCGGCAAGGGTACCGATGGCCTCTAATTTCTGGGATTGACGCAGTTGCTGCTCCATGGCTTTTCGCTGGGTGATATCTCTTAATATACCCTGGGTGGCTATTCCATCGTTATATTCAATGTAGGATACGGATGCTTCCACCTCAATTTCTTTACCGTCCTTACTAATAGCAGTAAATTCATAATTTGGATTGAGGTCATCGCCATTTTTAATTCTTTTCATTCTTTCTTCAATGACCGGTATGCTTCGTGGTGCAACCAGATCCATGAAATCGAATCCGGATTTGTTGACATCATTCAGTGATAAACCAAAAATCTCAGTGAATTTCTGATTGATGATTTCGAATTTCCGCTCATATAATACGTAAATGGCATCATTTGAACGTTCAATCAGATACCGGTAGCGTTCTTCACTGCTTTTCAGAGCCTTCTCAGCCTGTTTTTGTTCGGAAATATCGGTTACTACGGCCAGAATAAATGTTGTATCATTGACAATCATACGTTTCAGGCGGATCATCGTGGGAAATATCTTCCCCTTTTTAGAGCAGCTCATCCATTCAAAATGAGATTCTCCTTTATCTAAGGCGGTTTGAAAATGCTTAGCGGCACGATATTCACTAAAACCATCCGCGCTTAACTGGCTCATCGATAGCCTGATGATTTCCGGTTTCGAATATTCAAACATGGTGAGTGTCGTCCGGTTGACATCGACAATGGATCCTTCCTCCGTATAAATAAAGACGGCATCCGGAGTGGTATCTTTAAGTACCTGCAGGTTTTGACTGGATTCCATCAGCTCCCGGTTTGCGGAAATCAGTTTATCGCGGTAGTCCTTCAGTGCCATTGCCATTTCGTTAAGCGCCCTGATAACGTTCCCGAATTCGTCTTTCCTCTCATTCCCCGGTATAATTGTATCCAATCTGCCTGCTTCAAAATTTTCGATGCCGACAATCATGCTGTATAAGGGTTTCAGGATGATTTGTTTGATCATGAAGGCGAGTAACAAAAATATAAAAACCGACATCAATACAAATGATATGATGTGCGCAGAGTTTATGTTCTGGATAACGCTGAATATTTCTGTTTCATTGACTATATATACTAATTCCCAGTTTATGGACTTAAGCGGGAAATGCAGAAGTAGTCGGTTACCATCCTGATCACCTGTAAATACAAACCTGGGGGCGCCGGATTTATTGAGTGTTTTCAGAACATTTGTGAGTGATGAATCAGAGAGGCTTTTTGCAGTTAATACTTTGTTGTTTTCTACATGCTGGTCGATAATGAACTGCGTTTCCGGATGGGCGATGATATTTCCTTTCTGATCAAGAAAAAATATCAGAACATCTTTCTGGGAACTGACAGCACGCCCCAGATCGATAATATCGCGCAACAGGAAATCATGTCCAACCACACCGACAAAATTATTATCCAGATAAACAGGGCAGAGAGAGGAAATCATCCATTCCCGGTTAACACTGTCATAGTACATGTCAGTCCACTGATGCTCTCTGGTCGAATTGTTTTCGGGCCTGGCGGATCTATACCAGATTTGTTCTCTGAAGTCTTCATCGGGTTCGACTACAAGCGGCCAGTCATGCGCTCCATATGTCCAGATTAAATGATCTGTTGTAAAATAGGTATTATAAACAGTATTCGTTAATGCTTCCGCATAAGGTAAAAAGTAATTAAAGGCATCTGTAATGATACGCTTTTCCAAAAGAGTCGGATTCCCAATATTATTCCGGAATGCCAGCATCTGGAGACGCCTGCTGCGATCATCAGTAGAAGATCTGTAAGATCCGTCCGGGGCTTGTTTCATGAAGGATTGGAATTGCTGATCAACCTTTTCAGGTTCGGGGGGGGCATTATCACTGATACGGTTGTACAGTTTTTGTGCGGTTGTGTACGTTATCAGTTTAATTTCTTTGAACCGTTTGTCTTTTTCCAAAGCCAATGCAGTAAAATGCGGTAAAAATGATTTTTGTACGAGGAAATTGGTTACAAAATCCTTTATTGATCCTGTAAGCAGTTGGTTTAAAACGAAGATACCGATTAAAATAATTAAAATAAGGGGCAAAATTAATTTCTGTAATAATTTACGGTGTTTAACATACCCCAGTGAGTCTGAAATAGTTTTGATCATAACATATCTGACGTTTAACACATGTTTGTCTATGTTCGGTATTTACGTGGCAAACATTAAAATACAAAAACACAAATTATGCAGGGGCGGTATAACTTAACTTCATCAGGGCTATTTAAAGCTTGATTGTAATCCCGTTAATTGCTTAATTTATGCTTTACTGGCTGGTATCGTATATACCGGCACTGCTTCCAGAAATTTTCGGATTGTTTTATGGATGTATCGTTTGGTTATATAGAGACACGGGGATTTATCGGCGCTGTCGAAGCGGCGGATGCGATGCTGAAGGCAGCTGCCGTTCATCTTGTCCGGACACAAAAAGTCGGCTCGGGACTCATTACGGTCATCGTCGAAGGTGAGCTGGCTGCCTGCCAGGCGGCTGTGGATGCGGGTTCGGTCGCTGCAGAGCGGGTTGGTGAGCTGGTGTCTTCGCTCGTAATCCCTTATCCTTATCCGGACACGGAAATCCTTACAAAGAATATAGAAGAATCCCGGCAGAGAGCGGAAAAGCCGGGGAAACCGGCAGCAGTGTCGAAAAAACAATCCGTTTCTAAACGGCCAGTCAAGTCCGTTCAGACTGATCCGTTGGATCAAATACGGGGAATGATCAGTGACCATGCCCCGGAAGGTGTATCGCCTGAACGAATTGCAGACAGGCTGAATCTGGCGGCGAAGGATGTTCGGATTATTCTGAAAAAATTAATGGATTCCGGAGAAATTGAACGCGTTCAGAAGCTGTATTACTGGATAGAGCGTAAATGATACTCATTGTTATGCTGAATAATAAAGGTGGTGTGGGTAAAACCACCAGCGCGGTGAATCTTGCCGCCTGGTTTGCTGAACTGGGCCGGAAAACACTGCTGGTGGATCTCGATCCCTCAGCATGCGCTTCGCTTCATCTGGGTTTTGATAAAGCGGATGGCACCCACCGTACCCTCTGTGATTTTCTGCTTCAGGAAGATGACCGGCTTGATTCTTATATCTATCCGGTAGAGGGGTTCAGCCGTTTCAGCTGTCTTCCCTCGGAACCGGCTCTCAGCGATTTTTACGAAGACCTGAAGCAGGAAGATGAGGCCGTTTTTTTTATTGACAAGAAGAAAATTCCGCGCGGATTCGATTATGTGCTGTTTGACAGTCCGCCGAATATGGGATCGCTTACTGTCAATGCCCTGGCCATCGCCGATTATGTGCTTCTACCGGTTCAAACACAATATCTGGCCCTGTCCGGTCTTGAACTGACGCTGCAACTGGTGGAAAGGACCGTTCGGCATCTCAATACGAACCTGAAAATCCTGGGTCTTTTCGGTACCCATTTTGACCGGCGGACTAATGCGTCGAAAGAGGTTCTGGCTATACTTCGGAAAAAGCATGGTAAACGCCTTTTCAAAACCAGTATCGGTGTGAATACAAAACTGATAGAAGCCTACCAGGCCCGAAAACCGGTACTACGTTACGCCCGTAGTGCAAAAGGGTCAAAAGAATATGGCGAGCTGGCACGGGAAATTGTAAAAAAGCTGAAATAAACCAGGCTTACGTATGAAAAAACTTATCTCTGCCCAATCGGTCAGGCAGGCATTTCAGGATGGTCTCAGGGAAATCAGCGCTCCGCCTGCTTCTGTGATTGTGACACCGGAAGCCAGAACAATAGCCGAAAAACGGGGTGTAAAAATTCTGGATGAAAAAAAAATGAATAAACCATCCTCCCGTTATGCAACAGATGAAGAGCTGGTTCAGCAGATAAAGACAGCTGTATTGAAAAAAATACCTTCCGGAGAACATTCTGATTCGGAAATCGAAACAATTATTCGTGACGTCCTCGCCGGTAGATAATTATGGAATTACTTGAGAAAGCACAGGCATATTGTGCGAAACACATCCCGCGTGTCGTGTTCCCTGATGCCGATGATCCCGCCCTTTTGAAGGCGATACGTATCCTGTCCGATGAAAAGCAGGCCCTACCCATCCTGCTCGGCAGTCCGATGTCGATAAGGGACCGGGCAACGGCAGCCGGCGTGCATACGCGGAAAATAAAGATTTTCCATCCGCTGCATAACAGGGATTTTGACACCTATACCAAAATGTATATGAAAAGGCGCCGTCACAGGGGCGTGACCCGTTATGAGGCGGAGGATACGATGCGTCAGCCGGTTTTCCATGCGGCCATGATGGTACGTGAAGGAGCGGCAGATCTGTGTATGGCCGGTAACGATTCACCCGTCGCTGATGTTTTGAAAGCAGGTCTGCGTATCCTGGATAAAGCAGAACGCTTTAAAACCATTTTCGGGTGGACGCTTTTGATTGCCCCGGATGGAGAGAACATACTGGCTTTTGCCGATACTGCAGTAATCCCTGATCCAACGGCTGCTGAACTTGCTGAAATCGCTGTTCATACTGCCGAAATGTTTGCTGAACTGACCGGACAGGAATCCCGTGTTGCATTACTTTCTTTTTCCACGAAGGGCAGTGCCAGTCATCAACTTGCAGAAAAGGTGCAGAATGCATATGCTTTTCTACGCACGCATCGCAGTGATCTGCGGGTTGAGGGAGAAATTCAGTTCGATGCGGCCTTCGTACCGGAAATCGGACAGAAAAAGGCCCCGGGAAACGTATTGAGCGGATCGGCGAATGTTTATATATTCCCAACCCTGAATGCTGCCAATATCGGATATAAAATTGCCCGGCATATTGCAGGATACCGTACGTTCGGACCCTTTTTTCAAGGCTTTTCCCAGGGATTTCACGGGCTTCAGCGGGGAGCCGAAGTGCAGGATATAGTGGATAACACGATGATTTCTGCCTATTTAACCGGAAACAAAAAATAATAACGTATTATTGAGGAGACGTAAATGGAAGCATTAGGTATGATCGAAACCAAAGGGCTGGTGGGATTGATCGAGGCCTCTGACGCTATGGTAAAAGCTGCGCGTGTGAAACTGGTTGCTTATCAGCAGATAGGTGGTGGCTATGTAACGGCCCTCGTACGCGGCGACGTTGCTGCCTGTAAAGCGGCAACAGATGCCGGTGCCGCCGCAGCGGAACGGATAGGGGAACTTGTGTCCGTTCATGTAATACCAAGACCACACGGCGACCTTGAAGACGTATTCCCGATTAAAATGAAGGGTGAAATCAAATAGGGATAGACATGCGTTTATCATCGGAAGAAATTGCCCATATAGTCGATACGGTCACCCGGAAGCTGGAGAACGGCAATACTACCGCCCGGACATCGGTCAAGGCAAACACGTCCGGCATATTCAAATTGCTGGATGATGCCGTGGAATCGGCAGCCAATGCTCAGAAAGCAATACGTAAGCTGGAAGTGCGTGCGAAACTGATTCAGGCCATGCGTGACGCCGGCGAGCGCCATGCTGTAGAACTGGCGGAGCTGGCGGTACGCGAAACCGGCATGGGAAGGGTAGAGGATAAAGTTGCCAAAAACCGTTCACAAGCCCTGAAGACACCGGGTATTGAGGATCTTAATCCGGCAGCCCTTACCGGCGATCATGGATTGACTCTTATAGAGCAGGGGGCATGGGGAGTTATTGCATCGGTGACACCATCTACAAATCCGGCAGCAACGATCATTAATAATGCGATCAGTATGGTCGCCGCCGGAAACGCGGTGGTATTTGCACCGCACCCGAATGCAAAAGAGGTTTCGCTCCGGACCATTAAAATCCTGAATGAAGCGATACTGGCAGCCGGCATTCCCCCCACACTGCTGACTACGACTGAACAACCTTCCATTGAGGTGGCTCAGAAACTCTTTACTTATCCCGGCATCAATCTGCTGGTCGTCACGGGTGGCGAAGGGGTGGTTAAGGCAGCCCGTCAGATAACCGACAAACGTCTCATGGCGGCCGGTGCGGGCAATCCGCCGGTGGTCGTGGATGAAACGGCTGATATTCCGAGAGCGGCAAAATCAATTGTATATGGTGCTTCTTTTGATAACAATATCGTCTGTGCCGATGAAAAAGAAATTATCGTAGTGGATTCTGTCGCCGCTGCGCTCAAGAAGGAGCTGACGATCAACGGGGCGCATGAATTGACGGCAGAACAGGCAAATGACCTGGCCGGTGTGATACTGGAGAAATATCCAGGCCCGGATGCCCGGATAAACCGGAAATGGGTCGGAAAGAATGCGGCACTGATCGCCGGGCAGATCGGACTGAACCTTGATTCCTCAACGCGCCTGCTTTTTACGGAAACGGACAAGGATCATCCTTTTGCAAAGCTGGAACTGATGATGCCCGTTATCCCCTTAATCCGGACGGCAACCGCCCGGCAGGCCATTGACGTGGCTGTTGAACTGGAACGGGGTCTCTTGCATACGGCTGCAATGCATTCAAAGAATATCGATCACCTCGACGAAATGGCGAACCGGATCAATACAAGCATTTTCGTTAAAAACGGCGCCTGCCTGGCCGGTCTTGGATTTGGTGGAGAGGGCTGGACCTCCATGACCATCACGACACCCACGGGAGAAGGCGTGACATCGGCACGCTCCTTTGTCCGGCTGAGACGGTGTGTTGTAGTGGATCATTTCCGAATTGTATAGGGGAGTAACGTGCTGGCAGCAGATCTTCATACGGTTAATAAAAAGCTTCGGAAAATCGAAACCATTCTGAATGATACGGGTTATAAACCCCTGACAGGGGATTTCCGTGTCGGAGTGGACCTTGGAACGTCGGATATCGTTGTCATCGTATTGGATAGTTCCGGCAATCCGGTTGCGGCCTTCCTGGAATGGGCCGAAGTCGTGCGGGACGGTGTGGTGCTGGATTACTGGAATGCCACACGCATTGTTACGGGTTTACTGGATAAAGCGGAAAAGAAGCTGGACATTAAAATCACTGAGGTGGTTACATCATATCCTCCCGGAACCGATCCGCGGATTTCGGAAAACGTGATAAAAGCCGCCGGAAGGGAGGTGGCCGCCATAATCGATGAACCTTCCAGTGTGGCCTGCCTGCTGGATCTGGAAAGCGGGGCTGTGGTGGATATTGGTGGCGGGACAACGGGCATTGCCGTTATCGATGAAAAGCGTATCGTTTATACTTCCGACGAGCCTACGGGCGGCCGCCATGTTACACTGACGATTGCGGGAAACAGGAAAATATCCTTTGATGAAGCGGAGCAATTGAAACGGAATGGGGAAGCACACCGGCTAGTACCCATTATTGAACCGGTTTTTCAGAAAATGGCGGATATTGTTTTTCGTCATCTGCAGGGAAAACAGGTATCAGAAATCTATTTATCCGGCGGAACCTGTTGTTTCCCCGGACTGGATTTAATATTCAAAGAAGAACTGGGGGACAGGGAAATCGTTAAACCGTATAATCCTCTATTCCTGACCCCACTGGCAATTGCATCATATAAAAAGGCATCTTATGAATAAACAGGACGTTCTGGATAGAATCAAACAAGCCGGAGTCATCGGCGCCGGCGGAGCCGGGTTCCCGACATATAAAAAGCTGGAATCGACGGTAGACGATATCATCGCTAACGGTGCTGAGTGCGAACCACTGTTATCAAAAGACCGCGAATCGATGATACAGGAAGCGGAGGCCTTTATCGACGGTCTGACCATCATGAAAGAACTGACCGGCGCTAAACGGGTTACTATTGCACTCAAAGCCAAGAACAAAGATCTGGAGCCGGCTCTGAAAGCGGTTGACGGCGCGCAGGATTTTGATATTTTTATTTATCCGGACGTATATCCGGCCGGCGATGAATATGTACTCGTATATGAAATTACCGGTAAACGAATTCCACCGGGTGGAATACCACTGCAGGTGGGATGTGTCGTCGATAATACGGAAACGATCATAAATATCAGTCATGCACTGCATGAGAAGCCGGTTATAGATAAATATCTGACGATTACCGGTGCAGTCAGAAATGCAATAACCGTGAAAGTGCCGGTGGGTACCTCTTTCCGGGATTGTATCAAGCTCGCCGGTGGCCTTACCACGGATGATCCCGTGATCCTGACCGGGGGCGTCATGATGGGAGGTGTCGAAACCAACCTCAATCTGCCGGTGTCCAAGACCATCGGTGGCCTGATTGTTTTACCGGCGGATCATTACCTGGCGATGCGGAAAAGTCAATCACAGGAAACTTACACGCGAATCGGTCATGGTCAGTGCGATCAGTGTTCGCTTTGCACGGAACTGTGCCCCCGCTACATCATGGGGTATCCGATCGAGCCCCATAAAGTAATGCGTACGCTGCTAATGACGGGCGAAGCCAGGGAACGGGGAAGTCTTTGGGCACAATACTGCTGTGAATGCAATATTTGTTCGCTGATAGCCTGTCCGGAAAGCCTGGATCCTAAGAATATCTGCGTTGACGCCAAACAGATTCTCCGGGAGAGTCATTTATCCCGAACGGAAAGCGAACTCGAAACCCTTTTTCGCGATGTGCATCCGGCAAGGCAGGGACGCGAGATCCCGATCGCAACCCTCTATCAACGTCTTGGCCTCAAACCCTATGATCGTTATGCCGTGTACACGGATACTTCCTTCTCCCCGGATGAGGTTTTTATCCCGGTTAGTTCCCATATCGGTGCACCGGCACAACCGGCGGTCGGGGAAGGGGAACGGGTGGTAAAAGGACAGATAATTGCTTCTGTAGCAGCAGACCAGCTGGGCGCGGCAGTGCATGCCAGCATCGATGGAATGGTCACAGCTATAGATAATAATGGAATTCGTATTTCAGGAAAATGAGGAATATATTATGCCAACTGCGATTGGAATCGTCGAAACGTCGAGTATAGCAAAGGGATTTGAAGTGGCGGATGCCCTGCTTAAGAGGGCCAATGTCGAACTGGTTGTCAACCGGACGATTTGTCCGGGCAAATATATGGTTCTGATCGGTGGTGATGTGGATGCGGTCAATGCCAGTGTCGATACCGGCGTGGAAATAGGGGCACATACGGTTGTGGATCATTTCATCATCCCGAATGTTCATCCCGCGGTATTTCCCGCCATCAGTGGTGTAACGCATCTGCCTGAGCTGCAGGCGCTGGGAATCATCGAGGGCTTTACGGTCGCCTCTGTTATCGAAGCGGCTGATGCCGCGGTTAAGGCGGCCGATGTACAATTGATCACGATTCACCTGGCGATGGCCATCGGAGGTAAAGGATTTGTATCGTTTACGGGCGATGTCGCCGCCGTCCAATCTGCGGTTGATGCCGGTTCGGAAGTTGTTGAACGTAAAGGACTTCTGGTCGAAAAAGTTGTTATCCCATCTCCAAGAAAAGAAATTGTCAACGAATTTATTTAAGGATAACCCGATGCAACGCTTTCGTGTTTTCATATTTCTCCTGTTTCTCTTTCTTCAATCGCTGTTTGCTGATCCCGGTCTGCACAAGCCCTTTCATGAAATGACACACCATGAGATTGATCAGGTGCTTCGATCCATTGCAGAGAAGAATCTGACCGTAACCGAGAAGATCAATATTTTTTCAGAACGCTTTCTTGGCATGCCGTATAATCTGACCTGTGTGGGCGATGGCCCCTATGCGCTTCTGGAAGACTGGCCGCTTGTGAATTTTAAAGAAACGAATTGCATGGCCTACTGTGAACATGTCCTGGCTCTGTCTGTTTCCAACACCTGGGATCATTTTTTTAACAACCTTCAGCAGATACGCTATAAGGACGGCCTGATCGGTATGAAAACCCGTAATCACTACACGATGGCTGACTGGTTACCCGAGAACAGCTGGTTGCTGGAAGATGCCGCCAAAGCTGTGGCGGGTGATCGTGTAAAAACGGTGACCCGGGTGATTTCCCATGAAACTTTTTTTAAAGGTAAAGGCATCACGGATGAGCGTTTTATTAAACCCGATCGTGAAATTACTATTCCGTATGTACCGCTGGAAATCCTGAATGAGCTGGAAAACAAGACTGAGACAGGCGATATTATTGCACTGATTTACAGGAATCTTGACAATATTTTTTCAGCACATATGCTGATGATCGCGGAAAAAGACGGGCAAAAGGTGATCCGTGAGTCATCGAACAGCAAAATGACCACGTTTGATACGCCTTACCGGGAGTGGGTGAAGGATGTGCAGGAAAACAGGTCAGAAAAATATCTGGGGCTGGCATTTATGCGGATACAACCCGCATTGAATCAACCCGGTATGATTATTTATCCCTTGGAAATAAGTGATCTGAAAAAATAGACGTGCGGTTTAATAAACAAGCCAGGCATCCGGATAACCGTTCATTCGTACTTCCCGCAAGACCATTTCCGCGGATTCGCGGTCTGCAAATTTTCCGAGATATACTTTAAAAAGTCCGTTCTGCTCTTCGAACCAGGATGGCCGGGAGAACCGTGTCTCCAGGTCGGAGGCCACCCGTCCGGCCCTGGTTTTATCGAATGTTGCCAGAATCTGTATGCGGTAGGCAGTCAGGGCCTCCGGCTCTGCGGTTGAAGGGGGATTTGCCGCCGGGATACTGTCTGAGTCGACGGGCGTTTCCTTTACAGCGGCGTCCTCGGTCCGGGCGGCTCTTACTTTCCGCGACACCACCCACGCTCCCGGGTATCCTTCCCTGCGCAGAACCATGTTACGGTTGTCCGCATCGACACGGTACTGGAAATCGCCTATCTGTACTTTATAGAGACCTTTTTCGTTCAGCAGGTACACCGGTTCGTCGACTTTCGATTTCAGTTCATTTTTTATTGCCAGCGCGTTCAGTGAATCCAGCCCGGCAAATACCTGTACCCGGAAGCCGTCCAGTTGCCGGTAGTCCGGCGGCGGTGGAGCCGGCGGAGGCAAGAGCTGCATCGTGAGTACGATTTCCTCATCGCGCTCGGTTGTAAGACTCTCCAGAAAAGGATCGCTAATTTCTTTCTGGGTAAAGAAAAGGACACTGTCTACGCTGGCGGGTTCCGATCGTTTTTGGACCAGTCCGCCCGGTTGACAGGAAAACAGCAAAAGCAAAAGGAATAGTGCCGTCAACAGAATTAATATATTTTTTTTAAGTAACATCCCCTGAAATATTTCCCTAAAATGTGATAATAACGAAATCCCTCTTCAGACATACGCATGGCGCCCCACTGGCACAATCCGACACCGTGCCCTGCGCCACCTCCTTCTAAAATAAAGGATCTGTCATCGTTCTTTCTGATTCTGAACAGCGTGGAGGGAAGAAGAGATCCCGGCGGCCAGCCCAGAAAACGGCGGATTTCGTATTGCTGTAACCGGAGCGTGGTATCCGCGTAGATTACTGTCAGCTCCGAAACCCTTCCGCTTTTATAACGTCCGGTTACTTTGATATGTAATTTCAGATCGGTGGTATCCCGTACCATTTCATTTAACGCCCCTGTTCCGTAAAGTGTGTGAAATAGGGAGTCCAATTGTCCCAATGTGCGTGTCTCCGTCCAGCGATGGTTCGGAGCAAAACGGCAGGCAAGCGAATCACCGAGAACATCCTGTTCTCCCTCCAGATAGGGCTCATCCGCATTTTTCCAGACATTGCTTCCTTCTTCCAGACTACCACCGCAGCTGGAATGAAAGTACACTGTGGCGAGCGTATCATTGAATGACAGCACAATGCCACGTGTTTCATCCACGGCAGCCGAAGCGATTTTGTTTTCGCGGTTACGGCTTCCATAAACCTGATCCCGGACATCCAGATGAACGTCGTAACTTTTTCCGGCACGCTCCCTCATGCGTTGAAGGGCATAGGTGCGGGAGCAAATCGCCTGCACCTTCGCCGATTCAAACAATGACTTTTTCCCTGTATATATCTCAGCCGGAACCACGGCTTTGAGGTACGATTCCAGATTGATGGTATTGATCAGCAAAAGTGTTTCCGGAGCGGGGCGCATAAACAGAAAAGAACCTTTATAACGGTTGTTTTTGTGAAAGAAAGAAGCGCCTTCGACAGCGGCTGTAAACCGGGCTATATCCTGGGACCGGAAGCGCAAAAGCCGGTTGTCATTAAAAATCTTATAGCCGTTTTCAATAGCTTCCACATAGATAGTACGGTTATTTTCCCCGAATTCGTAAACCGCCTCTTCGGCCTGTAACAGGTAGGTTCCATCGAAAATCAGCGTATCA
This sequence comes from uncultured Calditrichota bacterium, assembly GCA_964410215.1. GTDB lineage: Bacteria > Calditrichota > Calditrichia > Calditrichales > CAYPHA01 > CAYPHA01. Next base: position 13,454 of record CAYPHA010000021.1, on the reverse strand, counting down.
ATACCGGAAATCTCTCCCAGCAGGATGCGTATATCGGGAACAGCGTCATCAACCGGTTGCGGTGGAGGCGGCATACAAGCGGTTGCCAGTAACAAAAAAACGGCAGAAGATAACAGATAGGCCCGGTAAAACGGAAATGGTTTTTGTCGTGTCTGGGAAAAAAGCATACACATATCTTTTTATTAGAACCCAAAGCCATAGATCCGGATGCCGAATCGCAGCCCGATTCCGCTCATATCGATTTCTGAGCGAACGGGCAGGCCGATCTCGGTTTCACCGGCATCACGGGAGGGCTTCCCGCTGTAGTATGCGATTTCCCCGAACACGTCTGAAGCACGACTGAGGGGATGGCTGACGCCTGCCGCGACATTCCAGGCGAAACCGTGGAAGAACTGGGTCTTGTCCTCTTCGGTTTCATAATTGGTGAAATTATTCCAGAGAAACGCATAGCCAACACCGGCTGAGATTCTCAGTTGCAGGGCCTGGCTGAGCCCGCCGACATAGTGCAATTGAAAATAAACCGGCACCATGGTTATGTTTTGCTCCAGTTCCCGGGCAATTTCCCTGAAACTGCCCTCGCCCACAGTGGATTCGGCAACGGCTGTCTCTTTCGTATAACTGCGCCGGTATACATCGATGCCGATGCTTGTTCCTATCTTATCGTCAACAGCCCGTCCGATATTGATACCTCCCATGAAACCCGATTTTGCATCGGACGGCATCAGTAATCCCGCTTTAAAGTCGGTAAAACTGTGTTGCGAAAATACACAGGAAATGAACAAGAAGAATAAAAGTATAACTTTGTTAAATGACATTATTCCCTCCAGGCCATCAGAATAGATGTTTAATTTACTATTTTTTTCAGACTAAACTCAAGTTTTTCAGCCGGTTTAATTTTTTCCTAAAAATTATTATGTATGTTACGAAAAGAAAATGTAAGAGATATCGAAATACCGGATTTTTATTTTTTCTTAAATCATGTTATATTGAAGCAACAGACAAATTAAATTCATTAACGTATTATGTCAAAACCCGATATTAAAAAGACAATAAAAGAAATTTTCGAGTTATATTCAAAACGGAATATAACGATGAAGTTTACATTTGAATCCATTGGCGATATTTTTGAAATAGGCAATGAAGTATTCATGAAAAATAATGATTTTAACCTCGATCAATTCTTTAACCGGCCTGATTCCAATGCACCGGATCTGCTGGATGATGAGCCGTTTTCGTTTGAACGCACCTTCACAATTTACCGGTCTCTGGAGTCAAAATATTACGAAGTATCACCTGAGCTGATACGTAAAGTATTCGAGGAAAACAGCAAAATCGCCTGGCAGGAGTACCGGAAAAAATATGACCGCTATATTATTGATTTATATCCACGTTTTCCAAATGATGAGTACATAAACTATCTGGCGGCAGTGGTTTTTTATGAGAAAAAGAACTATAATAAAGCCCTTAAATGCGTCAACCTGGCTATAGCTGAAAATGGTTCTTCTTCACTGTATACCCATCTAAAAGGTCTATGCCTCATGCAAAAAGGCGAACTGGAGAGTGCACGGACTTTTTTTTACCAGGCCCTGTTTTTACGGGAACTGAATCATGACGTCGTTCCGGATCTCAAGGGAAAGAAAGAGATTTATCCCAATTATCCTGTTGAATATAAAACCTCTGTTACCACCATTCAGGCCAGCCTGAGACAACTGGATTTTATAGAAGACACATTTGTCCAGACGATTCTGCCTATACTGGAAAGCTGAGAGTCATTCATGATACGCTTATTCATTCTCCATGTTCTGATCATACTGTTAACAAGTAGCGCTTTCCCATGCACGACGGCGATTATCAGCGGTTCTGCCACGGCTGACGGCCGGCCCGTTTTATGGAAGCACCGCGATTCATCCGACGAACTGTCCGCCGTCGTTTATTTCGAGGACGGTTTATACGATCATATTGGTCTGGTCAATGCCTCCGATTCATCGCGCAGTCAGGTATGGATTGGTTATAATTCCGCGGGATTTGCCATTATGAATTCGGCCTCCTATAACCTGAAAACAGACGCTGATACAACCCGGATTAAAGACCGTGAAGGTTTTGTAATGAAACGCGCCCTGCAGGTCTGCACGACACTGGAAGATTTCGCAACGCTCCTGGATACCTTGCCAAGGCCGCTCGGCGTTGAGGCCAATTTTGGGGTTATCGATGCCCAGGGTGGTGCGGCATATTTTGAAACGGATAATTTCACCTACCGGAAAATAGATGTCAATGATCCTTCCCATGCACCGAATGGCTATATTATCCGGACAAATTATTCATTTACCGGTAATCCCGAAAGGGGCTATGGGTATATTCGCTTCCGAACAGCTGAAACATTATTTGCTGAGGCATTTCAGGACGGAAGGCTCTCATGGCAGTTCCTTATACAGGATGTGAGCCGGTCACTTAAACATTCCTTGCTCGGCACAGATTTGAGGAATCAACTTCCGCAGAATGCAGATGAGGATTTCTTCGTTCATTTTCAGGATTATATTCCGAGACATTCTTCATCGAGTTCAATAGCTGTTCAGGGAGTTAAAAAAAGGATGGATCCGGAGTTGACGATGATGTGGGCTGTAGTTGGATTTCCCCTCACATCGGTTGTTTTACCCTGCTGGCTTAATGCACAAAAGATCGTTCCGGCTATTCTGGCTCCGGAAGAGGATGGCGCTTCCCCTCTGAGTAAAATGGCTTGGGAAATGAAATCCGCCTGTTTTCCGGTAAACCGGGGATCGGGTTACAAGTATCTGAATGTACCCGTGTTGCTGAATAGAAATGAAACGGGTATCATGCAACGACTGGCAACCCTTGAAGAGGATATCATTCGAAGGTCAATGGAAGTCTGTGCGGACCCGGATGAGAGCGCGGTCGTTAAAAAAAGGCCTGATGCATTCTACGGAGAACTTTCCCGGCTGGTGATTGATTCCTTCCACAAGCTGCCTCGGTATGATAACAGATTAAAAAAATAAAAAGAGGGATGTCCCCTCTTTTTATTATCGTTGTTAAGCAGGGAATAAGTATCTGTTTTAATAATAATTATTGCAATATATATGCCAAATATGTAACAGTATAAAAAACAACAGGTTGGTAGATTCGCCCGGATCGAAGATGGGAAAAATCTTCTTACATTGCTGATATAATCTTCCCAAAATACAGGGTTGTCCTGTTTTTCAAACGTATTCCTTTTTCTTCGCTAAATATAATTGGGTTTCAGCCGAAGACTAAACAATGATTTATGTTTCAGGAGAATGCCTTTGAAATCGCTTGTCGTTGAGGATGTGGCAATTATCAGAAAGATCTTATCACATTATCTGTCTTCTCTCGGGGATGTCGATTTTGCCACAAACGGTCTGGAAGCGCTTGGAAAGTTTTGCCTCGCACTTGCCGAAGATAAACCGTATGACCTGATTCTGCTCGATATCATGTTGCCGAAGATTAATGGTATCCAGATGCTGGAAAAAGTACGGGAAATTGAAAATGAAGTGCTGGTGACCGACAAACGTAATGAATTTGAACCGGTAAAAATTATTATGGTCAGTTCTCTCAGCGATCAGAAAGCGGTTTCGACATCTATCGAGAAGGGATGTAACGGCTATATAACAAAACCATTTGATAAAGATAAAATATTTAACGAAATTGAGAAAGTAGGTTTTACAAAAACAAAGAAACAATCTTCTGAATCGAAATAAAGGTTCAATGATCTTCACGTTACGTTTTTCCCGCCTTGCAGGATTTTTATTGCTACTATTTACCGGATACTGTCCTGGTTTTGCCAATCCTGACCCGCACTGGATTCCGCCTGAAAAAGACCAACTAACACTAATTCTTGATCAGATATACAACCTGGAATTTAACAGGGCCGAAAGCGGGATATCGGAATACCGGATGAAATATCCTTGGCGGCCGGAAGGTTTTTTTGCGGAAGGTATGGTCCTTTGGATGCAAGTTCTGGCGGATCTCTATAATCCTGCCCTGGATTCCATGTTCATTGCAAAAATGGATGACATCATTCATGCCTATAACCAGGTTGATGAAAACGATTCGCTTTACACCGTCATGAAATACTACAAAAGCGCGGCAATAGGTTTTAAAGCACGCTTATATATAAACCGGTCCAGCTGGTTCAAGGCGGCGGTAACGGGTATCAAGGCCATATCAGGAATTATGGATGCCCTTGATGGAAAGTATCCCAATACAGATGCCAAACTTGGGACCGGGCTCTATCTTTATTATGCGGATATTGTTCCGGATCAGTATCCATTCGTTCTGCCCCTTCTGCTTTTTTATCCTTCCGGTAATAAGGAACAGGGACTGGCTGATTTAAAAGAAACCAGTGAAAATGGGCTTTTTGCCCGGACGGAGGCTGCCTATATATATGCGCAGACACTGTATATATATGAAAAGCAGTACTATAAAGCCTACCGGATCATGAAAAAACTCAACGCATCCTATCCGGCCAATCCGGTTTTCCTCCGATGGCTGGCGGCATTGTCTTACAGTGTTGCCGATTATCAGCAGGCCTCGTATTGTCTCGACGTGTACGAAAAACGTGTAAACAGGCATATCCCCTTTTACAAGAAGCACCAGCTGAGATTTGTACATTACAGGCGAGGGTTAATTGCCGAACGGCAAAGGAAATGGGAGGAAGCGTTAGAACATTATGATAAAGCTATGCATCCGTTACCTGAAAAAATTGAAAATGAAATGGAACGCTACCGTATCCTTTCACTGCTACATAAAGGACGCTGCCTTGGATATTTAAAGCGTTATGAGGAAGCTGCTAGGATCTACCAGCGTGTTATCGAAGAACCGGATGTCGATAACAGTCGTAAAAAAGCCGAAGATGCCCTGGAAAAAATTCAGGAGAAAATCAGAAAATAACCCTGCCTGTTTAAAAAATCCTTTTCCATTCAACAGAATTCCATCTTTTTGCAGTTATATTATGGATTTTTAACAATCCGCGGATCATAAGTATGAGTCTCTTAACTGTAATGTAATTGCCCGGGTACATTCATTATCATTTTCTAACTGATTTTGGAGGAACATTTATGTGGATGAGAATGGTATATCTGATCCTGCTGGTGCTGGGCGTTTCCATGGGATATTCGCAAACCAATTATATTAAAAATGGCGGATTCGAACAATGGGATGGGCTGGTACCGGCGGAATGGACCATCCGTACAGATGGTATCACTGTAAGCCGCGATACGCTGGAAGTATCGGAAGGCGAAAGTGCAGCACGCATAAAATTAACGAGCAAAGATACACAAATTCTTGATCAGGATTCCATCCCGGTTATCGGGGGAAACAGGTATCGCATTTCCATGCGCATCAGGGATAATGATGCTGCCGGGAAACTGCGTTTCTGGGGCTATTGGGACGGACATGATGTTTCCGGAGGGCCACAGTATAACACCTACTCCGATGACAGCGAAGACTGGCAGTTGTATGAATTCGAAGTGGAGGCACCCCCGGGCGCGATTTCGATGAAGCTTGAAATCCGTTTTTATGATGTGAGTTCCAAATGGGACGGGGATGCCGAATTTATCGTGGATGATGTGTCCGTGATTCCGGTCGCTGGTTTAAGGCCGGCGATTTTTAATGTGACAGATTCTGTTTTTATTGCAGATCAGCCGATTCAGGTTTCAGCTCATATTCGTGATGATCAGGAAGTATCTTCTGCAATATTGTTCTATAGTAAAAACGGTTCATCCACGGCAGAGGAGGTGGTCCTGGAGGAACATGGCGGGGATGTCTGGACCGCCTGGATTCCCGCCTGCACAGCCAGGGAGCGTCTGGATTACTGGATATATGCGGAAGATGATGAATCGCATACCGTGTTTTCGGATACATTTAAGGTGCTTGTCGGAAAAGCGCCACTTGAAATGACCCATATCACAGATGAAAATGGTGTTGTCATGTACAGGGGATATAAAATCCATACCAGCGGTGTGGTGACCGTCTCGTCCGGTATTTTTTCAGAAAAATCGCAGGATGTATTTATTCAGGACCACAACAGTGGAATTAATCTTTTCTCCGATGATAAACGAAGCATTGATTTAACTGAACAGGATAGTGTCGAGGTCGTCGGCAGGATAGACCAACTTAATGGGCGCAGCATACTGGTTCCGGAAGACATTATTGTCTTAGGACAGGCTATCCATCCACCTGAAGCAGAACAGATTGTATGTGAGCAGGTAGGGGAAGCACAGGAAGGTAAACTGGTGGAAATTCAAAATGTATCGGTCTCTGGATGGGTGGAAAAACCGGATACCTCATTTTTTGCCATGCTTTCCGATGGCGGCGCCAGTTTAAAATTGGAAATTCGGGAGGGGACCGATATTGATGGTCACCCCAATCCGGCGGGGAATGGTACAATAACCATTAAGGGAATTGTATCGCAAAATGATTCAGATCCTCCTTTTGCAGAGGAATATGTGATCATTCCAAGGAGTTGGTCGGACCTGGCTGTCACATCAATTCATGAACAAAATCCAGTGCTGAGTTTTTTTCATCTGGAACCGAATTATCCCAATCCGTTCAATCCGGTAACGACGATACGGTATCAGATTGCCGGTTTCCATTCCGCAGCGACGCAAAATATTGCGTCGCCACAAAATGTCGAATTAACCGTCCATAATATTCTCGGTCAGAAAATCGCCACACTGGTTTCGGAGAAACAAGCGGCAGGCCACTATACGGTAAAGTGGAATGGCTCAGAATATGTAAGCGGGATCTATTTTTATTGTTTGAACGTTGACGGCAAAACGGTAGGAACGCGGAAAATGGTGTTGATGAAATGAATGATATGATACAATGTAGAGGCGCATAATTATGCGCCTCTACAATATAAATGCAATTGAACATGTCATTTCTTTTTTACCGGATGCCATTCACTGGATTGTTCGAGGATTTCCTGGATACGGTTTACCAGTTTATGGGGATCGGTCAGGTATCCTTCCAGGAGCAGTGCCGATTCGAACAGTTGCTCGATTGTCTGATCGATAAACGGATCCCGGGTGTCTTCCCTGTAAATACTGATTAAATTCCGGATCAGTTTATGATCCTTATTGATCTCCATGATTTTCTGTGGCGGGGTGGCGTCCTTATTCATCAGATGCATCATTTTCTGCATATGGGACGTCATCATATCATCCGGATTGACCAGGCATGAGGCACTGTCCTTGAGCCTTTTCGATTCCCGCACTTCCTTGACGCGGTCACCGAGGATATCCTTAAAGCGTTCCATTAATTTACTGAAAATTTTTTCTTCGGAATCACTCAGATGTTCGACTTTTTCTTCATCTTCAGTTGTATTTTCTATTTTGTCCAGTTTTGACAAATCAGCATGTTCGGCTGACTGGAATGAATAGTCCTTGTACTTGTTTAATCCACTGAGACAAAATTCATCCACCGGTTCATAAAGATAGAGGACTTCAATGCCCTTTTTCCTGAATATTTCCAGATGGGGATCGGACTCTATTGCTTCGCGGCTCTGACCGCTAAGGTAAAATATTTCCTTTTGTTCTTCTTTCAATCGTTCGGTGTATTCTGCCAGCGAGGTCAGACCTTTATCGTCGTTATGATGCGACGAATTGAAACGGAGTAACTCAGCAAATTTTTCCTGGTTGGCATAGTCGCTATGGCCGAATTTGAATATGGTACCGTGTTCTTTCCAGAATGCAGCATATTCTTCCGGTTTATCCTTTGCTTTCTTTTGCAGATAAGATAATACCTGCTTTACGAGGGATGACGCTATTTTCTGGACAACCAGGTTTTGCTGCAGCGTTTCTCTTGAAATATTCAGCGGGATATCGGGTGACTCGACCAGACCCTTAAGAAAGGCCAGGTATTCCGGTACCAGATCCTTATTTCTGTGTTGAATTAAAACGCCGTTCACATAGAGATCCAGACCGCGCTCTTCGCGAAAATTGCCGAATACGTCGATGGAGCGTTTTGGAATAAAAACAAGGCTGTTAAATTGAACCGGTGCATCGACGGCCGTATGGATGGTATCCATCGGTGCATCATAGTCATAGGTCAGGAACTTGTAAAATTCGTCATATTGTTCCTGCTTGATTTTGAATTTGGGCTCACGCCACAGGGCGGGGATGGTATTTACTTTTTCCTTGTCCACATTGATGGGAAACGAGATAAAATTCGAGTGGTTCTTGATGACACTTTTAATACGTCCTGAATCGGCAAATTCTTTTGCATCATCCCGGAGCTGAATGCGGATCTCCGTACCGCGTTTAATTTTATCATCGATGTGGCGTATTTCGTAATTACCCAGGCCGTTGGAATGCCATTCCACCGGCTGTTCGTCTTTGTTCGCAGAACGGGATTTTATGGTCACTTCCTTGGCGACCATGAAAACGGAATAAAAACCAACGCCGAATTTGCCGATCATCTGTGAAATATCCTCGGACTCGGCCGTTTTTTCCAGTTTATTCATAAACTCTTCCGAACCGGATTTTGCGATGGTCCCGATGTTTTTGACCATTTCGTCATAGGTCATGCCGATACCCGTATCGGAAATGGTTAGCGTGTTTTGTTTGTCGTCAATCGTGATATTTATTTCCAGCGGAAGGTCGGCATCGGTAACCTCTCCACCACGGGTTGTTTCAAAACGCAGTTTATCGAGTGCATCCGATGCATTGGAAATGAGCTCGCGAACAAAAATCTCCCGGTTCGTGTAAAGGGAGTGAACCAGGATGTCGAGTAATTTATTAACCTCGGCTTTAAATTTGTATTTTTTTGCTTTTTCTTCAGCCATGTGGCTATCCTCCTTAATTATTGTAACACAGTGTCCCGGTTGTGCATTTATTGGATGCGTGATGCGTCTTTATGTTACAAAGAAACGATCATTTCAGGGTTAATTAGCACCGGTTTTTATAGTGGCTTGTTCAAACAGGATAGGATCGAGCAATTGTTTCATTTCAGAGATAAAAAGGCGGCCATCGTCGAATCCCTCATCCAGTTTGATTATCGTACCATCTTTATCGATAACGACCAGGCGCGGTATCGATTGCGCGCCATAGCGCTGTGCGGTCTGCATATACCGGTCCAACAGAACCGGGATCTTCAGTTTACTTTTTTTTATAAACGGCTCCACGACGCTCCTGTCTTCGCCTACATCGATCAGGTAGAATTTGACCGGCTTGCCATCGTAATAATCCCTTAATTCTTCCAGGAAGGGGATTTCCTGTTTACAGGGACCGCACCAGGTGGCAAAAAAACTTAATACCACGGCATGACGTATTTTGTTTTTCCAGGGTTTCCGCAGTTCTTCCCCGCAGAAATCCCGCAGAAACACATAGTTATTATTAAGATCCGGAAGGGAAAAAGTCGGCGCCGGATCACCGGTTTTAAGACTGTCCTGCTGTGCGGCCTCCTGGGCCGTTCCGGCAGCAAAAAGAAGATAAAGCACTGATAATATAAAAAATGTCCTGTTTCGCATTCTGCATCCTGTTCCTGGTCTCTTTACGAGCGCATAAATATAAAATATAAAATAAAAAAGGGCAAGGAGTACTCCCTGCCCTTAGGTTTAAAAAAGGTCGAAATTATTGCAGTGCTTTGGCATGCTCTTTAAAGGCCACCTCGATCCGGTAATAAACATCACTGGAATGGGCACCGCTATAGACTTCGTACATGTGTTCCACACCCTGACTCGTCAGCAGATTGCTGAAGGCATTCGTGGTATAGATAATACCGAAACCCGCGCCGTCATCCATCGGATCGAAATCATCGGTATCGCCGCAATCGATGTAAATATGAAGATTCTTGATGGCATCAACAGCCAAATCGGTCTGGTCATATTTTTTACCGGTAGCCAGCATGGTATAACAGTCATGGGCCAGGAATTTGGGCCAGACGGTTGCGACCGTATCGGCGGTCACACCCGGCTGCGCGATCCGCACCGGCAGGTCCACGCCCGGTAGAATGCCGGTATCTGGTACGACTTCTTCGGTAGAAACCGGAAATTCGTTAATATCAGCCGGTAATGCCGTGCCGTTCAGGGCATCATACGTCGCTGCAGTTCCGAAATGAGGTGCAAACGCCGAGGCCATTCCGAACATGGTCAGGGTAAGCGGATGCGTTGTGGGAGAGGCCGAAGCCAGCGTAAGGTCAATTACCGCCAGCGGATTACCTGCCGCATCCACATTCTCCATGGCCAGGCGTGGCATCAGGTTGCTGTTCGCATTGAAAAGCAGTTCATGGAAAGAAAGCGGACCGGAATGGGACGCCACGGATTTAAACATGGTCGGGTACAGCATAGCCAGTTTCATGGCGCCGTATCCGCCCATGGAATGACCGGCAATACCGCGTTTGGCCGGATCGACGTTAAAACCCTGTTCGATCGTGGCGATGAGTTCCTGAATGATGAAAAACTCATAGGCACCAAAACCCAGGGCGGGATTCATGCCAGGATTCCTGGCCGGATCGATATCGACGGAATTGGTATAAAAGCTTCCGCCCAGAGGATTGGAAGCATCCGGCATAACCACGACCATCGGGGGAATCGTTCCCTCGGCGATCATGACATCGAGTACTTTATCCACCTGCATACCCAGCCAGGTGTCGGCGTCACCGCCGAAACCGTGCAGCAGATAGACAACGGGATAAGCCGGATCCGCATTGGGGTCGTATCCATAGGGCAGGTAAACGTTGACATCTTTCGCTTCACCGGTGGTCGCTCCCTGGGTTTGAATCGATTGAATGGAACCGGTGTTTTTAGCGTTCCCGGTTAAATCTCGTTCCGGGAAAGTCGGCTCATCATCGGTACAGCCCCACATGAAAAAGAAGGCCAGCCCGAGGATTAGCGGGATATTCAGATATTTTCTTTTATTCATAATGATCTCCTTTTCATTCTCATAGTGTGGCTAGAAATTAAATTCCAGGCCGACATGAAACTCATTTACATCTGCGTTATAAATACCGGCTACGTTTTCTACGCCGAACGCATCCTGTTCCAGGTGCCATTCCGGTACTTCGCGCTCTGCGATAAAAATATGTACATAGGCGAGATTCAGGGTAATATTACCGAAGGTATAACCGCCACCGAGAACGATTTCGTCCCGGTTGTTGATATCGGGTATGGTCGGTGTGATGGTTTCATCGGGAACAGGATTGGTTTCGTGATAATAACCAAGGCGAAGGGCCAGTTCACTGTCCATGCTTTTCATGGCGATGTATTCGGTTCCGAAATTATAACGCATGGCATCATCCCAGTTCTGGACGAGCTCGGTACTCTGATCGCTGCCATCGATGGCTTCGATTTTCTCCAGCGGAATGGCGTCCCAGCTGGACCATTGCGTCCACTCCGTGTCAAATGAAAAGAGGAGACGTTCTGTGGGTCGGTAGGCGATACCGATACCGGCGTTCATGGGCAGGGGCATGGTGGCCTCGGCGTCATCATCGCTAATAAAATTCTGTTTTTCACCGGAAAGAGCGGTGGTTGCCTGTGCGTGTGTCGCATCATCGATCTGATCGGCGGCATGTAAGGCCTTGAGTGTGGCCACGGTTTCGGGATCACCGGTATAATAGTTATCGGCGGTGACGTCACCGTCGAGTACCATATCCGGATAATAGCGAACGGAAGCACCGACAGACCATTTTTCGCTGATGTCATAAATCAAACCGGCATTCAGGCTGAGACCCAGGCCGGAGCCCTCAAGTTTCAGGTCGGTTACCAGGACATCATGCGGTGCCGTAACCAATGGTTGCAGAGCCGTACCTTCGAAGGGTTTGCTGAGTTTTGGCTGACGAATCAGAATATTCGTATGCAGGAGGCCTACACCAAAACCGAGTGATAATTGATCGGTAACTTTATAAGCGCCGGAAAAATGAAAGTCGATAACCTGCAGATCGCTTTCAAATTCTTCTTCCGGATAGGCCGCTGAGTTATACCCCGGAACGGGGCTCCAGATATCCCAGGTCGCCCCCAGACCAAAGGGTACGAAAAGGGCGAAACTCCAGGAAAATCCGTTATCCAGAGAATTCACGACACCCAGTGTAGGTATAAAGAAGGTTTTGGGTTTTGTATCGATGTTGTCGGTTGTATAACCATAAAAGCTTCTTCCCTGGTATGGAGCTGGTTGAACCTGTGCGCCGGGGATGATGGTCGTGGCGTTGATTCCGGCATTCCATCCCTGCACGCGGGTCAGTCCGGCCGGATTCCAGTAACCGGCACTCCAGTCACCGCTGAGCGCGCGGTAAGCGCCGCCCAGATTAACGGCACGGCTTCCAACAGTCGGCAGTCCTACACCGGCGGCAAAGGCATGCGTTAGTAATCCCACAGATAGCAGTATCCCCAGGATCATCGGTAAAGACTTTCTCATAGAAGTTCCTCCTGATAAGTTAAATGATAAGCATATAAGATTCGTCTATAGTCAGCCATAAGCATACAGTACCGGTTCCGGTTCCGGTTTTCTATGTTTTAGGTGGATTTGAGCCTCTGTTGGAAATATGTGAAGCTAGCGGTTATTTATTTTAAAGTCAAGAAAAAATAGGTTTCATGTATATAAGAAAGAGTGACACGGAGAGATGACCGGTTCTTCAACGAATGATGACGATTTTCCCCGAGGCCAGTTTTTTATTATCCCTGTCTTTGATGATGTAGATATACAACCCGGACTGAACCGGTTTGAGGTTCTTATTCACGGCTTTCCAGCGGTAGATCCGTTCGGAGTTGTCGCTGTCAAGGTAAACCGGCTCGCCGAGCATATTGTAGATGGACAATGAGGATCCTTCAGGCATATTGGTGATGTATATAAATTCATGCTCCGGGATCTGGTTGGGTTTGAAAGGGTTGGGGAAGACGTTGATTTCACCAATAGTTCCTGTTGTAAAAAATGACTCGATTCCAAAAAATACATTACCAAAAGAATCAATCGAAACTGTTTGATAACGATATCTTTTATTTTCTTCTAAATCCTCTAAAAGATGTCTTTGTTTGTAACTATACTCTTTAGTTTGATCAGTTTTATGAGCATAACTTTCTATCCCAAAACGAACGTAAGAATTTGCAGAAAAATCTGTTGACCATTCTATTAAATAACCACTACCAGATCCGAAATTATTAACAACAATATCATTGGGCTGAGATGTAGTATAGATAATATCTAAAACTACGGATGCACTATCGAAAGCATTACGACTATCAACTATAGCATATTGTATACTATCCTTACCAATGAAATCATCATTTGGATAATAAATTATCGTATCTTGATTTGTTTCAATATTGCCATGATGTAAATATTTCTCACCTTGATCGATATGAGTGTAGTTTATATTATCTTGATCAATATCATAATCGTTTTTTAGTAAATCTGGAATTGGAATTTTCAAAACTACATTGTAATCATTGCTGAAAACATCATCAATAGCTATAGGGGCATTGTTTTCAT
>CAYPHA010000020.1:0-65565 GCA_964410215.1 uncultured Calditrichota bacterium | reverse complement strand
GGGTATAGCAGATTTTCGCTTCCTTATAGGGTTCTATCGCCCGGGTTTCATAGATGGCTTCACTGTTCACATCCATCCAGTCACCCATCTTCTCCAGACGGTCATAGGCATCATCCGGCCAGGTTCCGTCCGGTTTCGGACCGATATTCAGCAGCAGGTTGCCGCCTTTACAGACAATATCCACCAGCAAATGAACCAGATGACGCCCGGATTTATATTTTGGATTGGGTACCCAGCCCCACCAGCCCCCGGCAACGATACAGGATTCCCAGGGATGTTCCAGGGCCTCGTCCGGCACTTTATTCTCCGGAGTCAGATAGTTTTCATATTTACTGGTGACCCAGCGGTCCACGAAGAGGATTTCCGGCTGGTGCGAACGGGCCATCTTGGCGATGCGTTCCATATCGATATCCTGGTCGTAATTTTTTTTCTTTGCCCAGGACTCGAATTCCTCCGGCATATTATCTATCGGACGTACCCAGGCACCGTCGAACCAGAGGATATCCATTTTGCCGTATTCGGTCACCAGCTCCTCGATCTGGTTATAGGTAAAATCCTTAAAATTTTGCCAGCGTTCGGGATATTTAGCGGGGTCATAATTGACATGGCGATCCGGTGTGGCGAAATAAGGCCACCAGTAATATTCGCTGTTCCAGTCCGGCTTCGAATAATAGGCGCCCGTCCAGAGTCCTTCCTCTCTAAAGGCATCGAATAATTCCCTGGCTACATTCGCTTTCGGGTGTTTGCTGAACGGCGACCGCTCCGAGGTGATTTTAAAATCGGTTTCCTTCGTATCGAACATGCAGAAACCGTCATGATGCTTGGTAGTGAAAACCAGGTAGCGCATGCCGGCATCCTTAGCCGCTTTCGCCCATTTCCGCGGATCAAATTTCACCGGGTTGAATTCCGTAATGAGGTTGTTGTATTCCTGCTTATAGGCATTGTAGTTTTCAGGATTGGAACCATGATGACGCTTTATCCAGTCTTCCGAACAGAGCGACCAGGATTCCACCACACCCCACTGGGCATAGATTCCCCAGTGCATCATTAAACCGAATTTGATATCACGCCATTCTTCAATCCGCTCCTGAATGACCGGATCCGGATCCGCGACATAATCGGTGGGATGATGCTGTGCGTAAGACACAACAAACGAAAGAAGCAGGGCCAGAAATGTGAATTGTTTCATTTAACAATGCCTTTCAAATAATTTTATCATTTCATATTAATTCTGACGCGATCAGGTTTACTGTTGTATGTTTTCGATCTTAAATGCCCACGCGTAGTCAGAGGGCGGATTTTTCCGGACTGTTTCCGGAATGGTAATAAGCGTACCGCTACCCGATTCTTTCCAACTCAGGTTTTGCTCAACGCCCAGAAGCCGCACGTTTGATCCTTTTTCCGGTTGGAAAGAGTACAGCAACAATTCAGAAGGAAGTTCTTTTTCGTGCTCCTCAGCCAGATAGATGGCATAGACGGTATTGGACTGGTTTTTTCTGGTATAACAGATTTTCGCTTCTTTATAAGGTTCAATAGCACGGGTATCATAAATCGCTTCGCTGTTCACGTCCATCCATGCACCCATTTTCTGCAAACGATCATAGGCGGCTTCGGGCCAGGTGCCGTCCGGTTTCGGCCCAATATTCAGCAGCATATTACCGCCTTTACAGACGATATCGACCAGCATGTGGACCAGCTCCCGTCCGGATCTATAGACCTCATCCGGTTTCCAGCCCCAGCCGCTGCCACCGACGATACAGGCTTCCCATGGATATTCCAGGGCTTTATCCGGTACCTTGTTCTCCGGTGTGAGATAATTTTCATATACACTGGGCTTATTCGTCCAGCGATCCACGATCAGGATTTCAGGCTGGTGTGACCGAGCCATCTTCGCGATGCGTGGCATGTCGATATCCTGACTGTAAACGCGCCGGACCAGATAGGTGGAAAATTCATCGGGCACCTGCGGCCAGGCCTGCACCTGGGCGCCATCCAGCCACAGAATATCCATCTTCCCGTATTCCGTTACCAGCTCTTTTATCTGGTTATAGGTAAAGTCCTTGAATTTCTGCCAGCGTTCTGGGTGTTTTTCCGGATCATAATTGACATTACGGTCCGGGGTCGGAAAATAGGGCCACCAGTAATATTCACTGTGCCAGTCCGGTTTGGAAAAATAGGCGCCGGCCCAGAGACCTTCCTCACGAAAGGCACTGAATATTTCTTTGGCTATATTTGCTTTTGGATGGGTACTGAACGGTGATCGATCGGATGTAATTTTAAAATCCGTCTGCCTGGTATCAAACATACAGAATCCATCATGATGCTTTGTCGAAACGACAACGTAGCGCATACCCGCAGCCCGGGCCGCATCCGCCCATTTTTCCGGATCAAATTTTACCGGATTGAACTCTGTTATCAGATTAAAGTAATCTTTCTTATACTGATTGTAGTCATCCGGATTCGAACCCTTTGTTCGTTTCATCCATTCGGCATCTTCCCCGCATAACGACCAGGACTCCACGATCCCCCACTGCGAATACAATCCCCAGTGCATCATCAGGCCGAACTTCAGATTCCGCCATTCTTCGATGCGCTCCTGAATGACCGGATCCGGATCCGCAACATAACCAGTGGGATAATGCTGTGCAAAAGAACTTAAGAAAGTTAATAATAGACTCAGAAAAATGAACAGTTTCATATGAATGATTCCATATTTATGTTTTTATGATCACAGGATAGTTTTTAATCATGATCCAAAGGGTTATTGATCCGGTTAGTCATTGATGAGATGTATCTCAGCAGCGTCTATCTAACCTTAACCGGTTTACGTAAATATATTTTGATTTTTATCAGAATCAAGTTTTTTATCCCTTGAGATATTAATTAGGTCCGTAATTTTGTGAAAATAAAGAAATGATTTTATTTTTAAAATAACCATATCTTTTCTAAATTCAGTTCACCAGGTACACCCATTAAAAAAGAAAAGACATTGTTCAGATCAAAAATACTTCCACAGTCTAAGGAATTTGAAGCATACGTATGTTATGCACACTTATGTTACTTATTTATTAACAGAGAATTATAATGCTTGATTTGTTAAACAGCCTTGATACACAACTCTTTCTTATATTAAATGTCGGCCTGGCCAATCCGGTGTTTGACTGGCTGATGCCCATCATAACCCTGAAACAGACCTGGTATCCGGTCTGGGCGGTTCTGGTTGTCGGGCTGCTCTGGAAGGGCGGCGCCAAAGGGCGCTGGGTCGTTCTCATGGCCATCATTGTGGTCACCCTGTCCGACCAGACGGCGGCATCCCTAATGAAACCGTATTTCCAGCGTATCCGGCCCTGTAATGTGGTGGAAGGTGCCCATCTGCTGGTCAATAAAAAGTCATCCTGGTCCATGCCCTCGGCTCATGCCGCTAATTTTTTCGCGGTCGGGACCCTTTTTGCTTTTTACTACCGGCGTTACCGCTGGCTGTGTTTTTCGCTGGCGACACTGGTCGCCTATTCCCGGGTGGCCATCGGTGTGCACTATCCATTCGATATTCTGGTGGGCGGACTGATCGGTGCCGGCTGGTCCCTGGTCGTTATCTATACCTTCCAATTTGCTTACCTGAAAGTAACAGGGAAGGAATTTGAATAGACAGACAAAGATCATTTCAGGATACAGGATTTCGACCCACCCTGTGTCCCGGCAAGCCGGGACACACCCCTCCCTGCCTGCAGGGAGGGGATGGGGGAGGGTTGATGATCTGAAATCCTGAACCCTCAATTCTTTTCTCCAAAAAATATTTTTATCTTAGATTTGTCTTTGTTATATTGAAGGCTATTTTTGGAGAGCGAAATTGGATCCACTACCAGATAAAAAGCAAATAGCAGAGCGCCTTTTCCGGTTTATAGAGGAACATGATAATTTTTTATTGTCGGCCCATATCAATGCGGACGGTGATGCGATCGCTTCCGTGCTTGCGACGGCCCTTCTGCTCGAGAAGCTGGGCAAAAACCATGTGATGGTATTTCACGACCAGGAAGTGGACTCCCGCTACAGCTATTTGAAAAACTGGAACCATATTCTTCCTTTTGAAAAAGAACCCGACCTGCGAACATACCTGCCAAAAGGGGTAGTCGAAAGCGCCATTATTCTGGATGTACCGGGGTATAAACGTCTGGGAGATGTTTCCAGGCTTCTGCCGGATGCCGCCCACTGTCTGAAAATTGACCATCATCCTGTTGAGGATGTCTTCGGACCGTATGACTGGGTCGATGAGGAGGCCTCCTCCACGACGGCCATGGTATATGAAATCATTGAGGTATCCGGTATTGATATCGATCTGGAACTGGCTAAAGCACTCTATACGGGAATCGTCTATGATACGGGACGCCTGTCCTTTTCCAATACCCGGGCCCGGGACCTGGCCATCTGTGCCCGGATGGTAGAAATTGGTGTACAACCGGATCAGGTGACGAATGATATTTTCTTCGAAAACAGCTTCAACGCCCTTAAAACGATCGGGAAAGGACTGTATTCTCTGGAAAGTCATCTTGATGGACTCGTTAATGTCGTATATCTCGGTTATGAAGATCTCAGCGGTAATAACCAGAGCGAAATCGAAGAGCTTGCCAATTACAGTGTCGCCATCAAAGGCGGAAAAGTCGGTTTATTTATACGGGAGGTCAAACCCGGTTTTCATAAAGTCAGTTTTCGTTCCAAATGCCATATTGATGTCAATGCCGTGGCAAAAGCCTTCAATGGCGGGGGGCATTCCCGCGCAGCCGGCTGCCGCCTGGAGGGGACCAAGGATACCATTCTTCCCCAAATACTTTCCGAAATACAAAAACAACTCTAATAAAGCGTACCTGTGCGCACAACTGTACCAAATCGTACACTTAATCGTACCATACCGTACACCACATGCTGTAAATAGCACCCCATTTTGTATTTTGTACGGTGTATTTTGTATTTATTCACTCTTGGCACAGTAGTTGTATTAATCATCATCGTAGATCATTGAATGTCATGGATCGATACCCGGGCCCGGTTAATCATCCACAAATCTGAACCAATATGGAGGTTAATGTCATGAAGCGTTTATTTTTTGGAATCGTTATGTTGAGTCTTATGGTTTTTGTCAGTTGTGAAGATTCGGAAAGTCTTACCGATGGCAATGAGAGCACCGATATGCGTGTCAACGATGAAGGGATTATGGAAGTTCTGGAGTCTGACAGTGCAGATCTTTTTTTTGATGCGCTGGATGATCAATCGGAGGACAATTTCGGTGATGAGCCGAACTGGATTGGCAGCGAATCTCTCGGTAAGGTACATAACCCGCATCGCCGTTTCGGAAGAATTGCAACAAGGCCTACTGAACGGTCGGTTGAGATTGTGTATGACACGGACTCAACGGCAACGGCGTATATTCACACACGGCTGGAGGGTAAATTTGTCGCATTCATCGCAGACAGCAGCAAGGATACCCTGCAATTTATCCGTCATGAAAAACCGATGGTCCACGATATTGACCGGGTCGTGAAATTATGGAAATTCAGGGATCGTCAGGATCCCCGCCTGAACTGGAGAATCAGAAATATCTCGATGGCAGAAGGTGTGTCCGAGAACAATTCAGTTCAAATAGTTAAAATGGTCGTATATCCTTCCGATCAGGATAGCATCGTCATCACGGATCCCCTGGCTTTTGAACTGGATGGGTTGTCCGTATTCACATTTCCACGCTGGAGTACCGTACGTCTGAAAGTTACAGTCCGGAATTCATCCGCTGATCCGATGTTTTTCCCTGAGGGAACACAAGCTACGGAAATCGTCCGTCTGCATTACGGACGTAACCGTCGCGGCCACCATGGCAGGTCGGTGATGCACTGGGCCGGCAGGGATCGTAATGGTGACAATGTGTACGAAGGTGACTGGACGATCATGCAGTTCCGTGGTTACCATCACGCTGTCATCGATGTTATCGATAACGGCACGATTCTGAGCACTGATGAAGGGGCCTACCCCTATAATTCGAATACATGGTCCACGGCATACCGGGTCACCCCCTTTTAAAGAATAATGATGATGGCGGATGGCGTACCGGTGGTGCGCCATTTGCCGTTTCTGCGTATTGAATCTTAAGCAGTGCTTATGTAAAATAAACCCGGGTGAGCGGTTCATTAAAATGGTACCCGAACAATGAAACGAATACTATACCTTTCCGTAATACTGTTGATGTTTGTTGAAATAACTGCCGGTCAGGATACACAATACAGGAATGTCCGTGACCGTTTGGAACAGCTGAACAATAAACTGAGCGAAATACGCGCCCTTGCCATCCGTTATCAGAATGATGAAGCACTCAATTTTATCAATAATGCTTATACGCAGTATAATGAAGCCCTGTCAGAATTAAACCGTACACCAGCGGGACTCCTTCGTGCCCGAAGGGCTCTGCTGAAAGCCGTTGCGCTGGCAAACCGCGCGGCACGAATTCTGCTTTTCAAACCAGCTGCCGGATATCTGGCCGATCTGGAAAATCTTATACGGGAGGCGGAATTACATATTCATAAAACGAACAGTGAAGACGGACGCTATTTTATCACGAAAGCGCGGGCCTATCAGGAACAGCTCGACCATGCGTTGCGGGATGGGGACTATCTCCAGGCACAGAATTACTATCGTATTTCCCGCTACTTTGCCGCGAAAGCGGGACGTATCGCCGGAGAAGGTAATATGGATAACGGCCGGGACGCATTTGAGGATAAAATCCGCGACATGTATACACTCCTGAATACCCTGCGTGAAGGTGAACAGGGGGAACCCGAGGTGAACGGCCTCATGGATAAAGTCCGGCAGTATCTGGAAAGGGCGCAGCGCTTTTATGATCAGAATGATCCGATCCGCGCGCTCCGGCAACTGGCGATCGGTGAACGCTTTTTATACCGGGCGATCGATTTACAACGATCGGGCAAGGCGGACCAGAAAACACGTCTACAGGAAAATCTGTATTCCCTGAAACGCTATATCGATGTGGTAGAAAACAGCCTGGGAGGGGATGTTCCCGCGCAGGCTGTCCGGTTGCTGAACAGGGCGAAAGAGGTATATACCGAAGCAGAGAAAGCTCTTTCTGAAGAGGCGTATCATATGGCCCGGCAGCGCATGAACCTGGCCCAGCGCCTTACCACAAAGGCGATGCGCTATGAATCCGGTGAAACCGATCCAGGCCGTGAGAATCTTGACCAGAGACACGACGAATTACAAAGGATTCTGAAATTGCAGGAACAGAAGCTCAGGGAAATGGACAATCCGGATCTGCTTACCCTGCATCAGGAAGCCGCCGGCCTCCTGGAGGAAGCGCGTAACGATAATGAATCGAACAGACCGCTGCGCGCTTATCACAAGACACGCCTTTGTCTGCACCTCATGAATCGTCTGGACCGGCTTATGAGGGATGCAGACGAAAAGGTGATACGTGCGGATGAAACAGTGCAGAAACTGAAACATACAGGGGACGTGCTGTTGCGTCTTCGCCAAAATGATCAGTTGACAGAAGAAAGCCGTATCCGCCTCGAGCTGCTGCAAACGTTGTATATTCGTGCCCGGGAACTCATGCTGTCAGATAAAGTGCATCTGGCAAATGAACTCGCCGAACTGATTCAGAATCAACTGGATACTATTCTAAACGATTCCATGTGATGACAGGAACGGGAATCCGGTCTATGAAGTACCGACTGATCTTTTTCCTTCTGTTCCTCATGAAGGGCATTGTATTATCATTGGAAACGCCGGAGCAGGATTATGACCTGCTGGTTTGGGAAGTCCGTTTGCTGGCGGCATTGAGCGGACAGGATACATCTTTACTGGACTCTGCAAAAGCCTATAAAGAAGCAGGGGACACGGAAATAGCCAATATATTCCTCGAAATGATGATCGAGGAAGCGGGCCAAATGGCTGTAATGGAAGTGGCGGACCCGGAGCCTGCCACAACAGAGAGCAGGCCTATACAATGGACCCTTGGAACAGGTGTCGACTTTAACCGGCAGGAATTCGAGATCGAAAACCTGGAAGATGACAGTATCCTGGTGGAGGAAATTCAAAAACCGTTTATTGCCACACGTTTGCGCATTCCTTTATCAGGCGGCATACAGGGCAATGCGTTCGACGTTACCGGTGATTTGCGTTACGACAAAGAAAACCTCAAAACGGATTTTAATATTGTGCATCGTTTTACGGCCGGCATGATCAATACGCATAACCGATTCGGAATGATCTATGATGATAACAGGGTATATGAACATTTAGGCTACTTTGAACTCTATTCAGACGGGAGTCTGTATTGGGACATGTCAGCGCACTGGTTGTTCCGGCTACAAAACCTGCTACGTCTGAAACGCTACCGCTCCCCCTCGGAAACCATACCTGATTTCTTCAGGGAGCAGGGTAACCTGGAACTGAAGTACGCAAATCGTTACAGGAGTATAGGCCTTTCGTATGATATTAATGTAAACGAAAGTATCGATTATCTTCATAATGATTTCAGGGAACAGACCAGCACGATTCGTCTGAACGGTTTTCTGGGTTCACATATCAGAAATGATATAAGGATGGGGTACCGGGATAATGTCTTCAATTTGGTCCTTTCAGACAGCTCGCTCAGTAACCGTTCTAAGACTTTCTTCAACAGGATTTACATGAAAATGCAGGTGGGAAGAAACTGGGAAATTGATACGGACTATGCGTTTGACTATAAGTGGTATAATGAAAAAACAGAGCAGGATCCGGATTACATGCTTCATACATTCCGGTTTGGCTTCATTAACCATTATATCCGCGATTGGGACGTTAAAACCGGCATTATTTATGAAAACAGAAGTCACCGGCTTAAGGGAGGACTAAACGAGAGGTATATCACGGAGCAGGACTACCGGGAACACGGTTACAGTCTGGGTGTGAATTACAGTGGCGGTAAGGAGATTTTTTTATCGATGGAGGTTTCACACACACGGCGGACCTATCCGGATAACCAGGAGAGCAGAGCTCTCAGTCTCTATTCCACCCGGTCGATCTGGACACTGTTTCTCTATGTGCAGGTACCTGTCATGGAAAATGTGCGTTTAAATGTATTGGGATCGTATGATAATGACCGGGATGTTGATATCGATAACAATGACATGCGCAGTTCATTTTTTACCGCGGAGCTGCAGTATCTTTTTCATTGATTTTGATCCATATCACCTCTGCAGTATTTTAAGGAACTTAATTTTCATGAAATCGTTATCATAGTAAATAATCCGTATGGTGTCAGCCAAAATCATCTTGACACGGACGGCGGTAATAGCTATATTTTGACGATTAGAGCTTATCGTTCGCCTTTCTTTTGAATGTGCTGGCATAGCCTTCAAAATATTTTAATTTTCAATTTATTCTTCTTTAATCTCATTTGGTATGAAAAGCGGTTGACAAATCGTGTGTTCATCCAATCCAATGGTTGAAGTAACGCTGTAAAGGTGATACGGACTGAAAAGAAGTGTACTACAGGGAGTTGCAATGATTACGTGTAATTTACATTTACTGTCAGCGTATTTGAAAAAATGGTCTTATACCGAAAACAAAATAACACTGAACTATTCATTTTGTGCAGAATGCGGATACGAGCGCAGTTTTGTCGATCTGCGGATTGCGGCGCCGGCCAACATGACCAACGAGATAATGAATAATATTTTTTACAAAGCAAAGGAAGTCGGCCTGCGTCATATACAGGATGAAGAAAATGCTCAACCGGCCCAGGTGAGTATTCTGCTGGTCAATGAATCGGAAATCAAACGAAAAATAACCATTTTCCTTTCTAAAATATTGAAAGAATTCAATCAGAATAAAAGGAGCCGGGGACGCTCGCGCATGATAACGACCCGGAGCCTGGATTTTTATTATAATGATTTTGAATTTGAGCCTCTGCCTACAGAAATCAAATTTTTTGTACACCTTAACCACGGGATCAACAAGATCAACGGCGATCTCTGGACCAATGCCATTGAAGATCTGAAGAATGCCCTGGCAATCGATCCTGATCATCCGGTGGGTAACCGCTATATGGCCTATGCCCTCAATAAACTGGGAAAACTACAAGAATCGGTCCCCTTTTTACAGAAGTACGCAGACAGCGAGGGTACCCCGGAAAGTCTTAATCTGATGGCGCTTACGTATGTGAATCTTGGAGAATTCAAGAAAGCAGAAGATGTCTTTAAGGATATGCTGAAAAAACATCCGGGTTCCAATGTTGTTCTTTTTGGCATGGCCCAACTGGCTTATAAGCAGCATAAAGGATATAAGTCCATACTCGATAAAATCCATAAAAACAATCCGGAGTGGCTTGAGGAGAAACTGAAAACCGATTGGGATTTTAAATTACCGGACCTTGCTTCAGACGAAAATAACATGTGGAATGCAGCAACGGCTTCGCGCTATCTGGGATTTGACCGTCCGTTTGACCTGACAAGGCGGGCTTTCAACGATGAAATTCCGTCCTATTTTGATTCCGAGAGGGGTACGATCCGTTTTATAAGGACTGAACTGGATAGCTGGGTTGAACTTATGAACCGCTATGAAATCAACGGCGGGAATTTCAAAACCTATGAAGAAAAACTCCTGCCGGCAGAGATTGAGAAGGGAAAAGCCCGTAAGCGTAAAGCAAAGGCAAAACGTTCGGAAAAAACCGATGCAGATGTTGAAAATAATACCGTAACCTCTTAAATCAGTAATGATGTAATGTACGGACCAATAGCATAAACGGCTTATCCTGAATCAGAATACATGATCCGAAATCATTTTCCCAAACTGATCCTCATCAATCCGTGGATCTATGATTTTGCCGCTTATGACCTCTGGAGTAAACCGCTTGGTTTACTGTACCTGGCGTCCTTCATCCGTGCGCAGGGTTTTGAATCCGTTTATTTTGACTGCCTCGATAAATATATTGACCCCGATAATCCGATCACTGTCCGGAAATATGGTACCGGGAATTTCCGCAGGGAAATCGTGAACAAACCGGAACAATTGAAGCACATTCCCAGACATTATGCCCGTTATGGTGTTCCCGAAGCAGAACTGATAAAATTTCTTGAAAAAAACCGCGATGCCGTTGCCGTCCTGGTTACGTCCCTGATGACTTACTGGTATCCCGGGGTCAGAAAAACAGTCGAAATTGTACGCAGGCAACTACCGGATACGCCTGTCATCCTGGGTGGTATCTACGCATCGCTGTATCCCGGTCATGCCCGTGACGTGATTGATCCGGATTTTATTGTAACGGGACCAGGCGAATGGGAAACCCTGCGGATCCTTTCCCGGCTGACTGATAATACGTATTCCGTCCCCCTGGTTTTCGAAGAACTCGATGCCTATCCTCCGCCGGCCTTCGACCTTATTAATCATCCGGATTACCTGGTGATGATGACATCGAGAGGGTGTCCCTATAATTGTTCTTTCTGTGCTCAGAAACAAATTGCCATGCCTTTCAGACAACGGAAAACGGACGCTGTCCTTGATGAGTTCGCCGCGCATTACGAACGGTTTAGAATTCGTGATTTCGCGTTTTATGATGATGCTCTCTTTATAAACCGGGACCGTCATATTAAAGTTATCCTGGAAGGACTCATCCGTAAAAAAATACCCTTACGACTTCATTCACCAAATGGATTATTCGCCAGGGATATCGATGCCGGGCTGGCTTCCCTGATGTATCGCAGCGGTTTTAAGACCGTCCGGCTGAGTTTCGAAACTTCCAATGAGGAACGCCGGAAAGACATGTATTCGAAAGTTACGAATGATGATATGGTTCATGCCGTAGAAAGGCTGAAGATTGCCGGCTATAAAACCAAAGACCTGGATGCCTATGTGATGATGGGTCTGCCCGGTCAGGACCCGGAAGAGGTAATTGCCAGTATTCTTTTTGTACATAACCTTGGTGTTAAGGTGCGTCTGGCATCCTATTCACCCATTCCGGGCACGAAAGATTTTGAACGCTCCGTGGAAGCCGGGCTTTTTTCCGCCGAAGCGGACCCGTTGTTAACGAATAAAACCATTTTCCCCCTTCAGGATACTGCCCGGGGATATGAAATCTACCGCAAAATACGCACGTTTACTCACATGCTGAATGATGCGGTGTCGCGTGATTTCCGGGTTTTTGCAGATCCTGATATCGGTGGAATGATACGAAAGGTAATTGGTCATATCAATGAGTGAACAAAAATATCCCGTAAAACGGAACGGCGAATATGAGGTTGAAATCGATAAGCTGGCTTTTGGCGGCAGCGGGATTGCCCGTATGGATAACTATGTCATCTTTGTAAAAGATACGCTGCCGGGAGACCGGGCACTGATTCGCATCCAGAAACGTAAACGTTCTCATGCAGAGGCCCGGCTGATATGTGTGCTGCGGCCGGCCGCGATCCGTAAAGAAGCCCCGTGCCCCTATTTCCAGTGGTGCGGCGGTTGTACCTGGCAGAATATGGATTATGCGGATCAACTGCATTTTAAGCGTGAGATTGTAAGGGAATCGCTTGCACATATTGGGGGGCTTCAGCTGCCGCCTGTTGAAACGACATTACCCTCTGATCAGATTTTCGGTTACCGGAATAAAATGGAGTTTTCGTTTTCCGATAAAAAATGGCTGATGCCGGAGCAATTGGGTGATGATCGTATATCCCGCTATTTTGCCCTCGGACTGCATGTACCAGGTACGTTCGACAAGATCCTGCATATTGATCAATGCCTGCTTCAAAATGAAACAGCCAATGAAATTCTCCGCTATATCTCTGATTATGCACAGAAAAATAACCTTGAGCCATACGGCATACGCTCACACGAGGGATATTTGCGCTTTCTTGTATTACGAACCAGTCACTATAATGATAAAATCCTGGTAAATATCGTTACGGCCTATGATGAGCAATCGCTTTTACAACCGCTCGCGGATGAACTCATGGAACGGTTCGGAGTGATTGCCGGCGTGGTCAATACAATCAATGAACGTCTCGCTCAGGTCGCCTTCGGGCAAAAAGAGATTTTATTGGCCGGTGTCTCATCGATTCAGGAAAAACTGGGCGGTTATCTGTTCCATATTTCCGCCAATTCTTTTTTCCAGACGAATACGGCTCAGGCTGAAAAACTGTATGGTATCGTTTTGGAATATGCCGGGCTGGAAAAGCGCAGGACCGTTTGGGACCTTTACTCCGGAACCGGTACCATCGGATTGTTCCTGGCACGTGAGGCGGAAAACGTGATCGGTTTTGAGCTGATCGAAAGCGCGGTCAGGGATGCCGTGAAAAATGCGGCCGTACACGGGATTGAGAACATTCAGTTCATACAGGGTGATATCCTGGAGCATATCCGTACGGAAAGGGAAAAACCCGATGTCATCGTCACCGATCCCCCCAGGGCGGGTATGCATGAAAAGATTACACGTCAGATCGCCGCTATCAGACCGGAGCGGATCGTCTACGTCTCCTGTAATCCAACCACTCTGGCCCGCGACCTGGCGATCCTCGCACCGTATTATGATATTCGTGCCGTACAGCCGGTCGATATGTTTCCACAGACCTATCATATTGAAACCGTGGTTAAACTGGAAAAAAAGCACGGGGAGTCTCCTGACCATGCGTTATAAACGTTCCTACGACGACATATTCAGTGACCGGCCTTCCCTTAAAGAATTGAACAGGTTAGACCGGCTTCCGGTCTATGCCCTGGTTGAGAATATTCGCAGTATGCATAATGTCGGTAGTCTGTTTCGAAGCAGTGACGCCATACGTCTGGCTAAATTGTTCTTAACCGGGTATACACCCTGTCCGCCCCGGAAAGAGATCGATAAAACCGCACTGGGTGCCACGGACAGCGTTCCATGGGAATTTCGTAAAGATTCGGTACAATTGGTCCGAGAATTAAAGAAAAAGGGTGTCCGGATTGTTGCATTGGAACATACTTCCGACAGTATCGATTACCGCGAGGCCGTGTATTCCTTTCCGGTCTGTATCATACTGGGCAATGAAGTGGACGGTGTCTCGGAAGAGCTGGTCAGGCTGGCAGATCTGGCTGTTGAAATTCCGATGCTCGGTTTGAAGCAGTCTTTAAATGTGTCCGTTGCTTATGGTATAATGCTGTATGAACTATTGACACGATATCAGCATACCGGTTAACGCAACGTTTTTAAACTTGACATAATCTTAGATACCCGCTAAATTTGAAGTTCAAATTGTATTTTCTCCGAGGCCTGCATGCACGCTGATAAAATTATTATTCTCGATTCTAACGAAGAAAATACCCGCTTTTTTACAGATCATTGGTTGTCAGATGATTATGATGTGGAGGTTGTCCGTAACCTCGAGGACATGGCTGAAAGGGTTACTGAAAATGATTTTAAACTCGTTATGGTGGACTATTTAACCATTGTCGATGCCGAGCGATCCGATGTAATCAACATGTTCGGGATTCTGAACGACCACCATCTGGCAGTATATCATGTTCCGGACAAGGCAAACCGCAGACTGGCATTCTATGACCTGGGTGCCTTAAGAGTATACGATGATGCCCTTTCACTCACGGAAGTCTACTTCAGCCTCAAGTGTTTCCTGAGTTCCATGTCTTCCGGGCAGAACCAGAGGGATTATTACTCTGCAGGAAAACTGGAAGACGTTCCGCTGGCCACCCTGATAAAAATTTTCGGAAAAGAAAACCGTACCGGTGTCCTGAAAATCATAACGCGTTTTAACAGCGGGAAAATATATTTCATTGACGGGGATATGGATGATGCCCAGGTCGGCTTTCACCAGGCGGATAAGGCTATCCTTCATATGCTTTTCTGGAAAACGGGTTCCTTTACCTTCAACGCGACGGAGGCAGATACCCCTTCGAATGAGGTCAGGTTAAGTAATGTGGGTATTCTTCTTCTGGCCGAAAGGCTGCGTCGGGAGTATATCGTCAATCTTGAAGAGATCGGACCCTCCAGTTGCGTTATTCGCGCCAGGAATGTCGGTGATCTGCTCACATCAGAGAATAACCTGCATGAAGATTTCGTCCGGTATCTGGAACGTCCACATACCCTCGAGGAGATCATAGAGAATGCCTTCTATACGTCCTTTGAAACCGCTGTGATTCTCGTCCGTCTGAAACGTCAGAATTTTCTGCATCTGTCGGAACCGAATAAATTATCGCTCAATGAACTGCCTGAACAGGTTGAACAGGTTGAACAGGGTGCACCGGACGTTGAAAAAATTAAACTTACAATGGATGAAATGGCGGACCTGCGGACGACGTTACAACTGGAAAATCTGGAATCGGGGAAAATAATTGTTCTCGGTTCGCAGGATAGCGGAAAAGCCCAATTTGTTCAGACCATTTCAAACTCCAAACAGGCAGTTAAGAATGAACAGGGGCTCGACCTGGGGCACCTCCTCATTCATCCGAATATTGATATTTTTATACTCGGACTGATGATCAGCGAAAAAGCCATTGAAACAGTTCAGAAGTTATCCGAAGGTGTTTCCGGCTATATCTTTCTGATCAATGACCAGAAGGAAGATTTGTTTGAATATACCAATTACCTGGTTAATCATCTTACAGGCAGGAATGATGTCCCCTGGACCATTGCCATCACCAACATGGACGATGTTGATCGGATAGAGGACGTAAAACGTGCTTTTCATTTTACGTTTCCTGCCGAATGGATACAATGCGACACCACGGATTTAGACAGCATTAAAACCGTTTTGCTCTCTATGCGGATCCCTGAACCGGTTGAAGAGGAAAAGACAGAAGAAGGGGAGACAGAGGAAGAGGAGAAGGAAAAAAGTGAACAAAGCGGGCAGGAGGACCATGCGACCAATGAGGCCATACATACGGCTGAACCGGAAACGGAAGATACGGAAAAACAGGATGAATCCGGATTATGAGAGATATATTTTTAATAAGTGATAAACAGGAAAATTTCAGTATCTTCTACTCCCACCTCGGGCATCTGCCGATCCACTTTTCCTGGGGCGGCGGTATTGACCAGGCATTGGAATCCCTCCCTCAGGAAAATCCGTCCTTCATTTTCCTTATAGCAGATAATCCTGATTTCCTGGATGACTGGATTGACCGTATTTCTCAACGGGAGATCACAACACCGATCGTCGTCTTTACGAAACATATCGGACAGGCCAAAAGGGAGGCCCTGTGGGAAAAAGGAATCACCGAGCTGATTCAGTTACCGAAACACTATAAAGAGTTTGAATATATCATTAAAGCGATCATCCGGGATGGCTCCGGCGAGGTGGCAGAGACGGATAACCAGTTACAGGGACACCTACAGGATTTTTCATTGGTGGAACTGATCCAAACGTTCAGTGATGCCGGTAAAAATGGCATTTTAACCATTCTCAAAGGAAACCGCCAGGGAACGATTCATTTTAACAAGGGGAGAGTCGTTAATGCCAGCCTGAAGTCCAGAGAACCGTTAGAGGCTATTCTGACAATGGCCACCTGGTTTACAGGCAAATTTCATATGCAGCAGGACCGGACCTTGCATCGCGAAAAGATATCGATGGATAGTCTGCAAATCATCTCCCGTTGCCAGGAAGAGATTCGAAAACGAAATAATATGATGCGATTGCTGCCGAACCTGTCCTCTAAATTTTTTGTGCCGCCGGATTTGAACTATGAGGAAGTAGAGCCGACAGAGCGCGGTTTCCTGATTAAATTTAAAAACGGCGCGCCACTCAAGCTGATTATTGATATGTATGGTGGACATACACTTCATTTGTTACAACGCATTAAAAAATGGATCGATCAGGGAATGCTCATCGATCCGGACAGCTATGATCGGAAAATGAATGCGCTCAAGGAGGCCGAAAACATGTCAGGCATCAGGAAAATGTTTTCGAAGATGTTTACCAAATCGACTCCGGAAAAAACGTCTGTAGCGGCAGGATCAATGGCATCGATTTCCATGGAGGAAGAAGCGGCAATGGCGGTTAAAAAGAAAAAACATGACTTTAAAGACCTTCAGCGTCTCGATGACTTTATACGGGAATTGGAGGCAAACATATGACCGATGTGATCGAAATTCCACTGATTGCCGAGGATCAGGATCTTATTCTATCCTTCTTAAAACTACTTCCCGTCCAGGGAGAAAGTATTTATAACGGTTTTATTTTCTATAACTATCCCGTCGCTGAAAATAAACAGATTTATTTTTATATACTTGAACCCTACCAGGAGATGGAAAACGCTCATATCTGGGAAAGCATTATACCAAAGGCTCCCATCAGCCTGATGTTTTTCAGCTGGGACCAGAAAGTGCAAAATACCGGACTCGCACATCTCCACAATCTATACACATCTAAATTCAGTACACCCATCATTTTTATTTCCGATAACATTCCGGAAGAACTCGATTTCTCCTCTGTCGATGATGATATCCTACAGAAGCATCTGGAAAATATCATGATGTATCAGCCTGACACGCCTAAAAGTGCACACGATACACTGTTAAATGCGCTGAAGAATGTAAGGGAAAACATTCATGTTGAGATGGAAGATAAATGACCTTCCGGAAAATGGATTATCGTTTTTCTGGGCGGCTGCCATACCGCATCGCATTCTCGGGGCGTCAGGACAATATCCAGATTGATTGAGAATGAAAAATGACTTTTCTTGAAACAACAGTTTTTAATCCCTTTAATTTTTCATGAATTACGATTTATAATTTTGAAGCTTAATACGATTCTAAATAATTAATTTCATATTGTATTACAAATAACATTTTAGCATCAGGAGTCCTCCTTAAAAATAGTGTGGTAATTATTTTTTTCGGATTCCTCGTGCTATTTATGAGTTATTTTGCTAACTGCGAGGTTTAGGGGTTAAGCTACAAAGCTAAAAAGGAGGGTTATAATTGAAGAAATGGAGTTTTCTATTCGTTATAGTAACCGCTTCTTTAAACATATTTTCGTGCAGTTCTGGTTTATCTTCCTCAAATGTAAATACACCTCCAAGTGCATACTTCCGTGTAACTCCCGGTTCCGGGCATATCTCCACCATTTTTCAATTTGACCCTTGTAAAAGCTATGATTTAGAAGATTCCATATCTGAATTAAATATGAAATGGGATTGGGAAAATGATGGACAATGGGATACGGATTACGAACCAATAAACATAATAACGCACCAATTTTCATCACCTGGGCATATAAATGTATGCTTAAAAGTCACTGATTCAGAAGGGGAAATGGATATAGCGACTCATCAAATCGCGGTATCTGGTATTCCGTTAATTGATTCAACGTTGAACTATACTTATCGTATTGTGAACACCTATCCCCATGACACAGAAGCATTTACGCAGGGTTTATCTTATTACAATGATTATTTATACGAAGGGACCGGTTCGTATGGCCAATCCGCTCTTCGAAAAGTTGATCTTGAGAGCGGAGAAGTTGTCCGACAGATTGATATTTCCAGTGACTATTTTGGAGAAGGTATCGCGGTATTTGAAAATAATATTTATCAACTGACCTGGCTTTCAAAAAAGGGATTTATATATACTATCAATAATTTCGAATCGCTTGGAGAATTCGCATATAAAACCGAAGGTTGGGGATTGACACATGATGGGGATCATTTTATTCTTAGTGATGGCAGTTCCCGTTTACAGTTCCTGGATTCACAGACCTTCCAGGTACAACATAGCTTATCTGTCATTGATAAGGATGGTCCGGTATCTAACCTGAATGAACTGGAGTATATTAACGGCAGTATCTACGCCAATATATGGTATTCGGATTGGATAATTATTATAAATCCGGAAAACGGCTACGTGACCGGCAAAGTTGATCTGAGCGGCTTACTCAAGCCGGAAGATATATCCCCTGATACAAATGTTTTAAACGGAATTGCTTACGATAGTAAAAATCACCGTATTTTTGTGACCGGTAAACGCTGGCCGAAACTGTTTGAGATTGAACTGGTGGAAGTGCTGAAAATGATGTAGCTTTTGCACCTGTATACGTTTTCTCAAGCCGGACAGGTCCGTCTGGCCGCCGGTTGGAGCGAAGCGGAAATCCCGAGTAATCGGGAACAGACCCGTCGGAGGATATAATATATTTTCGAACAAAGCATTGCACCGCAACACGGCAATGTGCTCATCAACGCAGACGTCAGGTGGAAGACTGAAAAGAGTTAACGTTTTAGGATGATTATATTTGTTACATATTTTTATCGATGCTGATGCTTGTCCGGTTAAGCAAGAGGTATATCGGGTTGCACGTCGATACGAACTTAGTGTCACGCTGGTGGCCAATTCCTGGATGAGAACTCCGCCCGAACAGTGGATTTTCCTTGAAGTAGTATCGGATGGATTGGATGCTGCGGATGATTGGATTGTAAACCGTATTCAACCCAATGACATAGTAATCACTGCTGACATTCCCCTTGCCAGCCGTTGTTTGAAGAAAAATGCACATGTTATTGGACCGAATGGGAGACTGTATACAGATGACAATATTGGTGAGGCTGTCGCAGCACGGGATTTATTGGAAGAACTACGTTGTGCCGGAGAAATGACCGGTGGTCCTCCACCATTGAAAAAAAGTGATAGGTCACGATTTCTTCAACAACTTGACAATGTGATTCAATCAATCAGGCGAAACAACCGTCACATATTGAAATAAAGTGAAGGAGACATGGTGGTTAAATACATTGAAGTGATGGTTCGAAGATTAATAATGCCTGGGTAAAAGGGCACCCCGAGGATATGGAACGGAAAACGGTATGAATCCGCCGGGAGAGACCTGTGGTTGTTTGCACAGATAGATGATGTTTGGATGGCTAAATAATGTTTCGGGACTCCGGGCGATCGAGATACGTTTGAAAAACGGTAAAAAGATTCGTATCGGTTCCAATGAACCGGAAAAAGTCAAAGAGATACTAGACCGTATAAAAGCCGGCCCGTAAGCATACGATATTGATTTTTTCCCATTGTGTCGGATAGGGAAAGCGGCTAATAGCCAAGATTGGGTGCCAGCCATTTTTCGACGGCCTGAACCGACATACCTTTCCGCTTGGCGTAATCCTGTACCTGGTCCTTTCCAAGTCTTCCAACCCCGAAATAGGCTGCTTCCGGGTGGGCGAAGTAGTAGCCTGATACGGAAGCCGCGGGATACATGGCCATGTTTTCCGTCAATGTAATCGTCGTATGTTCCGGAACCCGTAATACATTAAACAGGATTTCTTTTTCCGTATGATCCGGGCAGGCCGGATAACCGGGGGCCGGACGGATACCCCGGTATTTTTCAGCAATCAGTTCCGTATTGTTCAAATCTTCCCCTTTGGCATATCCCCAGTGTTCCTTCCGGACGCGCTCATGCAGGCTTTCCGCCAGAGCTTCGGCCAGCCGGTCGGCCAGGGCTTTGGCCATAATACTCTGGTAGTCATCGTGATCCTTCTCAAAGCGGGTGACAAGCGCATCGAGACCTATACCGGCGGTTACGGCAAAAAATCCCATGTAATCGACAAGGCCTGATTCACGGGGCGCGATATAATCAGCCAGAGCCAGGTTCGGACGCTTGTTTTGTCTCTCCATCTGTTGTCTGAGCGTGTGAATCACGGCCAGAATGGACGACCGGTTCTCGTCCGCATATACTTCGATGTCGTCCCCGGTACTGTTTGCGGGAAGCAAACCAATGACAGCCCTCGTTTCCAGCCAATCGTTCTTTACGATTTCTTCAAGCAGGTTCTGTGCATCCTCGAAAAGTTTTCGCGCTTCTTCACCCTTTTTCGGATGATCCAGGATGGCGGGATAACTGCCTTTCATTTCCCATGCCGTGAAAAACGGCGTCCAGTCAATGCGTTCCAGCAATTTCTTTGCAGGCATGTCCGTAAAAAGTGTGATGCCGGGTTTTTCGGGTACAGACGGCCTGTAACCGTCCCAGTCCGTTTGCAGACTATTATTACGCGCTTCTGCCAGCGTCACAAGTTTCGAAATATTAACCCGCTCCTCGTGCTTTTTTCGTAACACGGCCTGTTCATTCCGATATGCTTCCACGTATTCATCACGGGTGTGCCGGTTTATCAGTTTACTGGCAACACCGACTGACCGAGATGCATCAAGTACATGGACCGTCGGACCGGAGTATGCCGGGGCTATCCGGACTGCCGTGTGTTTCGGGGAAGTTGTTGCACCACCGATTAAAAGGGGTACCTTAAACTGACGTCGTTCCATTTCACGGGCGACGTGAACCATTTCATCGAGCGAGGGTGTAATAAGGCCGCTCAAACCGATGATATCGACATCTTCCTCTTTCGCTTTCTGTAAAATTGTATCCGCAGGCACCATGACACCCAGGTCAAGAACTTCGAAGTTGTTGCACTGCAGAACGACACCGACGATGTTTTTGCCGATATCATGGACATCACCTTTAACCGTGGCCATTAGAATCTTTCCGGCGGTCCGGGTTCCTGAAGACTTTGTTGCTTCCAGATAAGGCATCAGGTATGCGACGGCTTTTTTCATTACCCGTGCGCTTTTTACAACCTGTGGTAAAAACATCTTTCCAGAGCCGAATAAATCTCCGACCACGTTCATACCTTCCATCAGCGGACCTTCGATGACTTCGAGGGGATCATCGAAAAGCTGACGGGCTTCTTCCACATCCTCATCAATATGATCCAGGATACCCTTGACGAGCGCATGCGCAAGACGCTGTCTGACATCCGCGTCCCGCCAGGCTTCCATAGCCTGTGTGCTACCCTCTCGCTCTTTCATGGTCGAGGCAAAACCAAGCAGGCGCTCGGTGGCGTCGTTGCGTCTGTTGAAAAGCACATCTTCTATAGCTGAAAGCACATCCCTGGGGATTTCTTCGTATACGGTGATCTGACCGGCATTGACGATTCCCATATCCATACCGGCCTGAATGGCATGGTAGAGGAAAACCGAATGCATTGCTTCACGGATGGGATTGTTACCGCGGAAGGAAAAGGAAAGATTGCTGACGCCGCCGCTGATCAGGGCGCCCGGGAGCTGTCTTTTTATGGCTCGCACGGCCTCGAGATAACTCAGGGCCAGATCGTTATGTTCCTCAAGACCGGTAGCGACGGCAAAGATGTTAGGATCGAAGATAATGTCTTCCGGAGGGATACCAACCGTTTCGGTGAGCAGTTTATACGCCCTGGTGCAGATCTCCAGTTTACGTTCCACGCTTTCGGCCTGGCCCTTTTCATCAAAGGCCATGACGATCATAGCGGCACCGTACTGGTGTGCTTTGCGGGCATGCTCCAGAAACTCGGATTCACCTTCTTTCATGCTAATGGAATTCACGATACATTTTCCCTGCACACATTTCAGTCCGGCTTCAATGACGGACCACTTTGAAGAATCCAGCATGACCGGTATGCGGGCGATGTCGGGTTCGGCTGCGATCAGGTTGAGAAAGCGCACCATGGCGGCTTCCGAATCGATCAGCCCCTCATCCATATTGATGTCCAGAATCTGTGCTCCGTTTTCGACCTGTTTGCGTGCGACTTCCACGGCGGCTTCATAATCGTTCTCACGGATCAACCGGGCGAACCGTCGGGATCCGGTTATATTACAGCGTTCGCCGACGTTTATGAAATTCGTCTCAGCAGTTACGGTCAGTGGTTCGAGTCCGCTGAACTGTGGACATGTTTTACGTTCCGGCAGGGTGCGCGGCGGAATGTTTTTGACAATTGACGCGAATTTGCGGATGTGATCCGGGGTCGTGCCGCAGCATCCCCCGACGATATTGATGAAGCCGTTGCGGGCATAATCTTCCAGGTAGTAAGACATCTGGTCCGGTGTTTCATCATAGTCGCCGAATTCATTCGGCATACCGGCATTGGGATACAAGGTCGTATAGATGGGCGCCAGGCCGGATAACTCCTCAATGAAAGGACGCATCTGTTCGGGTCCCAGGGAGCAGTTAATCCCGATGCTGATAAGGTCAAAATGTTTAATGGAAATCCAGAAAGCTTCCAGGGTCTGTCCGGAGAGGGTCCGTCCACTCAGATCGACAATCGTCCCGGACATCATTACCGGGAGGGTTTTCTTCGTGTCCCTGAAAGCACGCTGAATACCATGCATGGCCGCTTTTGCGTTGAGGGTATCAAACACGGTTTCCAGCAGAAGGAGATCCGCACCGCCGTCGATGAGTCCGCGGGCCTGCTCAAAATAGCCATTTGATACGTCTTCGAACCCGACGGATCGGTATCCGGGATCATTTACATCCGGTGAAAGAGAAAGGGTTACATTCGTGGGGCCCATGGAGCCGGCGACAAAGCGGGGCCGGTCGGGCGTACGCTGTGTCTGTTCAGTGGCTGCTTCCCTGGCCAGTTGTGCGGACGAGCGGTTCATTGCATAGACCTGATCCACCAGGTCATAATCGCGCATCGAAATGCCATTCGCATTAAACGTATTCGTTTCGATGATATCGGCGTCCGCTTCCAGGTATTTTAAATGGATTTCTTTGATAATTGTGGGCTGGGTGAGCGAGAGCAGGTCATTATTACCTTTCAGATCACGCGGGAAATCCCTGAATGGAGCTCCGCGGTAATCCTCTTCCGTGAGTTTATAAGTCTGGATCATGGTGCCCATGGCGCCATCGAGAACCAGTATCCGCTTTTTTAACTGGTTATGTATCGGGTGACCGGGGTAAAACCGTTGCTTCATAAGTCCTCTGTATATTCCTTAAACGCTCCCTATAAGCGAAATTGCCGGAAAATTATTTCTTTTGTGATATACGGGTGAAAGATAGTTGTTATCGGTTTTCAAAGCAACAGCCGCTTACCAGGCATAATGACCGGCGGCGCGGATTGCTTCGGCCATGCTGATCTCATTCGCTTTGTTTCGTCCGGCCAGGTCCATGGCGGTACCATGATCTACCGATGTCCGGAGAAAGGGCAGACCCATGGTCAGGCTGATTGTTTTGTGGAAATCGTAGGTTTTGGCGGCAATATGGCCCTGGTCATGGTAGAGGGAAAGCACGGCGTCATAATGTCCCCTGGTGGCCAGAAAGAAAACGGAGTCAGCCGGAACAGGACCACTGACCTGCAGACCGGATGCCCGGGCCTGTTCAACGGCGGGTGTCAGAATCCGGATTTCTTCGTCACCGAACATACCCTGTTCCCCGCCATGCGGATTGAGGGCCGCCAGAGCTACGTGCGGCGAGGAAATACCGATCTTTTCCAGATATCGGTGGCAGTCTTGGAGGGTCTGAACAAGCCGGCCGGTGTCTAAATCACCGGGAATGTCCCTGAAGGGAATATGACGGCTGTAAAAAAAAACCCGAAGCGATCCTGTCATGAATAACGTCATCGTCCGTGTGCTGCCGGTCAGCTTTGTCAGTATTTCCGTGTGATCGAGATAAGGCACCGCGGCCATCCGGAAGGCATCCTTGTTGACAGGTGCGGTTGCGATCGCATCCACTCTGCGGGAAGAAGCCAGGTCAACAGCCGCTTTGATATAATCAAAGGCCAGTTGTCCTGAGGCGGCATTTATTTGGCCGATGGCCGGAATTTCAGTAACTTGCGAAACAGATATTACATTGATATGAGACGGATCGGAGACACTGAACGGATCGTTTCCGTCATTAATGTTGAATGCGGCATGGATGTTACACGCTGCGGCTGTTTCAGTCAGAACCATCATGTCACCACATACGACCGGGTTACACGTCCTGTATATTTCCGGATGACGGGTGAGTGCCTTCAGAACGATCTCCGGACCGATCCCCGAGGGGTCGCCCAGTGTGACGGCAATTGTTTTTTTAGACGGCATGTGCAGTATCCTTTGCCGATGGGAAGAAAATTAGTACAGCAAGTGTTTTGATCACTATGAACGATATCCTTATTATCAGCCTCGCTTATTTATCATTTGCGGTCATTCACAGCCTGTTTTCGTCGGACCCGATGAAAGCCTTTTTCCGCAAAAGATGGCCCCGTTTTTTTGCCTTTTACCGGTTGACATTCAACGGACTGCAAACCCTTCTATTCGGCGTCATGATTCTTTTCGTACCCAAGCCATCCGTTCCGGTATGGCAGGTCGAAGGTGCGCTTGTCCTGCTGTTCAGGCTTTTACAGATCCTTTCACTCATAGCCCTCGGCCTGGCATTCCGCGATTTCAGCACATCGGAATTTCTGGGGCTGGGTGCCGTGCGCCGCTTTTTTCAGGGTGAACATACGGCCACAACCGATGAACATTACCAGCTGAATACAACCGGTTTCTATGCCGTCAGCCGGCATCCGCTGTACCTTTTCAGTATTACGCTGTTCCTCTTCCAGCCGAAAATGACACGATTCCTATTTGTTTCTCTGGTCTGGATGATTATCTATTTCTATACGGGTTCCATTTTCGAGGAACGCCGCCTTGTGCGACACTTCGGTGACCGGTATCGTCTTTACCGGAAACAGGTTTCCCGCATTGTACCCCTGAAATGGTGCCTGCAGGTGTGCCGGATCACTCGCTTCTGATATTAAACATTATACATTGCGTCAATGATATCTTTATACTTCTCTTCCACAACCTTACGCTTTACCTTCAGGGTCGGTGTAT
Organism: uncultured Calditrichota bacterium; assembly: GCA_964410215.1. Taxonomy (GTDB): domain Bacteria; phylum Calditrichota; class Calditrichia; order Calditrichales; family CAYPHA01; genus CAYPHA01. The sequence continues at coordinate 39,974 of CAYPHA010000020.1, read as the reverse complement.
ATTCGCCGGTCTCCAGGGTAAATTCCCTTTCCAGCAGGCGGAAGGCCTTAATCTGTTCATACCGTGCGAACGCGGTCATCGACTCGCTGATGAGATCGGAGTAGAATGATTTAACTTCTTCCCGCTTAATAATTTCCGCTATATCCGTAAGCGGAATTTGTGCGGACTCCATAAAGGTGATCAGTTTCTCATGATCCGGTATGATCAGTGCTGTAACATAGTTCCTGTTATCACCGATGACCACTGCTTCAGCGATATACGGGGATTCTTTCAGCTTCTGCTCAATTGGCTGGGGACTGATATTTTTTCCTCCGGAAGTAACCAGGATATTTTTCTTGCGATCCGTGATTTTCAGAAATCCGTCCTGGTCAACATGCCCGATATCTCCGGTATGGAACCAGCCTTCCTTGTCAACCGCTTCCTGTGTTGCCGCTTCGTTTTTGTAATAACCCTTCATGACGCTCCGGCTACGGGTTATGATTTCGCCGTCTTCCGCGATTTTCAACTCCACTTGCGGTATAGCACGTCCCACGGTTCCGAATTTAAACGATTCCGGAGGGTTGAGGGTGATGACGGGGCTTGTTTCGGTCAGGCCATATCCCTCAAGTATAATAATCCCCAGGTTGTTGAAAAATTCGCCGATTTCCTTCAGTAATGGGGCTCCGCCTGAAATGAAAAAACGTAACCGGTTTCCCGTTTTCGAACGGATTTTTGAAAGAACAAGTTTGTCGGCCAGCCGGAACTGTGTTTTTAAAGAACCGGGAATCGATTCATTTCTCTGAATCTTTCCGAAATAGCGTGCACCTGTCTCGATGGACCATCCGAATAATTTCTGTTTAAGAGGACTGCCCGATTCAATGGTATCCATAATCCGGGCATAGATTTTTTCATAGAGACGGGGAACCGAAACCATGATCGTCGGTCTGGCTTCGGTCATATTTTCTGCAACCGTATCCAGGCTTTCGGCATAGGCAATCTGGCAGCCGACGAACAGGGGCAGATAATATCCGGCCATTCGTTCCAGAACATGGCTGAGCGGCAGAAAGGACAAAAAACGGTCTTCACTGGTGAAGGGCACAACCTCGATACAGCGCTGTACGTTAAAAAGGAAATTGTCATGCGTCAGCATGACACCTTTCGCTTCACCGGTCGTTCCGGAAGTGTAAATTATGCTTGCCGTGTCATCCGGAGAAAGGGTATCCAGCTTTTCTTTTATAATATCCCGCTTAACCGGGAGAGCAGATCCCTTCTGCAGAGCTTCTGAAAGGGTGAACTGGTTCTCAGCTACAGGACGGTCATCGAAAAAGATTACGCGGAAGGGTTTCTCCGACTGGTCGGGGACAGACTGGAGTTTTTCCAGATGGCTCTCGTTGGAAAGGAAGATACCCGTTGCTGCCGAATGCTGCAGGAGAGTGCTTACCTGTTTCGGCATCAGTGTCGGATAAATGGGAACGGACGCGCAGCCCAGCGCCTGCAAAGCGAGGTCGGCCAGGATCCACTCATAGCGTGTTTCTGAAAGAATCGCGAAATGATCTCCTTTTTTATAGCCGAGTTCATCCAAAAAGAGGGCCAGTTGGTTGACTTGTTCATAAATCTCTTTCCAGGTGATGGAAACATAGGAATTGTTTTTCTTGACCCAGACGCCGGGAAGGTCTCCGGATTTTTCAACCGTGTTCACGAGCACCTGTGGTATGGTCCATTTCGACATGGTTCGTCCTTTCTGCTCAGGTTTTGAGGCTTGGAAATATGTGTTTTAAATGATAAGTCTAATAAAATATAAAACATAAGCAAGGAAAAATATAACACCTACAAGCCGTATTAGCCGTCCTTTATATAACAGGAAAAAAAACATGACCAGGGTAAAAATGATCATTATTGGGAATTCAATTTGTATCAGTGATTTTTCCAACGGAATAGGATAGAAAAGGGCAACCGGTCCGGCGACACCAAGAATGTTGAACAGGTTGCTGCCGATGACATTTCCCAGCAGAATCTCGTTTTCTTTTTTTATGACACTGACAATGCCCGTGGCGAATTCCGGCAGTGACGTACCAAAGGCAACGATGGTCAGACCGATAACGGTTTTACTGACTCCCATATAAACAGCCAGGGATTCGGCAGCATCGATGGTGCGTTTTGATCCGTAGGCCAGGGCTAAAATACCGAAACCGGATATAATGGCAAAAATAATGATCCGGGTGATGCGGGACCGTTGATCAATCAGTCGAAAACCGGTGGCCAGGTCCGGGACATCCTTTATAATGGCGGCAGCCGCCGATTTTGACCGTTTCCGTTCTCTCATGGCTTCACGAATGAGATACAGGGTAAGCAAGATTAATAAAACAATAAAGATGACTCCCTCATAAGGCTCAATACGGGCATTCAGACTGAAGAGCCAGAAGAGCAGTGAGACGCCTGTGACCCAGTAGAGCTCCCGTTTGACATTATTGCCAAGAAGACGAATGGGACGCAGCATGACCGAGAAACCCAGAACCAGTCCGATATTGGCAATGTTGCTGCCGACAATATTGCCGACGGAGAGATCGATTTTACCGGAATAAGCCGCTATGAAACTGACAATAAATTCAGGGGAGGAGGTGCCGAAAGCCACGACCGTCAGGCCGACAATAACAGCAGGGATATGCAGGATCAGAGCCAGTCGCGACGAACTGCGTACCAGCAATTCCGCACCGATGTACAGGATGAACAGTCCTAATGCTAATTCCAGAAAATCATGTATCACCATCTCGCTCCGGATTTCTGTATAAAGATGAAATATAGCGGTAATCATATTTCACTACAAACAATTTTATACGGTTCCGTTGCGGTTGCCGCGGCTTCATTTAATTCAAAAATTCGGATAACGTTTTTTTGAGATTGGAACCCCTCAGATCTTCACCAACGGCAACGATGATGCCGTCGGGATTGATGAGTACCGGCTTGGGAATCCCCATGACTTCAAAGTTCTGTGATAACGGATTCCGGAATCCATCCTCGACAAAGGTATGCAGCCAGGGCATTTTCCAACGATCTTTGCGGAATTCTACCACCTGGTCCGGCGTCTGATCGAAAGAAAGGCTCAGCAGGCTAAAATTGTTACCCTTAAATTCTTCATAGGCTTTGTGTATTTCGGGCATCTCACCCAGGCAGGGCCCGCACCAGGTTGCCCAGAAATCCATAAGCAGATATTTTCCCCGAAAATCCTGATCGGTTATTGTTTTACCGTTTTTCATCAGCTGTACTGCAAAAGAAGGCACCGGTTTACCTGGTGCAATCTTAAGCGCCGGATCCAGGTTGCGGATGTAATAGCGCAGGTCGCGCATATCACCATAAAGCGAATCCAGCACGGCATAAATGGCCTTCTGTGTTTCAATATCCTGTTCCTTTTTTGCCTGGTTGCCAAGCTCGATTAAAACATGGGCTTTAACTTTATTATCCGGTAATTGCGGAAGGGCGCTCCGGAACGTATCCAAGTATTCCGGATCACCCTGTGCCTCTTTGAAAACCTGTTCGATCATGTAAGGGCTGAATTGCCAGATTGGATCGGTGATGGGCACCAGGGAAACGATTTGCCGGTAATCTTCCTCTTTGACCGGAAAGGTATCGATCCGGCCTGCCGCCTGTCCCAGAAGCACGGCGGCGAAGCGCTGCATCAGCGGGTTGTCGTTATCGGCCATGGCATCACGGATTCGTTTTTCAAGAGCGGTGAAATCATATTGGAAGGCCTTGTTGCCTTCCTGCCCATCCATGAAAGCGCGCCGTTTCTGCAGCCAGTCCATCAATTGCCGGTCAAATTCAAGTGAAAGGGAAGCGAGCTCTGCGAGCGCTGCGTTCTTTTCATCATATTGCACGCTGTAGGACGCTCTGCCTGCATCCGGAAGCTGTGCCGGGTCAAACGTGATTCGCACTGTACCTTTTTCGACAAGCAATCCGGAAATATAATCACCTCCGCCGTCATACTGGTAGAAATCTGTCATCGTTCCATTGACGGTATGCCCGTTCTCTTCAATATTCGCAAGCTGGTAACGTATGGTGTCACGCTCTGTTTGCAGCTCGAATAAATAGGTTCCATCTTCCTGTTTTGACATGGGTTGTGCTGCGCGCGGATTAAAATTATTCCAGTCCCCGAAGATGGCAACGTTGGAAGGATCGTTCGAATAATCATTGGGTGCCAGTTGGATATCGGCCCTGATCGGATCGCGGTGGTCGGCAATTAACGGAATTCCCTGTGCTTTATGGTTTACACCCGTCGTTACCAGAAGGTAATAACCGAAGTCCGGTAACATTATGTCAAAGCTCCCGTCCGTCTTCACTTCCTGTGTCAGCAGCGGTTCATAAAGACTGCCGCCCAACGGGACAATATGCACGTGAGCCATCGGCAGGGCAGGGCCTTCGCTGCCGGAGACGGTGCCGGAAACCTTTCGCGATGAGGACATTTCTCCGCATGATACGATTAAAAAGGTAAAGAGTAAGAAAATAGTGATCAAACGCATGTCAGTTCTCCTGATTGATTATTGCCTGCTATCGAAAGAATCAAAAACGATATCGTATTTATTGATAAGCCGGTGAATGCTGCGACGGTCCAGACCGCATTCGAGTGCCGTCTGGGATATATTTCCCCTGTTTTTTCTCAGGTAATGGGTTAAATATTCGACTTCAAACCTGTCCAGAATTTTCTCTTTGGCTTCCTTAAACGGCAGCCGGAACAGTTCATCATCGACGGCCAGATTTTTCTGGGCTTCCGCCAGGGGCAATTCCGGGAGTTGAATGATCCGGGTTGAACTCAACACATAGGCCCGCTGGATAATATTCTGCAATTCCCTGACATTTCCCGGCCAGTGATAATGCATCAGAGCATCGGAGGCGGCGCTGGAAAATCCACTGATATTCTTGTCGTCCGTTTCGTTGAGATGGGCCAGGAAATGATGAGCCAGAGGAAGAATATCATCGGGCCTTTCCCGTAATGGTGGAATCGTGATGAGAATGGTATTAAGACGGTAGTAAAGGTCCTCCCTGAATTTCTTTTCATGGATTAACTGTTCCAGATTTCGATTGGTCGCTGCGATAATCCTTACATCGATTTTAATTTCATGTTTGCCGCCGATACGCCGTATCTTGTGTTCTTCCAGCATGCGCAAGAGCTTAACCTGTAAATTCAGCCCCATCTCTCCAATCTCATCGAAGAAAAACGTACCGCTGTTGGCAAATTCAAGAAGACCGGGTTTGGTTTTCAACGCGCCGGTGAACGAGCCTTTTTCGTGTCCGAATAATTCACTCTCGAACAGGTTTTCGGGCAGGGTGCCGCAGTTAACCGGAATGAAGGGATTATGGCTGCGTTTTGACAACCGGTGTATGGCCCGGGCGATAATCTCCTTTCCGGTACCACTTTCTCCGGTTATCAAAACATTCATATTTCCCGGGGCTACCTTGCTGACCAGTTTCAATATCCCGGACATCTGTTCGCTCCGGTAAACGATGCCGGATATTTGAGATGACGTGTCGCGCTCCTCCTGCAGTATCTCTTCACGGGATGAACGGGAAAGTGCCCTGTCGATACATTCAAATAACTTCTGAGATGTAAACGGTTTTTCTATGAAATCGAAGGCCCCTTCACGCATGGCTTCTACACTGGCCTCGATTGTGCCGTAACCCGACATCATGATAATGGTGGAATCGGCATAAGCGCTCAGGGCGGTTTTCAGAATCTCAATTCCGGACACCTCTTCCATTTTGAGGTCGGAAATGATGATATCAAAACGTTCATTCGAAACGCGTTCCAGCGCATTCCGGGCGTTATTTTCTATATAAATATCGAAGTTTTTACGATGCGAAAGGATTTTTTTCAATCCGTTCAGCATATCTTTTTCATCATCAATGAGTAGAATTTTCCTCACGCGTATGACTCCCGAGTACAATAGTAAAGGTTGATCCCTTCCCCTGTGTACTTTCGCAGCTGATTTCAGCTTTGTGGTTTTTACAAATATTTTTTACGATATACAAACCAAGTCCGGTTCCTTTTATTCCGGGTTTGGTTGTATAGAATGGTGTAAATATATTTTCGAGTGTATGCGCATCCATACCCGTCCCGGTATCCCTTATAACCACTTCCGTCATTCGGTCTGACGGCTTTCGAACAGTGATATATAACGTACCTTCCTCTTCCATGGCATCGACGGCGTTATTGAACAGATTTGTGAATACCTGTTCGATCTGAAGCGGATCGCCTACGATAGCTATCGGTTCAACGGGGAGTTCCCGCTTGATGGTTATTCCGTTCCGGCGGAAACGGGGCTCGAGGATTTCAAGGGCACTGTGTAACGGTTCCAGTAAATTAAACGTTTTAAAATCCGTTGGCAGTTTTTTACTGTATTTCAGTATGTTTTTGGTGATTTTGGAAATCTTGTCCACATGAGAGAGAATGATGTTAATTTCTTCAGAATATCTCTTCAGACCCGTTTGTTCGTTCATCTCCAGGTTAAGAAAATCGGCCTGAGACTGAATGATGCCTACCGGATTATTAATTTCATGGGCCATTTCAGCCGCCAGTTCACCAAGGGTTACCAGTTTGTCGGCCCGTTTCAATTGTTCAAAATGAAGTTCCTCGATATGCTGCTTCGATTCCTGCAGTTCGGAGACCATCTGATTGAAATGATTCTGGATAATACCGAACTCATCTTCTTTTTCGGCCGGCAGCCGGGCGTTGAGATCGCCCATCCGGACCCGTTCCATGGCGGCTCTGAAATTCTGAAGCGGTTTATTGATATAATGACAGAAGAACATATAGAATCCGAATCCCAAAAGGCCGATCATGAAGATGCCCAGGAAAACCATATGCAGGGAACCGGTAAAAAAATGGGTCTCCGCTCTGGTCAGATTGGTGTCTATATCGAGAAATGCCAGGTTTTTCGCATCGCCATGACAGGAATAGCAACGCTGTTCATTGCGCACGGGAATATTGAGTGAGAAGGTCGAGCGGTTATTCAGCATATTAATGGTTTTTTCATCCAGTTCTGAAAAATTTATATGTCCCGGAGACAGTTCTTTGATATTCTTCCCGGCTTCATCTCTATTCGAACTGTGGCTTATTAGCCCGCTTTCATTGAAGATGCGGATATGGGAAATGTTGTTATTCAGAGCAAGGTTATCGAGTATATGCTGAATATTTTTCTCATTTCCGATCATCATCATATTGATCACGCCGTTATAGAGTACATCCATCGTGGTTTCCAGCATGACAACGGACCGCTGCTCAAAGTTTTTTCGGAACTGGAGGATCAGGAAAGTCGTGGGTGTGCCAACACTGAACAGAATCAGCAGAAGTGTTATGTAGACAAATTTGTTTTTGAGTGTCCTGAACATATTCGTTTTCCCTGTTTAAATAAGGGTCAATATAAAACCGAACCGGCTGCCTGTTCAAATTTATTATGATAAAATCTCACAGGGTGCGACATGAATGCGACAATGGGACACAGAGGTCACAGAAATCACAGTCGTTCCCAGGATTTTTTATTTTTTAATTTTTATTTTACATCAATAATTACATATGGTTAGCTTCCTTTATTTTGTTTTGGCACCCGGTTTGCAATAAGCATATGCGTTATGAGAGTATTTATTGCGTCGGATGACAAAAACCTGATAGAAAGTATCCAATCGATATCCTATGTTGCGGAGGATAAAGTTCAGATTTTCGATGAAAAAGACGGTACGGCGCTGGACATCATGTCCATGGTATGCTCTTCCAATCCGAACCTGCTTCTGATCGATGATGACTATACGCGTCCCGATTCGGAGCATTTGATCCGGTCAATCCGGAGGGTAAACCGGCACATCCGTATTGTCTTTGTCACATCTGATGACAGTATTGAACTCGGCCGGGCCATTACGCCGCTCGATATTCATTATTATGCCATTAAACCCTTTAACCAGAATGAACTGACGGATTCATTGCAATCTGTTTTTCAAATGACACAACATTCCTAACCAAAAGAGGAGGAACTTATATGTTTAAATCAATTACTGCACTGCTTCTGGCAGTCCTTTTCCTTTCCTTTCTGTTCATCGGTTGTGAAGAGGAGAAGGAAAAGATCGTGGAAGTGGTCGTCCATGATACCGTAACCGTGGATGTGGAAATCATCCCCGTGGTCGTCAATGATATCAAGGCCGATCCGGATTCAATCGGTGTTGCCGGGCATATCACACTGACCGCAGACTTTACCAAGGAAAGCAATGTCGGGGATATTACCCTGAGATGGTTTGCCACCGGAGGCGAATTTGATAAATCGGAAGGGGACACGGTAACCTGGATGGCCCCGGAAGAAGCGGGTACCTATATGGTTTCGGTGCATGCGACGGACGGAACCTATATCGGAATTGGTAAACGGAATATCGGTGTTGGCATGTATGCTCCCACGGCAGATAATTACTATGTTGGCGGCGAAGGCTGTGTGCAATGCCACTCTGCGACCAGCGAAGGCTGGGCTGAGACCGGGCACGCCCATGCCTGGGCCGGTTTGCAGTCAAGTGATCATCCCGCACCCTATTGCAACCGCTGCCATACGGTCGATTTCGCTGAAATTGCCGGAGACGGCGGATATGATGATGCGCCGATCGAATTATACCGCAATGTACAATGCGAAAGCTGTCACGGCCCCGGATCCGGTCATCCCGGGGAAGAATCGGCTGTCATGGTAGACTATACGTCAGATAACTGTATTACCTGCCATTCAGGCGATCATCATCCGTTCTCACGTGACTGGCTGGCTGCCGGCCATAATTTTGATCCGAACGAAGCGGCTCACGGTGCGGCTGCCAGGGCATACTGTCAGCCCTGTCACAGCGGTACCGGATTTATCTCAGAATATGATGCTGAATTTGCCAACCGGATTGGTTTCCAGCCGGATGACGCCGGTAATGTTTCCTGTAGCGCATGCCATGATCCGCACAGTAATGAAAATGCGTATCAGTTGCGTACGCTCGAAGATGTTCCCTCTGTGGAAGCGAATGCGGAAAGTCATAACTTACAGGTGGCCGGCACCGGTCAGCTCTGTGTGCACTGCCATCATGCCCGTCGTTCCGCGGATACGCAGATTGAGACGGGATATGCACACTTTGGCCCGCACGGCTCCCCTCAGGGCGATATGCTTGCGGGAGTTACCGGGTATGAAAATCTGAATGATTTTGAATTTACCGGAAAATTCACCAACCATTATGTCATCGAAGACGGTTGTGTGTCCTGCCATATGAATTCGATTCCTTTTTCGGGTGCCGATCCTGAGGCGACGGATACCGGTCACAGTTTTGAAGCGACCGTGGAAGCCTGTGCCGTCTGTCACGGCGATATCGATGATTTCAGTGATATCATGGCCAGTAATGATTTCGACGGTGACGGATCTGCAGAGGGCCTCATGGTCGAAGTTATGGGCCTGATGCACAAGCTGGAAGAAACCCTGGTGGAAGCCGGACTGGATACGACCGGAAGCGGCGGCAGTATCGAGACTGCATTGTCCGAAACCATGAATGACACACTCGCTGACGGATCACAGAAACCGGAAAATATCTGGTTACGCGAAGGCGGATTTAACCTGGTCTTCGTCGAATCCGATGGAAGCCATGGTATTCATAACCCGGAATATACCGTTCAGCTCCTGCAGCAATCAATCCTTCACCTGGAAGCCGGTATGGGTAAAGTTTCCATGGCCGCTTTACTCCGGTCCAATGAAAGAGCTGTTGTTCGATTCTGATGTAACCGTAACGCGATTACTTAAGCCCTCCTTCGGAGGGCTTTTTTTTTGCTCTTTCATTGAACATTTGCCGGTAATTCAATAGGTTTAATACCCTAGAGGTCAGATTAAATATACCACGTAATTTAAAAGGCATATTGCACATGTTTATGCGTCTTCTTCGATTAAATTCTGTCTTTCTTTTGGTCTTCATCCTGTCCGTTTCAGGTCGTCCCGGGTTACATGCAGGACTGACGGACTATGTCAATCCTTTTATTGGTACGACCAACTACGGTGCCACACATCCCTGAACTGTTCGATATGACGAATGAACCGGACATTCTCTATCCTTAGGGGAAGGAAATATCACTTCTATGAAACATAACCGTTTACCCTTCGAGGGCTATTTTATCGATCACTGGGATATTGTGAACGGCGGTTTGCTTGAAATCCGTTCGGGAACAGCGAACACAAACAGGCCATAAAAAAACGGCACCGGTGGTCGTTATCGGACTGATGACCGGTACCGTAGTAATCAGTAACCTGTGAAACGGGTTATATTGAAATCAATGACGCGCTCAAAAGAGAGATCCGCGACTTATTTTTTCAGCAGTTTTTTGATGCCTTTACCGATATCTGTGTTATCCAGGTATTTACCGCGTACCGGATCATCCTTTTTTGCATAATCGGCGAAAAGCGTACTGCCTTCACCCTTGGCATAAAAGGGTACAAGCGAATTGGTATGACCACCGCTGTGCCATTCCACGCCCGGAACGACGCCTTTGCCCTTATTAACAAGGGGATTCCAGACCGGTTGTTTACCGCCGGAACCGGGGCCGGTCAGGTAGCCCGTTTCATGGTCGGCGGTGACGATGAGCAATGTTTCTTCCCAGGAACTGTTCTGTTCAACCCAATCGACAACGGCCTGAACGCTGTTTGCAAAATCGACTTCTTCTTCGATATTCCGTCCGATCTGGTTGGCATGCCCGGCCCAGTCGACGGCGCCTCCTTCGATCATCAGTGTGAATCCATCAGGATCTGCTGATAAAACATTAATGGCGGCGCGTGTCATTTCGGTGAGAGTCGGTATGGTTTCGTGCAGGGGTACTTCATAAGGTGCGGCCGTGCCGTCACCGCTGCGCTTCTGCTGCAGGGTGGAACGTACTTCCGGTATACCGGCCAACCGTTTCGGTGTTTCTCCGGTCATGAGATTCTGAAAATCCTCCCGTTCCTGAATGAGCGTCCATGTATCGGTCTGGCCATCGCCGTCGGCATCGTTACCGAGCTCTCCTTCCTCGAGCGCTTTCCAGGTTTCCCTGCCACCAACATATTTGAATTCCAGCAACTTGGTAACATTGCCGTCATCATCGTAATAAGGATTTCCGCAGCCCATGATGACATCCAGTTTGCTTTCCGTGAACATTTGCCGGGCAATGGCTTCATAATTATTGCGGCTGACGTTATGGGCAGCAAATGCGGCAGGCGTTGCATGGCTCAGCGGTACACTGGTAACAACACCGGTCATGCGTCCCAGGGACTCTGAACGTTCCATAATGGTTTCAAGGGGCTTTCCCTCGTCATCCACACTGATAACGCCGTTAGGGGCCTTTTCCCCGCAGGCGATTGCGGTACCTGAGGCGGCGGAATCGGTCGGCTTCCTGAGCACATACTCAAAAGATACCCATGCGGAATCAGATTCATACCCCGCGCCGTTCTCCGAATAGGTCGACATGCCATAGACAACAGGAAATGATTCGAATACGTGACCGCCGGTTTCGCCGTACAGATATAAGCTGGCTGCATCCACCTGGTAATAACCACAACCGTCACTTATCATCAGAATGATATTCTTAGGTTTTGCCTGCAGAAGGGTTGCAAGAAGGAAAATGATAAACAATGATTTGAATAGTTTCATGATCCATTCCTTTATAATTATTTTTTACGTATACTGAATTAAAGTCCTGCTAAAATGCAGGAACTATAATTTAATATAAACTGCAATGCAATCCAATCAATATTTGATACAGAAACAAAGACCGGTACATTACGTAAAGCAGAATGAAGAGAAATCAGGAGAAACATGTGATCGCTGTTGAGACTATGGGGCTGACCAGGTATTTTAATAACGGTCGGGTGAAAGCACTGGATGATGTAAGCCTGAAGGTGGAATCCGGACAGATATTCAGTCTGCTGGGGCCGAACGGAGCAGGAAAGACAACCTTTGTCAAAGTGCTGCTTGGAATCGTCCTGCCGACACGCGGGACGGCCAGCATACAGGATACAGATATCCGCTCGCACCGATCTCATGCATCAGTCGGATATTTGGCGGAGAATCATCGCTTTCCGGAGTTCCTGAGCGCTTTTCAGGTCCTCTATTATTACGGGAAAATGGCCGGGATGTCAAAAATGCAGTTGCACGACCGTATCCCTGAGCTCCTGGAACGGGTTCACCTGGAGAACTGGATGCACCAGAAAATACGTAAGTTCTCCAAGGGCATGCTCCAGCGTCTCGGTATTGCGCAAGCCCTGATCAATCATCCCCGGATCCTGTTCCTGGATGAACCCACCGACGGCATCGATCCCGTCGGCCGGCGTGAGATCCGCGATCTGCTTCTTTTATTAAAAGAGCAGGGTGTAACCATTTTTTTAAATTCACATCTCCTTTCCGAAGTGGAATTGATTTCCGACGAGATTGCTATTCTGAAAGCAGGAAAACTCCTGGAAAAAGGTAAGGTAGAGGATTTTATCACCAGGAAGGAACAGTATCGCCTTAAAATCGACGGGGATGACGCTTGTTTAATCCGCAAAGCTGCGGAGGAGGGGATTCATTTGACACCGGGAGATGGTGCTTATCTGGTAAAGGTGACCGATACCGTGCAGCTAAACCGGTTAATCGATCACCTGAGACGGGAAAACATTGTCATTGAAGCCGTTATTCCTCATAAGATTTCCCTGGAAGATTTCTTTATTGATGTTCTGGATGAAGACGCGAGGCAGGAATGATGAAAACAATGGCTTTGGTTCAATTAACCTTCCGGGAATCTCTGGCAAAGAAGACGTTCATGGCCTTTCTGAGCATTTCAACCCTGGTTATCCTGCTCTTCATCTTTGCTCTGAACCTCGATATTGTCGATGGTGCACGGACCTATATTAAAATCTTCGGGCAGCAACCCCATGCGACCTTTTCACTGGGAGAACTGGTACGCAATATAGAAGCCGCAATTGCTGCGGCCCTGTTTTCAGCCGGTATTCTGCTTGCCCTGTTTGCAACAAGCGCGTTAGTGCCTTCCATGCTGCAAAAGGGAACGATCGATTTACTGATTGCCAAACCCATCAGCCGTGGTGCCATACTTCTCTCCAGGTATCTGGGAGCAACGGCTATCGTGGCATTCAATATATTTTACCTCGTAATCGGGACCTGGCTGGTGCTGTCATTGAAAACCGGCATCTGGAATCCGGGTTTCCTGTTGTCCGGACTTATGATTGTGGTCACGTATATGATTCTATACAGCCTGATGACACTGCTGGGTGTTCTGAGCGGAAGCAGTGCGTTTTCCCTGATGGTCACATTTATTGTTATTGTGACGAGCCCGTTACTGATCGCAAGGGATACAATATATGCTGTTCTGCCGGATAAGATCTACGGTTACATCGTTGATGGTCTGTATTATATCCTGCCAAAAGTCGGGGAGATGGGTGACATAACCCAGAAGCTGGTTCGCGGGGCCGCTGTGACGAACTGGTTCCCGCTTTGGAGTTCCCTGATATTCGGAGCCGCAATGATTTTGATTACCCATATCATTTTTAAAAGGAAAAACTTTTAGGAGGGGTCATGCTGACAAAACGTTTGATAATAGTCTTCTTGCCTGTGCTGGTATTGTTCCTCAGTCAATGTGCTGAAGAACAGCCGGAACCCGTCACTTCCGCTATGGCCGGTCAATTTGCATTGTTACCGGATTCCGGATACGGACTTCTATATATAAATGGTAAAGAAATGACAGGCAGCACCGCTTTTGAACGCTTACTTGGAGATCGGTTTGAAAATAATATGCTTGATAGCCGGTATAAGGAATTTGTGCAGAAGACCGGGCTTGATATCCGGAAAGATGTCACAGAAGTCTATATCGCCCTGTTGCCGCATCAAAGGCATGACAGACCCTTTGGCCTGGCTCTTATAAAAGGCAAATTTGACCGGGAACGGCTGACACGTTTTATGGAGACGACGGAATACGAAGAGGATATAGAGGTCGCAGACGTGCAAGGTACCAGACTCTATCGCTTTGATCACGATTTCAGTTTAGCTGTCCTGGATTCGGAGACGATCGTTGCCGGTACACCTGAATATGTCCGGAAGAATATCCGGACAAGAAATAAAGCAGCTTCTTCTGTCGCAGCCGGATGGATTGAACTGGCGAAACCTGCACAATATAAAAGCGGTATGTTCATGGCGTTTGATATGAGGGACATAAGGAAACAGATTGATGAACAGATGGGACGGATGGATAAACGAATTCCGCTCCAGTCAATCCGTTCAGTTGAACGGATTCATGTGTCAATGAAATGTACGGATCACATCTTTTTTCATGCCAGGAGTTCGTTTGATAGTGACGAGATGGCAGAATTGTTTTTTGATGCTATGAAAGGGGCTCTGGCAACCCTGAAATTAAGTGTCAGTAATGAACGTTCGATTGTTGATATACTGAACAAAGTACACATGGAGCATGACGGTTCCACGGTTATAGTACGGTTGAATCTGAGTCCCGCTGAGCTTGATACGCTGCGGAATCGGGAGGATGACTTTTTACTAACTTTTTCGAAATTTGAGCCGAGTCTATAAAATGCAGATGTTGTCTTTTATAAACATTTACATGGATCTGGAGCATGTCAGGGTTTTTTCAAAATGTTTGTGCAATCTTTGGTTTTGGTAACGGTCGGGTAACTTTAAAGCATGAATATGCCCTCCTCGAGAGTATCCCGATGGAACTGGCTATTTTCGACCTAGAAGGAAAATATAAATTTGTAAACAGGGAGTATTGTCCGGATCCTGAGATGAATAAAGAACTCATCGGGCAGGACGATGCGTATTATCTGTACCGTGCCGGATATAACCAGGATGTCGTTGCCAAACGTCATGATTATTTCAAGGATGTGCTTAAAAACAGAAAGCCTGTTCGCTTTACAGAAGTTCTGGTTTCCTCGGAATCAAATCGTAATTATTATTATAAACGTTTTTTTAAACCGGTATTTTCTCCAAAGGATAAGACGCGGTTACAATACATCGCCTTCTTTGGCAGCAATATCACGGCGACCATACATGCTCAGAAGGAATTGAGGTTTCAGGCTTACCACGATAAGCTTACCAATCTGCAGAACAGGGAAGCATTCTATGAACAGCTTGAAAGGGTAATTCTGGAATGGGATCGTGATGAATCGTCCAAAGTTACCGGTATTTTATTCTGCGACCTGGACAATTTCAAGCTGGTGAACGATTCCCTGGGACACAATATAGGTGACCTGGTTTTACTTGAGGCGGCTAAGCGCATTATCTCCAGTGTTCGAAAATCCGATTATGTGTATCGACTCGGAGGTGATGAATTTACTATAATTCTGCGTAATCTCCATAACGAATATGAGGCCGGTAAGGTGGCAGATAAGATTATTCGTAATATGTCAGCCCCGTTTAACATTGATGGAAATGACATTAACTACCTGACACTGAGCATCGGTATCGTGGTATTTCCGAAGGACGGCGATGATCGCGAATTACTTGTAAAAAAAGCCGACACCGCCATGTATAATGCGAAAAAAATGGGTAAGAATAAATTTCAGTATTTTTCATCCCACATGACCGATACGACGGTACGGCGACTCGAACTGGAAAATAACCTCCGGGAGATGGTGCGTAACAAGGATTTTCACAATCAATTGGAATTGCTGTATCAGCCGATTATAGAAAAAAAAATTGACGGTGATTATAAAGTGATTGGCACCGAAGCCCTTCTCCGCTGGGACAATCCTAAACTGGGACCCGTTATGCCGGATATATTTATACCCATTGCTGAAGAAAATGACCTGATCGAAGAAATCGGAGACTGGGTACTCTATCAGACCTGTAAAGACTTTAAAATGCTCTCTGACAAGGTCGATTTTCCGCTGTATGTGTCCATTAACTTTTCGCCGAAACAGTTGCGGTCCGATCGTATGATTTCCAATCTGGAACGGATTATAAAAGAACTCGAGTATGACCCTTCCCATCTCCAGCTGGAGCTTACCGAAACCACATATCTGGATGATGAGGAGGAAGTCATACAGAATATGGAAAAGCTGAAGAATCTTGGTGTGCGAATTGCCATCGATGATTTCGGGATAGGATTCGCCTCCCTTGTTTACCTCCAAAAAGTACCGGCCACCACGATTAAAATCGATAAGTCCTTTGTCCAGTATGTATGTACGAGTCAAAAACACAAAGAGCTGGTGAAATCGATTATTCTTCTCGGGAAGAACCTCAATAAAGATGTCATCGCAGAAGGTGTTGAAGCCATGGAACATCTCGATTTCCTGGATGCGCAAAAATGTACAAAATACCAGGGATATATTTTCAGTAAGCCTCTGCATTTCCACGAATTTGAAAAGATGGTGACAGAAGATAAGCAAATCCACTTGATCATTTCCTGATTAAGACCTATTTTATCTCCAGTGAACCTGCCATTCCGGAACTTTTATGACAACTTGGAATAAGTTTGTTTTTATTTGTGTACTATGCCTGCTGCTGGCTTCCTGTATTCATCGGTCCTATCATTTACGTGAAGGTATCGTGGTTGATGGGGTATATGATTCGGAATATCCGGTTTTGCCACTCTCCGGCTATTATGAAGATATTACCAAATCGGTTCAACTTGTTTCCATTCTATCCTATTATGAAATGTCGGGATTCGCGCCTTCCGCCCGGATTACAAATACCGATATACGAAAAAACCGTTTTCAGGGGAAAGTACAGGAAAAACATTATTTTCAAAAACCGGCCAACGGAACGGCAACGGTTATTTCCTTTCAGAATAATCACGTTGTACTGCTGACCTGCGCGCATATTTTTAATTTTCCGGATACATTAATTGCCTACTTCAAAGATGAGAAAGGGAATGATACCGGCTACATTCAATCCTTTGCCGTAAAAACAAAAGAGCAGCGTAATATCATTGATATTCCACAGGCAAGAGATTTTGAAATTTTAGCGCTCGATGAAAGCGCGGATATTGCCATCATCGGGAAACAACTCCGTAAACCCCTTGAAAGACCCCTCGCCGTATTTAATTATCCTGCCGGTAAGGCAAATGAACTGGGATGGGGAACGCTGGTCCATCTTTTTGGTTATCCCCGCGGCAAAAAAATGGTTTCGACGTCTCTGGTCAGTAATCCGGATCGTGACAGAACGCATTCATTTCTCCTGAATGCGACCTTTCCCCGGGGTATCAGCGGTGCCATTGTCCTGGCACTGCGGGACGGCGCTCCTCATTTCGAATTGGTCGGTATGGTCAATGCCGTCTCAGCCGAATCCCGCTATGTTTTGACGCCCAATCAACATAAGAATATCGACGAGCTGGATGCCATGAACAGCTATAAAGGAGATATATTTGTACAGAATCAGGAAAACATGTTCTATGGTGTCACCTTTGCCGTATCCGTTGAAGCGATTAAGAAAGTCCTGGCCGGGAACAGACAGGCGTTGATGCAAAAGGGAATCAACCATGAGCAGATCTTTTCCGGAAAGGGCATTGAATTTATTTTCCCCTGAAAGCGGACCTCCTCTCCTCTCTTATATTCGTGTGGAATTATTTAATCTTCTAATGTTTGATCCGATCATTATTTCGTGTGGAATTGTTTGCGATCACTGATAATTTCTTTTTGTCTGTATATTTTTTACCGGAATGAAAAAATGGATAGTTTTTCAGGATTACTATTTAAAACAAGGAGATCATCATGCGACATTCAGTGTTAAAAATGATGTTACTGATTCTAGCCGTTTTAATAATGGGTTGTGAAGACAATGCCACGGATGCGGACACGGATCTGGCTGTGGATCCGCTCGTTGAGGAACAAGCGGCTATCGGCTGGGAAATTAATGAAACGGTTCTGGCCGGTGCGGATATCATGGACATGACAAAGAACTCGGAACTGATCGCTGAAACCGATATGTCCGCATTTTCTGAAGCTGCAGATATGAAAAACCGGATGAACGGAATGATAAAAGAAATGCGGCAGACTTTTGTACAGGCCAACCTGCAAAAAGTTACGGGTGATTCACTGATTTTTATGGATCCTGATGCTGGAAGAAGACGGGCTTATGATATGACCAGAGCTCTTTACTTCGATGCTGAAACCGGACGGCTCCGATATGTGGAGGTACGCTTCAACTACCCTGAAGGACACCGGCTTCGCTATGATTCAACGGAAGTCGTATTTTACACAGAGGGGGAATGGTACGAGTTCAATGAAAGCCACCTGGCGGAATTGTATCAACTGCAGCAGTTCAGGGAAGGTTTTCTGCTTCAATCCATTGAATCCCGGATGACCGCTACGGAATTTGACGGCAATGAAATTACGGGTGTTGAAATTACCAGGGACTCTTACTATAATCCTGATAATCGGCTCTCACACATAAATCAGTATATTAAGATTAATGCGGATGGATCCGGGGTGTTGAGGAGTGAGCATAACTTCAGTGATGGTTCAACGCTGATGAATGAAATCACCTTCAATGCCGATGGTACCGGAACCTTTTCCAAGGAACGCCGCAACGGTACAATAATAACCGGATCCTTTGATTCGGTTGAAGATGATCTTCACGGCTCATGGACGGAAATCGTTGATTTTCCTGAAGGTTGGTACGTAAACAGACTGGAACGTCTTGCCGTTGTTTCTATTGTTCTTCCCGACTCTATTTTCAACGCCGCATTCAGGGAAGTGATCTTCTTTGATTCGGGTAAGATCGATTCCTCCTCTGCAGCGATGCAGGTTCAGGAAGAAGGGGGTGTGAAAACAACCACGCTGAATCGTACGAAACCGAACGGGGCACATGGAACGTTTGTCATTGTCGAACAGGAGGATATATCTTCATTAGACGGTTACTGGATCACCTGGAACGGCTATTATGTATCCGTATCCGCTGAATACTATATGGATGGCAGCGGTTACCTGCATTATGAAGTGTACATATCGGAAGAAGCCTTCCTTAATGATGAGGAACCGCTGATGGTTGCTGATTATTTCTTTTCACCGGACCGGAGCGGAGAGGGTACACTGGTACAGGATGGTAAGCACTACGATATTACTTTTGATGCATCCGGGAGTGCTGAGATAACCGATGGTAAAAAAGCGCGGATGGTCCACTTGTACTAAGTGCCCCGGCAGGTTTGTCGTTACTGACAGGAAGAAACAATAAAAGGTGGGTATGCTTGGAAATATCCACCTTTTATTAAATAATTATTGACAAAATATAAATTTCACATTATTATATCTAATAAAATCTATCGATTATATAGAGTTTATATGCTATCCAAAAAGACAAAATACGCATTGCAGGCGGTAATGGTACTTACCAGGGAGTATCAAAAAGGCCCGGTCCTGATTTCCGAAATTGCCGGTCAGGAAAACATACCTCAAAAATTTTTGGAAGCCATCCTGTTGCAGTTGAAAAACCGTGGTATTCTGGGAAGTAAAAAAGGTAAGGGGGGAGGATATTTTCTGGGGAGGCCACCGGAAAAAATTACCTTTGGAGAAATAGTACGTATGATGGACGGACCGCTGGCGCCCGTCCCCTGTGTCAGTGAAACAGCATACATGCCATGCACTGAATGTAATGATGAACGGACCTGCGGTATTCGTATGGTTATGAAAGAAGTCAGGGAAGCGCTGGCTGAAATTCTGGATAGCACCACGTTCCGCGATGCACACGAGCGTGTGAATAAAACAGTTCATGATTTGGCGATAAGCGGATAGATTCTTTTGTGTAAAAGTCTATAAAAAAGATAGATTAAATAGGAATTAAAATATGATTTAGTTACATACTTACCCGGACTTCTTCCTTAAACCCACCTCTGTTGAATCATCTGTCAACAAAAGGAGAAGTATCCACCAATCGAATTAAAGTCCGGGTTTGCGGCTATCTGCAAATGGATAGCCGCTTTTTTCGTTTCGTTCTGCACCATTCAGTTTTTTTCTTTTTTCTTCTTTCTCTTTTCTTCTTTCATCCGTTCCATAAGGCTTCCCGCTCTCTGGTAGAGCATTGGACGTATGTCGAAACCGGCTGCCCTGAGACAGGCAGCGGTCCAGACATTGCATGTTTTTGGGAAAATGTAGGCTTCCTCCCCTTTGTAAAAACGGCTATCCCCGTATAGTCCTTTTCCCTGAACGATAAAACCGCCGGTGGAATCGGTGGCAAACCCGGATATGATAAAATCTATAAGTGCGGACATCTGTTCCCTACCGATTTGCAGGGAAATAACGTCACTGCTTGCAAAATACTCGTCGGTCTCCCGATCGAAACCGACGACATGCATGACGCTTTCCGTAGGCCAAAATGCCGCTTTTGAGGTAATCCAGAAGTCAAAGTCCGGATTACTGTAAAAATCGCGGTCACCCCAGCCGAATTCCGTATAACGTTTTGCCGGAAACTCGGGCATACGCCGTGTCGAAATCGGCAGATCGGCGGTCGTGAGGATAATGCCTGTATGCCAGCCATGACTGACAATGGAGACGGTGTGGAGCGTATCTAAAGCCTCAGAAGAAGCCGGTTTGTTATACGAGTGGCTACCGGTATATAAATAAAAAATAAAAAGTACTATGTACCATGTCAGAAAGGACTTTTTCATAAAATTTATTTTCATGCGATTTGTTATCACTATAAATACGTGCGATTAGGTCATTTGTTTATTAATTTCCGGTAAATGGAATAAATCAACTTCGCTTTCCGCTAATAATACAAATTTAATGAAAGAGAACGTAAATATGAATATGAAATTTGCCCGGGAAATATTGACCGTACGGCATGCGCATCTGTCTGCATTTCCTTCCAAGGCCCAGACATACCGTTTTGCCGATGATCTCCTTGAATTGTTGTTTCCGCATTTTTCCGGAGAAATGGAATACTTTGTTCCGGAGGAAATTACCGGAAAACTAACCCTGATCGAGAGGGATTTGAAGAAAATTCTCAGTCCTCTCAGGCCTGCGACATCCTGTGCAATCGAAGAGATTACAGGGACATTTTTTGAAAATCTTCCTGAAATATACCGGAAGCTGTGGAAAGATGCCGAAGCCATCTATGAGGGGGATCCGGCTTCTGAAAGCATCGATGAGGTTATTTCCGCTTATCCCGGATTCTTTGCTATCTATACCTATCGTATCGCCCATGAATTTTACAAATGTGCCTTACCGATTTTCCCGAGACTGTTAACCGAGTATGCACATTACCGGACGGGTGTGGATATTCATCCCGGTGCGGAAATCGATGCATCGTTTTTTATGGATCATGGAACGGGTATCGTTATAGGCGAAACGACTAAAATCGGGAAAAATGTAAAGCTTTATCAGGGCGTCACCCTGGGTGCCCTGAGTGTACAGAAAAAAATGGCCAGGATAAAACGGCATCCTACGATCGAAGATAATGTCGTTATTTATTCGAACGCAACAATACTTGGTGGCAAAGCGGTCATTGGACATGACAGTATCATCGGAGGTAATGTCTGGCTGACGGAAAGTGTTCCGCCATTTTCCATTGTCTATCATACGAGCGAGGTGCGTGTACGTCAGCAAAAAATGGAAAATGGTGAGATTGATTTTGTCATCTGAGGAAACCCGGAATCAATGCCGGTTTTAAACCCGGCGTAATTGTATGTTAAAACAGGAGACTATCATGAAGCATTCTAATATATTAGAGGCCATCGGGAATACACCCCATGTCCGCCTGAACAGGTTGTACGATGAGAATCACGAGGTGTGGATGAAACTGGAACGGGCCAATCCGGGCGGGAGCATCAAGGACCGGATTGCCTTATCCATGGTAGAAGCGGCGGAGCAGAAGGGTGTATTGAAACCCGGCAGTGTCATCATTGAGCCCACATCCGGTAATACGGGTATCGGACTGGCGATGGTCTCGGCCGTTAAAGGCTATAAACTGATTCTTGTAATGCCGGAATCGCTATCAATTGAGCGGCGGAAAATTATGGCGGCCTACGGGGCGCAGTTTGAACTGACGCCGCGTGAAGGGGGGATGAAGGCGGCCATACAAAAAGCACATGAATTGGTTGAACAAATTCCGGAAGCGTGGATGCCCATGCAGTTCGAGAATGAGGCGAATTTAGATGCACACCGCAAGCATACGGCAAGTGAGATTCTGTCTGATTTTCCAGATGGCATCGATTATTTGATCACCGGTGTGGGAACCGGCGGACACATTACGGGTTGCGCCGAGATACTGAAACAGCATTTACCGGATCTGAAGGTATTCGCTGTGGAACCGGCACAATCGCCTGTTATCAGCGGAGGGGAACCGGGACCGCATCCGCTGCAAGGCATCGGCGCGGGATTTATACCCAAGAATCTTCACAAACATCTGCTGGATGGGACCATCCGGATTGAGAAAGAAGAAGCCTATGAATATGCCGTGCGGGCGGCACGGGAAGAAGGGATATTCGTCGGTGTTTCGTCTGGCGCATCCCTGGCGGCAGTGGCTAAGAAGATACCGGAACTGCCAGGAAACAGCCGGATTCTGACATTTTGCTATGATACCGGAGAACGTTATCTCTCCGTTGAAGGTTTGTTTGATCAATAAGAGATTGCTCCGGTGTAAAAAAACACCGGAGCATTCTTTTTAATCGATATTCCTGATTTTTTCCATGAACTGAGAGCGCAGATAGGTTTCGGGTGAACGGCTCTTGTCAAAACTGAGTTTCCCTCGAAAGGCATCGATGCTCTTAAAATTCTGCTTTTCCATCCAGGTCGTAACACCCTCCAGAATTTCATAGATCTTCTCGAGCCCGTTCTTGTAAAGAACCGATGCAATCTGCACGGTGCTCGCGCCGGCCAGGAGCATCTTAATGACATCTTCAGATGTCTGGATACCCGATGTGGCCGAAATGTCAAGGTCCACCTTGTCAGCCAGCAGGGCCACCCAGCGCAGAATACGCTGTGATTCATTCCGTGTGCTGAAGGAAAACGTTGTTTTGAGCTCCAGCTTGTTGATGTCAATATCCGGTTCGGTGAAACGGTTAAAGAGAACCAGTGCGTCCAGCCCCAGCTTATCGAATTCATTGGCCATATAGGGTAACGATGTGAAATAGGAGCCAATTTTCAATGCAACGGGAATAGATACGGTTGCTTTTATGGTGCTGAGAATGTCCAGGTAGAGCTTTTCCAGGTCCTGGCTGCTGACGACAATGTCATTGGCGGTCGTAAAGACATTGAGTTCAATCGCGTCTGCACCCGAAGCTTCAATCTGTTTGGCAAAAGATGGCCACCATTTATCGCTTACACAATTGATACTGCCGATCACGGGTATATTGACCTTTTCCTTAGCCTCACGAATCAGGTCCGTGTATTCTTTCGGTCCGTACTGCATATGAATTTCGCTGCGCATATATTCATAGGCTTCAGGATGATAGTCTGCGGAATCACTCAATCCCCAGTCATCCTGTGCGAGCACTTCTTCGAAAAGGCTTTTTATCACGACAGCGCCGGCGCCCGCTTTCTCACAGTCCTGAATTTTTTCAACGGATTTCGTAAGGCCGCTGCTGGCAACGATGACCGGATTTTTAAGCTTTAATTTTAAATAGGTCGTCTCTAAGTTAGGCATCTTGAACTCCTCATTTATGGCGATCAGGTGACATTTATTGCGGTGTGCCGCTGATGGATTTCATCAGCGAGCTGGTCGAGCAGTTTATAGGCTTCATGCTTCGGTAATCCTTTTATCAGAACAGGATCGATATATTCGGCATTGAGCTTATGCAGGCTGTTTTTTATGATATCGATGGCATGACCTCCCCATTCCTGGGAATTGATAATACCAACAAAACGCGTCTTGGGCTTGAGCATATTTATCAACGAACACGCGTAACTGACGAGGGGGTGAACACCGGACAGAACAGTCGGCGTACCGAATACGATAGTCGTACTATCCACGAGTGCGATGGCCAGTTTTCCGATATCCGTTTCTACCAGGTTAAAAGGGCGGACACTCATCCCTTTGGCGATCAGTTTACCTACCAGATAATGTACCATTTTCTCGATACTGCCATGCATGGAAATATATGGTATGATAACCATATTGCGTGTCTCTTCGGAAATCCAATCCCTGTAAGCGTCGATAATAAATTCAGGTTCCTGGTAGATCGGTCCGTGGCTTGGGGCAATATAGCGTATTTCCAGATCATCAAGCTTTGCCAGATTTTTGTTGATGTGATTGCGGAAGGGCATCATTATCTGAGCATAATACCGTTTCGCTTCTTCATAGACCTTGGATTTATCGGAGACGAAGAGGTCGCTGGAGGCGATATGGGATCCAAAAAAGTCGCAACTGAACAGGATCTGATCTTCGATCAGGTAGGTGGACATGGTCTCCGGCCAGTGTACCCATGGTGTGAGAATGAAGCGCAGGGTTTTACCCCCGAGCTCGAGTGTGTCATTTTCACCGACAATATGGAATTGGTCTTCTTCAAGCGGAAGATGGTCCATCAGGAATTTCCGGCATTTGGCGTTTGTAACGATCCTGGCATCGGGATAGAGCGCCAGAATACGCGGAATAGAACCGGAATGATCCTGCTCCGCATGGTTTGAAATGATATAATCGAGATGATCCACATTCAGGGCACTCAGTCTGGAAATATATTCTTCTGTTTTACTTGGATCGACGGTATCGATCACTGCCGTTTTGCTGCTGCCTTTAATCAGGTAGGAATTATAGCTCGTTCCGTCGGGCAGCGGAACGAGGGCATCGAATAATTTACGATCCCAGTCCTGGGAACCGATATAATATACATTTTCAGTGACTTGCTGAACAGCCATATTTTCTCCTTAGCGGATAGTAACGTCTCTTATGACGAATTGTGACATAGAATTTTCTTACAGATACAACCAATTTAGCCCAAATACAAGATTTAATGCAAGTGGTTAACGGCGATTTTAGCCTTTGGTTGCCTTTTATTCCCGTGGATGGATACGTACAGCTTTGGCTTGTTTACCCATATAAATCCGGTACTGCATACTGTCCGCAAAAACGGCGACCAGGGAAGAATCCGTTTCCTGTCTCAGTACCATTTCTTCGAGGTTACTCCGGAAAACCTGTTCGGGTACCAGCCAGATGATTGCAACCGTTTCTGCCTGCAGCCGGTCTGTCTGAAGCAGCAGCGTATCGGAAAGCTGTGTGTCTGATGGGAGAAACACTATTTTCCAGTTGGTGTTATTTACCGTGCGGTGGATGCGCTTTGCAGGTCCTTCTTTTGATAAACCGGATGTTACATTCCCCAAAATCCCGGTACCCTGATGAGGAAGCACACTTCGTTCCCGGTTGTCATCGACAGCCTTTCTGGTTTCTGAGGTGCCCCGGCCTGGATGTTCACCTGACTTCATTACGGGGGCCTGGTCAGCCGGGGGCGCCGGTACTGCTTTCTGTTCAACTTCATCCAATGCCGTTTCGGTCACTTCTTCCGGCATTACTGATTGCAGACCGTCATCCGGTAGGTGTTTGGAAACGGGAGGCTCTTCTTTTTCTGTTTTTTTGGGTGACATGGGCCGTGGTTCCTGTTGCAGGGCCGGTTGTTGAAACGGTGTTTCGGTTACAGGGACAATTCTGTACTGATAATAAAGGAGCCCGGGAATAATCGCTACAAAAAATAAGACAGCAGCCACTTTAAAAAAGAGTGTCCAGTCGGTAGGTTCCTGTTTCCTCAATTT
The DNA here is from genome assembly GCA_964410215.1 of uncultured Calditrichota bacterium. Lineage (GTDB taxonomy): Bacteria > Calditrichota > Calditrichia > Calditrichales > CAYPHA01 > CAYPHA01. Next base: position 14,313 of record CAYPHA010000020.1, on the reverse strand, counting down.
TTCCACCTGGCTTCTGATTTCCTGCTTCATCGCTTTACGGGCATGGTAATCGATGCCATCGAGAAGCTCCTGCTCCTGGTCCAGAAGCGACGCACAGGCCGGACATTCCGTAATATGTTCCTCGAATGCCTTCCGTTCCGCTTCTGACAAGGTTTGCATGATATACCGTTCGATTAGGTCACCGGACTGAATCGTTTCGCATGTCATCACGAATCCTCCCGGAATGCGGACGTTCTATTGAGTATATCCTTCAGAGCCTTTTTACACTGGTATTTTTTCGACTTCGCAACCTGTTCATTAGCAAAGTTCAGCGACAACGCGATATCAGCCAGTGCGCGTTTTTCAAAATAGAACATGATCAAAATTTTCCTGCATACTTCATTCAGTTTATGCATGGCTTCGTCAATCAGCCTGTTCTTTTCCCGATCGAGAACCAGGTCCAGTGGCGATGGATCCGGGTCCTCCGGATTGATCTCCGTTGACAACGGCCTCGTTGAGCCCTTTTTCCGTTGCTCAGACAGGTATCTGTTTTTGACTACAGCCGCTATATAGGTACTGATTTTGGATGTTACCTCAAAACGGCCGGATATAACATTTTGCCAGAGCACAATAATGGCCTCTTGTAAAAGGTCCTCAGCAGCAGTGGTGTTTCCGCCCAATCGCCTTACCTGGTCTATAACAAGCCTTTCATATTCAATAAAAAGTTCACCTAAGACGGTGCGGTCGTTTTTCCGGATCCGTTCGACAATACGTCGGTCACTGCTATAGATGTTTAACTTCATCTGTCTCTATTAATGTATATCAAATTAGCCGTTTAGGTGAATGAAAAAAGATACAAATAAATAGGAAACCGGGCAATCCTGCACACATTTGTAAAAAATATATTCACCTTTTTTTCTCTACGGATATTAATGGACAGAAACGACATCAAACAATGATAAGGAGTCAGCCATGAAAACGCACTATTTTGTATTTTTTATTTTGTATCTTCCTGTTTTGCTTTTTTCTCAGGGACGCATCATTATTCCCGAACTCCGTGAAGATTTAACGAGCGGAACCGTCTATTTGCGTCATGTTAATGGTGAAGTACATTTAAAGGATGGTGTGGGGGATATCCGCCTGGAACAGCGGTTTTTTAACAGCGCAGCGCGTCAACTGGAAGGTGAATATCTTTTCGCACTTCCCAACGATGCCCAGATTTATGATTTTAATCTCTATATCAACGGCAAGAAGACGAAGGGCGAACTGCTGGATGCGGACAAGGCGGCTTCCATTTACCGGTCCATAGTAAGACAGATCCAGGATCCCGCCCTTCTTGAGTTCGCGGGTTATGGATTGTTCAAAGCGCATATTTTTCCGATTGAACCTAAAAAGGATCGCACCATCGAATTATCCTATGCGCAGACACTTGAAACGGAGGGCGGTATGACACGCTTTACTATGCCCATCCGGCAGAGCGGACAGGGAAGCATCGCGTCGTATCACCTGACCATCGAGCTGGAAAGCAGGAAGCCGGTTTCGAATATTTACTCACCTTCGCATCACATTGAGGTGAAAAGGAATGGGGAAAACCGTGCGACTATAACATTGGAAGCGTCCAATCTGGAGGGGACAAAGGATTTTATTCTCTATTATGACAAGTCGAGTCAGGAAATCGATGCGAACGTGCTAACCTTTCGGCCAAGGACTGACCGCGACGGTTTTTTTATGCTGATGGCCATGCCGGGACAGGATATCAGACAAAAAGTGGTAGCCAAGGATGTGATATTCGTTATCGATGTATCGGGCAGTATGGGAGGGGAAAAAATATTACAGGCAAAGGATGCCCTGCAGTTTTGTCTAAACACCTTACGGGAGGAAGATCGTTTTGAAATTATCAGTTTCAGCTCAGGAATACGCGCATTTGGCGACCGGTTATCAACAGCAGATGCAGATACAAAAGAAAATGCCCGCTATTTTGTCGCAAATCTGTCCGCATCGGGCGGAACCAACATCGATGCCGCTCTGGGAAAAGCATTGGAGCTGAAATCATCATCCGATGGACGGCCCACCAGCATCGTTTTTCTGACAGACGGCCTGCCCACAGAAGGGGAGCAGAATATCGGTAAAATCATTCAGAATATAGCTTCAGCAGATAAATCCTTTTTCCGGATATTCAGTTTTGGTGTCGGTTTTGATGTAAATACGTTTTTACTGGACCGGCTCTCACTTGATTCCGGAGGAAGTACCAGTTATGTCAAGCCGGGTGAAAATATCGAGAGGGAAGTCTCAACGCTTTTTTCAAAAATAGCCAATCCGGTTCTTACCCAGCCTGAGATCGATTTCGGAGGGCTGGCTGTTTATGATGTATTCCCGACGCAATTGCCTGATTTGTTCAAAGGTGAGCGGATCATTCTTTTTGGTCGCTACCAGCGTGCCGGTGCATCAGAAATTATATTAAAGGGCAGGCAGGACGGAAAAGATAAACGTTACCGTTATAAGATCAATTTGTCGGACAGGCAGACGGACAACGAATTTATCGCCAACCTGTGGGCGAACCGCAAAGTCGCTGACTTGATGATGCGCATTCGGTTTGACGGGGAAAATCCGGAACTGGTTGAAAGTATCAGGAGCCTTGCCCTGGAATATGGTATCGTCACGCCTTATACATCGTACCTCGTCACCGAACAGGAAACGGAACTGGCCGGTCTGAACCAGCGGGGGGCTGCCGGTGGACGGGGTGGCACTCGCCTTATTGAGCTTGAAAAGGCGCGTTCAGAAAGAGCGAGCGTGGATGAGGAGGCGGTTGGTTCGGGTACCTTTTATAAAAGTCTGACGGCAATGGCACCGGCGCCTGAACAATCCACAGGCAGGGATGCCGTCATGTCCAGCAAGGTCATGAAAGAGGTCGCAACACAGGAGAAGAGTACGGATATGCTGCTCACGGTGAAACGGATTGCAGATCGCACATTTCAGTTGAAAGACGGGATCTGGACAGAGAACGGTATTTTAAACGATGAAAAAGCGGATCGGGAAATCACGTTCCTTTCCGATGCATACTTTGAACTGGTGGCAAAGGATCCGGAATTAAAACGTATTCTGGCCCTGGGTGAGGAGGTGCTCTTCCGCTGGCAAGGTAAGATTTACCGCATTGAAAAATAATATCAACGCCCTGTATTTTTGCAGGGCTTTTTTTTATTTAAACCGATCAGCATCTTGCGTGTATTACAGTAAAAATACACAACGATAAAAGGAGGATCTATGAAACGCGTTAACGTTATTTCAATGATGTTGATGATGATCAATACCGGGCCGCGGTATGATGGGAAGCATGCTGCAAAACCGGAGATTGTATACATCGATACCACGGAAACAATAACGAAATGGCAATTCATGGAGCGGCAGGCACGTTTCAAAGGAATGGTTGCCGACACTACCTTGACGGACTTTATCAGGATAGCCTTATAAAAGAAGCCGTGTACCCTGGAGTACACGGCTCAAATTTTTTTAAAAGTTCAGAATGGGTAACAGGCGGAGGTATTTGGGATTTTCACGAACATAGTTGATAATTCCGAGCTGCAGCCCGTTCAACTCATGCGCAAAATTGAAAATACCCAGTGAAATACCGGTCTGAGAACCGGCAATATGATTCCATGGGGCAATACTTAAACCGGTAAAATGACCTTCATTCTCTATTTTAACCCGGCCTAAGGAAAGCGTCGCACCGGTGACCGTTTCACCGCCGACCCCGATGCCGCCGATGGCCACTCCTTTAACAGAAAGTGCACCGACGCCGACACCGCCAATGGCCAGACCGGTCATCTGATTGCCGCAACCGGTACCAATACCGCCGATGAAAATACCTTTCATATCCTGTGCACAACCTGCACCGGCAATCCCGAAGCCAAAGCCGGTCATATTGCCGCCGCCACCGACACCCAGACCGCCGATGGCGATACCGGTTACGTCACCGCCGGCACCGGCTCCGAGCAGGCCAAGCATGAGACCGTTCATATTACCGCCTGCACCGACACCAAGTCCGCCAAGGGCAATGCCGGTTACATCACCGCCGGCACCGGCACCCAGACCACCGATCATGATACCTTTTACCGATTTACCGGCTCCGATACCCAGACCACCAAGGGCGATACCATTCAGGGATCCTCCTGAACCGGCACCAAGTAAACCAAAACTGAGTCCGCATACACGATCCGCACCGGAAACGCCCAAAAGACCAAGCTGAATGCCTCTTAGCGTGCCGGCCTCCGGCATCAGGCCCAGTGACAATCCCTGAACATACGCCGCCTCGTTTTCGCCGGCTGTCCAGAGCGTAACATTGATCCCATGAATCTTTTCAACATGATTGTCCCGTAAATTAAAACGAAGCCCTGTAAAATGTTTCGAATTTCCGATGCTGATACCATATCGTTCCGTTGGGATGTCAAGACTTTGTGACTGTACCTGGTGTGTAATTAGTAAAACCAGCAGGAGGGCGATCCCTCGCCTGGAAACAGTGTTTAAAAATTGCATCATTGACGGTATGAAGTTTGAGAAAAGCATTGTTGACCTCCGTATGTGATATATATATGACCAAGATATCAACAAATACGAAGAAAGTACATGTTTGTTTAAAATTATTTAAAAGGGACCTCATACCGGGTATAAGGTCCCTTAAATGATCAAACGTTGAATGATGATGGTGCAGCGTCACGACGCGCCGCCTTCTTTCTGCTCCGTTTCAGGTCATCCAGGACAGCAATTAAGCTGGGAATGACAAAAAGTGTCAGCACGGTGGAAATAAGTAATCCAAATAATATGACATTTGCCAGAGGCGACCACATGGCGGACATACCGCCGATACCGGCGGCCATGGGTAACAACCCAGAGATCGTCGTTAATGAGGTCAGGATAATCGCTCTCAGTCTCAGTCTGCCGGAATTTATGATGCTGCGCCAGTATTGCAGCACGGACGTTTCCTCACCGGAACGCCGGTTGTTTACAAAATCAATCAGTATGATGGCATCATTCACCACGATACCGGCAAGCGCTACGATCCCGTACATTGCGGAAATACTGAAAGGGTGACCGGAAATAATCAGCCCCAGCATGGCGCCAATGAAGGAAAAAGGTACGGTCGTAAGGATGATCAAAGGTTGTAAATAGGAGTTAAACTGTGTACCCAGGATCAGAAAAATAATGATCAGGCTGAGTACAAAAAGGGGCACGATATCGCTGAAAACATTCATAAATTCCTCAAACTGTCCACCCAGTTCGAACGTAACCCCGGGATATTGTGCTTCAATCTCCGGAAACCATTTCATCATCTGAAGATTGACTTTATCAAGTTTAATGACCTGTTCATCAATCTCTCCGGTGACCAGGATTGTTCGTTTTTGATCAAACCGGTTTATCTCAGTTGGCCCCGGGGATATTTCAAAATCAACCATATCCCGGAGTGCCACTGTCTGACCTCGCTGATTGGTGATTTTAAGATTCAATACATCTTCGACACCCGACCGATTGGTTTCGTCGTATTTTACGACAACGTCGACTTCTTCATCACCATCCCTGTATTCGGTAGCTTCGACCCCGTCGAAGGCGTAACGCACATTCATAGAGACATACTGGGTGGTGAATCCGTATAAAAAGGCTTTTTCCTCATTCACGATGACACGGATTTCCTGTTTACCGGGAGGGTAATTATCCACAATATTAAACGTACCTTCGAGTGTGCGTATAGAATCCTGCAGCGTCAGAGCGGCCTGTTTAATTTCATCCAGGTAACGCCCCTGCACTTTCACGGAAATCGGCTTACCTTCCGGAGGCCCTCCGGAAACTTTCTGGAATTCAAGTGCTATGGGCCCGCTGATGCGCTCCGCCCGGGCACGCATCATGGCGATAAGTTCATCAATTGTAATATCCCGGTTCTCGTAGGGGTGCAACTGGAAAACAACCTGCGCAACATTTTTCCGTGTTATCCATTCTTCATCACCCTGTAAAAGTCCGACATTGACAACAACATTTTTAACTGCTGATTCAGGAAGTTCCAGGGCTTCATTTTCAAATTTCTTCATTATCCGGTCGGTCTCTTCCAGACTGGTGCCTTCCGGGAACTTTATCAACACACGAAACTCATCGAAATCTTCATCCGGAAACATCTCTACACCGACCAGGGGAATCATCATGAATGAAATGAAAAGGACTACAATCATACCGGCAATCAGCCAGTACCTTCTTCGGATTACCTTAATCAGCAAATGTCCATAGGCTTTCCGCAGCACTCTGAAAAACTTCTTTTCACCCCGTTTATAGACTTTTGACCTGACCGTCCAGTCGGCGTAATGTGACGGAAGCAGAAAAAATGCTTCGAAGAGGGAAGCCAGCAGGGCAAGGGAAAAGACGATGGGTATAATGCGCATGAATTTGCCCATGATACCGCCGAGAAGAATGAGTGGAAGGAAAGCCGCAATATTTGTTCCAATTGAAGAGAGAATAGGTCTGACGACCTCGCTTGTTCCACGTATGGCTGCCTGGACAGAATTATATCCCTTTAACCGGTACCGGTGACAGTTTTCGATGACGATGATGGCATCATCCACAATGATACCAAGAACCATAACAAGTGCAAACAGAGTGCTGCCGTTCAGACTGTAACCACTGATCATAAGAAAAATAAACGTAATGAAAAAGGAAATGGGGATACCAAGCGATGCGAGCAAAGCATTACTGCCTCCCAGGAAGGCGAAGAGTACGATCATGATCAGTATCATACCTGTAATTGCATTGTTACGCAGAATATTGATGACACGCAGAATATAAACGGAATTATCATTGGTCCAGTCGAATTCAACGCCGTCAGGAACCTGTGCCTGGTACGTTTTGACAAGCGCCTTGATTTCATCGATAACATCCAGTGAGTTTGCTTCCCCCTTTTTAGAGACGGAAAAGGTAATGGATCGCTCCCTGTCCGTACGCGACAGAATATCCAGATCTTTACGGCGGTCCGTGACACGGGCCACGTCTTTTATCCGGATAAACTCGTGTTGTTTAAGCGGGTTGGGCGCATTAATGACGGTATTTTCAATCTCATGGATATTCTGATATTCACCGAGAGAACGAATCAGGTATTCGGTCTTACCAAAAGCGATGGTTCCTCCCGGTACGTTCAGGTTCCGGGCTTTAATAGCCATCACGATCTGGTCGAATGTAATTCTGTAACTATTCATTTTTACAGGATCGACCTCAACCCAGATTTCCCGCTCGGCCAGGCCGGAAACCTGAACCTTGGCTACCCCGGTGACATCGTTCAGATCTTCCTCGAGGTCTTCGGCAATACTTTGGGCGTTGTCCTCGGGAATTTTAAAGGCCATATTTAATGTAATAATCGGTAAAAAATCATCACTTCCAAAATCATCTATAACCGGATCCTCGGCATCATCGGGGAGATCCACTTTGTCGATCTCAGCCTTCAGATCCGTGTAGTGTTCACGGAATGCGCTCTCCGACATATCCTCAAACTTAATCAGCAGAAAGGCGAAACTTTCTCCTGCTGTGGACTGGATCTCCGAAATATCATCGACATCCTGTATTTCCGCTTCAATGGGATCGATTATAAGATTTTCAACTTCTGCCGGTGATGCGCCCGGATAGGCAATCTGTACGAAAACCCAGTTGAAATTAATGTTCGGATTGAGCTCCTTCGGCAGCCTGAGAAGTGAAATGCCCCCGAAAATGAAGAGTCCAATCATCATCAGGTTTACGAGGACGGAATTCTTTACGGAAAACTTTGCAATCTTCATCTATCGTTATCCTTATGGTTCGATGGAATGGGAGTCCCTTAGTGCAATTGCTCGATCCAGACCCGGGTCTTAACACCCAGATTTTTCATGCCGACACTGACGACGGTATCACCTTCAGCGATTCCGCTCTCCAGAATGACGGTGGAACCAATCGACTCTGCGATATCAATACTGGTCAGGATAGCGTAGCCCTTTTCGATTTTGTATACATGGTCTGAGCCGTTCCGGGTAACCAGGGTATAATCCGGTACACTGATTTGTCTGTTTTCATCGGACAGAAGTATTTCAACACGTGCGGTCATACCGGCCTTTATTTTGATATCGTCCGTATTCATAATATGGATTTCTGTTGTAAAGGCACCTGTATTTTCATCCGCCTGTGGAGAAAGATGTTTTACCATGCCTTCGAATGTCCGGTTGCCGAGTGATGAAATATTAATAACCGCTTTGCTCCCGATGCGTATGCGGTCAATCATGGATTGTGCGACACCAATGTTTATTTTTAACCGGCTTAAATCAACAACCCGGAACAACATGTGTCCGGGACTCACCATGGTACCCAGTTCTATGTTTTTTCGGGAAATATAGCCGTCAATAGGTGAGACGATACGTGTGTTGAGGTAGTTCTCTTCCATCAGGCTTAAATTCGCCAGCGCGGAGAGGTGACCGGCTTCAGCGGATTTAACAGACAGCCGGGCGTTTTCGAAAGCCAGTTTGGAAATATCACCGTTTTCATAAAGTTGCTTATCACTTTCCAGGTTCAGTTGTGCGATTTTCAGATTATTCTCCGATGAAAGCACCTGGGCTTTAGCCTGCCGGTAATTGCTGTATGCCACATCATCATCGATATAGGCAAGGGTATCTTCTGTTCGTATATACGTTCCGAGCCCGGCGTTGACCGCGGTAATATCACCCGAAAGTTCCGCAATCAGTTCAACCGAACGATAGGGTTCCAGCACGCCGGTCACAGGGACGCTCTGGTTGACGATCCTGGATCTGACAACCAGGGCTTCCACGGGTATGGCCCGCTCGGTGGCCGCTTTCTCCACCGTTTTTTTTGGCTCCGCTGTTTCTGAATCCGCCTGGTCTGCGCTTCCGGAGCAGGCGCTGAGTATGCTTAATGCCGGCAGAATGTAAAGTAAAAATTTTAAATATCCAGACATGCTTTGTTCTCCAGATTTGAATTTATAAAGGATCATTCGGTACCCGTCATTATTGTTTGTCGTCAAGGAACACATCGATTTTTCCAAGCAGATAATAAAGCTCCACCATGGATGTAATAAAATCATATTGATTGCTGATATCGTCCAACTGCGCCTGTTGAAGATTGAGTTTGGCATCGATGAAATCGATATTTGATACCAGGCCTTTTTCTTTTTGTTGTTCAACGGTTTTATAATTGTGCTCATTAAATTCCACATTGACCCCGGACAAATCCTTTTGAGTTTTGAGATTGATGATTTGATTTACTGCTTCCGTGAGGACATAGCGCGTATTCTTCAGTTGGTCTGCAAAATCCTCCTGACCTGCCTTGTATGCGTAATAGGCTGATTTCACACTGGTATAGTTCTGAAAACCTGTAAACAAGGGCATGTTCAGGTTGATGCGCAGCGTTTTTGGTGAGTAATCATCCAGCTCAATTGTATTGTTTTCCCTCCAGGCATGGGAATAGCTCAGGGAAACATTTGGAAGATAGGATGAAAGTGAATTGCGATATAACAATTTATTAATACGGGCATTTGAGCGGGCGGCGGCCAGCGCTGCATTTGCCCGGCTGAGTGCTTCATCATCAAGGGCAATCATGGCCAGGATCTCTTCGTCAGTCAGGGATGCCAGCTTTTCACTTTCCTTTACGAGCAGGTCGGGAATGGTCGATTCCGTGCGTATATCCGTTAACATGTCCGAGTTAATCAGCCTGCTGAGTATGGCTTTGGCACTGCGCAGATGGGAAGCCGTCGTGGTGACGGTGCTCTTTTGCTGCTGAAGATCAACCTTCCAGCGCAATGCCTCCGTTCTTGAATAGCGGCCGGCATTGAATAACCGTTCGGCTTTCTCATAGTTCAACCGGGAAAGCCCGAGGTATTCTTCCTGGAGTTCGAGAATTTCTGTTGTACGCAGAACGTTCAGGTAGCTGCTGATCACCTGGAAAACGATGTTATTGCGCGTCGAAGTGCTCATATTGCGGGCCATACGTGCATTGGCACCCGCAACCGCCAGACCATTTAACAGGGAACCGTTAAAAAGGGGCATTGAAACGTCCATCGACGTATAATAGGATTCCTGGAATACGGTTTTGGGTACATTTAGCTCCGGCGGAAGATAGCGTGTAAAGTCCCGCTCTGCGTAGGTCTGATCATCAATCCAGCTGTAGCTCGAATTGAGGTGGAGATTAGGCAATAACTGGGTCCATGCATAGCGCCTGTCCCAGTCTGCTTTCTTTATGGAAAATGCCGCCGACCGCACCTGGTTATTATACGTCAGCGCCCTTGAAATACTCTCTTCAAGAGTGATAAAAAGCGGTTCGCCGGCTGTTTGTGCATGGAGGCGTGTCAGCGGTACAAGCATGACTGTAAACAATACGAAAAAAAACAACGGGGTGGATACTTTCATTTTCAAGACCATCGGGGGCTCCTGATATCGATATATAATTCACATGTTCGGTTTCAACCAAACGTTTAATTGTTTCCAAACCTTACGATGATATTTTTTAATTGTTACATCATCCGGAAAATTAAAAATCATTAATCCAGCGGTTCCCATTCACCAAATACTTCGACATTAACCTGAACCTGCGGATCTGTGGTATATTTCTGGTTGTAATTGTAGTACCAGCCGAGGTATTCAGAATCCCCGCCGCCCTGCGTCGTAATCAGGAATCGATTTGACAGGCCGCCGATATTGTTCGCTTTGTCCCTGGGCAGAGGTTTGTCACCACCCTGTGGATCGATGGGAATCCAACCGTAATTTGGCAGGTAGATTTCCGGCCAGCGGTGAAAGACATCATCCAGACTGGCATCATCACCGCGAACGACAATGGCACCGACATAACGGGCGGGCAATCCGGCTGCACGGCAGAGGGCAATGAAACTGAATGAATATTCAGAGCAGGACCCGGTACCGCGTTGTAATACAAAAGGCGCGACATTCCAGCCGCCTTCCAGTTTATATTCAAGAGTCCTGCCCACGTAATCGAATATCCTGCGCCCGATCCAATAGGGATTGGTTTCCTTACCAACAATGGCTTTCACGGTTTTTTGCATAAAGGGGTCGTTAATCCGGTATTTACTGCCGTCAGTTGTGTAGGGTGTGCGGACGCCTTCGGGGATATCGTCGAGACTGCCGCAGCGGTCGGGATCAATATAATACCGTATTTTCGAAATTTCCGCATCGATAATCATCGTTGTCTGTACTGTTGTATGGGATGCGATGTCCTGCCATTTGAAAAGGGCAATGGGCTGATTCCAGTGATCGTGTTCCTTTTTAAACCGATGGGGCGAAAAGCGAATGGACTGAATTTTCTGTTGGGGAAGATTTTCAGGGATGGCCAGACAGGTTTCCAGTTCCCTGATTAAACCACTACCACACCCTTTAACTTCATGGGTTACCGTAATACGGGCTTTTCGCGTGTCAGAAAGGGAAAACAATGACGCATCATGGTGTACCAGTTTATAAATGCGATCCTTCTGATAATCGGTATTCCAGATATTTTGTTCATCCCAGGTCAGACCGCGTGAATAAGGCCCGGGGGCATCAATAATCATAATGACATCCCCGTTTTCCGGATCAATCATATATATTTCGTCGCCGGTGCGGTCGCTGCACCAGAGGTATTTACCATCGAAAGCAAGTCCCTGCGGACTTTTCAGCGGACCGTCCAGGGAGCGGATGGCTGTGCCGTCACTGAGATCCAGTTTCATAATCTTATTGGCTTTGCCGTCGGCCAGCCAGAGGGTGTTTCCATCCCAGGTCAAACCGGTCGGGTTGGAAGAGGGCGCTTCAAGCTCAAAAAGGATTCGGCCGCTTTTCGGATCGACTCTGAATATCCTCCTTCGGTTCTGATCCACATTCCATAATGCCTGTCCATCCCAGGCCAGGCCGGCCGGCCAGAAGCCGGGAGAGGGGATTTCCCGGATCACATTCCCGTTTGAAGGATCAATCCGGGATAGTTTGTCCGTTTTATAATCTGCAACCCACAGGGCCGTGCCATCCCAGGTTAATCCCGTCGTAAAACCGGATGGAGCCTCAATAGATGAGAGGACTTCTCCCGGATGGGCGACGGAAAGGACAGGGAAGAGAAGTATAAAAATAACATGTCTGATCTTCATGAAGTATACTCCTTTTCTGAAATTTTATGAAACAAGGAATTATTCTGGAATGTACGGACAAATCGCAGTCAAAAAAACCAAAATTTCCCGGTTTGATTTCATGTATTCTTCTGCTAAATTTGTAGAAAATGGGCGGGAATATCATGATCAAAAAGCAAACAGCACTGAGCGCTGCTGTTTTAGTACTGGGATTTTCCTCCGTTAGCTGCCAGATCCTGTTTCTTCGTGAAATTTTTGTTCGCTTCCAGGGAAATGAGATTTCTGTCGGGATCGTTCTGGGATTCTGGCTTATCTGGACCGGAAGCGGAAGCATGCTTGGGGGTATCTTTTTAAATAGAAAAGCAATCTCTCTGTCCGTTTTAGCGCTTAGTCAGTGGGTGTTTGGTCTGCTGGCACCGGCGACGCTCCTTCTTATCCGTTTTATCCCGACCATATTCAAAACAGTGCCCGGAGAATTGCTCGGACTGATGTCCCTGATTTCGGGTACGATGTTGATTCTTGCCCCGTTCTGCCTGGTATCCGGGGGGCTTTTTTCGATTGCGGTTCATATACATCGCAAACTGCGGAATTCGGAAACTTCCGGAGCCGTCAGTTCCGTATACCTGCTGGAAGTATCCGGTTCCGCCCTTGGCGGTCTGGTGGCCAGCCTGATGCTCATTCCGTACCTGAGTCCGCTGGCTCTGACCCTGATCGTTTTCGTTTTGAACGCAATAGCGTGTTATCTGTTGCTGTCAGGGACGGTACCTAAAAGGCAAACGGTTGTGTTGTTTATTCTGATGATGGTGTTGCTACCCCTGCTGATACATCTGGATGAAAGGACGAGAGAGCGGATCTGGAAGGGGTATTCCATCGTGGAAACGCGTCAATCACGCTACGGACCACTCACTGTCACCAGGACCGGAAAGCAGATATCCCTGTATCAGAACGGTATGATCGTGGCCAGTTATCCCGACCGGCAGGCCGCCGAAGAGGGCGTCCATTTTGCACTGCTTTTCAGTGAGAATCCGAAAAATATTCTGTTGGTTGGCGGTGGTCTGAGCGGTGCCGTACCGGAATCTGTTAAACATCCTTCCGTAGAACAGGTTGATCTTGTGGAACTGGATCCGGTATTGCTGGATATCGGAAGGCGGTATTTTTCCGCGGCCTTAAAGGATTCCGGGACTTCAGCTCACATAAGACTTATTGAAGACGATGGCAGGCATTTTATTAAAAACACGACTAACCGTTATGATGTCGTGATTCTGAGCCTTCCGGATCCGCTTACGGCACATATTAACCGGTTCTACACCGTGGAGTTTTACCGGGAAGTATTTGCAAAGCTGAACCGCGGCGGAATCCTGTCGTTCCGGATCAGCGGTGCGGAGAATTATATGCCGGAACATCTGCAGAATACGGTTCATTGCCTGCGGAAAACACTCGAAGCGGTTTTTAAACATGTTTATGTACTTCCCGGAGATCCTGTCCATTTTTTTGCCACGGATGCGGCACTACCGGATTTCTCCGCGGCCTATCTTATCCGTGAAATTGAAGAGAGGAAATTGTCTCTTGAGTATATACGCGAGTATTATCTCCCGTTCCGCTTTATGGATGACCGCATGGTTCAATTCGAGGTCGGGAGCAGGTCGTCTGCTTCAGCCGTACTGAATTCCGATACACGTCCCATTGCCTATTACTACCATTTTCTGTACTGGGGAAGCCGGTTCTACAATATTTTTGCTTCATCGCTTATCATCAAAGCAGGAATCTGGATAATCGGGGGTGGTTTTATATGCACCATGATTCTTATACTGGTAAAAGCACGTGGAAACCGGCAACATTATCTGAAAAATATTGCCGGGCTGGCGGTTGTGGTGATGGGCTTTTCCGTCATGTCTTTCCAGATACTCATGATGCTTGCATTTCAGTCATTGTATGGTTATCTGTATTATGAGCTTTCTTTATTGATTGCGACATTTATGCTTGGAATGGGTGCAGGGACCTGGCTGGGGCTGAGAAGACAACGTTATGGTTCCCTTGCCCTGTCAGGCATTCATCTTGTCATAGGTGTACTGCCGTTTATCCTGCTGTCGTTTTTCCGGATCGAGTCCGGCATGCCGCTTTTTCAGGTCGCCGGACAGATCCTGTTTCTGTTTGTTTCTATGATTTGCGGAGCAGCAGGTGGGATGCAGTTTACGATTGTTTCCCGGCTCTATCATAGGCGGGATGCGAAA
>CAYPHA010000019.1:0-66204 GCA_964410215.1 uncultured Calditrichota bacterium | reverse complement strand
TTGCAGGGGCGAATATCGTCATCGAGGGTACCTCACTGGGTGCTTCATCCGATACCGACGGATATTATGTAATTATTAATATTCCACCGGGAAGGTATGAGATTTCCTGTTATTATGTCGGATATGCAACCGCGAAAGTGACCAACCTGGTGATCCGTACAGACCGCACTACCAGGCAGGATATTGCACTGAATCCTGAGACATTGACTTCTGAAGTGGTCATCGTTGAAGCAGAACGACCGGCCATCGAACGCGACAGAACGCATTCAGCGGCCATTGTAAATGCTGAGACATTTGAAAAGATGCCTGTTACAGAGTTGCGGGAAGTGATCGCACTACAACCCGGTGTTGTAAGCACAGGGGGCGAACTCCATTTTCGCGGCGGGCGGTCAAGGGAAGTGGCTTACCTCGTCGACGGTATACCCGTAACGAACAATTATAGCCAGGACGGCGGGAATAATATTTCTATCGAAAATTCTATGGTTGAAGAGCTTGAGGTCATCAGTGGTACCTTTAATGCGGAATACGGATCGGCCCAGTCCGGAATCATAAACATTGTCACCAAACGTGTTTCTGATGAATTTCATGGTTCGGTGCAAACCTATGCCGGGGAATGGTTGAGTGACAAGACCGATGTCTACCTTGGTGTTGATGATTACAACCCATTGGCCGAAAAGGACATACAGTTCACTCTTTCAGGTCCGCTCTTATCTGATAAACTGGGGCTGTTTGTTTCGGGAAGACATAACGACTGGGAGAGCCTGGAATGGTATGAACGCCGTTATAATCCGGAAGACGGCTGGAAAATAGCCGCCTACCAGCGCTGGTACCGGGAACACAATCCGGATGATTTCGCGGCCAGTCAGGGTATCTATATACCGGATTCCCTGAAAACCGGGGATCTGGGCAGAGGGCCGTTGCGAACCGGAACGTCGTCGTCAATGACGGCAAAGCTGAGTTATATTCCCGGTCCGGAATTTCAGGTAAACTACCAGGTGTTCGGTTCCTTTTCGGAATCTCAGGGTGGCGGTGACTCGCGGCGCTATCAGCCTGATGAAACCGCCACCACTGAAAACTGGTCCCATTCCCATTTCCTTTCGATCAAGCATTTTCCGCGCAATAATTTTTTCTACAGTATGGCTTTATCTTACCAGTTTAATGACGGTGAATCTTATTATCGCAAGGACAACCGCATTGCCCGTTTTCCCGGCGATGATGGCATACAGCCTATTGGATCCAGTGTCGATGGGTTTTCCCTCGGTTCCACGGACGGCTTCTATACCGGGAAGGACGGCAAAGATTTCCGGGAAATCTATTTGCTGCGTGGTGACCTCAACTGGCAGGTAAACCGCTTCAATTTTATCAAAGCCGGATTTGAATTCAAACATCACCGTGTCAATACTTATTCCTGGGGATACCGTTCCACGCAGGAGTGGGAAAATCTGAAATGGCCGAATCAATCCGATTTAAGCGGCACCGATCTTGACTTTGGCCCATACTGGAACCATCTGATCGATTACTGGACCAACTGGGAAGAAATTAATGACGCGGAACGGTATGTCGCTTATGCGGACTCCGAATATACCCTGTGGCGGGATTATACCATTCAGCCGCAGGAATATTCCATGTATATTCAGGATAAAATCGAGATGGGCGACATCATTGTCAATGCGGGATTGCGCTTCGACGCGTTTCTTCCTCAGGAGAAATATCCTGATCAACTTCGAACCGAATCGACCAACCTGGGTACTGACAATAACCTGATCGATGCGGATCCAAAATACCAGTTAAGTCCGCGTATCGGACTATCCTTTCCTATCTCTGCTTCCGGCGCCTTCCATGCATCGTATGGTCATTTTTTCCAGATGCCTTCCTTTCAGTATATGTATAACGAACCGCTCTATGTCATGAACAAATTTCAGCTGGAAGGGCGTACCCTGGGAAATACGAATTTAAAACCCGAAAAAACGGTAGCCTATGAGATCGGTATTCAGCAGGGCATAACCCGCACCATTGCCGTCGATGTGACTGCATATTATAAAGATTTCCGGAACCTCCTCGGAATTGAACGGATAACAACCATCGACGCCGTGGGATATAACCGGTATATAAATCGCGATTACGGGAATACTAAAGGCGTTTCCATCGGAGTGACCAAGCGGGATGGCTTCATCACAGGTGGTTTAAACTACACCTATGCTTATGCTAACGGCAGTTCGTCGGATCCCAATACGCTCTACCTGATTGAAACGGCTACACGAATCGGTGGTGAAGAAACGCAATTCGTGGAACGGAAAATTTTACCTCTCGATTGGGATCAACGGCATACCCTCAATATTTATGCAAATATGTCAAGACCTCAGGACTGGAGTGTGGGTCTGGTCGGGTTTCTGAACAGCGGGTTACCCTACAGTCCTGATTTTGTTGAACGATTTGATATTGCAGAACGTGAGTACCGTAACAGGGATACACGCCCCTATCGCTGGACTATCGATCTGAAGGCTAAAAAATTCTTCAGCCTGGGCACCTATACAGCTATCCTGTTTCTGAAAGTGGATAACCTGCTGGATCATCTGAATGAAGAACGGGTGTATGCCTCGACCGGAAGGGCGGGGCAGATAGCCCGCCTGCCTGAAAATGAGCAACTGGAGCGGGAAAAGCTCGAACAGGAGGGGCACTTTACCCTGCAGGAAGTGGATAATGAACCGGGCTACTATTCAAATCCCAGGAAAATCCAGCTTGGTATTGAATTCCGTTTCTAAAATATTGAAGGAAGGTGAAAACTATGAACATCGATCATATAAGGCTGAATGGAATATTTCAGGTTTTTGTTGCAATGTTTCTCCTGATCATAGAGACCAGCCTGTTTTCACAGTCTGTTGACTGGGATGAGCAAAAAGATGGTGTTGAAGCGGCAGGAACATCGTTGGGCACGCGTGGCAGGGAACGTGTGTTCGGGAAAGAAGCCCGGCAGACGGCAGAACGCGGAAATGATAAATACTTTCGCTTTTCCGTCCATGACGGGAACCTGGTTACAGGGGGCGTAACCAACTCCGGACTGCTGTCCTATCACTATGTATCAGGCTGTCCCCGATTCTCCTGGCCGAAAGGGTCGCGGGTGGTATCCTATATACACAGCGGTGTCTTCTATGTATCGGCAGAAGTCATCGATGCCAATGGCGATACGATTCATGTCGTGTCTGACAATTACAGGCGAAGCGATGCCGAACTTTCTAATGATTATTCACACATGTTTGCCTTCATGCCGCTGGGGAAGTATTTCAATATGGATCAACCGGAGGCGCAGGAGACACCGGAAATATATGGAATCAGTGAAGATGTGGGTGTTGATGGGATTCCCAATACCGGTGATTTTGGAGAAAATGACGGTATCCTGCAGGTGGCAGAAGATTTCAATCAAAATGGTATTCTCGATCTGAGGATGCAAAATGAAGTGGGCTGGTTCGCTATCAGTCATCGCCGCGAGACATGGCCGGAATTTTGGCCGGTAGGTTCTTACCCGGGGGATACCAGGGAGATTGGTCAGGAAATCCCCGGTGTTCGGGCTGGAAGGTGGAATGGTGAATATGGCGCTTATGTCCGGGCTGACCAGGAATCGTATTATCTAATGGACGATCGTGAGAATGATGAATTCGAATACTATCCAACAGATGATACACGATCCTGGCCGGAAGGAAGGCGCGGCCTGGGCCTTAATGTTGAGGTGCGTAACTACCAGTGGAACGCGCGTCTGGCAGAAGACCTGTTTATCTCCATTTACGATATCACCAACGAAGGGAAGGACCTGGAGAAATGTATCGTCGGAATGTATGTAGATCCGGATATGGGCGGATCCATGTCCGGCGATGATGCCGACTTTGATAATATTGATGATATCACTTATGCCTGGAACAAGACTTTTCGATCGGAAAACGGACTGCCGATGGGATATTTCGGTTTTGCATTCCTGGAAAGCCCCGGTCTGGCAAAGGATGGAATTGATAATGATCAGGATGGTCTAATCGATGAAAGTCAGAATAACGGTATCGATGATGACGGTGACTGGCGCACCTGGGAGGACTTAAACGGAAACGGGGAATGGGATTCCGAAGATTTGAATTACAATTTGGAACTGGATCCCGGAGAAGATGAAAACGGTAACGGCATTCTCGATATCGAACCATTGAATGATGATCTTGGAGCCGATGGATTGGGACCGTTTTACGAAGGATATACCGGTCCGGATATCGGTGAGGCAAACGGACGGCCCGATCCGGGTGAACCGAATTTTGAATTTACCGACAATGATGAATCGGACCAGGTTGGTCTGACATCATGGTATCTGCGCGATGTCGATAACACGATGGCGGATGATGAGAACTTCTGGGACATCGAGATACAACCCGGTACTTATACCATACGTCCCGGTTATCAGAGGGATATCGCCTGGACCTATGGGAGCGGATTTGTAGAGTTTGCCGGTACGGAAAAATCTCACCGCTATGCCATCGCACTGCTTTTCGGAAATGACCGGGATGACATCCTGCGCAATAAACGGACGATGCAGGTCATCTATGATAACGATTACAACTTTTCAAAGCCTCCGCGGAAACCTATACTGAAAGCAATGGGCGGGGACGGCAAAGTCTATCTGGAATGGAATACCATTGCTGAAAAATCGAGGGATCCGGTATACGGCCAGGATTTTGAAGCGTATTATATCTATAAAAGCACCGAGCCGACTTTTAATGAAATTAAAACGATAACCGATGCATTCGGAAATCCGCTGTTGTTCAAACCCTTGGCTATTTTCGATCTGGATAATGGACTGAAAGGCGTTCATCCCATACGTATCGGCAGCGAGCTGGGTCCGGAAAGCGACCTTGGCATTTCCTATAACATGGGGAATGACAGTGGTCTGAAGCATTTTTATGTGGATTCAGTGGTGACAAACGGGAGAAGCTACTATTACGCACTGGTATCGGTTGATCAGGGATACCATGAATCCTTTTATCCGGAAATTACAAATCGTGAAGGATTACTGCCTATATCTCCCACTGAATGTGGTGCCAATATTCAAATCGATCCGTTAGGCAGGCCGATAGGCTACGATCCGAATACGGCTGTTGTCATTCCGTCAGAAGCGCCCGCAGGCTGGGTTGAACCGGAGCTGGCCGATGATGATGTAAAGCATATTTCCGGTAATGGAAGCGGCTCCTTAGATATCTCTGTATTCAATCCTCTGGAAATCAAAGATAATCATACCTACCGGCTTGAATTTGGAGATGACGGTCGTTTCGAGAATCTGGACACGACGCTTTTTACGGGTATTACCAATCAAATGACGATCTATTCGTCGACCAACGGCGATGGCATTGCTTTGAGAACAGTCAATGATCCGGAAAACAACCCCGAAGCGGATGAGTTCATTGTCGACGGATTACAGGTAATTCTAAAGAATGATTCACTGGGAATAAAATCGGCCGAATGGGTAACAGGGAATTCACAACTTGCCCTTAATGACGTAACGGTTGAAAACGCCGGAACCCCTGTGCAACGCGATTATGAAATTCGCATTGGTGAAGTTGGTGTCGATTCGGCTGTCTTTGGAAATGTGATTGAAACCAATTTCAGTATCTGGGATGTTACCAACGCTTCTGATATCTTCCAGGTGGATTACCTCTATATGTCCTCGAGGAACGATTCGACAAAAAGCATGCTGAAGCACGGGGACCGTCTTATCATCGTCAATAATCCCAATGAACGAAAACAATTATGGAAATGGAACTTCGCTCTTCCGCATGATTCTGTCGCAGAGAGCAGGCAGATCCCTCGCCAGGGTGATGTCATGAAAATTGTAAGCGGCAAAACATTTACCAGAAACGATGTAATTGAAATTACGGTCAACGGTAACACAATTGTCGATTCAAAAATAAAAGAAGATCTCAATAATATTTATGTGGTTCCGGATCCCTATATCGCTTTGAGTACACTCGAACGAAAAGTCATTAATGAAGAAGAGGGACGCGGGGATCGCAGAATTGATTTTGTGAATGTACCTCAAACCTGCACAATACGCATTTTTACATCCTCTGGTAAACTGGTCAGGCGCATCGACCACCGGGCAACGGAAAAGAACAGCCGGGCCATCTGGGACCTGCGTACCAAGGATGGTCTCGAAATTGCTCACGGCATTTACTTTTTCGTTGTGGAAACACCCTCCGGTGATAAAATGCAGGGCAAGTTTGCGGTTATAAAATAAGAGTTGAGGGGTATTATCATGCACATACGAAACATCATTGCTGTTTTAATACTTATGTTTTTTTGCCAGTCTGTACGGGCCCAGTTCCAGACCGAAGTAAACGGTGCCGGTACGACGGCGGCTTCCTTTCTTGAAATAGGCGTGGGGGCGCGGGCGATGGCTTTGGGAGGTGCCTACACAGCGGTGGCGGATGGCCCAACGGCATTGTACTATAATCCGGCAAGCATCGTCTGGCTGGCCGGTTATCAGTTAGAATTCATGCATAATAACTGGCTCGTTGATACCAACCACGATTTCATAGGAGCGGTGATTCCACTTCCGTTCTTCAACTCTTCCCTTGGTTTGAGTTTTACCAATCTTGACTATGGTGAACAACCGGTCAGGACGGTTGAACGTCCGGAAGGTACCGGTGAATTATATCAGGCGCGGGATTATGCTGTTGCACTGACCTATTCAACCGCGCTAACGGAACGATTTTCGTTTGGATTGACAGGTAAATACATCAATCAAAGTATCTGGAATGTGAGCGGAGGGACGGCGGCCATCGATTTGGGGATTTTTTACAAGCCGGCCCTCGAGGGACTGCAGATGGGTATGAGCATCAGCAATTTCGGCGGAAATATAAGCCTGTCCGGCCGTGATCTTGACAGTACCCAGGATCCCGATGAAGACCATGAAAACATCGACCGGGTTCCCGTAACCTATAAAACCGAATCCTTTCCCCTTCCTATTCTGTTCAGAGCGGGTATCAGTTATAAGTTGCGTATTGGAAATTTTGGTTCCCTCCTGTCTGCAATTGATGTGCAGCACCCTACGAATACAACAGAAAGCATGAATTTTGGCATCGAATATGGTTTCCGGGATGTCTTCTTCCTGAGAGGTGGGTATTCCAATCTTTTTGAGGAAGACGCGGTAAACGGCCTGACCTAT
Source organism: uncultured Calditrichota bacterium (assembly GCA_964410215.1). Classification (GTDB taxonomy): domain Bacteria; phylum Calditrichota; class Calditrichia; order Calditrichales; family CAYPHA01; genus CAYPHA01. The sequence goes on along the minus strand of CAYPHA010000019.1, from coordinate 59,012 downwards.
GGCGGTGGAATCGATTATCTGCGTAAAGGTAAATTCGGTATCCGGATCGATTATGCCTATTCGCATTGGGGCATTCTCGACAATAGTTCACGGATCTCTATCGGACTGGTGTTTTAACTTGGCGCGAATATCTGAAAGTATATGTTCCTAGTCATTTAAACTAACTTTAGGAGGTTTTATGAGTCTTATTAAATTAAAAACATTTCTGGTTATGGTGCTGATCATTTCAGCGACCATGGCTGTTGCCCAGGAACCGGACAACCTGCTGGGGCGCTGGGCATTCGACGGTGTGCTTGCCGACTCGGCCGGCAGCGTGGATGGTACATTCATGCATAGTGGATCCGGTATGCTGAAGTTCACCGAAGGACGGTTCGGGCAGGCGGTTGAACTGGATTCGGCTCACAATGAGTATGTCGCACTCGGTACGGGTACGGATTTGAATCTCGGTGAATCCGATTTCAGTGTTGCCATTTGGGTAAAAACAATCGGCTGGGAAGGTGATGCCGCTATTATTTCCAATAAGGACTGGGACAATGGAAATTATACCGGCTGGATTATTGCCGGAGAAGGCGGCGGCAGCGGCAGCTGGCAGTGGAACTACAATACGTCGGAGAGTGATGATGATATCGATTATGACCCTGACGGGCCGATTTTAAGTGACGGCGAATGGCATCACATTTGTGTTACTGTTGATCGGGACGGTTACTCCCGGTATTATTTCGACGGGATTCTTCAGGACCTTCAGGATGCTTCCGCCAGACTGGGCTCGGTCGATGCCGGTTATCCCACCTGTGTCGGTGCGGATGGCAATGGAAATGGCAATTGGGATAAATGGTTTGACGGCGCTATCGATGAGGTCAGAATTTACACGGATGTGCTGACTGCCCAGGAGGTGGCGGATCTGGCTGAACTGGAAGTTATTCCGGAACTGGTCGGTCACTGGTCGTTCGATTATACGCTGGAAGATATGGCCGGAGATGCTCATGGCATTTTTTCCGGATATGAACTGACCTATACTGATGGTATCAAAGGTGATGGTGCCCTGAGGCTGGACGGATTCAGTGACCATGTCATTCTCGGAGATACTCTGGATCTCCGATTTGGCGACAAAATCGATTTTACCGTTGCGTTATGGGTGCGGACAACGGGCTGGAATGACGATGCGGCTATCATATCGAACAAAGACTGGGACAGCGGTAACAATACCGGCTGGCTGATAGCCGGTGAAGGCGGCGGCGAAGGCAGCTGGCAATGGAATTATAATACGTCGGAAAGTGATGATGATCTCGATTATGATCCGGACGGTCCGATGCTGAGCGATGGCCAATGGCATCATTTGTGTGTTACACATGACCGGGACAGTGTGGCGGTCTTTTATTTTGATGGTATCCCTCAGGACACCATGGACCTTTCTGCACGGTTGGGATCGATTGATGCCGGTTATCCGGTTGTTGTAGGAACCGACGGCGCACAGGGTGTCAATTATCCTTACTGGTTTAAAGGGGATATTGACGATGTGAGATTATACAATTATGTAATCAGCAGGGCGGATATCGACGCCATTTCCGAAAAGCCGGTAGTACCCGAACTGGTAGGACACTGGACATTCGATGGAACTCTGGAGGATATGGCCGGCGATGCGGATGCGAGCTATTTTGACCAGTTTGGCACCGCTTCTCCTTCCTATGCCGAGGGGCGTTACGGACAGGCCGTTGACCTCGCTCAATCCGCCGTACGGCTCCATCATATCGTTTTGGGTGATGAGAATGATTTGAACTTCGGCTATACGACCGACTTCACGGTTGCCCTCTGGGTGAAAACCGAAGGATGGCAGGGTGATGCGCCCATTATTACAAATAAAGACTGGGACAGCGGTAACAATACCGGCTGGCTGATAGCCGGAGAAGGCGGCGGCAGCGGAACCTGGCAGTGGAATTATAATGGTTCGGAAAGTTCCGATGATGCCGATTATGATCCGGATGATCCGGAACTGAGCGACGGTGAATGGCACCATCTTTGTGTCACACATGATCGTGATGGTTATGCCACGTTTTATTTCGATGGTAAATATTCCGGGGAGGATGCTATTTATAACAGAGAAGGTTCGATCGATACCGGTTATCCGACCGTCATTGGAAACGACGGACCGCGCACCTATGATGACTATTTTGATGGTTTGATCGATGAGGTCCGTTTCTACAATTATCTTCTCGATGATCTGGATGTGGCAAAATTAGCTGAGACACCCTTTATTGAGTCGGTTAAGGATGTCGGAAACGATCAGGGTGGTTGGGTATATGTACGCTTTTACCCATCCCTTATGGATAATGATCCTTCCCAGGGTGGCCATACCTACTATATTCAGCGTCAGGATGAAGATATCTGGACTTCTGTCGGATCGGCTCCGGCAACCAACGATTCCATTTACCAGGTCCAGGTCATGACGCTCAGTGATTCCACAACGGAATCGGATGGTATGACGGCCTTCCGTCTGATAACCCAGACCAATGAAGGCACCTGGATTTCCAAGTCGGTCTGGGGATATTCGGTCGATAATATTCACCCCAGTGTACCGCAGAATCTGGAAGCCGTTTTACAGGAAGGTATCGTTGAACTTAACTGGGCGCCCAATGAAGAAGAGGATTTTCAGTATTATGGTATCTATCGTTCCACGAAAGCCGGTTTTGATCCTGATACAATGGATGCCCCTACTTTTAAAACAACGGATTCAAAAACGACGGATGCCGATGTGGAAAAAGAGGCTACCTATTATTATCGCGTGGCGGCCTTTGATCAATCCGGAAACCGCAGTGATTACTCCACGGAAGTGTCCATTGATGTAACGGCACTGACCCGGAGTAATGGCATGCCCGTAAGTTTCCAGTTACATCAGAACTATCCCAATCCGTTCAATCCGACGACGAATATCAGGTATGATTTGCCAGAAAGGTCTGAGGTTAAACTGAATATCTATAATATTCAGGGACAATTGGTGCATACACTGGTGAATAAAGTTCAGCAACCGGGATATCATTCCATCAGCTGGAATGGAGGTAATCTGGTATCCGGAATCTATTTTTATGTATTGACTACCGACCAGTTCACATCTACCAAAAAAATGATGCTGGTCAAATAAATCAGTTTTTCCGACGAGTCGCCGTTTAAAAAAAACGGCGACTCGTTTCTTTTTGCTGCTATGAAATTTGGAGGTTTTTTATGTTAAGAATTATCAGTATGTTGTTAATAATGGCTGCCTTCTTGGGAGCACAGCCGGGCAGTCTTCCGGCTGACGGGCTTGTTGGACACTGGACCTTCGATAATTCGTCCAATCTTGAAGCTGCAACGATCGGCAGTGATCTGACCAGGGATACCGTGAGCGTTGAATATGATATAAACGGATTTTTGCCGGTTGCCGGTCCGCAGGCGGGAAACGGCGCTGTCCGGGTTTTGCTGGGCAGTTTTTATCGTTGCCAGCATGGTATCTGGCCTAACGGTTTTGATCCGGCTTATCCCGATTCCGTTCCATCCCGTGTCAACCAATACAGTCTGGTTATCGATTTTCATATACCCAGAACCGATGTATGGTACACGTTTCATGCCACAAACAATGATGGTGATCCGAATGCAGGTGACTGGGAGTCGTTTATACAGGATGATGGTAATCTGGGTGTAGGCGATACCGGTTATTCCTTCTATGCGATCAAAGACACGATTGGCTGGTACCGGCTGGTCATCGTCGCCGATTTGGGAAACCAGTATACGTATTACCTGGATGGTCAGGTAACGCAGGATGATAAATACCGTGAGTCGGGTAATCTGCGATCGATTGATGACCGTTTTTCGCTGGATAGTCCGTTTAATTCCAACAGCATCATGTTTTTTGGTGACAACAGCGCGGAAGATGCCGATATTGATATAGCCGAACTGGCGCTTTATGACCGTCCTCTGACGCAACAGGAAGTCATTGATCTGGGCGGATATGGTCACAGTATACCATTCGGTCCCCCGGTTGGTGAATGGAACTTCAATGACGAAGAAGATATGCTGGCTGCCTATGGCGGGCAGGACCTGATGCTTGAAGGCTCTCATACGGTTGTTGACGGTCCTTCTTTCGGCGGCATCGCTGCCGAAGTTGGAACGGGCAGTCATTATATCGTAACGCCTGATATCGTAGAAAATGGTTATGAAGGCGGTTCAAAAGTCAACGCCTATACGGTTTCCATGGATATTAAAGTCGATCAGCCGGCAACAAAGTATGCCCTGATACAGACCAATCCGGAAAATGGTGATGATGCCGATTTGATGATCGATGAAATGGGACGTTTTGGTTCACCTGCCTTAGGCTGGACGGATACGACCCAATTGAAGTTGCGTTACAATGAATGGTACCGGGTAACGCTGGCTGTCAGTCAGGGCGACACCAGTGCGAATGCTGCGTTGATTATTGACGGTGAGCAGGTGCTGGTCAAGGATGATTTATCCACAGATGGTCCATTGGCTGTTGAACCGAGAGAAGGCGCCAATAAACTCTTACTGTTTGCCGATAATGATGGAGAAGACGGGCCGGTCAGTGTCGCCCGCCTGCGCATGTGGAACAGGACTTTGTCCCAGGAAGACCTGGAATTATTGGGCGGTTATGATCACTCGACAGGCTACGTACCGGTAAGTGCTAAAAACAGGGCGTTTGAGTTTGACGGTGTGGGATCCCATGCCCTGATAACGGACAACCTGAACAACGCAACGCTGCCGTCACGCGATATGACCGTTGAATGCTGGGTAAACCTGAACCGGGGACGCGATGACGGCGCTTTTATCTGTGCACATCAGGACAATGGAAGTTATGAAAAAGGCTGGATGTTCGGCACCCATGATGATGCACCGGAAATTGTATTTTCATTCGGACTCTCAACCATGGGAGCCGGGCCGGATGCGGGTGACGATAACGGAAATATCGATTTCCTGCTCGCTCCCGGATTTGCCGAAAAGAATGTCTGGCACCATGTAGCTGCCACATACGATGGGGATACGACCAGGCTGTTTGTAAACGGTATTCTGGTACGCCAGTTCAATGAGCAGAGCGGAGATATTTTTTACGATCCCAATTCATATTTCACGATCGGCGCTTACAGGGATGACAATGAATTTTTCCCAACCGATGGTTTTCAGGATGAATTGCGATTATGGAATATTGAACTGGATGAAAAAACGATTCAGGAATGGATGTACAGGAAAGTCACGGACCAGCATCCACAGTATGATGACCTGATCAGCTACTGGGATTTTGATGAACTGGAAGGTAATATGGTACCTGATCTTAAAGGCAGTAATGATGCACAATTGCTGGGCGTCCCTTCCTCCGCCTACAAAGCTTCGACGGTACCGGTTGGTGATGAAGGTTACTTTGTTGACCATAAAGATCCTGTTCTGGTAGGCCAGGAAAATGAAGGCTTTCAGTTAACGATTACATCGAATCCGGGACTGATCGACAACCTGGGTGTTTTTCGGCTGGGTGAGAATGATGGATCGAAAGTGGAAGGTGAACCGTATAATGCCGATTTGAATATGCGGGCGCCGCTTTATTTCGGTGTGGATGTTAATGGTGAAGTGACGTATGATCTGGAATTCCAGTATGGTATGATTGCCGGTATGGGTGAAGAATCTGAATTGCGTCTCGTAAAGCGTACCGACCTGTATAGTGCATGGGTAGACGTTACGGAAGATGCTTCGCAAAACACATCCAGCCATACGTTTACTCTGGCCGGCTTTTCCGAAAGTGCGGAATTTGCCATCGCCTGGAAAGCAGCAACGGCAATAAGTGATTTAAATCTGATGCCGGAAAGCCCGGAACTGGCGCAGAATTATCCCAATCCGTTCAATCCGGTAACCAACATACGATACGCAATAACGAAAACGTCTGATGTAAAAATGATCGTATATAATGCGCTTGGCCAGAAAGTGGCTGTTATTGCCAATGTAAAGAAACAAAAACCCGGTACATACCGGGTAAGCTGGGATGCTTCGGGACTGAGTTCAGGTGTCTATTTTTACAGAATAAAAGCCGGTGATTTTGTTCAGGTTAAGAAAATGATGGTCCTGAAATAAGGAAATATTTCCGGCAGGCATAAATTATCTGTTTTGAATACAGATTATCACAGAATCGCATTGCTATGATAGATAGCAGGCCGTCCCGGTTCCCGGGGCGGCTTTTATTCATGGAATGGAATTGGTATGAAAAAGATAGTTGCTTTTTTAATTCATTTTCTGCTGGCCTCTCCCCTGATGGCAGAAATTATACCCTATCTTCAAACAGCGACGGATACATCCGTCATTATAAACTGGGAATCATCCGTAAATGAAACGGCCCGTTTATTATATGGAATAAATGGCTATCTGACGGAGGAAATGGCTCCTGAAGCAGAAACAATCGGCAACGGACATGTCTGGTATACGGTTCGGTTGAATGGATTACAACCCCATACCTTTTATGATTATCAGATAAAGACTGACTCCGATGAATCCGCCGTGTGCCGTTTTAAAACATTCCCGGAGGTGGGTTCTGCGGAAGGCCATATCCGTTTCATCGTGCGAAGCGATAATCAAACCTACTTTGAAACCGGCACGGAGATCGTTACAGCCATGGTGGATAAGTTAACCGATCGTTACGGTGATGATTTTTATGAATCCATCGATCTGTTTTTCAATGTGGGTGATATCGTGGGTACAGGAAGCGCTCTCGATCAGTATCAGCGTGAGTATTTCAAACCGATTGCTCCGCTCTCACCGTATATTCCGGTCATGGTCTCCATCGGTAATCATGAAAATGAAAGTCCCTACTACTATCAGTATATGAAATACGATGATTTTGCAGGTCCGGAAGGGGAAACCTATTATTCGTTCCGGCTTGGTCGTCTCCTGATTATTTCCCTGAACAGTAATTCGGAATGGCGCAACGATACGCAGATAGAATGGCTGGAACAGGTTCTGGATCAGGCCGAATCCGATGATACCGTCGACTGGATTTTTACATTCTGTCACCATCCGCCGCTGAGTTCTGTCTGGACACCGGGGAATACCGCCTATGTCAGCGACCGGATTGCGCCCCTGCTGGCAGATAATGCCAAAGCGTTTTTCCTGATCAACGGGCATACGCATGCTTATGAACGGGGCGCTCTGGTTGAGGATGCGTTGCGCATCATGGTCGTTGGCGGCGGCGGCGGATCGCTGGACCGCTGGAGCCGGAATTTGTGGTATAATTATGACGAACACCATAGGACGTTTGATCACTACCACTGGGTACTTTTTGATGTTAATATCGAAACCGGTCTGTGTACCGTGGAAACATTCAGTATGGGACATCCGGATAAGCCGTTATATAACGTAAAGATCGATTCATTTACGCATGAACGTATTCCGCCACCTCCTCCTGATAAACCCGTAACATTAACAGTTAGCGATTCCATTTCACTGCCCTGTTCAATAAGAGCAGATGCCTATAAAGGGAATTCTCCCTTCCTCAGTTCACACATTCAGATCGCAGCAGATCCTGACGATTTCAGTAAGCCTCTGGTCGAAATAAAAAGAGATTTTGAGGACTATTTTCTCGATACGGGAGCACCGGACTGGCAGCCTGTTAATCAGAATGCCGGGATGGATCCTGAAATGTATACCCTTTCCAGTGAAGATATTCAGTTTGGGGGTGTGTATTACTGGCGGATACGTTACCGGGACCAGCAGTTACAATGGTCCGTCTGGTCGGATACAGCCCGGTTGAACATCATTGAAACTGGCTTCAGTTTGCCGGAAACGCATAATAATGCCCTTGCATTTAACAGCCGGGACGGCGGATATCTTGAAATCACCGATCAACTGAATGATGCCCTTCTGCCGGTGCGTGCCATGACCGTCGAAACATGGGTTAAGCTGGAATCACATCACTCGTGGGGCGGATACATCGGTGCTTTCCAGGACAACGGAGGATATGAAAAGGGATGGGTTCTGGGCAACTACAACCGTCGTTTTTCCTTTGCACTGAGCACAACAGGCGCCGATGACGGCGACGGTGATCTGACCTATATGGAATCTCCCGGCGAATTCGAATACGGACGATGGTATCATGTGGCGGCCACCTATGACGGCGTAACGATGCGTCTGTATATAAATGGAATTCTTGCGCAGACCAATAACGAGCAGAGTGGTAATATCGTTTATGACACCAATAGCTATTTCTCAATTGGCGCCTATCTCGATGAGAATGAGAAATTTATTCTGGATGGAGAGCTTGATGCTGTCCGACTCTGGAAAACAGCGCTTTCTGAATCCGCCATACAAAACTGGATGCATAAAGAAATAAATGATACGCATTCTGAATACGAGGATTTAATCAGTTCCTGGTCATTCAATGAAACGGCAATGACGGCTGCGCCGGATTTAACTGAAAATAATACGGCTTATTTTATCGATATCTCGCCGCTGCAGATCATTAGTTCCAGCGCACCCGTCGGCAGGGATGGAATTCTGCTCAAAACCGGGACCTCGGCTTCAGTCGGTCAGGATGGTACACATCTCCTCGCTGAAATAACCACGCTAACCAGTAATACAAATTATCTTGGTTTGTACCAGATAGGAGATAAGGACAGTGCGCTTATTTACGGTGAGCAATTTGCTTACGGTGATTATGTGCGACAACCGGTCCACTGGGGGGTGTTTGAATTTGGTAATATGGCCGCTGATTTATATTTTTATTATAATGATTTCACGGCCCAACCAGTGGCTGATTCCCTGCGACTTTTTAAGAGAAGCGAAGTTATAAAGGCATGGCAGGATGTTTCTGAAATTGCCGTGCACAATAAATCGGACTGCTTTTTCAAACTGGAAGGACAGGATGAATTTGGAGAATATGCAGTAGGATTTCACAGGGAGGCTGTAACGGCGATAGGAGAAGAGCAAATAAGGCCTGTTGAAGCCCTGCTGATACATAACTATCCCAATCCCTTTAATCCGGAAACCAATATCACCTTTAAACTACCGGCTACTCATGAGGTTGATTTGGCTGTTTTTGATATCACGGGCAAACGCATTCGCCATCTCGTGACGAATGAAATATATAAAGCGGGGCAGCACACGGTTGTTTGGAAAGGCACCGATAATAATGGGAATCCGGTTGCCAGCGGCATCTATTTTTGCAGACTTAAAACCGGTAAGGGCACTGTGCTGACCAAACTTACATTAATACGGTAGAATGTGTCAATAAAGCCCCATCACTCTTCTGCCGGATATGTATATAATAGAAAGGAGTTTTTATGCAGCGTTTTCGAATGGTATACCTGGCAATTGTTCTATGTTATAGTCTAAATGGCTTTGCCGGTGAAAACGGCGAGCCTCTATACCACTGGATCTTTACAGAATCCAATACGGAAAATGGAATGATCAGGGACGTTGAGGGCAGGTTGAATGCCAGACATCTGGGGAAACCGGTGTTCTATACGAATGAGAGTTCGGAATACATGGAGCTGGATGGTATTTCTGACGCGTTGCAGTTGAGCGATAATATTCAGGATGTAGAATTACCTGAAAAAGAAATATCGGTGGAAGCTGTTATACGATTCAGGCAAAATGGTTCCTGGAAAGGTATTATCGGTGCATTTCAGGATAATGGCAGCTTTGAGAGGGGCTGGATATTAGGCCTGGATGGCGATGAATTCTATTTCAGTCTTGCCAGTACCGCCACCAGTGATCTGACCTACCTGGATTCCGGAAAAGAAGCGGTGGAGGGACAGTGGTACCACGTAACCGGAACCTATGACGGTCGCAGCATGAAACTTTACATTAACGGGGAAATGATAAGGAAGACTGAAAAACAGAGCGGCGATATTTTCTATCCGGAGAAGGCCTGGTTTATGATAGGTGCCTATCGTGACGATAATGAATATAACCGTATCAATGCCAGTCTGCGCGAAATCAAAGTGTATGACCGGGTGCTGTCAGCCGATAAAATCAGGAAACATGCAGGAACCGTTTCGGCATTAACGAACGCATCACCTCAGGTATCACCGCCTTCGGATATTCTTGTCGGTCCTTACCTGCAATTTGCCACCGACACAAGTATCAGGATCTTATGGGAAACAAAGGTACCTGCTACGGCGAAAGTGGAATATGGGCCGGAGGTTCCCTTTAATACTTCGAAAGCGGATCGGGAATTTAAAACCTTCCATGAAGTGGAATTAACCGGTCTCAGTCCGGAGAGCGATTATTTCTACCGCATATTTTCTGAGTCTGAAGAAGGTGAAGTATCAAGCAGTAAAGTGTACAGTTTTCAGACCGCGGTTAAGACAGAAACCGCATTTGCATTTGGTATTCTCAGTGACACCCAGAGCAATCCCGATGTATGGGGACGCATTTCCGGGCTTCTCTTTGATGAACGACCGAATTTTGCCGTTCTGGCCGGCGATCTGGTTGGTACAGGCAGCCGAAAAGATCACTGGCTCGATGATTTTCTTACGCCCGCCCACGAATTGATGAGCCGCGTTCCTATCTATTCCATTCTTGGAAATCATGAAGGTGACGCTGATTTCTATTATCAATATATGGCAAATCCCGAACCGGAATACTATTATACGTTTTCTTACGGTAATGCCCAGTTCTTCCTGATCGATACCAACCGTGATGTGGATCCGGGAAGCGAACAGTATAAATGGCTGGAAGAAGCGTTAAAACAATCCGACGCCACCTGGAAATTTGCCGTGCATCACCATCCGCCCTATTCATCGGATGAAGATGATTATGGCGATGCATACAGCGGACCATATGATCGCGGTGACAAGAGTTTGCAGCCGCTGGTACGACTATACGATACTTATGATCTGGATATGTGCATATATGGCCATATTCATGATTATGAACGCACCTGGCCGCTGAAGAATAACACCGTGGATCTGGCTGACGGTGTTGTATACCTGCAGACCGGCGGGGGCGGGGGCAGTCTTGAAGATTTTGCCCCGACACGTTCGTTCTTTACCCGGAAAGTATACCGTGATCATAATTTTCTGATTGCCAATATCTACAAAAATATATGCGAGATACAGGCCATTGATCATAACGGTTTTGTATTTGACCAGTTTGAGTTGACAAAAAATCCTGATGAGGACTAATCACGTATTGCGAGTCTCCTCATACCTGATGCAGTCAAAATTGTTCAGAATCGCAAATCATGCAGTATGAAATATCTTAATTGATTCAGGAAGAATAATAATGAACGAGACAATGAATAAAACAGATATTCTGAAATTGACGGCGGATACGATACGCGTTATTGCAGCCGATGCCGTGCAGAAAGCCAATTCAGGTCATCCGGGTATGCCCATGGGGATGGCCGATTGCGCTGCCGTATTATGGACAAAATTTCTTAATTTTAATCCGGAGGATCCGGATTGGATAAACAGAGACCGTTTTATACTATCCGCCGGCCATGGATCGATGCTCTTATATACCATGCTCTACCTGAGTGGCTATGATGTGAAGCTGGATGATTTAAGAAACTTCCGGCAATGGGGAAGCCGGACGCCGGGGCATCCGGAATACGGTTGCCTGCCGGGCATTGAAACCACCACCGGTCCTCTTGGGCAGGGTTTTGCGAACGGCGTCGGCATGGCCATTGCCGCTAAAATGACCGCTGCCCGTTTCAATAAGGTTCGTCGACAGCTTTTTGGAAACCATCATATTTATGGTATTGTAAGTGATGGTGATTTGATGGAAGGTGTGGCCTCGGAAGCCGCATCGCTGGCCGGTCATCTGCAGTTGGGAAATCTGATTTATTTTTATGATGATAATAAGATCACCATCGAAGGCGAAAGCAATCTCACCTTCACGGAAGATGTGGCCATGCGTTTCAAGTCCTATGGCTGGCATATTACTAAAATAGATGGACACGATTTAGACCAGATAGAGCACGCTCTGAATGAAGCGGACCAGGAAGAGATAAGGCCAACATTAATTATAGCTAAAACCCATATCGGATTCGGATCACCCAACAAGCAGGACAGTGCAGGGGCGCACGGCGCACCACTCGGACAGGAAGAATTGACCGCCACGAAACAGGCACTCGGATTTGATCCCGATCAGTATTTTTTTGTGCCGGAAGACGTAAAAAAAATCTTTGCAGACCGGCGAATTGAATTGAAAACGAAGTATGAATCATGGATGGAGGTGTATAGATTATGGCAACGGGAAAATCCGGATCTGGAATCTAAACGAGAAGCCATGTATGAAAAACATCTGCCGGATGATCTTGAGGATCAGTTACTGAAATCACTTAACGATAAAGAGACGGCAACCCGTAATTATTCCGGTCAGATCATGCAGAAAATTGCCCACATCCTGCCGGGATTTGTCGGCGGATCGGCCGATCTGGAACCTTCTACAAAGACCTGCCTGAAAGCATTTCCGTCGGTTCAAAAGAACCATTTTGAGGGCAGGAATTTTCATTTTGGTATACGCGAACATGCCATGGCGTCCATTAATAACGGAATCGCTCTCTATGGTGGCTTCATCCCGTTTGGATCAACTTTTCTGGTTTTCTCCGATTACATGCGTCCGGCATTACGGCTTGCAGCAATTATGAAACTACATCATATCAATGTATTTACTCATGACAGTATATATGTAGGCGAAGATGGACCGACACACCAGCCTGTCGAGCATGTAAATGCCTTACGTATGATTCCCGGAATGACTGTTTTGCGTCCTGCGGATGCACTGGAAACAGCGCTATGCTGGGCGGTCGCCCTGCGCAGGAAAGATGGACCTTCCTGCCTCATACTGACCAGGCAGACGGTTCGTCATATCAGCCGGCCGGCACATTTTGAAGCATCGATGGTTGAGCGGGGTGCGTATGTCATTGCTTCTGAAACAAATGGCCCCGCAGAACTTGCCATACTGGCCAGTGGTTCGGAAGTGTATAATTCCATTGAAGCAAAAAAATTACTTGAAACTAACGGGTATGCCGTGCGTGTTGTTTCAATTCCCTCAAAGGAACTGTTCGATCAGCAACCGGATACATACAAGCGTGAAGTCTTGCCGGAAAGCCTCAATGCGCTGGCTGTGGTCGAAGCGGGAACCGGCTTTGGATGGGAGCCCTATTTGGGACTACCGCTCAAAAAGATCACGATAGATCGATTCGGTGCGTCGGCTCCTTATACTGTTCTCGAGGAAAAATTCGGTTTTACCGCAGGGCAGATTGCAGAGGAAATCAGTAATTATTTGGATTCACTCAATACCCGTTAAAACCGCGGATTAATTAACTGAATCTTCTGTTCAGTTTAAAAAATGGATGACAGAGGGAGGAGTTCAAAAGTTATGGAAAAAACAGTTCTTATCACCGGTTCCAGTCGTGGTATCGGAGCCGCCACGGCAATACTTCTGGCCTCCGAACAATATAATATCTGCATAAATTATAACCGTAATAAAACAGCGGCCGGACACGTTCTTGAAAAAGTAAAAGCATGCGGGGTGAATGCCATCGCTGTTCAGGGTGATATATCTATTGAAGAAGATGTCACGCGTATTTTTAAAACCATTGATGAAACGCTGGGGCCGGTCACTGCGCTGGTGAACAATGCAGCCATTCTTCTTCCCCAGATGCGGTTGGAGTTTATGACCGCTGAACGTGTTAACAAAGTCCTTACTACCAATGTGACCGGATATTTTCTTTGCTGCCGGGAAGCCATAAAAAGAATGTCTGTTAAAAAGGGAGGCAGAGGCGGTTCTATCGTCAATGTATCATCGGCTGCAGCGCGCCTCGGCTCGGCCAATGAATACATTGATTACGCGGCGTCAAAAGGTGCTGTCGATACACTGACACGGGGATTGTCCCTGGAAGTTGCCGGTGAGGGAATCCGTGTAAACGGAGTCCGGCCGGGATATATTTACACGGATTTGCACGCATCCGGAGGTGAACCCGGCCGGGTGGATCGTATAAAAAGTAAAATTCCACTGAATCGCGGCGGTAAGCCGGAAGAAGTCGCCCAGGCCGTCTCCTGGCTGCTTTCCGATAAATCATCCTTTTGTACCGGCTCCTTTATTGACCTTGCGGGCGGGAAATAATACCTGTCAATTACTTCGGATTACAGTGAACGCCGCAGGGGGAATATACCCGTATTTGCAGCCATGTACGTTTAATAACGCATTAAAACCGGGAATAATTATCCCGGTTTTTTTAGCTATGCTATAAGATCAAAAACATAACGGAACAAGGGCACGATGATCACAAGCGTAATCACCAGTACCAGAATGAACCGTACCACTTTTTGTCCCGGCTTCAACCCCGGCTTTCTCATAGCAACGAAATGTAATACAACAATCGCGGTGGCGATCATCACGGATTGTATCAGAATGTATAAAGCCGAGTGCTCATAAAACCCGAGCAGTTTCAGTACATAAAAAACCACAAACAGCCCTGCGAAATAGTATAAGAAAACAAAAAACGGATTCGAATTAACCACAAGGCCGGCATTTTTCAGTTTTGTCTTAGCTCCCATGATGATCCTTTCCTGTATGTTATGTCTCAGTCAGTTGGTTGATCCCGTTACTGCAGGGCAAAAACGGCGGCTGACGCCAGACCCGAAGTGGCGACCACACAACCCGCCCAGCCGAATAGTGATCCGATACAGCCGAATGACGCAACCATCGCTGTGACCGCATCAGCCTCTTTGTAAGAGTCATCCGCTGTCGCTTTTTCCAGATTCGAACCGAAAAGTGCGGCCCATTTATCGGCATTGCCGGCCCAGTAATAACCCGATTTGACTAATACCGTGCCATAAACGAGCAACGCTCTCGACTGTTGCAGGCCTCCTTCCTCAACCGCCTGGTTCAAAATATAATGAATTGAGTCTTCTAATGCAGTATTCGAGACGACTTTTGCGGACAATGCTGCCATTTTTTGGGCGTACCTGCTCTCGAAATCGGTCAGCAATCCGGCCTCGATAACAGAGTCCAGGGCCGAAACCGATGTAAGCCCTGCTCGATAAGCCCGCGTTTGCCGCGCGATATTAAAAGCGTCGGTAATGCGATAATCATAGGTGCATCCTTCAGAGGGCTCCGTGCCTGATAGAAAATAATCGGTTCCCTGTTTCACATATTTGCGAATGGAATCGGAGGTTGTAAGGCGCGCCTTGTTCCTTAAAAGAAATGTGTAAACCGTATCGAGACAGATGTTATGACCGTCACCGACGGCTGCATAGGGATTTGTAAACGATTTCTGCAGGGCAACATTTTGTGACCCGTTAAGATCCTGGTTCCCGGTCGGAGATTGCTCACATTGCACCAGTGTGATGATGAATGCTGCCAGTACCAGTAAAGCGAAAAAGATCCGTGGTGTATTCATTAGATCCTCCTGAGTTAATATGGTTTCAGTTACTATTGCTGACATGTGAAAATACGATACTGGCCACGTCTGTCCGGCAAACGTGGCCGGCACTGAAAGATGTCGAACTGGCAGTAGTACCGGAACATACATGTCCTCCTTTTTAAGTTGATGTCGGATAAAACCCTTTCAATCATTAAGAGGACGTTTTTTGCAAAATTCGTTAAAAATAAATGAAAAAAGTGAATCTTTAATTTACAGAAGGGGGCGATCAGATAGAATGGAATGCATGAACCGGGGTGAAAAAGGACGGACTGTCCGATATGAACCGTCCGTCCTGCCAAAGGCTGTCAGGCATCGTATGCCCTTGAAGTATCAGGCGAAAAGAAACTCGGGTGTCCGTTTCAACCCGGGTACGGGGATAACGGGATACCCGTTTTTATCAATCTCGACATCTTCCGGCCAGGTGAATTTTGGATAAAAACTCTGGAAGTATGGTTCATTATAGGATAATAATTTGATAAAAACCCGGCCCTCCTCGTCGCTTTCCATGACCTCCGAGGTGAGTCCGAAATCTATTTCACCGAATCGCGTGCGAATGATAAACCGCGGCATACTCCGGCCGCTTTCATAACGGCGCATCCAGGTGGCGATATTTATCAGGCTGGATACATCGACCGGGTATTCGGCGATCCAGGGAAGCTGGATGGGCAGACCGGCAATATACAGGTGGTGGAACTCGATCCCGTTCTCCCGGCACAGGTAAGCGATTTGCAGAATTTCCTCTTCGGAATCATTGATGAAAGGCAGAAGCGGTGTGTTGTTATAGACGGTGATACCTCTTTTTCGCAGGTTGCCGGCGATTTCTTTATGGCGCGGCTGTATTTCACTGGAATGCAGGAACTGCGTTTCGATTTCCAGCCGTTTCGGATTGACAATCGACAGGTTGTTTAACCTGGCCAGTTGATTGAAAACAGTCTGCGTATAGAGGTCCGGGCTGTAATTGAAACGCAGGCTGCGGCATCGGATGGCCGTTATATGGTCGATCTGATTCAGAAATCCGACGAGTTGTTTAAGCCTGTAAATGGAGGAAATCATATCATTTTTCGCTGAAACCACCACATCGGTGAGATGTTCATTCTTTCGAATGTATTCTATACATTTTGTCATTTCCGCATCATCGGCATGCAGATCGAGCTCCACCCTGGTCTTGTGCAGCCGGAAGAGGCTTTTTAATCCTGTGGGCACGATCGACTGTGTGAAACGTTGATCCTGCAGAGCCTGGTTTTGCAGTTGCAGCAACGCTTCTTTCGTTTCATCATGGCTGCTCGGGGTCAGTTGCTGTTCCGGGGGGAAAACCGCGTTTACTGATTTAGGCTCCCGCTCCCCCCAGAACTGATTCGGGTCAGCGATATCGGCCATAAATTTGACATCAAGGGTCCCTTCCGCATTGACCCGTGCAACATTCTCCAGTTGCAGGATAGGGGCAAAAGTACTGAAATATTCGATCGTATACGGTGTCCGTATCCAGATATAACGCTCGTCATCAGTGTCTTTTTCTACGGCCCAGCCGCTGAGGTTCCAGTCGATTTTACCGACCTTCGTCGCCGTGCACATGCGCGGCATGGCCCGGTCCGAAAGGTGTGCCCGCAGGTAACGGGCCGCTTCCAGACCTTTTGAGATAGGAACGACGAAACGGCGGTTTCCCTTGATCGGGCTGCAGGGGATGTAGATATAATGCATTTCGGCG
The DNA here is from genome assembly GCA_964410215.1 of uncultured Calditrichota bacterium. Classification (GTDB taxonomy): domain Bacteria; phylum Calditrichota; class Calditrichia; order Calditrichales; family CAYPHA01; genus CAYPHA01. The sequence continues at coordinate 41,907 of CAYPHA010000019.1, read as the reverse complement.
CCGGCACCCCGCAGCTTCTGATAGAGCTCAACCAGTTCCGGACCCCGGTCATTGCAGTCTTTCAGCATAGGGGTCTGAATATAAACCGTAATCCCGCTGTGCGTCAATTCGGTAATGATATCGATGCTGTCTATGGAAATTTCGTCCGGATGAATAAAATGGGTGGCCACTTCGATGCGTTTACCTTTGGCTTCCAGTTCGAGATATTTCCGTTTCAGGTAGTTCAGCCAGAAGGCGTTATTGTTGTAAAACAGGTACGGATAATAGGAAATGGACCGGGTGGCCAGTCGCAGGGTCTGCACATGCGGAATCTCCTTCAGCCCGTCGATGGCATAGGTTAAGGTCGCCCGGTTCATGAAAGGATCGCCGCCGGTCAGAACGATCTCCTTAATATCCGGTGATATGCGGACGTAAGCGAGGGCGTTTTTAACATGATCCTGTGTCGGCGCTTTCTGGTTGCGGCATTCCTTATGCTTGCGGAAGCAGAAGCGGCAGTATACCGGACAGGCCATGTTAAGAATATAGATAATGCGGTTGCGGTACATCTGCTCGACGATGCCGCGGTGAAACTGGCCGACCCACGTATGTGTGAATCCTTCGTCGTTTAACTCATCGACAAAGGGCAGGTATTGATAGGAAATGGCTTTCGAGAGGCGCATCTGCCGGATGATATGCAGGGATAACCGCACCGGGAAGAGCTCGATGACGCGTTGCAGATCGGCACGTTCATCATCGGGTACGCGGATGTTGGTCAGTTTTTCCAACTGCGTGACATTTTTAACAAGTATGAATTTTGTACCCGGTATCAGTACTTCCAGGATGGCATTCAGAAGCAGGTAGGGGAAGGTGATATTATTGATCTGAACCGGACCGCTGTCATAGCTGTTAAGCCCTTCCAGAATATGGATGAGGTCGGTAAAAAAACCGGAAGGATCGTCTTCGAAGCCGGCGGCACGGAGTAACCGGTTGAATTTCGTACAGCCGTCACCGTCGCCGGTAATGGCATGAAAGTCCTTTCCCAGGATACAGGCTTCACCGTAAAACTCCAGGAAACGGGTGACGGTATCGACAAGGGATTGTAACGATACCAACCGTTTTTCGCGTGAATGCGTGAATTCCACTTTCAGCGAATTGTTTTCAAACTCCATAATGCCCTCCTTCCGGATAAGGTTGTTTATGTCATTCTGTTATCCTTATTTGATCCGACACAACTATCTATAATACAAAATTGAAATGCACAGTCAACCTGTTTTGAAAAATTCTTTAATTTTCATTTTTTTATAACGTACAGGACCGGTCATTTTAAAAAAAGTTGTGATTGTTTAAATTATGAACTATAATATGAACCATAATGATTGAAATAATAGTTCATTCGCGAGGTGATGAAATGAAATCAATGACTATTCATGGTTTAAATCCTGATCTTGATGACAAGATCCGTAAACGAGCCATAAGGGAAGGAAAGAGTCTGAATAAAACGATCAAGGAACTTCTGGAAGCGTCTCTCGGGAGCAGGCAGGGAAATCCATCCGATCACCGGGGGGAATTTATGGATTTGTTCGGTGCATGGAGCGAAGCGAATAAAAAAGAAATGGATGCACTATTACGGGATTTTGATATCGTTGATCAGGAGGACTGGTCGTGAATACCATTCTGCTCGACACCAATGCCTATGTCCATTATTTAACCGGTGACGCGAAGGTGCTTGATTTCCTGGCACATGCTGATAAAGTCTACCTTTCTGTATTCGTGGCCGGGGAACTATATGCCGGATTCCGGGGTGGTACAAAATTCGTATATAATAAATCCCTGTTACATCAGTTTATAAAAAATCAACTGTGGAATTTTTGAGCGCCACCAATACGACGGTAGATATTTACTGAATAATATCAGTCAGAACGGCATCAGTTATGTGCATTTTCATTCACCGGCAACCGGAATCGATTCTTCGGGGTTTTTAATAGAGTCTGTCCAGGCATCCACCTCTTTTGACAATTAGTGTGGTAAGAAACGGGAGTGCAACACATATTATTTTGTATTTTGTATTTTGTATTTTTTATTTTGTATTAAATCCCATACTTCTGCCGCTTTTTATACAGTGTAATACGGTCGATGCCCAGCGCTTTGGCCGTTTTGTTCAAATGTCCGTTGTATTCATCCAGAACCTGCATAATATGCTGCTTTTCATGATATTCCAGGATTGATTTCAGGTCACCGTTTGCTTCCCGGGTGTTTGGCGTCTTCCCGTTGGAGGGGCTGCCATTATGCGTATCAAAAGCCTGCTGCACATCCGTCAGACGTATATCTGTGCCGCGGGAAAAGATGACCAGTTTCTGAACCACGTTGCGCAGTTCCCGCACATTGCCCGGCCAGGTATAATTCTCCAGGTACGCCTTTGCCTGCAGGCTTAAGCCGGTGACCGGCTTATTAAATTCCGCCGCATACTTCAGCAGATAATGTTCAATGAGTGGTATAATATCCTCCGGCCGCTGACGCAGGGGCGGGATATGGATGTTGACTACATTGAGACGATGGTACAGGTCATCCCGGAAGGCGCCCTGCTGCACCAGTTCCTTCAGGTCCCTGTTCGTCGCGGTAATGACGCGGGTATTAACCTTGTAGGTTTGTGCATCGCCGAGACGCTGTACCTCGTTATCCTGCAGGACGCGCAGGATTTTTGCCTGCAGCCGCTGTTCCATGTCGCCGATTTCATCCAGAAAAATGGTACCGCCGTCCGCCTGCAGAAACTTTCCCTTGTGATCGGTATGTGCGCCGGTAAAAGCCCCTTTCGTGTGTCCGAACAGCTCCATCTCAAGCAGATCGGAAGGGATGGCGGCACAATTGACGCAGACAAACGGTTTGGATTTCCGGGGGCTGTTCAGGAACAGTGCACGTGCCACCAGTTCCTTTCCCGTCCCGCTTTCGCCGGTGATGAGCACTTTGGCATCCGTCTCGGCAACGGTCCGGACGGTTACAAACAGTTTCTGAAGGGCCGGACTCTCCCCGATAATGCGGTAATTGTTTTCGAGTTCATGGGAGAGTTGTTGCTTTTCCTGGAGCAACACCCGGGTTTGAATGGCATTACGGATGGCCAAAAGCAGCCGTTCCGGATCGATCGGTTTTTCGATAAAATCGTAGGCGCCCAGTTTAATAGCCGTGACCGCGGTTTCAATGGTGGCCACTTCGGATACCATAATGACGGGCGGACTTTGCTCCAGGTTCAATATTTCTTCCAGCAGGCGGATGCCATCCAGTCCCGGCATGGCAACGTCCAGCAGGATACAATCATACCTGTGTTTGTAAAGCATTTCCTGCGCATCAAAGGGGTTTATAAAGGTCTCGACACTGTAGCCTTTCAACTCGAGTGTCTGGCGGAGGGATGTCAGAATCGTGGCCTGGTCATCAACGGCCAGAATGTGGTATTTTTGCATCATGTTTCTGCCTGTCTCCATTTGATAATGGTAAAATCAACCTGAATGTTGTTCCCAAATGAAGTTTCGAATAGACATCCATTTCACCGCGATGATCTTCAATGAATTTCTTTGCTATGGACAGACCGATACCCACACCGTCTTTTTTCGTGGTAAAATAAGGATCAAAAATTCTGCTGATGTTTTTCTCGTCAATGCCCGGACCATCATCGGTCACTTCAATCTGCACAAAACTCTTCCCGGGATGTTGCAGAAACTGTGCCAGCATCAGGGAAATCCGTATCCGCCCTTTTCCCTGCATGGCATCGATGGCGTTTTCGATGAGAATGTTCAAAACCATTTCCAGCAGTTGCGGATCCGCCTGAATAATGCTGACGTCCGGTTCAATATCAACTTCAACAGAAAGGTTGTTGCCGATGTAGCCACTGAAATGTGCTATACAATCAGCCAGAAGTTTTTCAATATCGATGTCCCGGATGTCCGGATTCCGTAATTCGACGAATCTGATGAAATTTCTGCTGAGCTGGTTAATGCGGTCCAGTTCTGTTCGCATCAACCGTATATTTTCGAGAATCGTATCCTTTTCCCCGAATTCCATCGTTTCCAGAAGCTGACGGATATTGTACAGGTTCAGGGAAATCGGTGACAGGGGTTGTTTCATGTCATGAGCCATTTTTTGTACCGTTTTCGTCCAGGCTTTCATGCGATCCGAGTGGAACGGCGCGGTCAGATCTTCAATTTCAGCAAGGTAGGCATATACACTTCCCAGTGGCCCTTTCAGGGGAACGAGGTTCAGGCGGCCTTCAAAATGTTTCTCCGGTATGGTAAAATCGACGGATTGCCTGTTACCCGATTCGAACGAAGCAACAAGCGCATGCCGGATGTCCGGTTTTTCAGGCAGGGAAGCGAGAAGTTCTTCGAAGGTCTTCGGGCTTCTATTCATATTCAAATGATCTGTAAACAGCGTGTTCACAAACTTCACCTTACCTCCTGAAGTGAGGATAAGAATACCCCTTTGTGTCTTGTATAGTGAATAGGTAAAAAAGCGGAAATAGATGTATACGGTCTGAAATCCCCTGTAAGACAAAAAGGTCCCCATTGTTACAATCAGGGCGATAGATAAACTCAGAATCAACGCACGATTATGCCAGAAATTGGGCAGGTATTGATTGAGTTGAAAATAATCAGCACTGTGTACGGCAACCGCGATGCTGTTGTCCAGGCCACTGTAACGAAGCGAAGTAGCGTGTTTTATATTTTTAGCATACTCTTTTTGAGCCAGAAGCTCGAACGTGTTACTGAAAATTTCAATGGAAAAAGCTTGAGTCGTAATAATTTCCTCGATGCCGTCATGGTCAAGATCGGTCACTGCCTCTATATCGGTGGGGTGAAAATCATCGTATGCAGTATATTGTATCCGGAGGTCTTTGTCGATAGAACCGATGCGGCCGTTGAAATCGCTGAAATAGATGAAGGGTTTATCCCGGTAAGGTGCGGGAACGAGTGCGCTGAAGGCGTAACCGGCCATCGCTTTTTTATTGACGACGATACCGTGTTGATCAACCAGATAGACCATGTTCGGTTTATTCAGTTCACCGACATAGCGGTAGGCGGCCAGCAGGTAATGCCGGCCGTCTTTATGCAGGGGTGCCGATAATAGTGAGGAAGGATACGTTCCCCGGGAAAGCGGTTTAAAAACCGGCCGGAAGTCATGATCGAGTACAAAAAGATGACATGTATCATCCCCGTAACGAACGGGGTCGTCAATATTGCCGGTCGCCTGCGATGTAAATATGATCTCCTGTCTGCCATCCTGATTCAAATCGAAAAGATAGAGGTCTTTGATGGTCCCGCCGATTTCAAAGCAACGAACCTGTTCCCGTGCAGCGATGTCAAAGGCGTATATCCCTCTGGGATAATAGGGAAACGCGGTATGCAGTGTATAAATAAATTCTTTCCTGCCGTCTCCATCGAGGTCGGCGAAAGAAGCCCGGACGGCCCGCAGATCCCAGATTGCCTTGCCGGCTTTATCACTGACCCCCGCGAGTGGCCATTCCTTCAAAATAAACGCTTTCTGATCCACATCGATAACGGACAGGTATATCGAGTCTGCAGAATGAGAGATCAGGAAAACTTCATCGAAATCATCTCCCGTATAATCTGCGAAGAACAACCGGTTGATGTTGAAAGGGTAATCCAGATTGAATTGTTCTCCGACTTTATAATCGTATGTACGTTGAAAAGGCTCGAAAATAATATTAAAACGATCCCTGTCGGGCAGGTTTTTAAAGAAAAGTCGTTCACTATAGCCATCCTGATTAAAATCATGATACAGATAACACTGACTGTCATCGATTTCATGGACAAGTGAAGATTTTAGTTGAAAAGGAAGCATTTTTTCAGTCAGAAAAAAATAGCTGACCGCAACTGCTGTCATGAAGATGCATAGAAAAATAAACCATGTGATAAACCGCATGCGGTTACCCGTCTTGGACAAAAAATGTACCATTGCATTAAAATGAGAAAATTTTTAAAAATATACGAATTTATCTTTTACGAAAAAAAAGAAAGTGAGTGTTGATTTTTTGCAACATAATTGTGGCACCATGTTGCCGAATAGAAACACAGATGTTACAATTCCGGTTTTCTGACCATGCCCGAATCAGCTTGATTGTTTTGGTAAGAAGCCCTATTTTACTCCATTTATTACCCCTTGAACCATTAACTTCCATAAAGGAGTATGCCCAATGACAGGAAACATTCCGGTCCTATTTGTAGAAGGCCGCAGCCTGGCCGACGTGTGGGAACGTTCCTTATTAAGCGTTCATCAAAACGGTTGCGATATCAAAACAGAATATGATCAGCCGAACGATCCGCCCAGCAAAGACTGCTCGATGACCATGGTTATCACGGAACCGTTTTCGGAACCGATGATACACCGGGATATGCCGGGCGGCCTGGATGATCTTCAGGAATACGTTCTCGAGGTCCTGGACGGGATAAAAGACCACTGTGTGCGTGATACCGATTCCAATCCGGATGATACACGCTGGGAATACACCTATCACCAGAGACTTTTTGACTACCGTGTACCCGGACTGAAAGAACCGTTTGATCAGATCGAAATGATTTGCCGGAAGGTTGCCAAGACACCTTACACGCGACGCGCCCAGGCGATTACATGGAAAGTCTGGGAAGATAATACCTGCTATGATCCTGCGTGCCTGCAGAGTATCTGGTGCCGCATGCTTGCCGGAGAGAATGATGAGTGGTATTTAAATATGAATGTCCGTTTCCGCTCCAACGATGCCTACAAAGCCGCTTTCATGAATATGTTTGCGCTCATTCACCTGCAGAAAAAGATGGTCGACCGGATTGCGGAAATTTCCGGAAAAACGGTCAAACCGGGGCGGTATGTCCACCAGGCCGATAGCTATCATATCTACGGATCCTATTTCAGGGAATTCGAAGAACGGTTCCTGTATGCCGTAAATAATAAGACTTTCGAAGAACGTACCTTCCGCTATGAAGACATGAAACCGTTGATGGACGAGGCGATTCCGAGGATCCTGGAAAAGGCTAAGAATATGTGATTTATATACTGCAAAAAAAAGGGTTTCAGATCCGTCCAGACCTGAAACCCCTTCTTTTTTCTTTTTTCTTTTTTCTTTAATCTTTAATCTTATTTCTTCCCACCACGGTTCCCTTTACCTTTCGGACCGGTACCATCACAGTCACCTGTACCGGATCCCAGGCTGCCGCCGTTTGATTCCCCCTTCAGGGCATTCCGGCTGTTCTTGCCCTTACTGACGCCTTTTCCCTGGCCGTCGTTCGGACGTACAAAGTCGGGATCCTGGCCGTTGGGGATGCCGTCACCGTCTTCATCCATCGCATTGTCATTGATGCCGTCGCCATCCATGTCGACAAAGCCTTTTGCTGCATTGCCTTTGCGTGCTTTGGCACCTTCATAGTCCTCGTCCATACCATTGGGAATGCCGTCACCATCATCATCGCGGGCGTTGTCATTATAACCATCGCCATTCTCATCCACGAAACCGATGCCATGCGTACCCTTCGTTTGTACCTTAACAGCCGTTTTCGTCTGGTGTTTGTACGTGTTCTGGCTCTTCGTCTGCGTACGCGAAGAATCCTGTGCGAACAGGTTGGCGGTTAAAAATACAACCGTCAGGCTCAGGGTGATCAATACATGCTTCATCTTATGTCTCCTTGTTTTGGTTAGAAATTGTTACGTTGATTCTAAGTATTTCAATTGTCGTGCCAAAAAGGAGAATGGGTGTTTAAATTATTGTTTTTTATTTACTTAAGTTTTTGTTGTGCTGGTGATGAAAAGGGGTATTTTCGACCTGTCGGTCGTATCATACCGGCTGTTCAGGCGAATGTATGCGTTTTTTGTATAACCGGTTTGCTGTTTTGTGAGGGCCTGGTCAGAATGAACGCGCAACGTCGATCAGTTTTCGGATATTTACTTCGGGGGTTGTCGGAGGAATGGCACACCCGGCATTCATGACCAGTCTGGGTGAGTTTTTGTAAAGGTTCAGAAGTTCCAGCACCTTCTCTTCGACATGTTCCGTCGTCCCGTTTGCCAGGACGCCCGAGGGATCGATGGTGCCGAATAAGGTTACCGAATCGTTACAGGTTTCGTATATCTTTTTGATGTCGGTTTTATAATCCAGTTCAACGGCATCTGTATTTATGGTTTTCATGTCTTCCAGAATCGGAACCGTGTTCCCGCAAATGTGGATCAGATATGGCAGGCCCCTTTCATGCGCCCGTTCGCATAGTGCTTCCTCATAAGGTTTGGCGAAGTGGCGGTACATCCCGGGAGAAATCATTTCCGGTCCGGCGGGACTGTCCCCGTTTGATATCATATGCACGCCGCAGCCGGCCATGGCATCGATAAACTGAATACAGGCCTGACGACAGTGGTCAAGTAATTTAAAGCAGCGTTCTTCATCCGTAAGCAGGTCGGTCATCCACGATTCGGGCGTACGCATCATGCTGGCCAGGGAAAACGGTGCCTGATCGCAGTTTCCCCTTAGATAGAGTTCGTCACCACAATGGCTTTTCAGAAGCCGGGCGGCTTCCAATGCAATCTGGACACGTTTATCCTCAAGAATATTAACCGGTTCGAGGTCATCAATCTGTTCCAGTTTTTCAAGTGCCGGTTCATGCACGCGGGCCGGCTCATCATCCGGATAGTCCACGGGAACACCCACAGCGGATGCCAGAACGGCGGTATCGATGTCCAGAAGGATACCGTCCAATTCATATTTTTCCTGGGCTTCAATAAGGACCTTCGCCACATTTTCGGCCTGTGTATAGTATTCTTTCATTGTGAGACCGGCTTCACGCGCCGCGAGCATGAAATTATGCAGCATAACAGGCCTTTGATCGGGCCACTCGCCATTCAAAGCAGCATGTATGCGTTCGAAGCCATTCATGATAGATTCTCTCTCTCTTAAACTTTTTATACGGTTTAAAAATATCGACTATATAATCAATAAACAACAATACGTACCTCAATATTGTAGACAATGAACAAAAAATTTTATATGTTTGAAACTCTGTATAAACGACTGACCTCATAAAGATCAACCAAAATGGATTAATCGAAAAGGAAGGTGCCATGTTTCATGCGGTTGACTGGATCATACTTATTGTGTTTTTTGTTATCGTGCTCTCGATCGGTATCGTCGTTTCCAGGCAGGCGGGAAAAAGCAGTGCGGAATTCTTCCTTTCCGGTAGAAATATGCCCTGGTGGCTCTTGGGTGTTTCCATGGTCGCCTGTACTTTTTCTGCTGATACACCCAATCTGGTTACAGATATTGTAAGGAATAACGGTGTTGCGGGAAACTGGGCCTGGTGGGCTTTCCTGTTCACGGGCATGCTGACCGTTTTTGTCTATGCGAAATTATGGCGTCGTTCCGAAGTGATGACGGATCTTGAATTCTATGAAATCCGTTATCATGGAAAAATGGCTGCTTTTCTCAGGGGATTCCGTGCGATTTACCTGGGGTTGTTTTTCAATGTCATGATCATGGGGACGGTTTCCCTGGCTGCCATAAAGATCGGGGAGGTGATGTTCGGGATCGATCAGTATACAACTATTATTCTGGCATCGTTTGCCGTGGTACTTTACGCCACATTCGGTGGTCTGCGCGGGGTTATTTTTGCTGATTTCTTTCAGTTTGGAATTGCCATGGTCGGATCCGTTGCCGCTGCGGTTGTGGCTGTTAATCAACCGGAAATCGGCAGCCTGAGTGCCCTTGTCAGCCACGAAGCGCTTGCCGGTAAACTCGATCTGGTGCCGGATTTTAACGATATGTCCGTGCTTATTCCGATTTTTGTTATTCCCATTGCCGTTCAGTGGTGGAATGTATGGTATCCCGGTGCGGAGCCCGGAGGCGGCGGGTATATTGCGCAGCGGATGCTTTCCGCCAGGGATGAAAAGAATGCAATCGGTGCGACCCTGCTGTTCAATATCGCCCATTATGCGCTGCGTCCGTGGCCATGGATCATTGTCGCGCTCAGCTCGCTGATCATATTTCCGGAACTCAGTGATATTCATGCACGGTTTCCGGGAATCAGTGAACAGTACCTGAAAGACGATATCGCGTATCCGGCAATGATGACCCTGCTGCCCAAAGGATTGTTCGGCCTGGTCGTCGCTTCGCTGGTAGCCGCGTATATGTCCACCATCGGAACGCATTTAAACTGGGGGGCATCCTATATTGTCAATGATTTTTATAAACGATTCGTCAAACCGGGGGCGAGCGAGAAAGAGCTGGTCATGGCGGGTCGTGTTTTGACGGTTATATTAATGGTGTTGACGGCCATTGTGGCCCTTTGGTTGCAGAATGCCAAGCAGGCTTTTGATATCCTGCTTCAGATCGGTGCCGGTACGGGCCTCATATTCATCCTGCGCTGGTTCTGGTGGCGCATTAATGCGTTCACCGAGATTTCCGCCATGGTTATTTCTTTTATTGTAGCCGTATTTTTCAAACTGATCGTTGACCAGCCGGAAGCGGTCCTGGAACCGGCATGGTACCATCTTGCCCACTGGCAGTTAGTTGTCGGTATCGCCATCACGACGATTACCTGGCTTACGGTTACCCTGGTGACACGACCGGAAGATGAAGAAACGCTGAAACGTTTCGTAAAGCTCACCCGTCCCGGCGGCCATGGCTGGAAACGTATTAATGAAAAACTGTACGCCGAAGGCCATGAATTTATCGAACACCAGCTTGCGCTGGAAATATTATGCATGTTTCTGGGCATCGTGACCGTATACAGTGCGTTATTTGCAACCGGTTTTTGGATATATTTGAGATTGACGCCGGCACTGATCTTTTCTGTGCTGACCCTTGTCGGTGCCACTTTCCTGTTTCGCGTGTTCGGAAGACTGCGAACCAGTCGAAAAAATTCAGTATAAGAGGTTTGCCATGAAAAGTGTTTTGAGATGGTTGGTTATAGTCGTTCTTGCAAGTTTTCATCATGTGCCTGCTGCAAATCCGGGGGAGTATGCATGGTGGCAGGAGATGCGTAAAATCGATCTGGAAACCTACCTGTGTCAGCGCTCGGAAGAAGCACTCGATATTGATGGTAAGATGGACGAAAAATCCTGGAAGCAGGCATCCTGGACAGGTTACTTCGGAAATCTCGGTTCGAGATCCCTGGATGAATTCAAGTCACCCGAACCAGTTCCCTATTTTAAGACGCGGGTTAAAATGCTCTGGGATGACTATTACTTCTATATCGCCGCCGAAATGGAAGAACCGCATGTCTGGTCAACCTTTCTGTGGCACGACCAGATCCTGTGTCTCGAAAATAATTTCGAGATCTTCATCGATCCCAACGGCGATAACCATAATTACTTCGAAATCGAAATAAATCCATTAAATACAGTGTGGGATCTTATTATAGACAAACCCTACCGGGATGGCGCCAAACCGGATCAGGACTGGGATATCCTTGGCTTGAAAAGAGCGGTGCATGTCGATGGAACGCTCAATGATCCCAGGGATATAGATGAAGGCTGGACCCTGGAAATGGCGATCCCATGGAACGCGCTGGCGGAATTCGCCGATTGTAACACGCCTCCGGGGGAGGGTGACCAGTGGCGGGTGAATTTTGCCCGTACCGAATTTGAGCATGAAATCATCCAGTCTGAACACACCACAAAGGATGTCACAGGCAACGCATACCGTCTTAAAGAAGGTGCCAGGCCGGATATCTGGTCCTGGTCGTCCCATGGTACGTTTAATCTTCATACGCCGGAAATGTTTGGAATCGTACAGTTTACGGGAAACGATTCCGGAGGAACGCAAGCTGTCCTGGATCCATTTAAAGATGAAAAAAAGCGTCTGCTCGACATATATTTTGCACAGCGTGATTATTTTAAACAACATGATACATACACTGATGATATCACTGATCTTGATCTTAAACCTGCTCAGCCTGTCAGCCCGGATTTACATCCTGAGATTGCATTAACACCGGATGGCTATACAGCCTCTATCGATGTTAAAACATTATCGGGTTTATCTGTCATACGTATTCGTCAGGATTCTAAAATACTGCAACAGCATCGGTAATAAAGGGTAATAATTTTTCTGTTTGACGATCTGAATGCCGATTTAATGAAAATTTAATAAAAAGTTATTGTGTTTTTAACACTAAGGGTGTATATTTTAGAAGTTATTGTTTTGTATACACTAACTCAAAATTCACTTTTTAAACCTTTGAACCGCTATAAAGAAAGGAGGTAGCTCGCCCTGGATATGTAATTATTCTGTTTACCTGTACTGGATTTTTCCGTCAGGTGTTTAATCGAATTTTTATTAACAGAGGAGTTTAGCAATGCGATTTTTTACGTTTTTACTTCTGGGTATGTTGTTAATCATACCTTCATTAAGTAATGGCCAGGTGTTTATTGACTCATTATACGAGTACCCGGCCGAAGTTTATGCCTATCAGGTTGGCGAGGCGCCGGTCATCGATGGCGATTTCAGCGAATGGGACGCTGTACCCTGGTCTGGTGTTCCCTATTATAATGACCGTGATTTCAACGGTGATGAAGTATTCGATCCGCTTCCGGAACGTACGGATTTCATGGGCAAGTTCAAGGCTGTCTGGGTTGATGGAAGCAATATTCTGTACCTGATGCTTGAACGCCATGATGATCATATCCTTTCCGATGATGAAACCAGCTGGTATCATGTTGACGGTTCTGAGCTTCGTATTGATCCATATAACGAAGATGCCGCCGGAGAACCCGGTGACGGCAATGCGTTCAATATTGGTTTCCGCGTTGGCAAAGATGAACACACCGGTATTGAAGGTCCTCTGCCAACATACGAAGCAAAATGGTCTGTGAATGAGGATGTTTATCCGACGGTAGCCAGGCTTGAAATTGCAATCACCCTGCCGGAAGCGGCCATTCTCGAGCTCGATTACCCGGTTGGTTTCCATGTATATTTCAGCGATACAGAAAATGATGACGATTCTCCGGGCAGCAAAAACAACTGTCTGCAGTTCTGGGGACAGTTGTATAATGCAGCCCTGCAGGCCCGTCTTGGTGTCGATGCGACCTGGGGTAACATTCACTCCTGGGGCGACCTGGTATGTGTGGAAATGCCGGAAGTTCATACGGTATCCGGTGGTGGCTTTGGTGCGATCCAGGCAACCGTTGATGCAGCCGCTGCAGGGGACATTATTGAAATCGGACCCGGTGAATATTATGAGAATCTGGTTATTGACAAACCGAGATTGCAGTTAGTCAGCACCGCTGATATGAGCATGGGTGACACGACGAAAATTATGCCTGACCTGGTTGACCAGCCCGCACTGACGATTGCGACGGATAATATGACCCGCAATGTGACCGTTAAAGGCTTTGTATTTGACGGCGAATGGTATGATGAAGAAAATGATACAACCATGTGGGCGACACAGGGTGTGCAGAACAATGCCCCGGAAACCAAATTCCTGCACAATGTTGTGCGGAATTTCGATCTGTGTGTTAAGAGTGATGCAGACTACACGGTTATCGAAGATAATGTTGTTTACAATGGCAATGATTCCGGAATCGAGTTAGACGGTGATGGAAGCAGTGTTGTCCGGTATAATCATGTCGATAAAATGTTCGGTGGTTACGGCATCGATCATAAAGGTATGACCGAAGGTGAGATGGCCGACATCGCATTTAACACCGTTTCGGATATCCGCCAGTGCGGTATCGGCTGGGGTGGCCCCGGTGGTACGTTCTACATCCATCACAACTATATCTATCGTTCGTTTGATCAGCGCACCACGGGTGAACGTGAAATGGACGATGGTATTGAAAACCAGGAAGGCGATGCTTCGCTGAACTGGGTCTATAACAATACGATCGTCGGCTGGAACAGCGACGGTATGCAGCTCAATGGCCCCAGTACCTTTCATCTTCGTAATAATCTTATCGCAGAGCAGCGCGAAAACAGAGACATTGATCTGCGTAACACGGAAACAATTACCTATGACATCGGTTATGGTCTCTCCTGGAATTCCAATGGTGATGCGATGCGTGTAAACACCGAATTCGATCCGACCAACAGCTGGAACACGGATCCCATGTTCACCGATGCCCTGGCGGATGATTATACCCTGATGGCTTCATCCCCGGCGAAAGACAAAGGTGAATATGAGCCGTTCGGATTGAAAACGCATTATGCGATTCCGGAAGGCGGATGGGTAGAAGGAAGTGAAGAATGCCGTCCGGATATCGGTGCCTATGAAATCGGTTATGTGATGACCTCTATTGACAACAATGACGCCAATGTGGTTAAACGTTTTGACCTGGCACAGAACTATCCGAATCCGTTCAACCCGGTTACCACGATTCGTTTTAATCTGGCAAAAGCCGGTCCGGTTACCCTGAAAATCTATGATGTGGTTGGCCGCGAAGTAGCTACACTTGTTAACGGTAAAAGAATTGCCGGTGAAAACTTTGTTGAATGGAATGCTTCTGAATACTCCAGCGGAATCTATTTCTACAGCCTGAAAGCTGACGGAAAAATCCAAACCAAGAAAATGGTCCTCGTTAAATAACAAGTTCTTTGCTGAAACAAACCGGGAATCCTATGATTCCCGGTTTTTTTTCGATTCAGTATAATGTAATTGATATATGGTGCATTATATTAAATACAATGTACTGAACCGATGTTTAAATACTTGAAAATATATGATTCAGAGATGGAGTTTTTATGATCACTCGAAAAACAGCCCTGATATTGGGTGTCTGTATTGTTCTGGTATTGATGCATTCTGCCGGAGCACAAACGACCGGAAAAATAGCCGGCCAGATCATCGAGGAAAACTCCGGAGAACCGCTGGCCGGAGTTAATGTGTTCATCGACGGTTTGCCGCTCGGTGCTTCCACCGATCTGAATGGCGAATATTTTATTCTCAATGTGCCGCCGGGATCTTATACGGTGCGTGTGGAGATGATCGGCTACAGCACCGTGGCCATCGAAAACGTGCGTGTATCGGTTAACCGTACGGCCAATGCCGATGCGCAACTCCGCGAAGCGATTATGGAAGGCGAGGTCATTGTCGTAACCGCAGAAAAGGTGGCGGTTAAAAAGGACCAGACCAGTTCCATAAAAAATGTTTCCTCCGAACAGATTCAAGCCCTGCCCGTCGAGAATGTCGAACAGGTCATCGAGATGCAGGCCGGTATCGTTGCCGGACATTTCCGGGGTGGGCGATCAACAGAGGTGTCCTATCTGATTGACGGTGTGCAGGCGGATGAAACGTTCAGCAGAAGCGGAAGTACCGTCGAACTGGAAACCGAAGCAGTTCAGGACCTGGAAGTGATCACGGGGACATTCAATGCCGAATACGGCCGGGCCATGAGCGGCATTGTCAATCTGGTGACCAAGGACGGCGCATCCGAACTGCACGGAAGTGCTTCCGGTTATATTTCCAATTTTTATACTTCCAATAACGACGTATTTATCGGTATTAAAAACAGTGATGTCACCCGGAACCAGGACTATAAGCTCCAACTGGAAGGTCCGTTATATAAAAATATCACCTTTTTTACCAATTACCGTTACCAGGATAATCTTGGTTACCTGAACGGGATACGACGCTTTGAAGTCGATAATTATACGGACCTGTTTCGCAATAATTTAGTTGGAGAGAACAGAACGACGCCCTGGGATGTGAATCTGGAAGAAGGTCGTTTCTATTCAGAACACACCGGGGACAGAGCATATGTGCCGATGCAATGGGATAAGGCTCATTCTTATCTGGGGAAATTGACGTTCCGGCCGGCACCCGCCTTCAAAATATCTCTGATGTACAGCTTCAACAGCAAGGACTGGCAGACCTATAATCATGATTATAAGTATAAACCGGACGGACGTGTAACCAGCCGGGACCGGAACCATTTTTATCTGTTCCAGATAAATCAGACCCTCTCAAACCGGATTTTTCATGATGTTAAAGTCTCTTACATGGATAATGAATACGGCTATTATCTGTATGAAGATCCATTTGATCCCCGCTATGTTTCCAACAGTTATTCGGCATCTGCCAGCGGTTTTGTTACAGGAGGCCAGGATAAAAGTCACTATCAGCGGTATCTGAAAAATCTGAATGTTAAATACGACATTACCTGGCAGGTTCGCAAAGAACACAGCCTGAAATCAGGCTTTGTATTTACCCAGCATGATATACAAAATGACCCACTTGTCGCCCGTGATATAAAAGTGGGAACGTCTGACGAGGGATGGTACCGCTATGATTCCCTGGCTCAGCGTATCCGGTTTCTGCCCTATGAACCGGAACTGCTGCCGGATTCCTCAAGCGGTGTCGACCGTTATGCTAAGAAACCGTTCGAGTTTTCCGCCTATATCCAGGACAAAATGGAGTTTGAAGACCTGGTCCTCAACGTAGGGCTGCGATATGATTATTTTAATCCGAATACGGTCTATCCGACACAACTGCGAAACCCTGCAAACCAGCTTTCATTCCCGGACAATCCGGAACGTATGTCTGAATATAAGGATGCTGAACCGCAGATGCAGTTCAGTCCGCGTCTGGGCTTATCTTATACCCTGGGACAGAAAGCCGTACTGCATTTCAGTTATGGGCATTTTTTCCAGATGCCGCCGCTTTATGCCATGTACCAGACCAGTAATTTTCTTGTACCACCGGGTAATTTCGATGCCATCCACGGTAATCCCAGGATAAAGGCTGAAAAAACAGTACAGTATGAAATGGGTGTCTGGCAGGAAATTATCAATGGTATGGGGCTGGAACTTTCTGTTTTTTACCGGGATATCTATGATCTGCAGAGTGCCGTTGTCGTCACGACGTATAATGATAAAAAGTACGGTTTGTACAGCAACAAAGACTATGGAAATGTGAAAGGGCTGGAAGTTAAATTTGATTACATTCTGCAATCGATGGCCTTCTATTTAAATTACACCCTTCAATACACGCGTGGTAATGCGGATAATCCCGCTTCCACCTTCAACCGGCTGGGGCAAAGTCAGGACCCCATCGGAAAACTGATACCCATGTCCTGGGATCAGCGGCATACGCTGAATGCCAGTGCCCATTATTCGACCGGGAAATTCGGTTTTACACTTACCGGTTATTATAACTCCGGAACGGCTTATACATACGTACCGATTCCACAAAGCCCGCTCTCCAAGCAGACACTCTATCCGAATAATGCGTATAAACCAACAAATATTACGGTCGATTTTAAAGGAACATATGATTTTAAACTGTACAGAGACCTTGATTTACGATTGTACCTCTCGATCTATAATCTACTGGACGAGTTAAATGAGAACCGGGTGAACAGCACGACGGGCAGAGCCTATACGGCCGTCATTTTCCCGTCCGATCTTGCTAATTTCCGCAGCAACTTCACGGATATTTATGATTCCATTCAGGATCCTTCCATGTTCGCGGCACCACGTGAAGTTAAAATCGGATTAGGAATCGTATTTTAAATTATGAATATTTCATTTAAATAATATGAAGGTTCTACATATGAGCACCTTAAAATCTTTATTTTTCGCATCGTTATCGTTCCTCATAATCCAGTTCGTCATGCCCCTTTACGGACAGGAATCCTCGAGAGCCGGCACGACGGTGGCTAATTTTCTGGAAATAGGCTATGGCAGTGCCGGAAATGCCATGGGGGACGCTTATGTGAGTGTAGCCCGGGACCTCTCATCTGTTTACTGGAATCCGGCCGGACTCGGTTACATGAAACAAAACGAATTCCAGGTGATGATGCAACCCTGGCTGGTCGATATCAATACCTCTTTTATCGGCGTGGGTATTGTCCATCCGACACTCGGCAATTTTGCCGCCGGATTGATCCATGTGGGTTATGGCGAGGAAAAAGTAACGACGATTGAATCGCAGGACGGTACCGGTGAATTCTTCGATGGAACGGATCTGGCTGCCAGTATTACCTATGGAAAGCGTCTGGTTGACTGGTTTTCGTTCGGCGCCTCCCTGAAATATGTCTCATCACGCATCTGGCACGAGACGGCCAAAGCCGTAGCCATGGATCTGGGTGCCATCGTCAATACAAAATTCCTGGCACACAGTGACAAACCGGGAGACGGCCTTACGATTGGGATGAGCATTTCCAATTACGGCTCGAAAATGAAGTATGACGGCATTGACCTGAAGCGTACGGTCGATATCTCCAATGATAACGGTAACTTTGCCTATATACCGACCCGTTATGAACTGGATTCCTGGGAATTACCTTTAATTTTCCGCCTGGGTGTTTCCTTCTATCCACTGATGATGGGCAATCACAAATTATTGCTCGCCGCCGATGCCTTGCATCCCAACAACAACAGCGAATATGTCAATGTAGGCGGGGAATATCAGCTTACGCTGCCAACCTATGGTATTGTGCATCTCCGGGCCGGGTATAAGGGGCTGTTTATGGATGATTCGGAATACGGCCTTTCACTGGGTGCCGGTGTGGATATTTTTTATATCGGGAACAATAGAATAGGAATCGATTATGGATTCCGAAGCCTGGGACTTTTGGGTGATACACATTCTTATACTTTTAAAATCAGCTTTTAATGCTTTCTCTGCAAAGCGGCTTTAGAAAAATTGATGCCAGGAGTTTTTATGTTTAAACGTCTTTTTTTAATCATAGCTAGTTTATTGGGTTTCCTGTCAGTGGAAGTTTTTGCTCAGGGGAAACCTTATGACGGTCCGGATGATCCGGCTGGTGATGTGGCGGCAGAACGTTCCGGTTGGATGACGGGAAACCGCGTCCTGCTTTTTTTCCGAAATACAACAGAGCTCAGTGACTGCTGTGGCCTGGGATATGATGTCTCCAAATGGCCGAATAATTACGAAGGTACCAAGATGCACGACGGTATCGCTACGCTGATAGGCGCGCGTGTTTACCTGGAGAATGATTCCATTCCGGTCACAGATATTAACGAAATTCAGTCGCGGTCTGACCTGGACACGCTCTACTACATCCAGACCAGTTACAGAGAGCACATGGATATGGATCCCTCTCTGACCATTGAATATGGCCTGTACCCCGTCTTCGGTTATTTTAACGAACTGAGTGAAACGCCGGCCATGAGCAACCGTCTGGAATCATGGCCGACCCTGGGCTGGCCGGTAAATGGAAACGAATTGAAATGGCCCGGGGAGTGGAACGGGCGTTTCGGCCGCGGTGTCATGAAAGCGGACCTGGAATCATTCTTTGTCAGTAATGATGCACAGGACCTGGAATATCTGCAGCCTGATAGTCCTGTAAAATACTATCCGCGGGGTCTGAGCGGTGTGCGGATTGGTGACAAAAATGCGAATGTCAGCATCCATTACGGCAAGCCCTGGGGCGGTATCGGTATCCGCATTGAAAGTCGCGGATTCCAGTGGGCCAATCCATCCGCTGCCGATGCGATCTTCTGGGAACATAATGTATCTAATATTTCCGATTACGATTTGCCGGAAATGGTCTTTGGATTCTGGATGGACAATGCCGTTGGCGGTGAAGAAGGTATTGGTGATGACCTGGCCTTCTACTCAAAGGAACTGAATATGTCCTATTCATGGGATGTGGACTTTGTGCCGGTAGGGGGCGGCAAGGAGCCCGGCCTGCTGGGTTTTGCTTATCTGGAAACGCCCGGCCTGCCTTATGACGGTATTGATAATGACAATGATGGTATTATCGATGAAAAGCGTGATAACCAGGCTGTTG
This sequence comes from uncultured Calditrichota bacterium, assembly GCA_964410215.1. Taxonomy (GTDB): domain Bacteria; phylum Calditrichota; class Calditrichia; order Calditrichales; family CAYPHA01; genus CAYPHA01. The sequence continues at coordinate 22,197 of CAYPHA010000019.1, read as the reverse complement.
CCCTGGTCGGACCTACGGATGGGTATAGTGACCTCAGCGCCTTCCTGGAATATTACAAAATAACCGAAGAGGATCTGAAAGAACACTGGGATGCGGACGAAGACCAGGACTGGGATGATGGCGAGGACCTTAACGGTAATGGTACCTATGCGGTATTTAAGGATGGTGGCTGGCAGGTGGAAGAGGGCGAACTGCCGGGTGATGATCTTGGCCTGGATGGTGTCGGTCCTTTCGATATCAACTACACCGGTCCGGACGAAGGCGAATGTAATCACCGGCCGGATTTCATCGAAGGCGTGGGGAGCGAACCCGATTTTGCCGCAACGGATATCAACGAATCAGATATGCTTGGTCTGACGACCTTCCATTATACCACCAGCACGGAAATCTTACGGTCGACCTGGTTTGATGCCGACAGGAATTTATTTTTGAATCTGACGGACGGTAAGTTCGACGAATTCCAGCCGGATCCGTTGAATTTTATGGAGATTTTCGGTTCAGGAATCTTTCCGCTTTTTAAAGGCCGGACCGAACGTTTGTCTATGTCGGAGCTGCATTCCTACGATGCCCTGGCCGGCTTAATGGCCGATGACCATGCGGCACCGGCGCTGTTCCGCCTGAAAGAAGTGGTCCAGGTGATCTACGAAACGGATTACCGTTTTGCCCAGCCGCCTTTGATGCCGACACTGACAGCCGTACCGGGTGATGGCAAGGTTATTCTGACCTGGGATGATGTGGCCGATACGAAAACCCGTGATCCGTTCGTCAATAATATCAATGACTTCGAAGGCTATAAATTATACAGGGCGACAGACAAAAAGATGTCGGATGCCGAGGTGATAACGGATGGCTATGGCAACCCGACTCTGAAGAAGCCGATCTTCCAGTGTGATGTGGTCAACCGCATCGGTGGTTTCGCCGATTACGGGGCGATAAACGGCGCGGAATATTATCTGGGGAATGACACCGGTATTCAGCATTATTTTGTGGATAATACAGTGCAGAACGGCAGGACTTATTATTATGTGCTGGTGGCATATGACTTTGGCCTTCCGGATGTGGGTAGCGGTATATCTCCATCGGAGAATACCTATGTGCTGGAGCTGGATGAGAGCGAAGAGGTGAGTGATATCTCGAAGAACGTGGCCATCGTGACACCGCATCAGTATGCATCGGGGTATGTGCCGCCTTCGATCGACGACATGGCCGACCAGAATGAAACCATGGGAAGCGGCACAATCGAAACAGACGTGGTGCTGTTTGATCAGATCAAAGAGAACCATACGTATAAAGTGAAGTTTGACGTCGAACCGGTGAATTACCTGCGCCAGACACCGCAGATCCGCCATCCGATGGACATGTTGTTTACGAACAGCGGTTTTTCCGTTTATGATGTGACCGCCGGTGACTCGCTGGTGTACCAGGAGACCAAAGAGCGTTTTTCGGGGAAAAATATCATACCCAGTGAAATAATGGGTCCGGATGGGACGCATAAGTTACCGATATGGTATATCAATACAGCGGGAGCGACTTCAGGTGTGTTTGACGGTATTCAGATGAAGATCCATTTACCGCTTCAGTTTGCCGAGTTTGATCCACAGAAATCCGGCTGGCTGGTGGGAGATGCGCCGATTAGAGTCATGCCGAACGAGAGTGAATCGATTTACTTTCCGTGGCAGTATAATATCGTATTTACGGATAATGATACGGCGTATACCTCGCGTACCACTCTGAAAAACTTTATCCGTTCGGCAGATGATCAGCCGATTGTATCGAGATCCGTATTGCTGGATCAAACGTTCAGCTTTTATGTGATCAATAAATCATTTCCTGCGGAGGACAATACGTATGAGAAGCTTGATCTGATCGTTCACGATGTCAACCGTAATGGTATGTTCGAACCGGATTCGGACTGGGTGCTGGCGGGATTTGCCAGAGAAGCCGGAAGCAGGACCTATTGGTCGGGTACCATATTCGGTTTCAATTTTCATGAAGCCTGGCCGGACAGGATGCCGCAACCAGGTGATGTGTACCAGGTTGATTTCAAGCGTCCGTTTACGGAAAGCGATTCGATCCTGTTTACGGTGGAACCGGAAAACACCATGGATGCGGACAAGTTAAAAAACGGCATGGAGCATATCACGGTCGTACCCAATCCATATGTGATGACGAATGTAATGGAGACAGCGGTGGCCAACTACCAGTTAAGTCAGCGTCGCCAGATCATGTTCACGCATTTACCGGCACAATGTACGATAAAAATATTTACCACCAGCGGTGTGTTTGTGGACGAATTAGAGGTGAGCAATTCCGCGGAGAGCCGCGAGACGGACTGGGATCTGAACTCGGCGGCGAACGGCACGGCCAAATGGGATCTGAAGACAAAGACCGGACTGGATGTGGCACCGGGCTATTATATCTATCACGTAAAATCCACGGAAACCGGTCATGAAAAAGTGGGAAAATTCGCTATTATTAAATAGAAAGCCGATTTTATGTCATCTTTAAATGCCAGCTCATGCAGCGGAGTTTTTTCATGAGAGCAAAGCTGCAATTACTGCTTATCCTGTTTGCGTCTGTATTCTCTGTGAAAAATGTTCTCTCGGATGACGGACTCATTTTCATGTCATACAATATACAGATGACCGATGAATACTACGATCTGAATAAAAAACATATGGTGGCTGATGTCATCCAGAAATTTAATGTCGATATCATCGGAATTCAGGAATACCATATTGAAGCGGTACGCGATCTGCAGGAACTTTTACCGGAATTCAGCTGGTTCGGCGTGGGACGTGATGATGGAAAAGTGGGTGGTGAAATGGGCCCGGTTTTCTATAAGAACACCAAATTTGAACTGATTGAGCATCAGACCTTCTGGCTTTCCGAATGGCCGGATGTGCCCGGAAGCAAAAGCTGGAATACGGCAGCCTCGCGCATGGTTACCTGGGGACGTTTTCGCATTATTGAAACCGGTGAAATTTTCTATTTGTTTAATACCCATTTTGACCACATCAGTGTGGAAGCCCGCGAGAACAGTTCGATCATGCTGCTGGAACGGACAAGCACGATAGCCGGTGACAAACCCGTTATTATAACCGGTGATTTTAATTTCGGCGAAAGTTCTAATGCCTATGAACTGCTGGTTAAAGATACGCCCGGACGGGTTAAATTATTCGATGCCACATACCGTTCGGAAACGCCTTCTTTTGGACCTTCCGGTACTTATAATGGTTATTATAACCCGAACCCGACCCGGAAGATAGATTTCATTTTTGTCAACCCCTTTGTCGGTGTCAGCGCTCATGGTGTGGTTGATGACCGTCCGGATGATATCTGGATCTCGGATCATTATGGGGTTTTGGCTGAAGTCTATTTTAAATATCCTGAACCGCCCCCCATGCCGGTACTAAACGCGACCGCCGGGGACGGAAAAGTGGTCCTGAGCTGGGATGATAAAGCAGTTTACGAAACACGCGAACCTTTTAACGATGGCATTAATGATTTTGAAGGCTATAAATTATATCGATCAGAAAGCATTGACTTTACCCCACCGAAAAACGATGTCTGGAACGCTGAAAAACAACCGATTTTTATGTGTGATCTGATTGACGGTAAAAAGGGATTCACCTACTATGGTATCGAAAACGGCCGTGCATTCTATTTGGGTGATGATACCGGGATTCAGCATTTTTACGTGGATTCGACGGTGAAGAACGGTGTGACCTATTTTTACATGATTACTGCCTATGACTTTGGTATACCGCAAATGGGAAGGGGATTTGCCCCGCGGGAGAACGATTATTCCTATGAAACAGATGATCAGGGTGAAATCATCGCCCTCTCTGAAAACGTTGTCATGATTACCCCCCTGACCGCATCCGGCAACTACGCTGAACCGGAAGCAGAAACCGATGCCTCAAACAGACTGGGCTCGGCACAGATAGCAATCGATGTGGTCGATCGTGCAAATGTAAAGCCCGGACATACCTATACGGTCAGGTTCCAGGTTGATTCCATAGCCAATTTACGTGCCACACCCCAGTTACGTCATCCCAGAGATCTTCTTTATACGAACAGCGGCTTCACCGTTTATGATCAAACACTCGGGGATTCCATCGTTTACAGGGAATCACCCGACGCTTATTCACATGATAATATTAAATCGGATGTGCACATCATTGCCGGCAATATTTTCCGGGAATACTGGTATTTGAATCCTGAAAAAACCATATCGGATATTTTTGACGGCATCAGTATGCGTTTTCAACATTTACCGGAAGCTTTCGCTTCTTTTGACTCGTTGCATTCCGGATGGTTAACGGGTGATGCAGAGATCGGTATAACGGTCAATGCCGCTGAATCGGTTTATTTTCCCTGGCAATATGATATTATTTTCCATGATGCGTCTTTTGAGTATATCAGTCGTACCAATCAGAAGTTGTTTATACGGTCTGCCCAGGACCAGCCCCTGGTGAGTACATCCCTGCTGCTCGATCAATCCTTCAACTTTGAGGTCGTTAATAAGTCTTTTGAAGCCGAAGACGGGACTTTTGAGCAGCTTGACCTTATTGTACATGACGTAAACAGAAACGGCATGTTCGAGCCCGATTCCGATTATATCCTGGCCGGTCATGTGGTTGATTACAACGGCCGTGTTTACTGGGCGGGAACGGTATTCGGTATTGATTTTCATGAGATGAAATCCGTAGAGGATTTTCCGCAGCCGGGTGATGTGTACCGGGTTGATTTCAAGCGTCCGTTTACAGACTCCGATTCCCTCCAGTTTTCGATCATAGAACCCAGTGCGCAGGATGATCGCGGCGGCAGTGACGCATTATCTGCCATAACAGTTGTTCCGAATCCGTATATTGTGACCAATGAAATGGAACAATCCGGAACTGTTTTTCAGAAAAAGCTGATGTTTACACACCTGCCATCGCGTTGCCGTATACAGATTTTTACTGTCTCCGGTATGCAGGTACGCAGCATCGAGGTGAATAATGCACCTGAAAACGGAACCTGGTTCTGGGATCTGAAAAATGAGAAGGGTCAGGATGTGGCTCCGGGTTACTATATATACCATGTTAAATCGCATCTGTCGGGAGCGGAAAAAACGGGTAAATTTGCGATCCTGCGTTAGCCGGCAGACTTTTCCTTACCACCAAGGCACCAGGGACACTAAGGGCACGAAGATATTAATTAATTTAATTCATATGAGAATTATTGGATTTTTTTTACATTATCATGCGTTTTAATCCATTTTTTATTAAAACAGTGTTAAAGTTAATTAAAAATCCCAAGAAGGTGCAAAGTTCTGAAGTAATTAAAAATGAGTCCCCTCCGAAAAGCACGATGGTGTCATGCTGAATTTATTTCAGCATCTCTAAGTTCAATAAAAACAGTGGATCCCGAAACGAGTTCGGGATGACAACTCCGTAATTAGCACTTATCGGAGTGGACTTAAAAATAGATAAAATTTCTTAATGTTCTTCGTGAACTTTGTGCCTTGGTGGTAAACATTTCACAATTCGAAATTAAACCCCTGCAGCTTGAGTTTTTCATAGCTCTTCCGGTCAAAGCGGTACAGATAGGGGCGGCGGTGGGCGACATCGGTTTGCTTTTCACTCAATTTTTCCAAAAGATTCATGGAAAGGATCTTTTTACGGAAGTTTCGCTTATCCAGCTCTCTTCCAAGTATGCATTCATATAACGTCTGAATTTCAGTCAGGGTGAATTTTTTAGGAAGCAGTTCGAAACCGATTGGTTTATAGCGGATATTGCGTTTAAGCTGTTTCAAAGCCTCTTTCAGAATATGATCATGGTCGAAAGGCAGTTCCGGTATCTGTTTTATCGGAAACCACCTGACCTCACTGGCTTTGGGTCCGGGAGAAAGCCTGTAACGCTCAGGTTTTACGAGGGCAAAGTAGGCGGTGGTAATAACACGGAACAGGGGAAAACGATCGAGGTCACCGAAGGAATACAACTGCTCCATGTAGACTTTCTCGACACTGGTTAATTCCTTCAAAACACGATGGGCAGCTTCATCAAGACCTTCATCGGTTTTAATGTTCCCGCCTGGAAGAGCCCAGAGGCCTTTGCCGGGTTCGACATCCAGCCTGATGAGCAGGATATTCAGTTCCGATTTTTTAAATCCGAAAATCACGCAATCGACAGATAAATGTTTCAGATAGCACTCATCATCCGGTTGTGCCATACGCATCCTTAATTTTGTTTAAAGTTCAAAATTGAATCCGTTTTTACGTAGTTTTACATAGGTTCGTTTATCGAAACTGAATAATTCAGGCATGCGGTGGGCCACACCGCTCTGCCTTTCACCAAGTTTTGTTATCAGGTTCATTTTCAGAATTTTACGTCTGAAATTACGTTTGTCGAGCTCGGAACCCAATATGGATTGGTACAGATTTTGAATATGTGTAAGCGTGAACTTCTTGGGTAAAAGTTCGAATCCTACCGGCCGGTAACGCACCCGCTTTCGCAATCGTTTCAAGGCTGTTTCCAGTATCTGGTTATGATCAAAAGGTAAATCCGGAATATCATCGATACGAAACCATTGCACAGCCTGCGCTTTGGTCCCGGCCTTTAAAAAATAATGCTCCGGATTAATCAGGGCGTAATACGTAAACGTGACAACCCGGTGTAGCGGAAAACGGCTGACATTCCCGAAAGCGGCCACCTGTTCCATAAAAATCTTCTTAACACCGGTGAGTTCTTCCAGAACGCGTGCCGCAGCCTGGTCCAGCCCTTCATTCATATGTATATTACCACCGGGCAGTGCCCATCGGCCGCGTTCCGGTTCGACATCCAGTTGAATAAGAAGCACTTCGAGATCGGGATTCTGGAAGCCGAATACGACACAGTCGACGGAAAGATTTTTCAGAATTTCAGGATTATGGGAAAACATATTGTATCAAAACTATATTGTCATAATTACACTAACATAGGGAATTTTTTTACCCTGATCAAGCTACTTTTTAAAATTATGGAAGGCGATAAAGAATCGTTTTAACACAGAAAAAACGAAAAACTAATTGTAATAATAACACTAACAGTGTATATTGCATAAGTGTAATCTGTACACGAAGTATTCCCTGTTATATTTTTCTTCCATTTCAGAATCTGATTGACTCAAATCCGGAGGCTGAATTCATGAAACATACTTCAGGTTTTATTATCTTGTTTCTGTGCAGTATCGTTCTGCCTGCATGCAATGGCAAACAGGCCGAGACGGTCGTCTTGCACAGGGCGCATGCGCATAATGATTATTATCACGCACGTCCGCTGCTGGATGCCCTGTCTTACGGCTATATCAGTGTCGAGGCTGATATTCATCTGCGGAATGATACCCTCTTTGTCGCTCATGATTCCGTTGAAATCCGTCCGGAACGAACCCTTGCCACGCTCTATCTGGATCCGCTGAAAAAACGTATTCAGGCAAATAAGGGTTCTGTATACGGCGATGGCAGCCGCCTGATCCTGCTGATCGATATAAAGACAGATTCCATCCAAACATACCTGCGGCTTCACGAGGTTTTAGAGAAATATGCCGGGATACTTACTGTTTATGAAAAAGGGCAGGAAAAACCGGGAGCGGTTCTTTCCGTCATTTCCGGTAACCGACCGTACGGATTCATGGAAAGGCAGGCTTTCCGGTATGCAGCGGTCGATGGCCGTCTGGATGAGCCTTCTTCTGAAGCGGGGGCGCATCTTTTTTCTCTGGTCAGTAATCACTGGGAGGATTATTTTTCCTGGAAGGGTGAATCGGCAATGCCGGCAAACGAGAGGGCCAGGCTGGACAGCATTGTCACACTTTTGCATGACAGAAACCAGATGCTGCGTTTCTGGGCTACGCCGGATTCTCAATCGGTTGAACGGCAAAATGTCTGGTCGGCTTTACGTGATGCCGGTGTGGACCTGATCGGTACGGATGATCTTGCCGGTCTTGCCGGTTTTTTGAAAAACCATAACTAAAAGTTGTAAAAGGAGTCATCATGAAAGCAAAGCATGCGCTGCTGTTTCTTTCAATGTTTATCATCGCGATTTCAGGTTGTAGTCCGGTCAGCCCGGATAAACTGACCGATGTCGTTGATCCGTTCATCGGAACCGATGCCCACGGGCATACCTTTCCCGGTGCAACGGTTCCCTTCGGCATGGTGCAACTCAGCCCGGATACCGGTATCGAAGGCTGGGACTGGTGTTCCGGATATCACAGTTCGGACAACTCGATTATGGGATTCAGCCATACCCATCTCAGCGGAACCGGGGCAGCGGATCTGGGCGATATCCTGCTCATGCCGACGGTGGGAGAGATAAAACTTGTGCCGGGCAGCAAAGAAAACCCGGATGAAGGATACCGTTCACGATTCAGGCATGAACATGAAATTGCTAAACCCGGATTCTATTCGGTCCATCTGGATGATTACGATGTTCGGGTTGCATTAACCACTACAAAAAGGGCCGGTCTGCACCAGTACAGTTTTCCCGCGTCAGCAGAGAGTAACGTTATCATCGATCTGAAACATGGTATCAGTGACCGGGTCGTGGAAGCGCATCTGCGCATCAATGAAAACGGTCAGATCGAAGGATTGCGTCGTTCGAGGGGATGGGCAAATAATCAGTATGTTTACTTTGTCATCGCATTTAACCGGCCGTTCGAATCCAGCGGTGTGGCGCTGAATGATGAGATCCTGGAGGGGCAGAAAGAGGCTAAGGGCCGGAATGTTAAAGCATTTGTTCGTTTTAACACGGAATCCGAAAAAGAGATAATGGCCAAAGTGGGTATCTCTGCCGTTAGTATCGGGGGTGCCCGCAAGAATCTGGAAGCTGAAATGCCGGATTGGGATTTCGACCGCGTGTATCAGTCGGCCGATGCGGCATGGGAAGAAAAACTTTCCGCTATTCGTGTAAAAGGTGGCAACAGAGACCTGTGGAAAGTGTTTTACACCGCTCTCTATCATACCATGATTCACCCTAATCTGTATACGGATGTGGATGGTAAATACCGTGGCATGGACAACGCCATTCATGAACAAAAAGAAGGTGAACATTACCACACGTTTTCATTATGGGATACGTACCGCACATTGCATCCGTTATTTAACATTATTGAGCCTGACCAGAATCTTCAATTTGTTCAATCACTCCTGACAAAATATGAACAGAGTGGCCTGCTCCCGATCTGGGAACTGGCATCCTGTGAAACAGGTACAATGATCGGATATCATTCCATCCCGGTTATTTACGATGCGTTTACAGAAGCCCGGGAGCGCGTAAATCCGGATCTTGCCCTGAAGGCGATGAAAAACAGCGCCGACCAGGATCATCTCGGTCTCGAGTCTTACAAGCGACTGGGATATGTGGCCTCCGAGCTGGAACACGAAGCGGTTTCCAAAACACTGGAATATGCCTACGATGACTGGTGTATTGCCATGATGGCGAAAGAGCTCGGGCAGGAAGAGGACTATCAGCGATTTATAAAACGGTCACAAAATTACCGCAACCTGTTCGACGGCCACAGCGGATTCATGCGGGGGCGCAAGGCCGACGGAAATTATACACCCTTCTTCAATCCGTTTGAAGTGACCCGTGATTTTACGGAAGCCAATGCCTGGCAGTACAGCATGTATGTCCCTCACGATGTAAATGGATTAATTAGTCTGCATGGAGGAAAAGAGGCCTTTTGTGAAAATCTCGATGCCATTTTTACGGCGGAGTCTAAACTGGAAGGCAAGGCACAACCGGACATCTCCGGATTAATCGGGCAGTATGCGCATGGCAACGAACCGAGTCACCATATTTCTTATCTGTATACGTTTGCCGGACAGGGATGGAAAACACAGGAACGTGTTCGTCAGATTATGACAGAAATGTACACGGCGAAGCGTGACGGCATCTGCGGCAATGAAGACTGTGGCCAGATGTCGGCCTGGTATATCATGAGTGCCATGGGCATTTATCCGGTATGCCCGGGTACCGATCAGTATGTTTTCGGTAGCCCGATATTCGATGAAGTTACCATTGAAACGGGGAACGGCAACCTCTTTGTGATAAAGGCAGACAATAATTCCCTGGAAAACAAGTATATCCAGTCCGTTAAACTGAACAAGCAGGACTATACGAAAACCTATCTGAACCATGCTGATATCATGCAGGGTGGCGAACTGGTTTTCGGGATGGGTAAAGAACCCGCCAAAGAATGGGGAACCGCCGATGCGGATCTGCCTTATTCCTATTCGGATACGAAAGGACTTTCTGTTCCTTATTCCAAAGACGTCATTGATTTTTTCGAGGAATCGGCCCTGGTTGAACTGGCCTGCCGTACAAAAGGTGTTGATATACGTTATACAACAGACGGCAGTGAACCAACCGCTGATGCTTCTCTGTTTAAAGAGCCATTCAAAATAACACGCAGTACGACGATTAAAGCCAGAGCCTTTAAAGCAGGGTATACCCCCGGTCCTGTCATGCAGCTGGAATCCCGGAAACTGACCTACCGATCGGCTAAAAAGCTGAAAAATCCTAAAGCCGGTATCAACTACAACTATTTTGAAGGTGCCATTAAAAGTGTCTTTGAAATAAAGAACCTGCGCAAAAAGAAATCAGGTACGCTTGATTACTTTACCCTGGAACCGGCGGAAATTGAAGATCACTATGCCATAACGTATGACGGGTATTTTAAAATCCCGGAAGATGGCATATATCGTTTTTATACCAGTTCCGATGACGGCTCGGTATTGTTTATTGAAAACGAACAGGTGGTCAATAATGATGGATCGCACGGTACGCTGGAAGCATCCGGCGTCATTGCCCTGAAAGCCGGGTATCATCCCTTTAAACTGTTGTATTTTGAAGACTATGAGGGTAACAACATCCATGTCTATATAAAAGGTCCCGGTATGGAAAAACAGCAGATTCCCCGTGAACTCTTATACAGGTAGTACAGCTATATCAAAAAGGTGAAACCATGAAAACCTTTAAATATTACATAATTCTGTTCTCATTTCTGTTTCTGTCAACCGGCTGTAAGCAGAAACAACCGCAGGGTTGGCTGGCGCAGTCTCCGGCCGGCAGCAAGTACACACAGATTGAACCCGCTGGTGAAACCATTATTCCCAGCGGCCGGATTGTGAAACCGGCCGGCAGACAGATCAGGGTGGCACCACACCCGTTTGGCCTGGTACTCAGCCCTGACGGTAACATTGCCGTTACCGCCAATTCCGGAGTGCGCCCTTTCTCCGTATCCATCATCCGAAATGTCACGGGGGAGGATCCGGAAGTGCAGCAGGTGCCGGAGGGCTACATGTCGGATGAAGGCATTCTGGCATCGGTATATATGGGTTTAGCCATTTCGCCGGATAATGATATCCTGTATGTGGCAGGAGGGCAGGAAGGTAACGTATTTACTTTTAATCTGAACACGGGCTCCCGTCTGGGTGAAATTGATTGTAACACCGAAATCAATGGTACAGCCTGGGAAGACAGTTATATCGGTGATATGGTTCTGAGTGCCGATGGCACATATCTCTATGCCGTCGATCAGCTTAACTTTCGCATGATTGTCATTGACACAGACAAAAAGAAACTTATCGGAACGGCGGATGTGGGGCGGTACCCGTTTGGTATTGCACTCTCTCCGGACGGAAAAAGTGCTTTCGTGGCCAATGTGGGCATGTTTGAATACAGTAAGATTCCGGGAACCGATATCCGGCGTGCCGGTGAAACAGGATTGAAGTTTCCGGTTTATGCCTATCAGTCAAGGGAAATGGTCGAAGGAATCGATACGGATACATTGAAAGTACCGGGTCTGGGCGATCCGAATGCACCGGAGTCCTTTTCTGTCTGGCGGGTGGATATCACTGATGTCGAAAAACCGGAGGTAACAGGAAAAACGAAAACTGGAATTCTGGTCGGTCAGGAGGTCGACGGTATCCCGGCTGTCGGCGGGGCCAGTCCGAATTCAATCGCCGCGACGGATGAATATGTGTTCGTCAGCAACGGCAATAATGATTGCATTTCCGTTATCGATATGAACAATAACAAGGTCGTCAAGGATATCTTTCTCAGGCTCGATCCGCGTCTTGGAAATCTGCGTGGTGCCATACCATTCGGTGTCGCGTTGTCTCCTGACCGGAAACGTCTGTATGTCGCCGAATCCGGTCTGAATGCGGTGGGTGTGATCGATGTGCCTTCACTGGAGGTCGTCGGCCACATCCCTGTGGGCTGGTTTCCGTCCAAGCTGAAAGTAAGCAGAAATGGTAAAAAACTGATCGTCGCCAACGCAAAAGGATACGGCAGCGGACCCAACGGCGGGCATACATTCACACCCACACCGGCCGGATCCTACATCGGCAATCTGATGAACGGTATCGTATCGGTGCTGGATATCCCGTCGGATGAGCAGTTGAAAAAAGAAACCGAAAAGGTGATCCGTTTTAACTTCGATTTCCGGGATCCTGCTTCGTCCGAATTTGACTGGCGCCGGAACAATCCGGTACCATTGTATCCGGGTGAAAAAGAATCGCCCATTAAATATGTCGTTTTTGTGCCCAAGGAAAACCGGACGTATGATGAAGTATTCGGTCAGGTTGAAGGAGGAAAGGGTGATCCAACACTGGCCCGGTACGGGTTGAACCAGACCTTCGATAACGGATCCGGCAATCCGCAGGTTGATGTAGACGTAATGGTGAACCACCACAAACTGGCACGGCAGTTTTCCATGTCGGATAATTTTTATTGTAATTCCGATCATTCCGCCGACGGACACCGCTGGCTGGCAGGCACATATCCGAATGAATGGGTGGAAGTTAATGTCCCGGCGAGTTACGGCGGGGGCAGGGGCATGGACTATGGATCGGAGGCTCCCGGAATGCCGGCCCTTGTCGGGTCCAATGCCGCTGTCTATCCGGAAGACTATAACGAAGCCGGGTCCATCTGGGACCACATGGAACGCGGTGGCGTCGAATTTTTTAATTTTGGTCTCGGGCTGGAAATGGCTCCGGGTATACAGGATATGGCATTCAAACATACCGGTGTGCGCTATTTTATAAATTATCCGGTTCCCGCGCCCCTGTTTCACCGGTCATCTAAATTGTTCCCGACTTACAACACCAGTATTCCGGACCAGTTCCGGGTGGATATGTTTATCGAGGAATTCAATAACCGCTGGCAGGAAGACGGATTACCCTCGATGCTGACCGTCTATCTGCCTAACGATCACGGCGCCGGTTTCCGTCCCGATGCCGGGTATCCCTACACGGAAAGTTATATGATGGACAACGATCTGGCACTGGGCCGGCTGGTTGATTTCCTGTCCCATACAAAATACTGGAAAAACATGGCCATTATCGTAACGGAGGATGATCCGCAGGGCGGGGTAGACCATATCGACGCACATCGCAGCCTGCTGATGGTGATATCTCCCTATGCCAAAAAGAACTATATCAGCCATGTGCATTATGATTTCGGCAGCATCATGAAGACCTTCTGGCATATCCTGGATCTCCCTTATCTGAATCAGTACGATGCCGGTGCAACGGACCTGGCTGATTTATTCACGGAAACACCGGATTTTACGCCTTACAAGGTTGCACCGGTGGATCCGGCGGTATTTAATCCGGAGGAGGCGTTGACGCCCTTTGACGCGGATTTCGACTGGGATGCCTTTCATGATACACCCGTACTCGATGATCCGGAACTGATGCAGAAGTGGAGCCAGGAGGATTTGAAAGAACGCATGAAACTATCCGATCCGCCTTTTGCACCCATGATATCTCCCAGGGGAAGCCTGTTTATGGACAGGGTAGAGGTATCATTGAAGAATGTTTACCAGAGTGCCGCTATTTATTATACGCTGGACGGGACCGAACCGACCATGCAATCATCACTGTATGAGGTACCGCTTACGATATCCAAAACAACAACCGTCAAGGCCCGGTCATTCTGGCAAACGAATGTCGGTAGTAAAATCACGGAGGCCACGTTTACAAAAGCCAATTTGATACCGGCTGTCGAAGCAGGTGACCGGAAACCGGGACTGACCTACCGGTACTATGAAGGTTCCTGGCAGATGCTGCCGGATTTTAACAAGCTTACCCCTGTCAAAAGCGGTATTGTGAAATACCCCGAACTGGCTGCCGTGAAGCAGCGCGAGGACTATTGGGGCGCCGTATTCAGCGGTTTTATATCCGTACCGGCAGACGGGATTTACAGCTTTTCATTAAAATCGGATGATGGCAGCAAGCTTTTTATCGCAGACCGGTTGGTTGTAAACAACGACGGCTCCCACAGCGCAAGGTCAATCAGCGGACAGATTGCACTGGAAAAAGGTCTTCACCGGTTCAGGGTACTCTATTTTGAGGATTATGCCGGGGAAGAACTGGCACTCCTGTACAAGGCACCCGGGATGGAGATGAAAGAGATCCCCGTCAATGCCTATTCACACTAGCAAATCATGTTTCACGGTGACAACGTCGCAAACACAACGGGATCTTTAAACGCTTTACCTTAACTTAGGAGAAAAAGATGCGTTATCACAAGACAATTCTATTGATCATTATGGCACTGTTCATTTATGGTTGTTCAGGCGATCAGCGTCCGGAAAAAGCAAAGCATGTCATTCTCATCGGTCTGGACGGTGTAAGCGCTGAAGGGCTGCAGTTTGCCAGAACACCTCATATCAATCAGTTGATCAGGGAAGGTGCCATGACGCTCAAAGCGAGGAATGTCATGCCGACCGACAGCCGGCCGAACTGGGCGGCGCTGCTGACGGGTTCCGGGCCGGAACAGAATGGCGTCCTGGATAACAGCTGGAGACAGGATCATCCGGTGGTCAAACCACAGGTGACCGACGAAGACGGCTTTTTCCCATCCGTTTTTTATGCATTACGCAGTCAGATGCCGGATGCCAAAATTGCCGTTTTTACGGTTTCCAGAGGATTCGGCCGTTCATTCAATACCAGCTATATGGATACGGTGGCCTATTTCAGTGAGCCGAATACCAGTATCCCGGGAGCCATCCCTTACATCATTTCAGAAAAACCGGAATTTGCCTTTCTTTACCTGGTGGATACGGATCACGAAGGGCATACCTTTGGATGGGAATCCGATGAGTACCTGGCAGCTATTGAGCGGGCAGATGCGAATATCGGTGAGCTGACGCAGGCTCTTAAAGAGAATGGTATGTATGATGAAACCTATATCATGGTGGTCACCGACCATGGCGGTCTGGGTAAGGGACATGGCGGAACGAGTGAGCAGGAAATGATGGTGCCCTGGATTATCAAAGGCCCCGGAACGGTGAAAAATCAGCTGATCACGCAGCCGATGAATACATTTGATACCTCGCCCACGATCACCTATCTGTTCCACCTGGAACAGCCCTGGGTCTGGATCGGAAAACCGGTCCGCGCCGCGTTTGCTGCTGATCCTCAGGCGAAAGCGATGCCGAAAAAAAGTTATACGGCTGCACCACGTATTAAACCTTCCGGAGGATTGTATATTAAAGAAAATGCGCAGGTGGAATTGACCAGCGATGGAAGCGACGCGGACATTCGCTATACCCTTGACGGTACCGAACCAACCCTGCAGTCCGCCGGATACAGCGAACCTTTGGAACTCTCCGAAAGCGCCGTGCTTAAAGCGCGTACCTTTTCAAATGGTGAGGGAGGACCCGTAAAAGAAGCTTCCTTCAGGATCCTGTCGGACACAAAAGGACACGGTATCACTTATACCTACTATGAAGGTACCTGGATGAGTCTGCCTTACTTTGATAAATTGCGTTCCCGGGGCAAAGGGGTCGTTTATGAATTCGATGTAAAGCCTGTTGAAAAAAGGGAAGATCATTTCGGTGTTGTGTTTGAATCGTACCTTCTGGTTGAAGCAGAAGGTGAATATACCTTCTATATCCGGTCCGATGACGGTTCAAAATTATACATTAACAACAAAGAAATCATTGACAACGACGGATCGCATTCCGCTCTGACAAAAGCCGGTTCTATTGAACTGAAGTCCGGGAAACATCCCATCAAAGTGGAATATTTTGATGATTATATGGGAGAACACCTGACTCTTTTTTATGAAGGCCCAGGTGTTCCTTACCAGGTTGTACCGGCAGATAAACTGTTCCTTACTAAATAAAGATTGCCTAAACGCCCACTTTTCTAAGGGGGAACTACTGTATCATCAATAAAAATATTATGTTAACTGATAATGATATAAAACTTTTGACACTAACGGTATCAATTCACGGGAGCATTTATGAAATTCAAAACAATAGTTTCGTTTCTGTTAATCTTTTCTGCGATTCTCAATGCTGCTGAGTGGGATTCATTTTCACTTCGTGAAAACGGCAGTCTACCCGTCTGGCTGGTGGCCGGGCCCTTCCCTAATGAAGGTTACGACGGAGAGCATGGAAAGAGTTGCACAGGATATTTCACTGACTATCTGAAACGGAGCGGAGGCGAATCACATACCTTTCCTGCCGAAGATGATATCATTCATTATGAAGAAATGCAGGCTCACTGGCAGAGTGTCATTTCCGATACGGCCGGACTGCTCGATTTTCGGAATATTTTCAAAGTGGAGCCAAAAACACCCGGTGTCGCTTATGCTTTCACGGTCCTGCATGCAAAACAGGTGCAGGATGTTGTATTAAAAATCCGCAGCGATGACGGGGTGCGGGTTTGGCTCAATTCTGTTTTCATCCATGATCATCATGTCGGCCGTGGTGTGGAAGATGAAGAAGATTCCGTTCCGGTAACATTGAGGAAGGGCGATAATACCCTGATGGTCAAAGTCGACCAGGGCGACGGTGGCTGGGGGCTTCAGCTCCGTTTGGGAGATCCCGGTGACAGGTCGTTTAAAGGATTTTCTAATCGGGTAGAGCTTAAAGAGCGTCTTACCGGTACTATCAGACAGGCGGATTTTCATTATTTACCCCCTCTGATGAATGCAGAGGGAGGACTGCGTTATGAAATTGCCGCATTGATCGAATGCGGCGATGTGCATGATCTTTCATGCCGGATTAAGGCAGAGAACTGGCCGGAAGCCAAACTGTTCCGTCCCGGCGATCTTACGGTCGGGAATCATCAGCTCATTTTCGAAGTGCCCGAAATCGCAGAATCCGGAACGGTGCGTATCGAGCTGGAAACCTCCCTTGATCATAAAACGTATGACGTGGATTTCAGCAAGGCGCCGTATACCGAGCTGGAGACCGATATGTATGTCGATGGTTTGGAGGAAGATTTCACAATCGTTCATATAACGGACAGCCATATCAGTATTTTAGATGATTCGGAAGCCAGGTACCATAAGTACAGCAGGCGGATGGATATAGCGTATTTAAATATAAAACACTATCAAACCGGATTGAGAGCCAATCCGGAAGAGCATTTCCTAAGGGCATTGTGGACGGCTGCGAAGCACCGACCGGATCTGTTTGTCCTGACCGGCGACATTGTAAATAATCCCTCGGTATCGAGTGTCACCTTTGTCAAAAGCGCATTGGATTCGACCGGCATCCCCTATCTGTATATTGCCGGTAACCATGACTGGCACTATGAAGGCCTGCCGGGTTCAATGAATGCGTTACGGGAAGAATGGATCGAAAAAGCACTGAAACCCCTTTATAATGGCCGTAATCCTATGTATTACCAGGTGGAATGGAAGGGCATTAATTTCATCGGTATCGATAATTCGACCAATCAGGTGAGCGCGGAACAGCTTTCCTTTCTTAAGGACCAACTTGACAGGGATCTGCCTGCGATTCTGATGGTCCATATTCCGGTCAGAAAACCTGAGGATCTGCCCGAAGACCGTGTTACACCATCGACGGTTCAATTTGCTGAATTGGTTCACGAAGCGCCCAATTTAACCGGTATTTTATGCGGACATATTCATACAACGGCAGTGGATGATATTTCCGATCATGCCAGGCAGGTGGTAACCGGCCTCGGTGCTGACGGGCACTACCGGATCATCCATTTCAAATCACAGAAATAATTTGAAAACCAATAACCAGCAGGAAGTACTCAAATGTTTCGTAACATTCTTTTATTGTTGGCAATGTTTTCACTTCCGTGCTATGCTGCAGAGACAGATGTTTTCGAATTACGCACAAACGGCAGTATACCGGTTTGGCTGGTAAGCGGACCGTTTCCGAATGAAGGGGCAACCAAAGATCACGGTGCAAATTGCAGTGGTTATCTGGTTGATTATCTTGTATCTGCGGGCGGCGAAACGAATGTTTTGCCTGCCGAAGGTGATGAGGTACAATATGAAACCTTGCAGAATAACTGGATAAGGGAAATTTCAAATAATGATGGCGTGTTGAGTTTTATTCAGATTTTTAATCTCGATCAACAAACCCCCGGTGTCGCTTATGCTTATTCAGCACTGATTTCAGAAACCGCACAAAATGTAATCCTCAAGATTCGTAGTGATGACGGTGTACGGGTCTGGCTTAATTCGCAGCTGGTACACGACCACCATGTCGGACGCGGCCTGGAAGATGAGGAAGACAGCGTGCCGGTACGTTTGAAAAAAGGGCGCAACTCTTTGTTGGTCAAGGTTGATCAGGGGGACGGCGGCTGGGGTTTACACCTGCGCGTCTGTAATGATAAAGATGTTGCAGCGAATGGTGTCCGGAATCAGGTAGACCTGCTGAAACAATTAACAGGAACGATGGAATTAACAACAATAAAACTGAATCCTGTATTGGTAAAAAGTAAGGACGGTTTTTTAAATCAATTATCCTTTCATTTTTTGTCCGGTGGTATTCAGGATTTGCAAATGCATATAGAGACAGGCGAGCAATCCCAAATTCAAAGTTTTGAACTGGGAGATTTTGCCATTGGAAAACATCATGCAGAATTCGAGATACCACATATATTAGGGGAAACACCGGTCAAAATTAAAGCACATTGGAGTCAGGGAGAAATAACATTCACAGTGCTTCTAAATGAAATTAAAGAGTGGACGGTCTATTTATTGCCGCATTCCCATGTCGATATTGGTTATACCCACGTCCAGTCTTATGTCGAAAAATATCAATGGGAACACCTTGAAAACGCGATTGAATACGCCCGCCGTTCAGCGGATTATCCGGAGGGATCGCGATTTAAGTGGAATACCGAAGTGCTGTGGGCCGTGGAAAGTTATCTCAGGCAGGCTTCGACCGCTAAAAAAGAACAATTTTATGAAGCCGTGCGAAAAGGCTGGCTTGGTATCGACGGCCTGTTTGCCAATCAACTGACCGGCTTATGCCGACCTGAGGAATTGATGCGTTTCATGGAAGTCGGGCAGCGCATCGGTCAGAAAACTGGCATACCGGTTGAAGCAGCGATGATCAGCGATGTGCCCGGTTATACCTGGAGTATGGTTCCGGTGATGGCTCAAAACGGGGTAAAATATTTTTCAATCGGGCCTAATCCGGGCCACCGGATCGGAGGTACACTTAACGAGTGGGGGGACAAACCATTCTACTGGGTTTCGCCTTCGGGTGAAGAGAAAATTCTGTGCTGGGTTTCTTCACGGGGGTATGCCTCGTTTCATACAGGTTTGAATATGACTGAAAAAATACGCAGGATTAGTCATTCCGCGATCTATAATTATCTACTGGAATTGGAAGAAAATGATTTTCCCTATGATATGACATATCTTCGTTATAATATCGGCAGTGATAATGGTCCACCGGATGCGCAGCTTGCCGATTTCGTTAAAGAATGGAATGAGATGTATGAGTCACCCAGATTAATTATTGCCACAACTGCAGAATTGTTTAAAGCATTTGAATCCAAATACGAAGAATCAATTCCTTCGGTATCCGGTGATTTTACACCTTATTGGGAGGACGGAGCGGCGTCTTCTGCTCTTGAGACCTCGATCAATCGCGATAATGCCGAACGGCTGGTGCAGGCCGAAAAAATATGGTCCATGCTGGAACCGGGAAGTTTTCCGTATCAAAAGTTTGAAGATGCCTGGCGCAATGTGATTCTTTACAATGAACATACCTGGGGATCGTGGAACAGCATCAGCGAACCGAACGCTGAATTTACGTTACAACAGTGGAAGGTGAAACAATCCTTTGCATTAGATGCTGAAAAACGATCGAAGGACCTGCTGAAAGCGGCATTGAAACCCTTATCGGGATCTTCCAAAACGGTGGGTGCGGTTCAGGTAGTGAATACCAGTTCATGGAGACGCAATGATTTAGTGATCCTGCCGGAGGAATGGAAATTACCAGGTGAGACCGTTAAGAATGAGCGCGGCGAAACCGTTCTTTCGCAAAGGCTGTCTAATGGTTCCCTGGCCTTCCTGGCGCAGAATGTGCCGCCGATGGGCTCCGCAAAGTTTACCATTCATAAAGGAAAAGCCATAAAAAAAGGAAATGCCAGGGCCATTATCGGTTCACTAAAAAATGAATTTGTAGCTGCAGATATTGACGCCCAAAGCGGTACCATAAGGAGCCTACGGACCATCGATGGAAATCGTATGTTCGAATTGGTCGATAAAGAAAAAGGATCGGGTCTCAATGAATATTATTATGTCGCCGGCCGTGATCCTTCCGATCCATTAACTGCGGGAAACGCAAAAATACGAATAAAAGAGAATGGGTCTCTTGTAGCATCGTTGCTAATCGAGTCCGATGCGCCCGGTTGTAATAGATTATCGAGGGAAGTCCGGGTTGTTTCAGGAATAAATCGTGTTGATATCATCAATACGGTAGACAAAAAAAATATTTTTGATCAGGAAGGCGTACACTTCGCCTTTCCATTCCATGTGCCGCAGGGGCAGATGCGCGTCGATATTGGATGGGGACATTACCGCCCTGAAGCGGACCAGATACCGGGATCATGTAAAAACTATTTAACCGTACAACGCTGGGTTGATATTTCCAACCAGGATTACGGGATAACCTGGACTACTAACGACGCACCGCTGATCGAAATCGGTGAAATCACATCCGACCCGGTGAGCTACGGATGGATTGATCATTTAAAGCCTTCTCAAAAGTTTTATTCTTATGTTATGAACAATTACTGGGAAACCAATTACAAAGCGTCACAGGAAGGGCCGGTTATATTCCGTTATTCGATTTACCCGCACCGCCGTTTTACTGCCGAGCAGGCTAATCGATTTGGAAACGAAAGCAGTCAGCCGCTGCTGGCCGTTCCTGCTGAGCCACAGGCAGAAGCAGTAAAGTCATTCCTGCAGGTGGAGCCTTCGACCATTGTCATTACATCGGTCAGGTCGGCTGAGAAAGGCAGGGCATTGCTTGTACGGTTATTCAATGCGGGAGCACGCCCTGAAACGGTTCAATTGAACAGCACCGATTCAGAAATGAACGCAATGTATATGAGCAGTCCGAAAGGTGAACGGGGAACGCCGGTTAATGATCATATTGAGATTCCTGCATTTGGAATCCGTACCTTACGGCTTGAAAAATAAACGCAAACTGCGATTAAAGGAAAGCTGTGTGAAAATGAATGTGAATAAAATTTTAATACTTATTTTCAGTGTGTTGTACATTCTACCCTATGATAATCTGGCTTCGGAAAATGTCACCCTCGATCTGAGGGAAAACGGAACGGTTCCGGTCTGGCTGGTGGCCGGAATGCTGCCGAATCGCGAGAAAGGCATTCATCATGATGATGGTTGCACCGGATTTTATTACGATTATCTCAAAGCGTACGGCGGCGAGCATGCTGCGGTTCCCCGGGAAGGGGACATGCTTGAGTTTGAAGGCGGCAAAGTGAGATGGACCAGGACATTCTCCGATAGTGACGGATTGCTCGACTTTAATGAAATTTTCAACCTGAACGAGGAAAAATCGGTTGTGGCTTATGCCTTTTGTCAGATAATGTCCAAAACCGCGCAGGAAGCCAAGCTCAAACTGCGCAGCGATGACGGCATACGCGTATGGCTGAATGACGCTTTTATTCATGAAGCGCATGAACCGCGCGGAGTGGATGAAGCGGTGGACGTTGTTACTGTAAAACTCACAGAGGGCGCTAACCGATTGCTGCTCAAAATCGACCAGGGCGGCGGAGGCTGGGGAATGGGCGCCGTCTTTGAGCCGGCGGGAACATCATTTACTGCAAAGCTGAGCGAGCAGGTTGAATTAACCGAAAAATTAATACCCGCCCTCTCTGATATTAAGATGCAAATCGCCAAACC
>CAYPHA010000018.1:42167-68082 GCA_964410215.1 uncultured Calditrichota bacterium | reverse complement strand
CACCGCATACACCGATCCTGCCGACCGACGATTTCAAAGGCAAATCTGGTGTCGGGCCTTATGGTGATTTCGTGATGCAATCCGATGCCGCTATCGGCACTATTAAAAAAACACTGGAAAAACACAACCTTTTAGACAATACGCTGTTCATCGTAACCAGCGACAACGGCTGTTCACCGATGGCCAACTTTGAACACCTTCAGGAAAACGGTCATTATCCCAGTTACCATTTCCGCGGCCACAAGGCCGATATCTTTGAAGGCGGGCACCGTATTCCCTTCATCGCTCACTGGCCGGAACGTATAAAAAAAGGTACGGCCTGCGATGATACGATTTGTTTAACGGACCTGATGGCGACGGCTGCCGCACTAACAGGCGCTTCCTTACCGGATAATGCAG
The DNA here is from genome assembly GCA_964410215.1 of uncultured Calditrichota bacterium. Classification (GTDB taxonomy): domain Bacteria; phylum Calditrichota; class Calditrichia; order Calditrichales; family CAYPHA01; genus CAYPHA01. The sequence goes on along the minus strand of CAYPHA010000018.1, from coordinate 67,683 downwards.
GTGAAGACAGTTACGATATCTCGGCAGACCTTTTTGGTACCGCTGCTGCACCCATTCGTGAAGCGACCGTCCACCATTCCATCAACGGCTCATTCTCCATTCGGCAGGGAAAGTGGAAACTGGAACTATGCCCGGGCTCCGGCGGCTGGAGCTATCCGCGTCCGGCTGAGGCAAAAAAAATGGATCTCCCGCCCGTTCAACTGTATGACCTGGATAAGGATATCGGGGAGAAAAACAATGTCTATGCGCAGTATCCCGAGGTGGTGGAACGACTGACTAAACTGCTGGAGAAATATAAAGAATCCGGCAGAAGCCGGTCCATTTAACCCACCCCCATTGCATGTAAAGAGGGTATTGCAGATATAAAGATTATGCACTAAAGTGCTTAAATTATTTTTAGATTATCACCTTTACCACTATCTAAAGATAGTGGCTATTGAGATGAACCTTTTTATATAAGCCCGCTATATAGCCACTAGCTTTTGCTTGCATCCCAATCTCGGGAAGCTAGTGGAGAGTAAGGACAGTTGTAAAATAAGGGCTTCAGCTCAAAATCTAAAAAAAATTCAATTCACAGTCTATGCTTCTCATCATCGATAATCAAAACGCATTTATCAAACAATTCATCCGGGATTATATCCGCGAGCGTAACATACCCCATCGGATTTTTCGTCACAATGAACCGATCGATCCCGATGAACTGAAGCATATCTCCGGACTGATCCTCTCCGGCGGCCGGGGACACCCCTACGCCCCGCTGAACCTGACCGCTGATTTTGTCTGCCTGAACAACCTGGATGTGCCTGTGATAGGATTCTGCCTCGGACATGAAATCATTTCCGTCTTTTATGGTGGGCAGATTGAAAAACTACCCGATTACTATACCAGAAAAGTGGATATTCAACTTATAAAAAAAGATCCAATCTTTAAGGGGATCAATAAGGAGACGATTTCCCTGGCCAGACGTCATTCTTACCATGTTTCAAAGCTCCCTCCCGAATTTAATATACTGGGACATTCACCGAATACACCACATGAAATTATACGTCACAACACAAAACCCATTTATGGTTTCCAGGGTCATCCGGAAGTGTCCCGGCCCGACGGATATACCATCATGGATAATTTTATGACCATCTGTGGTCTGCCTATGGAATAATTGCATATCATTACATGCCTCATAATTCCCAAAAATCAGCCGCCGAATAACCGTATCGGTGCATTGCCGCTTGCCAAGTGAACATATGTTCATTATATTGCAGAATAAAATGCATTTAAATCAGGAAGCATTATGAGAGGTCCATATCGCAGGCGCCGCGTTCAACTCCCGCCTAAATTTAAAAACTTCAAGCCAAGCGGCATTCCCCGGAAAATGCTGGAAATTGTTTCCCTGACCTTTGATGAATACGAGGCTATCCGTCTGGCGGATTATCTCGGCAAGCAGCATCTGGAAGCCTCCGAGCTGATGGATATTTCACGTCCGACCTTCACCCGCCTGATCGACCAGGCCCGTCAGAAGCTGGCAAAAGCCATCGTGGAAGGCCAGGAGCTGATCATCGACGGCGGCAATGTCGACTTTGCCGAAGCGCTGTACCGTTGCCGGGAATGCGGCGAAGAACAGACCAGCCCCGCAAAAGACAACAGGGAGAACTGTCCGGAGTGCGGGTCCGAAGACCTGGAAAACCTGATACACGGTCATCACGGGAAATCGGGAAGGAGGAAAAACAAACATGGAAAAAACTAAAAAAATCGGCATTATCATTTGTGAGCGGTACCGTGATTGTGCCGGCGGTAAATGCTTCCGTTCCCTGAAAAACAGGGAAGGTGCCTTCGCTATTTACAGTGACATGAAAGTGGAGGTCGTCGGTTATACCTCCTGCGGGGGCTGTCCCGGCGGGAATGTCGAATACGCACCGGCAGAAATGATTAAAAATGGTGCCGAAGTGATCCATTTTGCTACGGGCCTGATTGTCGGTTACCCACCCTGTCCCTATCTCGAACATTTTCGGAATTTCCTTTCCGAACACTATCACATCGATTCGATTCCCGGAACACATCCGATTCCACAAAAATATTATGAAACGCATAAGAAACTGGGAACATGGGAATCGCGTAGTTGGCAAGATCTTATTCAACCGGTATTGGCCGATGAAGACACACGCCGGGCTTACGATTGATTTGCATTCAGGGCCTTCCCATACATAATATAGCGATGAACCTGATAAACAGGGTTTATCCCGAAAGCAGGAATCCTGATTCCATTAAATAAAAGCCAAGGGCAGGAATATGTTCTATATTTCAAACAATGTGGCTATACCGCTCCGGGAAATAGAGATGACGACCATCCGGTCGCAGGGATCCGGCGGACAGAATGTCAACAAGGTGGCAACGGCCATACACCTGCGCTTTGACATCAGGGCCTCGTCTCTTCCGGATACCGTAAAAAAACGGCTTCTGAGTTCCAGGGATTCACGGATAAGCAAAGATGGTATTATCGTTATTAAAGCACAGGAATTTAAAAGTCAGTATAAAAACCGGGAGGCCGCTTTACAGCGTTTGAAGGAATTACTTTATGCCGCTGCGCGCAAACGAAAAAAACGCATTCCGACCAAACCCACCCACAGCTCAAAAATAAAACGTCTGGAAAGCAAGGCCAAACATAAGAAACTTAAAGAGACACGACGGAAAATGGATTTTTAGCGCTGTAAAAAAAATTAAAAATACGGAATAGTTTATAGGGTAACAACTTTGCCGGCTCCCGTCAGCGTATCCGTAATATCATACATATTGGACACTTCACCGGCAGCGATTTTTTCTTTCAGGCCGAAATGACCCAGGCAGGTGCCGCAGGCAAGAATGGTAACGCCCTGTTTCTGCAGCTCGTGCAGATCGGCAAGGACGGGTGAACCGTCGACCACCAGCTTGACCCCTGAATTATAAAAAATCAGTTTATGGGGTATCGTTTTAGCTTCCGTGAGCGTGTGGAGGAAGCTCCGGATCAAAATGCCGCCCAGTTCGGCATCGCCATGCCCCATGATTTCGTTATTTATAACGATCACAAAATCCGTATCGACGTTGTTCTTCATTGCCATGATTATATCCCTTTCTGAATACTATATTCATTCATTTAACGGTGAACCAGCCTGGTCTATTTATTAACATTATCTATAATGTATGGTCTTTTACACCAGCTTAAAAGCTGGTGATAGTACACTGTGGTAATTCCTTTTATCTGTTGTACCATCACCAGCATTTATCCTGGTGAAAAAAAGGCCTTCCAATCACCGGAGAAAGAACCGGTATGACAAATTAAATCAATATGATCTTTTACATTTCTTACCGTAATCTCATTTTCCATATGAAAAGCGTACACACCTTCAACCATATTCATAATGTTACATGCAGGGATGGCGTTACATACAGAGCTCTATTCATACCTCGGCCTTTTTCCAGCCGCCTCTGGTAAACAGCCAGAACGTAAACAGACCGACAGCGGTTTCCGAAATCATGATGGCCCAGAATACGCCTGCATAGTTCATATCCCAGGTTATAGACATGACATACGACAACGGAATCTGTATCAGCCAGAAGAAAACCAGGTTTATTTTTGTAGGCGTAATCGTATCACCGGCACCGTTGAAAGCCTGTATCGCCACCATCCACCAGGCATAGACGAAATAGGAATAGGAAACGATCCGCAGCCATTCACCACCCACTCGAATCACTCCGGTATCCTCAGTAAAAATACTGACCAGGAAATCACTGTAGATGAAATAGAAAACCGATACCCCGATCAGAAACAGCATATTCCAGAAGCCTGTTACCCAGACCGCACGCTCAGCACGGTCGGGATGCTGCGCACCCAGATTCTGTCCGACCAGCGTCGCGACGGCATTCGACAATCCCCAGGCCGGCATCATGGTGAACATCATTATCCGTAGCGCGATGGTCGCACCGGCGACCGCCTGGCTGCCAAAAGCGGCAATGATACGCATAATAAAGATCCAGGAGGTCATGGCGATAAGAGCCTGTGCGATGCCACCCAGGGACGTCCTGATGATATTGCCGATAATCTTACCGTTCACATGGATATGAGACCGGAGCACACGAATATGTTTTCCGCCCTTTAAAAGAAACCATAATTGTGCCAGAACGCCCGCTCCCCGGCCGATATTCGTGGCAATGGCCGCACCCTGAATGCCCAGTTCCGGGAACGGGCCTATTCCATAAATGAGCACCGGATCTAAAATAATATTCAATCCGTTGGCCAGCCAGAGCACGCGCATGGCGATGGCCGCATCACCCGCGCCCCGGAATATGGCGTTAATGACAAACAACAGCATGATCACGCCATTACCGCCCAGCATCCATTGAGCGTAACGATAGCCGTGTTCCAGAACCCATCCATCGCCGCCCATCAGAGCGAGAAGATCTTTCGCAAAGAAAATTCCGGCAATGGAAAACGGAAGGGAGGAGATGGTGGCAATCAATATGGATTGTACGGCGGTCAGACCGGCGCGTTCTTTATCTCCTTCACCGACACGTCTGGCGACGATTGCCGTAACCGCTACCGACAATCCCATCGCAATGGAATAAAGAAGAAAGAGGTAGGTTTCCGTCAATCCGACCGTCGCAACCGCCGATGCGCCGAGCTTACCCACAAAATAGATATCCACTACCGCAAAGGTGGATTCCATGATCAGTTCCAGAATCATCGGAACGGCGAGCAGGAACAGGGCTTTCCTTATGCTGATCCGTGTAAAATCAGCCTCACTGCCCCGAATCGCTTCTTTCAATTCCTGCCAGATGGTATGACGGGAAGCACGGGAGTTCTGCCCGATACCGGATTTTTCTGTTTCAGGGGATTCTTTCATTCAAGGCCTTTTTGATCTGCTTCCATCATGAAACAGGATATGTGTTAGCTGGCATCACAGGAGTCTTTCAGGAGGATTTCAATGGAACCGTTCCCTGAACGGTCACACCACCCCTGCTCAGATTCTGTAAACTATTTTCCAGATCAATCGTATGAACCCTGATGCAAACACCGCAATCAGAGCTGATATGCCGGGGCACAGGTATCAGTTTGTACGCTGTCCCGTTTTTCAGCAGGATTGTTTCCGCTTTCATCGCGTGAGAGGTCGATGGCATCAGTATCACACTATATTGCCGATTTATTGCGCCGTTCATTATACCAGATCCCTGATGACAGCAACAGCCTGATCAATTTCAGCTTCACTGTTAAAATACCCCAAACCGAAACGGATCGTGCCTTGCGGAAATGTCCCGATCGTCCGGTGGGCCGCAGGGGCGCAGTGCAAACCTGCGCGACAAAGGACACCTGCTTTCTCCTCAAGCAGCAGGGCTGTTTCTGCCGAATCATGGTTTTCGATGGTAAAAGATATTGTTGACGTTTGTCCGGCAGGATATTTGGGCCCGAAAATGGTTATTTTATCCATATCGGACAGCGCATTCAGCAGGATTTGGGTGAGCTTCTTTTCATGATGACGAATCTGATCCAGGCCGGTTTGATTGAGCCAGTCAATACTTGCCTTAAGAGCGGCCAGGCCAACGAAATTCAGGGTGCCGCTTTCAAACTTATCGGGAAGGAAATCCGGCTGTACTTCATGCTCGGAGCGGCTTCCCGTTCCACCCCGGTACAACGGATCAAAGCGGGAAAGATCGACACGGTCACCGATGACCAGCCCCCCGGTTCCGGGCAATCCATACAGTGACTTATGTCCTGTAAAACCGAGTAGATCAATAAAATCCGCCGACATATCCAGCGGGTAAGCACCGGCGGTCTGTGCCGTGTCAACCAGAAAGAGCAGATCATGTTCCCGGGCAATTTTTCCGACTTCTCTGAGCGGCTGGATGGTTCCGGTAACATTAGAAGCATGGTTCAGCGCGATCATCCGTGTATTCCTGCGAATTTCTTTGCGGATGTCATCGGGATCCAGGAAACCTTCCCTGTTGCAGCGAAGCACCGAGAGTTGAACACCGGATTTCTCCAAATGGCGCAGCGGACGCATCATGGCATTGTGTTCCATTCCGCTGGTAACGACATGATCACCCGCTCGCAGCAGTCCCAGGAGCGCAAGATTCAGGGCTTCTGTCACATTTTTGGTAAAAACCACCTTTAACGGGTCCGGCGCATGAACAAGTCCGGCCACCGCCTCCCGCGCTGCATAGACAATTCTGCCCCCTTCCATGGACGCACGATGTCCGGAACGTCCCGGATTCGCTCCGATGTCATTCAGATAGGCTTGAACAGCTTCGGAAACACAGGCAGGCTTGGGCCAGGAAGTGGCAGCGTTGTCAAAATATATGGGATTCGCTTTCATTGGAGCCTTTTCAGGGTAGAACTTTGGATCAATATGAAATAAAAAGCCTTTTAGTGCAAAAAATTTATAGGGTTCCGGCAATTTTTATTAATGCTTGTTCATTTTCAACCGACCACTTATAATATTATTTTGGGAATCAGAAAAAGTCGAATATAATAACCGGTTGGCATAATGATTACAATTAATCTCGACAAATCAGAAAACCGCGTTTTCCTTATTCTTAACGGGGTAATACGAAAATCGGAAGCTTCGATCAATCTCAAGCGTTTCTTCGAAGCGCTGCAGCATCTCGATGATAATTTTACCATTATCACCGACCTGTCCGGCCTGAAATTGAACTCCAACGAGGAATTGCTTTTGCTGATCAACCTTCATCTGAAGACGCAGGAATTATTCAAGGTTGGCAGAGTGATCAGGGTGGTAGGTAAGTCAAAACCATTGCTGGTATATTTATCAAAGCTCGACCAGAAAAATAACTTATCCAATATCCACTACGTTCCCACCATTAACGACGCTATCGAGTTTGACAAAAAAGTCGCATAAAAATTAAAAACGCATCCTTCCGGACCGTGCAGCCCGGATCAGGATGCGTTTAGTACTGTACTTTCAGACACATCGATTAACGGGCATAAGCCAGGCCGAAAGGATTAAATCCGACGGTAACGGACGTAACATACTCCGGTACCTGTTCTCCCCTTTCAATTTTAAAGACCGAAACCGTATTAGCGGTTCCTCCAGAGTGGGTGACATACAATTTGCTGCCATCCGGTGTCAGTGCGATATTATGTGGAATGGCTGTCGGAGCATCGGTATGGGCAAGAACCATATTGGTACGTACATCGATCGTCCACAATCCTTCCGGTCCGCCACCGGGCAGATTGGTGGTGTAGAATGTCCGTCCCCGTAGCATCATACCGGCACCATGTGCACCGGGAACATCCAATACTTTTTCAACTTCCATTGAATAACGGTTGAGGATATAAACCGCATCGCTGTTCTGGCAGGGGACATAGAGCAGTTTGTTTTTCTGTGTCAGCGAAAGATGCGGATCTTTACCAACAGCAGCGCGGCCCATCTCCAGAAAATTTCGGGTGTTATATTGAACGACATAATCGGAATCCCCGCTCAGCCCCAGTATTGATACATAGGCCAGCCGGCTTGTGGGATCGAGGATCACATCATGCGGTTTGCCGCCATCAGCGGCCAGATCCTCCGGCATGGACAGCGTATGCACAACGGAATAGCGGGTGGGATCAATAATCGTTATGGTTTTATCGATGTCATTATTGACCCACAATTGTTTCCCGCGTGGATCCGCCCACATATGGAATACGCCGTTTCCCGCAGGGATCATGGCTTTAACCGAATAATCATCCGCATCAAATGCGACAACCCGGTTGTTTCCGCGGTCCCCTACAAATACCGTATGGGTTCGGAAATCATACACAACATACATCGGCTCGGCCGGACTGTCCCCCTCCGGCAATGCATAGGTACCCATCACCTCATCCTTACTGACATCGATCACGGAGATAGTGCCGGATGCCCGATCCGCAATAACCATTTCACCGGCATGACCGTTTCGCAGCTGAATATCCGGTTGTTCAGCCGGGCGGATCATTTCCGATCCGGAACCGGATTCCGAAATAGGCGTCGGTAGCTGCTCACACCCAATAAACAGTGCCATAACGGCAAAGACAGAGAAGAATTTAAAAAAATGACGACTCATGGGACCCCCTTAATATGGTTACGAATGAATAACTGGTTGGATAATACGCTCATTTTCTAACAAAATGTTCACGAATGGTTCAAATGAGTATTACATCTGAATCCGGTCTGACACATCAGAATGGTTTGCAATTACATGTCTCATATTGTATTATAATTCTCGTCCGGTTCAATCCGATTTAATGCACTCACTTTTGATTCATGCAAAAAACAATATAGCATAAGGGGATTATTATGCCTTCACGTCGCCATTTTCTTAAAACGGTCCCTCTGGGTATTGCAGCTCTGTCTGCGCCATCATTGATACCCTCGTGTAAACCCACGACCGCCGAACGCCCCAATGTCATACTGATCATGACCGATGACCAGGGATACGGCGATTTTGGTGTTACAGGTAATCCTGTGATTAAAACACCGAACCTGGACAGACTGGCTGCTGAAAGCGCGCAAATGACGCAATTCTATGTCAGTCCGGTTTGTTCCCCGACCCGCGCCTGCCTGATGACCGGTCGCTATAATTACCGGACCGGTGTGGTCGATACCTGGATCGGCCGGTCCATGATGAATCCGGAAGAAGTGACCCTCGCAGAAGCCATGTCATCTGCCGGTTACGCGACGGGTATTTTCGGGAAGTGGCATCTCGGCGATAACTATCCCATGCGGCCGCAGGACCAGGGATTCGATGAGGTACTCATGCATCGCGGCGGGGGAATCGGTCAGCCGGCCGATCCACCCGAAGGAGAAGGGAAATATACGGATCCGGTGTTATTTCATAACGGAGAAAAGGTCCATGAAACAGGTTATTGTACCGACGTGTATTTTGAACGGGGCATGGAATGGATGGATCGGGTTCACGAAAAGGGACAGAATTTTTTCATGTATATCGCCACCAATGCACCACATGGTCCTTTTCATGATGTTCCTGAATCGCTCTATGAAGAATACAAAAAAATGGATCTGGAGAATAGTCAGTTTCCACAGCAGGAGGGACATCCTTTGCCGGAAGAAGCAGACACTGACAAGCGGGCACGAATCTACGCCATGATCACTAACGTCGACGAGAATATCGGCAAACTGATGGTGAGGTTAGAGAAATCCGGACTCGCAGATAATACCATTATTATCTTCCTCGTTGACAATGGACCGAATGGCCAGCGGTATGTGGCCGGCATGAGGGGCTCGAAATCATCCGTCTATGAAGGCGGTATCCGCTCGCCGTTTTTTATCCGCTGGCCGGCACGATTCAAGCCTGGGATGAAAGACGACCATGTGGCCGCCCATATCGATATCATGCCCACCATACTCGATGCCTGTCATATTCCGTCTCCTGAAGGCGTAAAAATGGACGGCCGGAGCCTGGTTCCCCTTCTTGATCCGCAGGTAACCGGAAGCTGGTCTGACCGCAGTATTGTCATCCAGTCACACCGGGGTGACGCACCGGTTAAATATAATAATTTTGCTTTACGTAACCAGCGCTGGAAATTCCTGCATGCCAGCGGTTTCGGCGCAGAGAACTTCGAAGGTAATCCTGATTTTGAATTGTATGACATGGTCAATGATCCCCTTGAAACGAAGAACGTGATCGGACAATATCCCGGGGTTGCCGAAAAACTGAAAACAGAATATGAACGCTGGTTTGATGATGTCAGCTCTACCCGCCCGGATAATTATGCCCCGCAGCGTATCATCGTCGGGACACGGCATGAAAATCCGGTTGTGCTTACCCGTCAGGACTGGCGCTCTGAAACCGGTGGATGGGGCCAGGATCAAGCCCGGGGGACCTGGCTGCTCCGGGTTGCTGCCACCGGGCTGTATAATATCCGCGTAATCTTCCGTAATGTTGCAGAAGGTGGTCCCGTTAATCTGTTTCTCAATGAGCGGCGTATTCAAAAAAAAGTGTTACCGCCTGAAAATGAAGTAACGTTCGAGAATGTAGAACTTGAAAAAGGGCATCTGGACCTCGAAGCCGTACTTGATTTATCCGAGGTATCATTTGGTCCCTGGCATATCCATGTCGAAAAGCTATAAATCTTCCACCAGTGAAAAGAACGATTTTAATATTTAGATAAATTATGTAGATTACAGATGATTTTTATCCGTAAACAACAACCTGGTTAAATTCCGGAGGCATTATGTTCCGAAGCCAACTGTTTTCTATCTTTTCATTTGTCATCCTGTTTCTGTTTTTCAATGGAAATCTTCATGCACAATATATTATTGAACAAGTCAGTTATTCCATTCCCGTAAGTTTCGAATTGATGCCTGAAGAGGGTGAATTCGAAGGCAGCGCTGAAGATGCCATGTACTTTTTCAATATACCATTGGAAAAACTGAAAGCGGCAGCCATCAACGATGAATATGAAATTATGGAAGAAGTATCCACCTTTTACCTTGACGGTAACAACTTCGCAGTTGAAAGCAATTCTCCTGAAATGGGCAGGACATCCGCCGTCTCCGATTACGTTAACGAAACCTTTTACTATATCATCTGGGATAAAAAAACGGTTCTCGAAATGAAAGCCGGGGAAATGCAGGCATATCAGGAGCAGTCGGAAGCGATGGCTGAAAGTATGATGGAGAGCCTGTCGCCTGAAATGCGGGCCCAGTTGGAGGCGATGGAAGAATCAGAAGGGGCCTCTTCGCAGGCCAAACTGAAAGCAACGGGCAATTCCGCAAAGAAGCAGGGATTTAATTGTCAGGAATATTTTATGCAGGACGGGAATGCGTACACACTCATCTGGGCGACGAAAGAGTTTGGTGATCTTGCCGGTACCATGAAAGAAATGTCGGAAAAGATGTCGTCTCTGTTCCCTGAGAGTGAAGACGATTCTCCCGATGAATGGGAACTCGTCCAGGGCATGATTCCCATTGAGTATAAATACGTCCTGCTGGAGCCGGATTCATTCACACCGGACCTGGAAATAAACCTGATACAAAAAATCAGCAGAAAGAAACCGCCTGCGGATAAATTTCATGTACCCGGGGAAAAGGAAGGATTTACCCGCAGTTCGATGGAAGATCTGATGAAATCCATGATGGATGCATATCAGGACTGAGCAGTTTAATGTGAAAACGACAAAACAAGACCAAATCAACCTTGGGAGGCATTGTGCAAATTGCTTTTTTAGCACCCCTTGAACGGGGTTGGAATCGCATGGTAACCAATCTTTTCAGACCTTTCGATCTGAAAAAATGGTTCGTCCTTGGTTTTGGTGTATTTCTGGCCCAATTAACAGATTATCATAACAAGTACAGTTCATCTGACTCGGATGATTATGCGGGAAAAGGGCTGGGAGAAATCCTGGAAATCCCGTATATGGCCTGGGAATGGCTTATCAGCCATCCGCACTGGTCAACATTAATCGTTACCGGGATTATTCTGATTGTATTGATCACCCTGCTCTTCACCTGGCTGAGTTCGGGAGGTAAACTCATTTTCCTGGACAACGTCGTGCATGAACGCGCTCTCGTAAAACAACCCTGGCACGATTTCCGTTACCTGCGGAACTCACTGTTCATGTGGCGGTTCGGATTTGGTATCATCACTATTCTGATTTTTGGCAGCATTCTGGTATCCGGCTATATGAACATACACGAAATGTATAAGAACTTCGCCTCCGATATGGAAATGATTTCAGCCGCTCTGCGGATCGGCATTGTCTTTTTTGTTCTGCTGATTATCGCGGGTTATATCTCCCTCTTTCTGAATGACTTTATCGTGCCCATCATGTATCGAAATAATATGACGACATGGATCGCCTGGAGTCATTTCATTCCGATTCTCCGTTCCAACCTGCTTGTCTTTTTAGGTTACGGTCTTTTCATCCTCCTGCTCTATATCCTGGTCGGCATTGTGATTGTCATTTTCGGCTTCATTACCTGTTGTATCGGTTTTCTGATCCTGACCATTCCCTACCTGGGCTCGGTGTTGACGTTACCCATTTCTTACGCGTTCAGAGTCTTCAGTGTCGAGTTTCTGCAGCAGTTCGGACCCGAATTCCGGATTTTCCCGAGTCAGGAAAGCGCTGCACCGGAACCGCCGGAAACAACGGGATAAAAAAGCATATGCTTCGGCGGTTTATCAAAACGGTTCCTCTTGAATCGCGACAACGATTTAATAAGTCCGTATTTACTTTCGGAATTGCGGGAATCATCCTGGCTTCCCTGCTGATGAATCCATACGGTCTGCCTTTACCAGAATGCCTGTTCAAAAACGTTACCGGTTATCCATGCCCTACCTGCGGATTAACGCGGTCATTCCATGAAACCGCCCATCTGGATATGTATCGCGCTTTTGATTTTCATTTTCTGGGACCGGTGTTATTTGCCGGTCTGCTTTTACTCTTTTTAAAATACCTTCATGAAATATTGTTGAACCGCGAAATACGAATGCGTTTACCAATGAACAAGAACCGTTTGCCGGTTTTACTCTTTATTGCCATCTGGATGGGGTACTGGCTCGGACGTATCATTTGAAAGGGGTACTGTGTGCATTTTCTTACACATCTTGAATGCGCTTTTTGCCATAAGGAATATCCGGCAGACCGTTTGTGGAATCTGTGTCCGGACTGCAATAAACCCCTTCTTGCGCGATATGACCTTCAGGCCGTCGACAGGCAACTTAGCCGCTCTCTGCTGACAGGGCGTATTCAATCGCTCTGGCGTTACCGTGAACTGCTCCCGGTCCGTAATGCAGCGCATATGTATTCTCTGGGCGAAGGCTATACACCCCTCATTCATGCCCGCCGCCTTGGTGAACACGTCGGTTTTGAGCAGCTTTACCTGAAAGATGAAGGTGTTAATCCTACAGGATCATTTAAAGCAAGAGGGCTCTCTGTAGCTGTATCACGAGCCGTCGAATTGGGGGCCCGCGCCCTGTCCATTCCTTCAGCCGGCAATGCCGCGGGCGCATTGAGTGCCTATGCCGCACTTGCCAATGTGCCTGCTTTTGTCTTCATGCCAAAGGATGTTCCGTATCCTTTTATTGCCGAATGCCACGCGTTGGGAGCTGAGGTCAGCCTGGTTGACGGGCTGATTACCGATGCAGGAAAAATTGCGGCAGAGGGCGTAAAAAAGCATAACCGGTTTGATGTATCGACACTTAAAGAGCCTTATCGTTTAGAGGGTAAAAAGACCATGGGGTATGAACTCGCGGAACAATTCAACTGGAGATTACCAGATGTCATTATCTATCCGACGGGTGGCGGAACCGGGCTCGTGGGCATGTGGAAAGCATTTGACGAATTGGAGCAACTGGGCTGGATCGATGCCGGCCGTCCGCGAATGGTATCGGTACAGGCGGAGGGATGTGCCCCGATCGTCAGGGCATTCCAGAATGGAGATACTTTCGCCGGCTACTGGGAAGGTGCTCACACACTGGCGGATGGTCTGCGCGTGCCGGCGGCGGTTGGGGATTTTCTTATTCTGAATGCACTGCGGGAGAGCGGGGGAACAGCCCTGTCCGTATCGGATGCGCAAATGATCAGAGGGATTAAAGAGATCGGTCGCACAGAGGGAATCTTCGTCTCGCCCGAAACCGGCGCCACCCTTGCCGCATTTAAACAGCTTCGTAAAAAAGGATGGATTAACGAGGGTGAAAACGTGGTCCTTTTCAATACCGGCTCCGGCTATAAATATGCACATGTAATGAACAACCAATAACCCGGATAAATGAAGCACGGGATATACAAATCAAAAACCTTAGCGAAAGTAAAAACAGAATGGGAAACAATTTCTGGGAAGATCCGGAACAGGTTAAACGATTTGCCGGGCGCGATCCCGATCACCGGCTGATTAAACTATTACCGCAGTATGCGGAACCGGAAGCGGTCCGCGTGATGGATTTAGGATGCGCCGGAGGTAGAAATACGGTCCTGTTTGCAGAAAAAGGATTCGATTTCCATGCGGTTGATGCATCCGCCGCAATGGTCGCGGAAACAGTAAAGCGGGTGTCCTCCGTGGTCGGGCTAAAGGAAGCGGAAAGACGCATCAATGTCGCCCGGATGGATGATTTAAGCCGGTACGAAACGGCTCAATTTGATCTTTTGATTGCCCTTGGCGTTCTGCATAACGCAGGCAGTCAGCGTGAATGGGAGAAGAGCCTTTCGGAAGTCAGCCGCCTTTTAAGGCAGGACGGACAGCTTATGCTGTCCAATTTTGGTCCGCGCTCCCAGCCGGAAGGGATGCCGCTGACGCCCCTGGCTGATGAACCAAATGTCTATCGCGGATTCGGTCCACACGACATGTATTTGCTCGAAGCCTGCCATCTCGATAAGGAAATGAAACGGTACGGATTCGAGCCGTCCACACCAACCGAAACAGTCCACACAGAAACAGAGGGCGGGTTTCGTATAACCATTAACGGACTGTATCGTAAAAGACAGATACCCGCGTAACATCACTGACGGCATCTCGCCAGTTCGGTATCTTCCGTGCACGTCTGTAAGAATCTTGCATGTGTTCCCTGGATTTGCTAAAATAATAATTAAGATGCACTTTCATTATAAACCTGATCAATCGGGCTGCCATTATGAAATCTGACAATTCATCCCGTTTTATTCACTCCTATCTTTTGGATAAAAAAGGCGGATACCGCCCCCTGACGGAAACAGAATCCGACCACTGGACACTGGAAGCTGGCATCTTATGGATGCATTTTGATTATACAAATGAGCATAGCCGAAAATGGCTGCGGAAACATAGTGACCTTGATCCGCTGGTCATTGAAGCACTTCTTACCGAGGATACCCGTCCAAGGATGACGCCTGTCGGTGACGGGCTGCTTATTGCCCTTCGGGGTGTCAATCTGAATCCGGGCGCCGAACCCGATGACATGATATCGATCCGTATCTGGATCAATGAAACGCATATTATAACCACCCGCATGCGCGATCTGCTGTCTCTTTTCGATATTATCGAACAATTGAAAAAAGGAAACGGCCCCTCATCTTCAGCTGGTTTCCTGATCCGGCTGGTCGACAGGCTGGTCTGGCGCATGAACGATACGGTTGACAACTTTGAAGACCTGGAAGATGAAATTGAAGAACAACTGATTTCAGATTCAGACTCGGATGCGCGTCAGGAGCTCTCAACCCTCCGGCGACAGATTATTACACTCAGAAGATACCTTGCACCACAGCGTGAAGTACTTTTCCGGCTGACGACAGAAAAGGTAAGCTGGATCAGCGAACGAGGCCGGTTGCATCTTATGGAATCGCTGGACCGTCTGACCCGGCATATCGAGGACCTGGATGCCGTCCGTGACCGTGCCACAGTGGCACACGAAGAAATGATCAGCCGGATGTCCGATGCCCTGAACAAGCGGATGTACGTCCTCTCCCTGATTGCGGCCATCTTCCTGCCACTGGGGTTTCTCACCGGTCTTCTGGGAATTAATGTAGGAGGCATTCCGGGTGCTGAGAATCCGATGGCGTTTACCATCTTTTTAGTATTTCTGATCATAATTGTGCTGTTTCAAATAGTCCTCTTCCGCTGGAGAAAATGGTTTTAATGAAAGGAGATAGAGATGTCCAGTAAGAAATATGCTGCCGGATCCTCGCTGGGATTTGGCGCGGTTCTGGCTACAGTGATGTCCTGGACGACTAATCATTCGATTATCTGGGCGATCCTTCACGGCGTCTTTGGCTGGTTATATGTAGTGTACTACCTTCTCACCCATTCCGGCTGGACCTGGTTTTAAACGATGCACGGTATTTGATATTCTGTAATCGCTTCTAAAGATCCGCTCAAAAAACACGAAAATTCATAAAACACATCCACCTTGAGCATTACAATCTTTAGACAATGGAGTATCTTATGAAAAACCGTGACGTTCTGATTTTATCCCTGCTATTTACGGTGTTTACCCTATTTACAGGCCATGCCCAGGTACCCGAAAAGGATTCCCTGGCATTGGTAGACCTGTATCATGCAACCGATGGCGATAACTGGACCTATAATGCCAACTGGCTGGAAGGACCGGTCTCCACCTGGGGACGGATTACCGTCACCAATAATCGTGTCAGCCATGTTTACCTTATCGCCAACAACCTCAGCGGGACCAGCCTGCCGGCATCACTTGGCGACCTGGACAGCCTCGTGCAATTGAACCTGGCCAGCAATCCCCATTTATCGGCCGTGATTCCATCCGAGATCGGCAATTTAGAGAAGCTGACCTCACTCGACATCAACCTGTGTGATATGCATGGAGAAATCCCTGCAGAGCTCGGGAATCTTTCCAGTCTGGAACAATTAAAACTGGGCAGCAACCGGTTCACGGGTGCCATTCCTGCAGAACTGGGGAACCTGAGTAAGCTTTATTATCTGAATCTCGGAAACAATCAATTGTCAGGCACAATTCCGGCGGGTTTCTGGCACCTGGACAGCCTGGGCTGGCTTAAACTTGCCGATAACGACCTTGAGGGTGTGATCCCGGAAGATATTGCACAATGGACCCGACTGGAAGAAATTCTTCTCTCAAATAATCACTTCACCGCTTTCCCGGACGTCTCCGCTCTGCAAATGGTTTTCTTTCTCGATCTGGATGGTAACCGGTTCACTTTCGAAGACCTGGAACCGAACGTGAATGTGGCCTCGCACCGCTTCACCATTGCGCCACAGGATAGTGTCGGAGAGGCACATGATGACACCGTTGGTACCGGACACCCCTATACAATGAGCGTCTCTGTCGGAGGTAGTGCGAACAACTACCAATGGTTCAGGAACGGATTCGCGCTCGATGGGGAAACGGACAGCAGTTTTACCATTGAATCGGCCGATGAGGCGCATACCGGAACCTATCACTGTGCGGTTACCAATGAGATCGTCACCGGACTGACCATCTACAGCCGGCCGGTACATCTTGAAGTTATCGATTATGCCGCCATTTCCGATTCCCTCGCTCTGGTCTCCCTTTTTGAAGCGACGGGGGGAGAAGTTTCCTGGAGCAGGAAAAACAACTGGCTGACCGCACCGCTTTCATCCGGCTGGTACGGTATTTCTCTGGAAAACAACCGTGTCGTGGAAATTGATCTTTCCTTTAACAACCTGCTGGACACCCTGCCTGATGCGTTGGCACTGCTGGATAGCCTGCGCATCCTGAAGCTCCACCAGAACAACCTCAGCGGTCCCCTGCCGGAAGGTCTCTGGAACCTCCCAAATATCGAGGAGATGTACCTGCAAGGGAATAGTTTTCAGGACTCATTGCCGGGCCAATTCGATGGCGCCAGGCGGTTGAAACGATTATATCTCAGCGACAATGCCTTTATGGGCAGCATGCCGGCAGCTTTCGGCGCACTGGACAGCCTGGAAATTTTAGAGCTGTATGACAATGATTTCAGCGGAAGTCTTCCCCCGGAACTGGGTAATATGGATAAGATTCGTTATATGGACCTTCATGGTAACATGTTTACCGGTACACTGACTGCAACGCTGTACGGTTTGGAAACGCTTTCCACGCTGGATTTGAGTAATAACGAATTTGAGGGCGCTTTGCCTGATGAACTTGGTTTACTGACCGGTCTGCGCACGTTACGACTCACCAATAATACATTCAGCGGACCCATTCCCGAATCATTATATAACCTGACCGGTCTTACCGAACTGTCACTCAGCGGGAATGATCTGAACGATTCCCTGTCTGTGGATATCGCCAATCTGACCAGCCTGGAAAAGTTGTACATAACAAATGCAGGTCTTACCGGCAGGATTCCCGGGCAAATTGGGAGTAAGGAAACATTGCAGTACCTGAACTTATCAAATAACAACCTTGAAGGACCTGTTCCCGAAGAAATCGGTGAACACATCAATCTGACGCAGCTGTCCCTGAACGGCAATAACCTGGTTGGTTCGCTACCGGCAAGTCTGGGTGATCTGAATTTTCTCACATTCCTCAGCGTCTCCGGCAATGAACTGAGCGGTGATTTCCCTATCGATTTATGGAGTATGACCTCATTGAGCACCCTGGATATTTCCGACAATAACTGGTCCGGGCCATTACCGGAAGGAATAGGTAACCTGACCAATGTCGCTTTCCTGAGTATTCGCAGAAACCGTTTTGATGGTGCCGTGCCGGCTTCCGTGCGGAATCTGCGTAACCTGGCCTATTTTTACATCGATGACAACCGGTTCACGGATTTGCCGAACCTGGATACGCTCACCAAAGTCATATCCATCCGTGCGTTCGATAACCGCTTCACATTCGAAGACATCGAACCCAACATCGGTGTCGCTTCGTTCAATTTTACCTATCACCCCCAGGACAGTATCGGAAAGGGCCTGGATACCCTCCTGAATGAAAGTGAAAGCCTCCCGTTACAGGTAAATGTGGGAGGCGAACACAATCTCTACCAGTGGGAATGCGATGGCATCGATATTGAAGGTGCTACGGAAAGCACCTACGAGATCACATCGGCATCCGTGTCCGATTCCGGTACCTATATCTGCCGGATCACCAATACAGTGGCCACAGATCTTACCCTTTACAGCAGACCCTTTCATGTCAGCATTGACATTCCTTTCGGGTTGGAAGAGGAGGTTTCAGGTCTTCCGCTGTCCTTTGACCTGCAGCAGAATTATCCCAATCCCTTCAATCCGGTTACGCGGATCAGGTATCAACTTCCCGAAACGGAATTCGTAACCATCTCCGTTTTTAACACGATGGGAGAGATGGTACAAAGGCTGGTAAACAAAAGACAGGAAGCAGGCTATTATTCCGTCAGTTTTTCAGGTAAAAACCTGGCCAGCGGTATTTATTACTACCGCATGGAAGCGGGAACACATAATTTTGTGCGTAAAATGATTCTCGTGAAATAGTTTTATTGTTACTTCCGTTTATTCTTTTCTATATTAACGGAAAATATTAATCACTTCCGGAGAAAACGAAAATGAAGATAAGGTTGGCCTCCCTGCTGCTTTTCGGGTTATTCCATACCGGTATAACCCAGCCCTCGTTCACTTATGAAGATATCCTTGGCATGATTGGAAATGAAACAGTCATGCGTTCGGACACCACCGGCAGTATTCCCGTCGATGTCGGTTCTGCCGGGGAAAACCAGACCTGGGACTTCAGTTCATTTACCATTCCTGACGGTTTTGATATTATTTACCGTTTTAAAGATCCGGCGGGAAGCCCTTTTGAAGCATATTTTCCAACGGCTAATTTCGTCCTGGAAGAGGAGTTCAGTGATGACCAG
Source organism: uncultured Calditrichota bacterium (assembly GCA_964410215.1). Classification (GTDB taxonomy): domain Bacteria; phylum Calditrichota; class Calditrichia; order Calditrichales; family CAYPHA01; genus CAYPHA01. The sequence goes on along the minus strand of CAYPHA010000018.1, from coordinate 48,422 downwards.
TTCCATTTTCTGGGTTATAGTTACCACTACCTCAAGCCGTCTTCCTTTGATTTTCTGGGATATGCCTACATGGACACGGTATCGGGATATTCCGACATTGATCTCGAATCGGAACCCGATCATATGGATTTGCCCATTGAATATGGCCAGGCCTGGACCAATGTCAACAGCGACACATCAGATGAAATTGCCGGATCAACATTCATTTTTTATGATTCCACGGTCTCGGAAATAGATGCCTGGGGAACAATTAGTACGCCGGCAGGCAGCTTCGAATGCCTGCGTATACGGGACACGTATTACGAGATTAATACGTATTACTTTAACGATATTTTAATATTTGCCGACAGCTCGACCGGGATCAATTATGAATTTATTGGCCCGGAAGCGATGATTTTTGCTTCCATTGAGAGTATGGATGGAGAGACCGATCCCGGATTTTCGACCGCTCAATCGGTTACGGTTATTCAGGATACACAGGTCGTCAGTATTTTTGACACACCGCGTGAAAATAGTGTAAACGGATTTAACCTCGCCCAGAATTATCCGAATCCTTTCAACAGCAGAACCGTTTTTTCCTTCTATCTGCCACAGGCGGGTGACATTGATCTATCCGTCTATGACACCAGTGGAAAGCGTGTGGCCTCACTGGTATCGGGAAGACAGGCTGCCGGATCACACCGGGTCAGCTGGAATGCCGAAAACCTTTCATCAGGCGTTTATTTCTACCGGCTTGTTTCCGGAGAACACATCATCACGAAAAAATGTATGCTGATAAAATAAAAACCTGAATACAGCAAAAAAGAAAGCAGCCGATGAATAATGGGATCTTTCATTGGGGTATTATCGGGCCCGGGCGTATTGCACATCGCTTTGCAGGTGCACTGAAGTCGGTTGGCGATGCCAGCCTGCATGCCGTAGCCAGCCGGAGTCCGGAACGGGCACGCGCGTTTGCAGACCAATACCAGGCGACCCGGGTTTATCATTCTTATGAAGAACTGGTGCAGGATGCGGAGATCGATGCCGTTTATATCGCCACAACCCACAATTTTCACTTTGAACAGGCCATGCTGTGCCTGGAATCCGGTAAACCGGTCCTGTGCGAAAAACCGCTGACCGTCAATGCAGCGCAATCCGAAGAATTATTCAAAAAAGCACGCGAAAACAACCTTTTCATCATGGAAGGACTCTGGAGCCGGTTTCTGCCTGTTTATCAGCAGGTCCGGGACTGGCTGGATGAAGGCCGAATCGGCGAACCGGTGTTTTTATCTTCCTCATTCGGATTCAATTTCCCCAGAAACGAGAAAGACCGTGTGCTGAATCCCCATCTGGCCGGCGGCGGACTGCTCGACCTGGGTGTCTATAATATTGCTATCTCGCAATGGGTACTGCAACAGGATCCGGTTTCGCTGTCTGCAGACGGCATCCTGGGTGATACGGGTGTGGACGAACTGACTTCCGTAAACATGAACTATGCGAATGGAGCCGTCTCCCAGTTTACCTGTACAACCCGCGCTTTCGCGGCCAACGATTTTAACATCTTCGGAACAAAAGGATCTATCCGGATTCATCCCGGATTCTGGGGACCGGAAAAAGTCACGTTAAAGGATCATGAACAGGAAATCCGCATGACCAAACCATTCCGCGAAAACGGCTTTGAATATCAGATCGAAGAAGTCTTACGGTGTATCCGCGACGGTAAGCACGAAAGTCCCGTCATGAGCCACGATCATACCCTGGCCAACATGAAAACTATGGATGCCATCCGGGCACAACTGGGATTGCGCTATCCCTTTGAATAAACCTTAATTTTGTCCTGCTACCGATAAAATTTTTTCCAACGTTTCTTCATCCGTGGTCAGCATACCATTGGTTACTATGCGTTTTGTCAACGTTCGCCAGTGTTTATCTTCCGTGAAAATGTCTTTAAATACGGGAAGCGCTTGATCAACCTTCCCGATATTCACCAGTGACACCGCTGTCCAGTATTTCATTTCGATATTATCAGGAAACATCTTCTGCGCAGCACCATATTCCTGCAGTGCTTTTCCCTCATCACCGTGCTCAATAGCCAGATCACCGTTATTCATATGTTCATATGCCCGGAAGACTTTCAGCACCCTGGCCAGTTCATTCACGGTTTTGGGATGGTCCTCCACACGCAGATCGATCAGGCGGTCCTTCCAGACATCACCGGTCGCTTCCCCCCGAACGACCAGAATGGCCGAAGATTGTTGCCCGCGGATATCTCCCCCGGCATCCTGCGCCGCCTGCAATGCTGCCATCATCCGCTCCGCCAGAGGGCCTTTACTATTCTCATACGCTTCTGCCATGGCCGGAACGACTTTTTTATTGAGCATCATATTGGCCTGAACCGAATAACCTTTACCGGTTATGTGATCCGCATCGGCAATACATTTAGTTCCGGTGTGTGCTGTCACACGTCCCTCCGCATCAATAATCGCCAGCTGCCGGAAGGCGCTGCCCTCGTCGGAATCCAATAGTATCCGTGCAGCCTCGTCTGGTGTCTTCCCATCTTTCAGAAGTGTAAGTGCACGGGGACCGAAGGAAACATTCACCAGTGACTGGGTGGCCACGGCACCGACACCCGCCTCCGCCCAGGAAACGATCGAACCGACGGAAAACCAGTGGGACTGGACGGCAACGCCAATTTCCCCGGTTTCCGCATCCCGGGCGACAATAGAAAACGTATGGGTCAGAGGTTCCCCCTTGTAGCTTTGACCAATAAGAAACACAGGAATAATGAGAAAGTATAGAATAATCGGTTTCATCATTTTCTCCCTATCATTTTTTATCTTACAAGCTCTAAAAACATACTGATTTGGCATTTCTCATGCAATACTATCCATTTTCTGGCACCGTCTTGCAATGCATTATAATTATTATAAATTCATTTGCGTAGGGATAAATTGTATTCGAGAGGAATCCATATGCCGCTTGTAAGTATGACGCGAATGCTCAACCAGGCAAAACACGATAAATATGCTGTCGGCGCATTTAATATCCTGGACTATAACACCGCCAGAGCAGTTATCGGTGCGGCCCGTGAACTGGACGCTCCGGTTATTATTCAGACCTCAGTTAAAGTGTTGGAATTCTGGGGCTATACAGCTATCATAACCTGGCTCAGGGAACTTACAGAGAATATCGGCATTCCTGTCGCTCTGCATCTCGATCATTGTAAAGACATCCCTATCATTCAAAAATGCATAGACCATGGCTGGACCTCCGTGATGATCGATGCCTCCCACAGGCCGTTTGAAGAAAATTACACAATGACCGCTCAGGTCGTTGAGATGGCCAAACCGGCCGGGGTCAGTGTGGAAGCCGAGCTGGGTGCCATTGTCGGCGTTGAGGATGATATACATATTTCCGAGCAGGATGCCCACCTGGCCGATGTTGATCAGTCCGTTAAACTGACGCGGGAAATCGATATCGATTGTTTTGCTCCCGCTATCGGGACGGCTCATGGCGTATATAAAGGCGAACCTAAGATCGCCTTTGACCGGATGGCTGAGATCGCGCAAAAGACGAAGAAACCGCTGGCATTGCATGGGGGTACGGGTCTTTCACCCGAAGTGTTCCGGAAAAGCATTGAACGCGGCTGTGCAAAAATCAATGTATCTACACAGCTTAAGCATGTGTTTATCGATTCCTTTGTAGACTATTTCAAGGCCAATCCGGAAGAATACAATCCCATGAACGAACTGGACCGGCAATATGACGCCCTCAAAAAAGAGGTTGCCCGTTTCATCGAGCTTTTCGGCAGTTCAGGGAAAGCCTGAGCGGGAACTTCCAATTCCCTTTAAAAAAAAGTGAAAACTGAAAAGGATAAAAATCATGCAGGCGCTTATATTCGATTGTGACGGTGTGCTTGTTGACACCGAAAGGGACGGACACCGTGTGGCCTTTAACCGCGCTTTCAGGGAGAAAGAGCTGCCCATCGAATGGGACGTCGATTTGTACAGGGATCTTCTCCGGGTCGCCGGCGGGAAAGAACGCATGCGTCATTATTTCGATACGTCCGGCTGGCCGGAAACGATCACCGACCGGGATGCATTCATCCGGGAACTGCACGCCTCGAAAACCGATCTCTTCATGAAAATCATCGAATCAGGAGAGCTTTCATTGCGGCCGGGCATCCGGCGTCTCGTCGATGAGGCTATTCAGGCGGATTTGAAACTGGCTGTCTGTTCAACCTCGAACGAACGGGCTGTTAATCTGATCGTAGAGAATCTGCTGGGCAGGGAGCGCAGGGCAAAATTTGCGCGGATACTGGCAGGCGACGTGGTTTCCCGGAAAAAGCCGGATCCGGAAATCTACAATCTGGCAAAATCCGAACTCCATCTCGATCCCTCCGCCTGTGTCGTCATCGAAGACAGTCGAAACGGATTGCTCGCGGCCAAAGCAGCCGGTATGCATTGTGTAATTACAACCAATGGCTACACGGAAAATGAAGATTTTTCAGGGGCCGGACTGGTGGTCCCAGAGCTGGGCGATCCGCCGGATGTAAAGGTAACTCTGGCAGACCTCAGATCTCTTATTCATTAGTTAATTAATACTCTTAGCTCATACCAGAAACCATTCCGGCGTGCCATCATACAATGTACACCTTTATTCTACTTCGGCTTTTAGCTTTTTGGAAAGCACTGCCCGCTTCTGCCTGTCCCGCTCTATTTTCGCGATGCGTATATTCGAAGGAGTGACTTCCACCAGTTCATCCTCGGCGATAAATTCAATGGACTGATCTAGTGAAAGCATGCGCGGCGGACGCAAAGTGACCGTCGCTTCGGCCGTGGAACTGCGCATATTTGTCAGTTTTTTTTCTTTCGTGATATTGACATCCAGATCCCCTTCCCGGTTCCGTTCTCCGATGATCATCCCTTCATATACGGGTGTTGTCACCTCCAAGAACAGTTCGCCACGGTCCACCATGGCCAGGCTGGCATAGGTCGTCACTTTTCCGGACCTGTCGGCCACAAGCGCCCCGCTGGTCCTTTGCGGGATGGGACCAAACCACGGCTCATATCCATGAAATATGGAGTTCATTACACCGGAACCTTTGGTATCCGTCAAAAAATGGCTGCGGAAACCAATCAGCCCCCGCGAGGGTATCAGGAACTCCACGTTGACACGCCCGTGACCATGATTGACCAGGTTGCTCATGCGTCCTTTACGGGTAGACAATTTTTCCGTAATCACCCCAAGAAATTCTTCCGGGACATCGATAAAAACGTGTTCCACCGGTTCACACAGCTTCCCATCCATTTCCTTCGTGATAACTGTCGGTTTGGAAACCATAAACTCATATCCTTCGCGGCGCATGGTTTCAATCAGCACGGCCATCTGCAGTTCCCCCCTGCCGCATACTTCAAACGCATCCGCGCGCTCGGTCGGTTTAACCAGAATGGCCACATTGCCCAGCGTTTCCTTGTCCAGGCGCGCTTTGATATGACGGGAGGTCAGGTATTTGCCATCTTTTCCGGCAAAGGGGCTGCTATTTACATAGAAAACCATGGAGATGGTTGGATCATCCACCTTTATCCGCGGAAGCGCATCCGGTTCCTCCAGAGAAGAAACGGTATCACCGATACGGATGTCCTCCACACCGGCCAGCGCAATAATATCACCCGCCTGTACCTTTTCGACCTTGGCTTTACCCAGATTCTGAAAGGAATACAATGCCGAGAATTTGATGCCTTCCCGGATGCCGTTTTCCTGACACAGGCTGTATGTTTTGTTCATCTCCAATGTACCATTGTATAAGCGGCCAATGGCAATCTGACCGACATAGGAGTCGTAGTCGAGATTGGTAACCAGGAACTGGGGTTTCGCGCCGTCATCTGCCTCCGGTCCTGGAATCTCGTTCACAATCATCTCGAAAAGCGGTTTCAGGTTGGTCGATCCGTCACTCCGTTCGTGATGGGCGACACCCAGTTTCGCATTGGTATACAAGATGGGGAAATTGATCTGTTCCTCGTCCGCATCAAGATCGATAAACAAGTCATAGACAGCATTGATCACCTCCTCGATACGTTCATCCGGACGGTCGATTTTATTGATCACCAGAATCAGTGGCAGTTTTTTAGACAATGCCTTTTTGACCACAAAGCGCGTCTGGGGGAGCGGCCCTTCGCTGGAATCGACCAGCAGCAGGGCGCCGTCTACCAGGTTCAGGCTGCGTTCCACCTCCCCGCCGAAGTCGGCATGACCGGGGGTATCAACAATATTAAT
>CAYPHA010000018.1:1237-42157 GCA_964410215.1 uncultured Calditrichota bacterium | reverse complement strand
TCTTTTTTCTTTAGCTCCTCATCGAGCCGGGAAATATTAATCTTAGTATCATTATATTGCACGGCCGTGTTTTTGGCCATGATGGTAATGCCGCGTTCCCGCTCCAGGTCCATAGAATCCATTACCCGGTCTTCCACCTTCTGGTTATCCCTGTAAATGCCGCTCTGCCTGAGCATACCGTCCACAAGCGTGGTCTTACCATGATCCACATGAGCGATTATAGCTACATTTCTAATATTCATTTTACGCATTTATCTGCTTTCTCCTCTAACCATATTCAAAAAAATATCCGGGCAAGATAACTAATTTCTGCAGAAAAACATAATAATTCGAAACATTCCGTTGCAGAAGATGTTGTACTTACGGCAAAGCATGTCTAAATTAACCCAAAAAGGTATCATAGAAAATGAAACTGTTAGTGATAAGCCTTTTCCTGTTCATCCCTGCGTTTAACCTTTTTCCCCAGGAACAGAATATGTCTGCACATAATGCCCCGCTTACGACGGTATCGCATGTTGATTTAACACAGTATGCTGGTTTATGGTATGAAACAGCCCGGATCCCCAACCGCTTTCAGAAAAAATGTGCCTACAGCGTTACGGCACTGTATGAACTGCAGGATGATGACCGGATCGGCGTAACGAACAGCTGCCGGAATGCCGATGGCAGTCTGCGTGAATCCGGTGGCGTGGCCCGGGTGGTGGATACAACCTCCAATGCCCGCTTACAGGTCAGCTTCGTCAGCATCTTCGGTTTTAATCTGTTCTGGGGCGATTACTGGATCATCGGCCTGGCCGACGATTATTCCTATGCCATAGTAGGGACACCCTCACGGAAATACGGCTGGATTCTTGCCCGTACAACCACACTATCCAAAGATACGATGGAAGAAATAAACGACATTCTGCGTCGCCAGGGCTATGATCCCTCGACGTTTCAATCAACACGTCACAAAGAATAAATACAAACCATGCCACCACGCTATTTTGTATTTTGTATTTTTTATTTTGTATTATCTGCCACCATCGTATTGTCTTTTCCGAAAATCACGATAACACCTGAACACATCGTTAATATCCGGAATGTAACCGACCCGCATATTTCACCCGATTCACAAAAGGTTCTTTTTGTAGTGCACTCCTTCCCGGATAGCCTCACACCAGAGGCAATCCGCCAGGGTGATATCTGGATTGCCGACCTGGAGGACAAGCATCCCGCTGTGCCCCTGATTACAACTGCTGATGATGCATATTCTCCGCGCTGGTCGCCGGACGGGTCGTCATTTGCCTTCATGAAACAAACGTCAGATGGAACCTATCAGATTTTTCTGAAAACATGGGGTGAGGATAACATCAGACAGCTGACCGGTCATCCGGTCGGTATTGTGGACTTCCAATGGCACCCTGATGCTTCGCTGATTTTTTATACAGCGTATGATACCACTCGTTCAACGGTCAATATGAACAACCGGTTCTCCTGCTCTGCAGCACCGCCGCCGGCCCGACTATTCCGTATGAATCTTAAATCCGGTGCCGGCGTCGCGCTGACACCGGCGGATAAACAGGTGTCCTCGTTCCGGCTTTCGCCCTCCGGGAGCAAAGTAGCCCTTTGTATCTCGGAATCGGCTGCTCCTGATCGCATTTTTTACCATTCCATGCTGGCCGTTCAGAATGCGGACGGTAGCGGTTATCGTGAACTGGCTCCGATTGAAGGCGACCTGATCATGTCCATCGCTATGGGCAATATCCGCTGGTCTCCTGACGCATCAATGATCACCTATTTCAGCCGCACAGGCGCGCTCTATACCATGCTTCCCACGCTCATCCAAACCAATGGCCACGATAAGAGACAGTTGGCAAGAGCATACCGGGGAACCATCTGGGAGCTGGACTGGTTTTGTTCAGGCGACGCACTCCTGGTGTCGGCACAGCAGGGCATGCAGGGAATCATCGGTATCCTCGATGTGACAACGGAAAAAATCACACCCGTCACTGAGACCGGAATCGCCTGGAGCTGGCCGGATAATCGGGATCTTGATGCAGCATGTTCCAGAATCGTCTTCAAGGATGCCGCATTCAACCGGCCGGAAGATCTGTGGATGATATCCCTGGAGGATTCGCAAAGGATACAACTGACCGACTTCAATCCATGGGCCGGTCAACTCGCTTTTGGAGAAGAAGAAACAATTACCTGGAAGAGTCCGGATGGACTCAATATGGAGGGACTGCTGATCCGTCCAGCTGGTTTTGTTAAGGGTCGGAAGTATCCCCTGGTAACCCTTGTTCACGGCGGTCCGGAATGGGCCTGGTGGTCCGGCTGGCAGATGAGCTGGCACGACTGGGGACAGATGCTGGCATCCAACGGATTTGCCGTTTTTCTTCCTAATCCCCGGGGTAGCCTGGGATATGGCTGGCAATTTGCCGAAGCCAATCAAAATGACTGGGGTAAAGGCGATTATAACGATATCATGAGCGGCATTGATTACCTGGTCGCAGAGGGCATCGCTGATCCGGAGCGGCTGGGGATCGGCGGCTGGAGTTATGGTGGTTATATGTCCGCATGGGCAACAGCGCAGTCACAGCGCTTCAAAGCGGCCGTAACCGGCGCCGGATTTTATGATCTCTACAGTTTTTACGGAACAACGCCTTTTATTTCTGTATTCAATGCCTATTTCGGGACCACGGCTTACCGCTGCCCGGATTGTTACCGGAATGTCTCACCGCTGACTTGTATAAACAACATTACCACGCCAACCCTTATTTTGCATGGTGAAGCGGATTCCGGCGTCCCGGCCGGTCAGGCACGGGCCTATCACCGTGCCCTGCTGCTGAACGGTACAGAGGTCGCCTGCCATATCTATCCGGGTGAAGGCCACATTTTCCGTATGAGGGAATCCCAACTTCATTCCCTCAGTCGTATCCTGACCTGGTATAAAGAACATCTCCGATAGCCATCACTGTTAAACCATCAGTAATTTGCTGCAATTGAATCTTGATAGTTAAAATCAGAAAGACAATGACTATTTAGAAGACTGTATGAACATAATTGAGAAATCAAAATCTCTAAAAACTGTTTCTGAGTGCAAGGTGGTTTTTTAATCACTGTCAGTTTATTCATTCATTACACCTCTGTATTGTTTTAAATAATGTAAATTTTTACTTTCCTTGGAATGATTTAACGTAATAATACGACGCTTATGGATGTAACCGAAATTATACTGATCTCATTCGGACTTGCTATGGATGCATTCACCGTCTCTTTAAGCGCAGGTACCTCAGGTTTGGTACGAGACATACGCGGAATTTTCCGTTTATCATTTCATTTCGGACTTTTTCAGTTTTTGATGCCGATCATCGGTTGGTTTCTTGGTATGAAGGTTGAAGCAATCAGCTCATCGTTACAATCATTCTCCAAACCTCAATTCCAACGGTTTTACCTGTTCCAGCGTAATATTCACATTTTTGCATTAAAAAAATAAATGATTGATTGACATCGAATATTTTTCATGTATTTTTGTATCACGTATTAATATGCTTAATGGCAGGACTAATGGTCGGGTCATCCCGATTATAACCGGGGTATAAAAATTTAATATTGATTTTTCGGAATCATGAGTAAAAAGGAGATATTAAAATGATCAAACCTTCAGACAACCTTTTTCTTCAGGATGAAATTCTTTTGCTTGCCCTCCGGGATCAGAAAGGCACCATATTGCCGGGTACCATGTACCAATACGCCCTCGGCGGCGCTATTCTTTCCGAACTGCTTTTACACAAACGCATCAAAGTCATTGAAAAACGCTGGAGCAAGCTGGTGGAGGTAACGGATCCGACGCCGGTCGGTGAACCGCTGATCGACCTGTGTTTCGACAAAATCAAAAATGCCAGACGGCGCGGCTCCCTGCAGACCTGGATCAGCCGGTTTGCCAATATCAGTAAATTAAAGCACCAGATCGCAGAAAAATTATGCCGCATGGGCATCCTCAAAGAAGATGAAGGCAAGGTGCTTCTGTTCTTCACCCGTAAAGTATATCCAGAAATCAATCCCAAACCCGAACGGGAGCTGATCCGCCGGATGCATCATGCCATCTTTTCAGACACACGGGAAATAGACAGCCGAACCGTCATACTGATCGCCCTGACCCATCATGCCGGCATACTGAAAGGTAATTTTGATAAATCAGAACTCAAGAGCCGAAAGAATCGTATTAAGGAAATTATTGAAGGCAACCTGATGGGTGAAGCGGCCAAGGAGGCCATCGAAGCCGTTCAGGCGGCGGTTGCCATCGCAGCCATCATGCCGGCCATCATGGCCTCGACAACGGCGGCGTCCTCCTGAAAACAGTGTATGGTTTTATGAATGGGGCTGCATGACTTTTGCATCGGTGTCACCAGGATAAATTCCTGTGATGGTAAAACAGACAAAACGCACGAATACATGTGAACCATCACCCGTTTTCATGCTGATGCAAAAGGCTCCCAACCCGGTCTGAGCAGAAATCGTATCTCCTATGACCACGTTGAATAGGGATGCCGGACAAGATTCGCATTGAAATATCTCGGATCGCCGGTGACTTCCTTACCTATCCACGAAGGAATTTCAATGTCCTGATCTTCGGATTCCAGTTCGACTTCAACGAGTACAAGCCCCTTATTCTCTCCGAAAAATTCATCGATCTCCCAGGTCAGACCCTCCATAGCAATTTTAAAACGTTTCTTTTCTATCAGTGGTTTTTCGCAAAGTGCATCCAGCATATAATCCGCATCTTCCAGGGGAATATCATATTCGAATTCACTGCGCGTCATCCCTCTGGTCATACCCTTTATCGTCAGGAAACCCTTTTCCGCGATGGTCCGGACCCGGACTGTCCGCTCCTTAACCGTGGAAAGGTAACCCTGGCGATAGGTGACCCCTTCAGCTCCTTTTTTCCAGTCATCATTTTTCAATAAAAATTTACGCTCAATTTCCATTCCCATGTTCCACTCCTAGCGTCTGCTTAGCACATTATAAACAGAGGACGCCGGCAAAGGAAGCCATCCAAGAATCCGTTTGATGGCAACAACGTAGTTCACGTTTTCCTCCGCTCCCAGCCCCAGCCGGTCCCGTAAGCGGTGCACCGTCTGATCATTCTCCGACTCGGCAGAGACGGTCATGATATGGCCGCCATTCACGTAAACATCCGCCAGTTCAAGCATCGCGTCATCCACCCGGTATCCATACCGCTTTTTTATGATATGTACCGGCGCAATATGCGGATCTGTTTCTTGTAAGAAACGGATGCATTTCTGCAGGGACATGTTTTCTGTATCAGGTTCCTTTATTTCCATACCTAAGAATGGCAGCATTTTATCTTGAAGGACTTTTTTGTCTACAGGGAATTCTGCTTTCAGCACCGGTTTCCAGCGTTCAAGTCCGTTAACGGTCTCAACCCGTTCCTTGATATCGAGTTTGTCGTCACGTAGTTTGACATTAAAATTCTCCGTATGCGCGGAAACCAGATACAGCTCCCGGCTTTCCCGGTAACGGTCAAAAGTTGCATTCGCCGTCAATTTCTCCCCAAACCATTTCAAGTCAGGGGCAAAAACCCTGAATTCATATCGTGGAATTATTTCAGCCATTATTTTCCTGTTTCGTTTGAGTTTTACCGGCAATTTAGATAAAATGAAAGGAAGATGCCAATGGGGCTTTGATAACTGAAATAATAAATGACAGGTAAATATTAACTAAAGCACAATCCTTCCGATACAAGATCAATACATTCTGATCCCAGCAGTGAAAGGACAGCGACATGCGCAGGATAATTTTTCCTTTTGTATTACTTCTCTTTATTGCATTATACATTTTTCATCTCCTGTCAGGGACAGAACCTGTTCCGAATTTGCGAACATCAAAATCACTGAATGCTTCTCTTTTTGAACAAAAAAAACAAAGCAGGTACGCTTTCAAAACGGATAAGCCCGACGAGGCCATGGAACAGGAAATCTTAATACGCTCGGCCATCGGGGAACCGTTTTCCTATCAACAGGGATACCGTTTTAAAGCGTTTGAGGAAGCGAAAAAAATCAGCCTCGGTTTTTCTAAAATGTCGGACCTGGAATGGGTGGAACGGGGACCCGGCAATGTCGGTGGACGGACACGGTCCATCGTTGTCCATCCGAGTGATCCGAATGTCTGGCTGGTGGCTGCCGTCGGTGGCGGTATCTGGAAAACGGAGGATACCGGACAAAACTGGCGCTGCGTGACAGATGACCTGCCGGTACTTTCCGCCACAACCCTGGCCCTGTGCACTTCCGTCCCGTCCGTTCTCTATGCCGGCACCGGTGAAGGATTTTACAATGGTGATGCCATTATCGGGGATGGTCTTTTTAAATCCGTCGATGAAGGTGAAACCTGGCAGCAGCTCCCTTCTACCGCATCCAATTATAATTTCCGTTATGTCAACCGCGTCATCGTCGATCCGCTGAATCCAAATCTTGTGCTCGCGGCCACCAACACGGGATTGTACCGGTCCGAAAACGGCGGCACCGACTGGGACGAAGTGTTTAATCAGGGTCTTCGTGTCCAGCAGATTATTGCCAATCCGCTGAATTTCAGCACGCAGTTTATCGCCGTTGACGGCGGATATGATACCGGCACCTACAATGGCGGGATTTATAAATCGACCGATGCCGGGCAGACCTGGCGTTATGTCAGCGAAGAGATTGCCGATCATGGACGAATCGAAATAGCCATATCGGAAGCGGATACGAGTATCCTCTATGCATCGCCGGTCAATGCCAATGCCGGCCTTCTGGGTTTTTTCCGCTCGGGCGACGCCGGTGAAACCTGGACAGACTATGGCAATGCGACCAACTGGCTCGGCGGTCAGGGCTGGTATGACAATGCACTGGTTGTCAGTCCCCTCAATCCGGATATTATCTTCGTCGGAGGTATCGATCTGTACCGCGTGCAGATTAGTGGACAAAGCATGTCCGCCACGAAACTGACACACTGGTACAGCGGTGCCGGATATCCTTACGTGCATGCCGACCAGCACTACCTTGTCACACTGCCCAACGGTGCAAATAATTTCTCCATCATCGCTGCTAATGACGGCGGGATCCACTATTCCGGTGACCGCGGACAGAGCTGGATAGAACTCAATAACGACTTCAATGTGACGCAATATTATGACGCCGACAAACACCCCGGTCGCGCTCAGTTTATCGGGGGGACGCAGGATAACGGCACCAACCGTTCGCCGGTCGATCCGCAGTCTGATTCGGACTGGACGCGGGAAATCGGCGGAGACGGTTTTGACTGTGCCTGGGATAAAAACAACGCGGATATCGTTTATGGTACGCTGTATTACTCGCGGGTATACCGTTCCAGTGACGGCGGTGATAATTTCACGGAAATTGCCAACGGTCTTCCCGAAAGCAGCATTTTTCACACCCCGCTGGAAATGGATCCCGAAAATTCAACACGGCTTTATTCAGCAGGCGACGACGATACATTTTACTGGACAGATAATTCCGGTGATCAATGGAATCCGGTATCCGCAGATTATAACGGGTATTCCGTGGTCCGGATTGCGGCGTCAAAAAGCAATCCCGATGTCGTCTGGACCGGAAGCACAACGCGTTACCTGAATGTATCGACCGACGGCGGATTGAATTTTTCCCTGATTCCCCAGATGATCGGTTCCACGCATGCCTATCTTGCCGGAATTAATACTCATCCCAATGAAGACAGTACAGCGTTTATCACGCTGGGCGTATCCGGAAGCGGGAAAATATATTGCACCCGTGACCTGGGGCAGACCTGGGAAAACCTGACCAACAACCTCCCTGATATACCTGTTCATACGCTTCTGGTTATGCCATTTGACAGCAGCGAAATCTGGATCGGCACCGACCTTGGCCTGTTTATTTCCTACGATGAAGGCAACAGCTGGACTTACGCGGATAACGGCATTCCGGCCGTAGCCATCCGCCGTCTGAAAATTGTCGGCAATGACATTGTGGCCGCCACACACGGCCGGGGTATCTGGAGCGTGTACCGGGAAGAAATAATCACCCCTTTACGCGAACCTGCCCTGCAGGATCTGACTGTCCCCGATCCGAATACAGGCATGTTGAAAATACGCTTCTCCACCCGTTCTTATTATGATTCCGTCTGGATCTACATCGATGGCCGGCCGACCGACCGTTTGCTTTCTCTGAACAACGGGGTTGACACCTTCAGCGTCTATCAAACGAACCCTCCGGAAGAGATCCGGGTACAGGCATATTCCTACCTGGATGAACAAACAGCTTTAAGCGATGAAAAAACGCTTTCCATATACAACCCGGAATCCACTCTGACAGAGGATTTCGACAGTACCAGCAATTCATTTTACGGCGATTTCACAATTGGTGCCCAGGAGAGCTTTTCGACAAATATCCTGCAGTCACCCCACCCTTATCCGGATGCGACAACCTTATATATGTATATGGGCATACCCATAACCATACAGGAAGGTACCATGCTCCACTACCGGGACGTTGCCATTGTCGAGCCCGGTGAGGAAGGCGCATTCTACCCGCAGGAGGAAATGTGGGATTATGTGGCCATCGAAGGCAGTTCAGACGGCGACACATGGGAGGTCCTGTCAGAACCATATGATGCCCGTTTCAATTCGGTCTGGCTGCAGGCATACAACGCGGAACAGAGTGGTGGTGAGTCGATGATGGTTACACAGGAAATTGACCTTGCCTCTTTGTTTGCAACGGATACGAACATCTATATACGATTCAAACTGCTTGCAGACGCTTTTGTCAACGGCTGGGGCTGGGCCATCGATGACGTTGCCGTCACGAATACTATTTCCGGTATCGCGAGAGAGAAAACCTTACCAACCCGTCTGGAGCTGATCGGCAATTACCCGAATCCGTTCAATCCCCAGACAACGATACAATTCACCGTCGACCGGCCGGCACCGGTAACGCTGACCATTTATAACAGTCTGGGCAAAAGGATTACCCGCTTATTGGACAATCAGATTTACGAGCCGGGCCACGTTCACAACGTAACCTGGGACGGCACCAATATGCAGGGGAATCGCGTGGCATCGGGATTTTATTATTACGAATTGAAAAATGCACAGCGTCGTCTGGTCAACAGAATGCTGTTAGTCCGATAGACATTTATGGATTTATTACGGTTGTTTTCAGCATTTATTGAAGCTGGCAGAAAAATAGCCAAAATCTAAACTATAGCATGTTTTATTAATGTCTGGTTCTCTTTGGACGAAATATAATGTAGATGTCATGCTTAGTATTTGAAATGCCAGAAAATACGGAAGAATTAATTCCATAAATTTTTGTTGGGGTTTGGGATGCATTCAAGGATCGAGGCCCGGACCCCAACTACGATTTCAGGGAGAAGGCAATATTTTAATACGCGGCTGGACGATATATTTCATGTTCATGCCTCGGAGAAATTCAGCTCGAGCGTCGCTTCCGAACGCACATCCCGTTTTTCTTTGTAATAGAAATAAAACAGACTGCCCACACCGAGAACCAGTGTAACGAAACCCGTTATATAGGCGAGATTTATAAACAGTGAGAGCCAGCTGATTTCAATCTGCGTATAGTTTTTTGCAAACAACACACCAATACTGCCGGTATAACCGAAAGCATCGGCGATATACATCAGGAATCCAATATTACTTTTATAGCGAAACAGGGCAATCCACCGTTCAAACAGGAACGTATGAAATGCAATGTACGCCAGATACATACTGAAACCGTTTAGAATCATCCAGATGACCGGATTGATATCAAAAGTAACATACAGAAATGTAGTAACCAGCAACAGAATACCGGCGATGATAATAATGAACTGATTCAGGTAAAAGGCCACACGGTTATTTTTTATATATATCATCATGGCAATGATCATCAGAACCGCTATGGCTATGGGAATTTCCGCTGTAGCCAGGATATGGGGTGCATCGGCATAACCGATCGCACTCCAGATTTCAACGGCAAAATTATCACGAATATCCCGGAAAATGGTCAGGAAGATATAAATGGTAACCGTCAGTGTAATGCCCAGCGCAAACCGGGAAAAAAACTGTTTGCGTGCACTGGCGTCCATGGGAATGCGTTTCGTCCGGTGCTTTTCATCGTCTTCGGACGGCGCCGGTATTGCACTTAACATAAAAATACCCAGGAGCAGTGCCGGCAGGTACATCAATCCGGTTAAAAATGGCATCCAGAATTCAGAAACACCCTGTGAATAAACCAGCGCCCGTCCACTCGCCTTAACGATGCCCGAGGAAACGATGAAACTCGATGCCATCCCGGCCCCCAGGAGCTCCGTAAAACGACGCCCCTCCAGGAAACTGAATACAACGCCCCAGATCATCCCCAGCGGAACACCGTTAAGGAAAAGGAAAAATACATTATACGGCCGGGGTGTGATGGCAAAGAATAAAAGAGCGACCCAGGCTATGCTCATCAACACCAGGATACTCTTCACCCGGTATAAGGCATTCAATTCGGAGACAACCTTGATTCCCATAAATTTTGAAAGAGTATAACCGATGAGTTGGACGGTAATGGCCAGAATCTTGTAATCGATACCCCATAACGCGTATCCTTCATAGATACCTGCTGCGAAGGGTTTGCGAAACGCATACATGGAAAAATAGGTGATGAATGCGGCTGCTATCGCATACAGAGAGAATGTAACGTGTCCGGAATTCTGAAGCCGGTCATGTACTTTTGTCCTCATCATCTTACCTATTCTCATCAAGAATACCTCGGGCGGAATCGACGGATCAGTTTATTCTGATAGTGTATAGGTAAATGATTTGTAATGTATTACAATACTGTTAGAATAATGTTAGGACGTGGGGCATTAATTCGCTTTGATAAATGTCGCTATTTCTTTTATATCTCCGCCCGCCGGACTCTGGAATACCCTTAGATCAAACTGGGGAATCACCGCCAGGAGATGATCAAAGATATCGGACTGAATGGCTTCATAGCGCACCCAGTCTGTGTCATTGGCAAAGGCGTATATCTCGATCGGCAGACCGGTTGGCTCCGGCTTCAACTGGCGGACCATGCGTGTTAAATCCTGGCGTACAAGCGGGTGATTCGACAGATAACGCTCTGCGTAGGCCCGGAACGTACCGATATTGGTCATGCGGCGACCGTTTATAGGCAGTTTATCATCAAAACCATGCTCCCGGTTGTATCGCTCCAGTTCCTCGATTTTTCGATCGACATATTCTGTTATCAGGCGGATTTCCCGGAATCGTTCAACCATATTCCTGTCACAGAACCGGATACTGCTGAGATCGATATTAATGGACCGTTTGATCCGGCGTCCGCCGCTTTGCTGCATACCCCGCCAGTTCTTGAATCCGCCTTCCGTCAGCTTATGCGTCGGAATCACCGTGATGGTCTTGTCCCAGTTCTGAACCGAAACCGTATGCAGGGCAATATCGATAACATCGCCGTCGGCACCATATTGCGGTACATCAATCCAGTCCCCCCGGTGAATGAGATCATAGGCCGTTATCTGTATACCGGCAACAAAAGCTAGAATCGTATCTCTGAAAATCAATAAAAGGACCGCCGTCAGGGCACCTACGCCGGTGAGGATCGCCCATGGTGATTTATCTGTAATCATTCCGACGATAAAAATCAGGCCAATAAAAAAAATGACAATGTTGGCGACCTGCAGATATCCTTTTATCGGCCGCTCCCGTGAGATTAAAAGCGTTTCATAATAGCGATTAATTGCATTGAAAAATGAGGTGATACTCAAAAGGATAACAATAATGATGATTATTTCAATAATCATCGAGATTCCGATTGCAACCGTTTCAGGAAGCCGAAGAAACGAAACCGAAGCGTTCATAATTATTAGAGGTATGAGTAAAATAAGACGCCTCAGCATCTTACTCTCGATCAGGTAATCATCTATGTGTGTTTTGCTGCGCCTGATAAGCTTCTCGAGCATACCCAAAAGATACTTACGTACAATGAGATGCGCGACGAAGGCAATGAGCAATATACCCAGAAATTCCAGCACCCCTGTTAACAGGGTATATTCCGAAAAAAATTGCCGGATTGTTTCCAGTTTCATAGGATGCTCCTGAATGGATTGTAAAATGAAATAACAACTAAGGTGACCGGCTGACAGGCTATTTATGCCCCACTGCAGCCGGAGGACGTTTTCGGGCTACCAGGATAATGCCGATAATGACCAGCGGGATACTGAGAAGCTGGCCCATATTGAGCAGCATACCCGCCTCAAAGGCAGATTGATTTTCCTTAAAAAATTCAACGACTATCCGGAAACCGAATATTCCGATCAGAAAAAGGCCCAGTAACAGCCCATGCTCTGTCGCCGCTTTTTTCTTTTTGTAAATCGAAAACAATATATAAAAGATAATCAGATAGGCAAACGCTTCATAAAGCTGGGTTGGGTGACGCGGAATATTATCAACCCGGGTAAAAATAAACGACCAGGGCAGCTCGGCCGGCTTTCCCAGAATTTCCGAGTTGAACAGGTTGCCCAGACGGATAAAAAATCCGGCGAGGGCAACAGTGATGACGATTCTGTCCACCAACCACAGGTATGAATAATTTTTTTTAAGGCTTGTGAATATATACAATGCCAGCAGGATACCAATCGCCGCCCCGTGACTGGCCAGCCCGCCTTCCCACACTTTGAGGATTTTAACGGGGTTACTCAGGTAATAGCCGGGATCATAAAACAGGCAATGACCAAGCCGGGCACCGACTATCGTCGCGACAAGCATATATAAAAGCAGTTCATCCAGATCCCGTTCGGGTTTGTTCTCAATTTTGTAGATCCATTTAAAAATAAAAATCCCTATTAAGAAAGACAGCATGAACATGAGACTGTACCAGCGGATTGATATAAATCCAATACTGAATATTTCGGGACTTACACTCCATTCAACCATTATAACCTTTCCTTTGCTCCTGGTTAATTACATTATTATTACATTACCGGGAATGCATTTCGTTTTATTTTTTTCTGTAATTTTTTTTAAAGTTACATTCAAAATGTTAAAAAACTAAAAATAATTCTTATTTATTTTTAGTTTTATATGAAGTTTAATAAATTGTCGCATTATTTTAAATGTATAAACACGAAAAATGGAGGATTACCGTATGTTAAGTGAAAAAATGGAAGCTGCATTGAATGATCAGATCCGGAAAGAATTGTATTCCGAATATTTGTATATGTCCATGTCCGCCTACTGTGAATCGATCGACCTGCCCGGCATGGCACAATTCCTGATGATGCAGGCAGCGGAAGAGCGTCAGCATGCCATGCGGTTGTATAATTTCGTCTTCGATCGCGGCGGCCGTGTCATTCTTCAGGCAATCGACCAGCCGGAAACGGATTTTTCCGGCTACAAGGAAGTGTTCGAAAAAGTACTGGAACACGAAAAACTGGTCACGAAGAGCATTCATGATCTCTATGAACTGGCCTTACAGGAAAATGACTACCCGTCCCAGGTGGAATTACAGTGGTTCATCCAGGAACAGGTGGAAGAAGAGAAATCGGCCAGCGACATCATTAACCAGATTAACAAAATCGGCGATAATAAAACCGCCATTTTTATGCTGGACAGTAAACTTGGTGAAAGACAGGAACCACAGGAATAACAAGATAAACGGCTCTGCGGAGCCGTTTTTTCCTTCCCTTTTTTCTGCATTAATTTCTGTTGCTATTTTCCCCTTACAACAATAAACTAATAAGTTGATTAAAATGGAATCTGAAGTATATGATGACCCCTCAGGAATCATTGACTGTTATTGAACTCATTAACCGGACTTCCGGCTATTTCAAAGGTAAAAAGCTGGAAAATCCGCGATTGAATGCGGAACAGCTCCTGGGTCACGTTCTCAACCTCAGCCGTGTGCAGCTTTATGTGTCATTTGAAAGACCCGTTCTGCCCGAAGAGCTGGAACGCTTCCGCGAAGTCGTCAAACGCCGTGCGGCTTCGGAACCCTTACAGTATATTCTCGGTCAGACCGATTTCATGGGGCTGACGTTCAGAGTGGGGCCCGGTGTCCTAATTCCAAGACCGGAGACAGAACGGCTGGTGGAAGAATCGGCGAAAACGATCGAATCAGCCGGACTGCAGTCCGGCCGGTTGCTCGATATCGGTACGGGAAGCGGTTGTATTGCCGTAAGTCTGAAAAAGCAGTTTCCGTCACTTCATGTCACCGCCATCGATATCAGTGAACAAAGTCTGCAGAAAGCCGTAGAAAATGCAGAACAGAACCAGGTAAAGGATATCACTTTCGTGAAACATGACATTTTCACCCCCTGGCCGGAACGGATAGATCCACGGTTTGATATGATTGTCTCAAACCCACCCTATATTTCGGCCCCGGAGTATCAACAACTGCCGGAAGAAATCCGGGAGCACGAACCGGCAGAGGCATTGACAGACCGATCGGACGGTTTGACTTATTACAAACAAATTATTACGCTGGTCAGACAGGGCTCCCCCCTGCAGGCCGGCCATCTACTTATGGAGATGAGCGGAACGAATGCCGGATCGATTGACGCCATCGCCGGGGATGCTGGTTTTAGCTCCGTTGAAATCCTGAATGATTATAACCAGCTCCCGCGTATCCTTAAAATAAAGGTAAAATGATGAAAAAACGTTCCGTAAAAAGTATCCAGCGCGAAATACGCGAAATTCTCAAGGAGACCCCGGGCGTCCCGGTTCCAAGGAAACTGATGAGCCGCACGCTGGGCATCCATAAAAAAGATTATCACATTTTCGAAGCGGCCCTGCAAGGCCTTTTATCTTCGGGTGAAATCATCCATGTCCGCAAGCATCAATACGCCTTTCCCAAAAAAGCAAAACATCTGACAGGCGAACTGCGTACAACACGGGCAGGATATGGTTTCGTTATGGTCGACGGACAGGATATGGATATTTTCGTAGCCCGCAATAACCTGAATACTGCATTCGACAGGGATATCGTCGAGGTTCAGCTTTATGCCGCCTCCCGCGGTAAACGGCTGGAAGGCTTTGTAAAAAATGTCATCACCCGCTTCCGGACGGAAATCGTCGGAACATTCCGAAAGACCGATTATTACGCCTATGTCATCCCCGATGACCGCAAAATCTACCGCGATATCATCGTGACAAAGGATGAAACGGGAAACGCAGAGGACGGCCAGAAAGTGCTCATCCGCTTTGAAAGCTGGGCCAGTGACCAGCACAACCCGGAAGGAACAATCATCGAGGTGCTGGGTAATCCCGGTGACCGCGGTGTCGACATCCTTTCCGTCGCCCACTCATACAACTTAAAAATCAAGTTTCCCTCTGTTGTTGAAACCGATACACGAGAGATCCCTGCAAAAATCACGGGAAAAACCATAAAAGACCGGCTCGATCTGCGCGATCTAACCTGTTTTACCATCGATCCGGTCGACGCGCGTGATTTTGACGACGCCGTCTCCCTGGAAGTGAACGGAAACGGGAATCCGGTACTCGGCGTCCATATTGCCGACGTCAGCCATTATGTCACTCCGGGCAGCACCATCGACAAAGAGGCGCTCAGCCGGGCAACCAGTGTCTACCTGGTCGACCGTGTCATCCCGATGCTGCCTGAACACCTGTCCAATGAACTGTGCAGCCTGAAACCGAATGAAGACCGACTGACCTTTTCCTGTTTGATGGAGCTCGATAAAAACCTCGATGTAATCGATTATACCATCTCGCCTTCGGTCATTCACAGCAAGCGGCGTTTCCATTACGAAGAGGTCCAGGAAATTGCCGACGGTAAAATGGAAGACCCCTTCAAACCGGTCATCGATGATATGATGTCCCTGAGCAGGGAATTGACAAAAAAACGCTTCGCTACCGGTGGCATCGATTTTGAAACCCCCGAGGTGCGGTTCGTTCTCGATGAGAAGGGCAAGCCGGTCGAAATCATTCCGCGGAATCGCCTGGACAGTCACCGGCTGGTGGAAGAATTCATGCTGATGGCCAACCAGACCGTAGCAGGTCATATAAAAAAGATCAGTCCGGATCCCAATAAACCGTTGCCCTTTCTCTATCGCATTCACGAAAAACCGGACAGCGAAAAAATGGCAAAGTTTTTCGATTTTCTCAGCGCTCTGAAGATTCCCTTCAAACCCGTGAAACAGGTAACGTCCAAATATTTTCAGCTACTGCTGAAGGACATCAAAGGCACGAAGGAAGAACTGATCATCGAAGAAGTGGCCCTGCGGTCGATGATGAAAGCGGTCTATTCGGAAAATAATATCGGGCATTTCGGACTGGGATTCAAAGACTACACCCATTTCACCTCGCCCATCCGCCGTTATCCCGATCTGACCGTGCATCGCCTCCTCAAACACTACGCCGAATCTGCAAAACCCCAATCCGGTATAGAGAAACAGCTTAAAGGGATCGCTGAGCAATCGACACGCATGGAACGGCTGGCCATGGAAGCCGAACGGGAATCGATAAAACTCAAACAGGTGGAATATATCGAAAAATACCTGGGTGAGGTGTTCAAGGGTTTTGTATCCGGCGTGACATCCTTCGGAATCTTTGTTGAACTTGAAGAGACCTTTGTCGAAGGACTCATTGCCATGTCCGGTCTGACCGACGATTTTTATATTTTTGATGATAAATCCTATTCACTAATCGGGCGGGATTCGGGACAGATCATCCGTCTGGGTGATGAAGTACGTGTCCGTGTGGACACGGTCACCGTGGAACGAAAGGAAGTGGAGTTTTCCCTCCAGGAAGTGCTCAGTGATAATAAAATGGAACCCGCTGATATAAAACCCGTGGAACCCAAAACGAAAAGACGCAGGCGAAAAAGACGTTGATCGCAGAAAGACAAAACACACGAACAGTTATCATTGATTTAGTAAAGCGGATCCTGCCGTTCCTTTTAATCCTTGGACCGGTGCTGTCAACTGCCCGGGTTGCAGATGCCGATACCGTGACCGCTGTTTTACCCGATTCCGGCATAGTGGCACCTACTGACTCCCTCCGGGGGACGTCCGGATCAGACTCACTTAAGTCCCAAACGCAGCTTGAAGGACCCATCAAGTACTGGGCGGAAAAAATATTCCTCAGCTATGACGGCAACACGATAAAATTGCAGGGAAATGCCCGGATCGAGTATACCAATATGACCCTGACAGCTGAGCATATTAAAATCGACCGGAACAGAAACCTGCTGTTTGCGGAGGGTGTTGCCGATTCCGTTGATTCACTCGGACAGCCCATCTATAAGGGAACACCGGTTTTTGCAGAGAAAGGCGAAGAACCCCTCGAGGGAAATTTTATCGAATATGATTTTAATACAAAGCGGGGGAAAATCACTTACGGAAAAACGCAGATGGATCCCGGCTATTACAAGGGCGAACGTATCAATAAAATATCGGATAAGACCCTGCTGGTGGAAGATGGTTATTTTACCTCCTGTGAAAACATCGATGATCCGCATTTCTATTTTAAAAGCAAACAGATGCGTGTCGTCTTCAAGGACAAAGTGATTGCGAGGCCGATTGTTTTTTATATCGCCGATGTGCCCCTGATGGCCCTTCCCTTCGGCATATTTCCTAATAAACGCGGCCGCCATTCCGGCATCATGATTCCTTCCTATGGTGAAAACCGCTATGGAGGACGTAACCTGCGCGGTCTGGGGTATTACTGGGCCCCGAACGATTATTTCGACGCCACGTTCCTGACCGACTTTTACGATAAACTCGGATTCACCTACCGTGCTGATTTGCGCTACACCATCCGGTATATTCTTAACGGAAGCCTCTCCGGCGAATATTTTCCGAAAGATCCGACTACCGGCGAACGGAGGGAACGCTGGCGTTTCCGCTTCAAGCACAACCAGACCATCGATCCGACCCTGTCCATCTCCGGTGCCGGCAGTTTTCAGAGTGATAAAAATTTTGTCCGGGAAACCTCACCCAGCTTTGATGATCGTCTCAATCAACAGATCACATCGAACCTGTCGGTCCGGAAAAAATGGAAGGGCACCAAAAACAGTATGACAGCCAACCTGAGCCGTACGGAAAACCTTCAGAACGGACGCGTTGATTATACCCTTCCGAATATATCCTTTAACCGGTCGCAGAGCAGTATTTATGAGACGCTTACAGGAAACAAGCTGGGAGCGAAACGGGACTGGTACCAGAATATCTATTTTTCATATAATTCCAACCTGGTACGGAAAGGGCAAAAAATACGCATAAGCCCCCTCGATTCGGCCGATGTTTTTGAAACAGAAGAACGGTCGGGCATCAATCACCGGCTGAGCATGAACTCGCCGCAGAAGTTTCTCAAATATTTCAATCTCACCCCTTCGGTCAGTTACACCGAAAACTGGGTTGACGAAGTGCGTACCGCCCGGCTGGATCCCGAAACCGGGGAGATCGTCTATTCCGATAAGAAGCAGTTTGCCGCCCGCCGGACATTCAATACCAGTATGGGTGCCAAAACAACCCTGTACGGTCTGTTCGAACCGAATATCGGCGACCTGAAATTTATACGTCACAAAATGGACCCCTCGATCAGCTATACCTACACTCCTGACTTCTCCAGCCCCTTCTACGGCTATTTCGATACCATAGAGGATTCAAGCGGCAATGAAATCGAATATGACCGCTTTCAGGGTACCCTGGCCGGATCCACACCGCGGAACGAATCGCAGCGTGTCAGCATGAGCCTGAACAATATTTTCCAGGCCAAATTGATCGATGATGAGGGTAAAGAAAAAAAAATGGACCTTTTTACGCTGAATTTTTCGTCGGGTTATAATTTTAACGCCGACAGCCTGAAATGGTCCAATCTGAGCAGTAATCTCCGCACACGGATCCTGGGTAACAGTTTCAGCCTGCGGGCCACCCATACATTTTACAAAGCAAATGCCAGCGGTCGCAGCCGGATCAACACTCTGGTTTTTGATAAGGACACCTTTTTACCCCGGCTGCTCAATGCCAGCGCCTCCTTTGGTTTTGGAATCAGTAATAAAACCTTCGAACAGAAAAAAGACAAAGAGGAAACCTCCAGCCGTCGTGAAAAACGGCGCAGTGACGGAGAAGCGGAAGCGGAAGAAACGATTCCGGAGGATGATGGAATTCTGAATACCGATTTCAGCTCTGTGGTCGATATCGATGAGCGGGAGGAAACAAAAAAAATTACAATACCCTGGTCGGTGAATTTTAGCTTCAATTATTCTTACAACCGTAACGACATCAACAATCCTGTGGAGAATTTCAACATTTCGGCCCGGGCAAATATGCAAGTCACCAAGAATTGGAAAGTCAGCTGGAATGCCCGCATCGATATGACGACCCGGGAAATGGTCAACCAGAGTTATAACATCTACCGCGATCTTCATTGCTGGGAAATGTCTTTTGGCTGGCAGCCCGAAAGAGGCTACTATGATTTCCGCATCAATATCAAATCAAGCGTCCTTCAGGATATCAAGTTTACCAAACATGCCCGGAACAGCCAGTATATTCCGCGATATTAAATATTTTTAAAATCGGCAAAGAATATGTTCAATTTTTCACCAGCAATTTGTATATTCCGGAAACGTTGATTATACGGATAAATAGCCTTCATAAGATCAACGGAAGACAACGTATATAAGCAAAGAGATAATACCAAATAAGGAGATGGACTATGAAAGAACGCATTTACAACTTTAATCCCGGTCCGGCGGCACTCCCCCTTTCCGTTCTGGAAGAAGTGCAACGGGATTTGCTGAATTATAAAGGCGAAGGTTTGTCGGTCATGGAAATGAGTCACCGCTCAAAAAGCTTCGATGCTATCATTAAAGGTGCGGAAGAGCTGGCCAGAGAAGTCATGGGCATCCCCCCGGGCTATAAGGTGCTTTTTTTCCAGGGTGGTGCTACTCTCCAATTCGCCGCCGTTCCGCTGAATCTGATCGGTGCCGACGGTCATGCCGATTATATCAATACCGGTTCCTGGGCGAAAAAAGCCATACAGGAGGCAAAAAAACTTGGAAAGAACGTTGATGTGATCGCCACATCCGAAGATGATAATTACGCGCATATTCCAGGCGGCTTTACCGTAACTCCCGACGCTTCCTATCTGCACATCACATCGAACAACACCATTGCCGGTACACAGTGGGCCGAATTCCCGGAGACCGGTGACGTTCCGCTCGTTTGTGACATGTCTTCCGATATCAATTGCCGTAAAATCGATGTAGGCAAATTCGGTCTGATTTATGCCGGTGCACAGAAAAACATGGGGCCCTCCGGTGTGACGATCGTCATCATCCGTGAAGACCTGATGGAAAAAAGCCCGGATAATATCCCCACAATGACCAGCTATAAAATTATCGGCGGCAAAGAATCCCTTTACAATACACCGCCCACCTTTGCTATTTATGTCGTTAAACTGGTACTGGAATGGGTGAAAAACCAGGGTGGTGTCGAAAACATCGAAAAGATAAACAGGCAGAAAGCCGGTATGATTTATGACATTTTGGATTCAGATGATTTCTACAGAGGAACGGTTAAGAAAGAAAGCCGTTCTCTCATGAATATCACCTTCAGGCTGCCTTCCGAAGAGCTGGAAAAACAGTTCATCAGTGAAGCCCTGGAAAACGGTATGCTGGGATTGAAAGGGCACCGTTCCGTCGGCGGTATCCGCGTATCCGCGTATAATGCCGTACCGCTCGTGGCATTGGAGACACTCGCCGGTTTCATGAAGAATTTTTCTGCTAAAAACGGATAAAAAAAAGCGGCTGAAAAGCCGCTTTTTTTTTATGCTTCGATCATGCTTTCAATCTCCAGCCATAGTTCCCTGTACGCTTTTGAAGCTACCGAGTGCGGTTCGAAACGATCAACCGGTTCCCGGTGGATGCCCATTTTTTCAACGACAGAGGAATAGGGAATCTGGGTTTTAAGAAAATGCGTTTTATTTTTGGACATCTTCTCAATCATTTCCCTGTGCAGTTTTTTACGCTTCTCCACCATGGAAAAGAATACTAGAATTTTTGACCGGTCCAGGCTTTTGTCTTTAAAAAACGCAATAAGTTGTTCATAGGTCGTAAAGGAAAGGGTGGTGGGAATGAAGGGCACAACAATATGATCCGCCGCATGAAATACATTTTCCGAAGCCAGTGTAATATTCGGCGGACAATCAATAAAGACATAGTCATACTCTTTACTGTAATCGCCAAAGATTTTCGAAAAACGTTTTTTTGGTTTTTTCAGGTCATCGAGGGCCAGGTCCATTTTCCGGTAAGACAGGTGTGCCGGGAGTAAATCCAGATGCTCGAAATCGGTACCGCGGATAAATTTGTCGATCTTTTTCTTGCTTTGAAACAGTACTTTCCGTTTCAGTTTCTTAGGCGGTTTAATCCTGAAATAGTAGCTGGAAGAGCCCTGGGGATCCAGATCGAAAAGGAGGGTGTGATGACCGTGTTGTGCAGCCATAAAAGCCAGGTTCGCGGCCGATGCGGTTTTCCCCACACCGCCTTTGATACTGTATAAGGCAAGAATCTTCACGGGCAGCTCCTCTCACGCCTGTACCGGATTGAACAACTTTTCAAAACGCTGGCGGTTTTCTTCGCTGCTGAACTCACTGAACGCGCTTTGAAAGGCATCGCGTACCTCCTTCTGTCGTAAATAAAGACTGGAAATCAAACCACCGAGCGCCGCTGTGATGACCGGTGCATTTTTGTTGGACCAGTTCACTTCATTCAGATATCCCTGCATGGTTTCCTGCTGAACCGAGAGATCATTGAACTCACCCAGATTATCCTGTAGTTTTTTCAATTGCCGGATCAGGTAGTTGATCTCTTCTTCCTTGAACAGGGAAGCAAAAAACTCCATCAGATAGCGCAGCCTCTTACACTCTATCCGTAATTTATGCAGCTTTTCGTCAGGCGTTTTCGGCCCGATTTTGCTGCCTTTGTTCGCAACATTCCTGAATTCTTTATATAAAAAACCCCGGGCCAGGTTTAAAACATTTTTCCCGCCGTTCGGTCCCTTGTGCTTTTTCGCTTCATCTCCGTTTAAAAACGTCCGCAGCGCATTCAGCGTTGTCTGTATCATTCCTGAATCGATATGCTCTACCAGCTTTTTGTGCTCCCGCGTGCGCTGCCCGGCAAGTTTTGTAAAAAGAACATCCAGCCCCTGTTGCAGCGATTCAGGTACCAGATTATAATATTCCTGCCTTCGGAGCAGGTAGACATCCAGGTCTCTCAGTTTGTTGGTGGTTTTACCCAGTGTGTCAAAATCCTCCTTAAAGCGCCCTTTCGTTTCCGTATCGAATATACCTTTTATCTGGCTTAATGCAGAACGTATTCTGCGTATGGAAACCCTGAAATCGTGCACAAATTCCGTGTCGATATCCTCTTTCATCCCCTCCAGGTTTTGTTCGGCAACGTCTATCAGTGCGTTGAAGATCACCGTGGTCGCTTCCAGGCCCGTCATTGCCGGCGACAGGGCGACCCGGACCCTGGAAGAATAATCGCCCGGTTTTCTGCTCCCTAAATCCAGATACCGGAACGGCGACTGTTCGGACTCTTCGGAATAATCCAGGGAATGTATATATGTGATAACTTCAGAAAATTCCTCCCGGTATCCCCGGACAGGTATAATACGGAAACGTTTTATCGAGGTATTACTGTCCCGAATGATTTCTTCCAGCTCGGTAATGACGACGGTTTTGTGATCATCATTTAATATCCGCACCCTTTGTTTCGTCCGGATCAACGAGCCGATGGACATCAGCGCCCGAAGATCGAGGTCCCTCTTTAATTCTTTCCTGAACGTACCATCCGGAAAATCCCACCAGAACCTAGGGGCTTCTTTACGTCCCCATGATTGTGAAGCTAAAAGATCATCATCCGGATAGGCGTATAAATTGTACAGATTTTTCCGTCGAACAAGATAACGTCCATTCCGGTAAAGCTGCCAGTCAAAGGTATCATAGAAAGAAAGTTGTGATCGAAGGGGTTTTTCCGTCAAAACAGGGAATATATTTTTCAGTTCTTTAAGGAAATCTGCTGTACGCTGACGCTCCGGAAGCAGATATATTGTTCGCTGTACCAATACTTTTATCCCCTGGTTTATGAAAAACGGTATCACGTATGTACATGATTAAGTAAATTATAAAGCTCTTTTTGTGCCCGGATAGGCTTGTCCGGGCCCCGATCCGATTTGTACATATTATCCTGTTCAACATTGATGATCCGCGCTTTTTCGGCATCGTTAAATTGAATTTCCATAAACGATCGTAATTCAGAACGTATGGCTTCATCATAAACGGGGACGGCCACTTCGATGCGGTTGTCGAGGTTGCGAATCATAAGGTCGGCAGACGAGAGGTACATTTTTTCATCGCCGCCGTTGCCAAAGATAAAGATCCTGGAGTGTTCGAGGTATTTATCGACGATACTGTAGACTTTGATATTTTCACTCATGCCATCAATTCCCGGAATCAGCGAACAGATACCCCGCACGATCATCCTGATCCGGACACCTGCGGTACTCGCCGCATACAGCTTATCAATCATTTCCTGATCAACCAGATTATTCATCTTCAGATGGATATAGCCGCTGCCTCCGTTTTTTGCAATTTTAATCTCATTTTTTATCATTTTATTGAGTGCTTTTCGCAAATAAAACGGTGCGACCAGCAGATGTTTATATGTATATGTTTTATAATTATGTTCGAAAAAATCAAAGATACTTTCAACTTCCCGCGTTATGGCCTGGTCCGCCGTAAAAAGTGAATGATCACTGTAAATCCGTGCTGTCGATTCATTGAAATTTCCCGTTCCCACACTGGCATAACACACTTTTTGTTTATCCTCGATCCGGGTGATCAGGCATAATTTCGCATGTACTTTCAAACCGGGGACACCATCGATAATCCGCGCCCCTTCCGCCTCCAACTGCCGGGTCCAGTAGATATTCGCCTCCTCATCGAAGCGGGCCTGCAGTTCAATCACAACCGTAACATCTTTTCCATTCCGGCAGGCATTGATCAGTGCGTTCATCACACTTGATTTCTGGGCGACACGGTATACGGTCATTTTAATCGACCTTACCGTCGGATCAATCGCTGCCTCGCGTAACAGGTCAATCATATAGTGAAAAGATTGATAGGGATAATGAAGCAGTATATCTCGTTTCCTGATCGCCTGTACAAAGCTCGTTTCAAGATCGATAAGGGGATGCCGCAGCGGTGTAATAGAGGGATATCTTAATTTTGTGGAACCAATCGCAGGAAAATGCATAAAATCCCGTGCATTGTGATAGCGTCCGCCCGGTATGACGCTTTCAAAGTTTGTAAGCTTATTTTTTTCCAGAATGAATTGTAACAGGTCTTCAGGCATTTCACGATCATATACAAACCGTACGGGTTGTCCCTTCTGCCTCTGTTTAACGCTTTTTGAAATTTTTTCGAAGAAACTTTTTGTCACGTCATCGCCGATATCGATCTCAGCGTCACGGGTCAGTTTTATTGTATATGCGTCAATCCGGTCGTACTTAAATACGGAAAATATATTGTTCAGGCCATAACGGATCACATCGTCCAGCATGATAATATAATTATTGTTCCCGGATTGCGGCAGTACCAGAAAGCGTTCTACAATATCCGCCGGCACCTCGATAAGCGCATAATCCGCGGGCTCACTGGAATCGGAGCGATTAAGGTAAATCGCCAGGTAAATCAACTGATTTTTCAGATAGGGAAACTGTTTATCCGGATCCAGCATGATGGGAACCAAACGCGGCCGCACTTCATGCAGAAAATAATCCTGAACGAATACCGCCTGTTCTGTATTCAATTCTGTTTCATTAATTATAAATATGCGCTCGTTCTCCAGTTCCTTTTCCAGCTCTTTGAAAATCGTGTCAAACCGGTCGCGCAGATTCAGGGCCACTTCCTTAATTTCACGTAATATTTTCTTGGGCGACCCTCCAAAGATGGCTTTGGACCGTATCCCGGCATGATGCATGCGCAGAAGCGTTCCGACACGCACCCTGTAGAACTCATCGAGATTGTTTGAGAAAATGCCCAGGAACTTCAGACGTTCGATCAGCGGTACTCTGGGATCAGCCGCTTCCTGCAAAACCCGCGCATTAAACGACAACCAGCTTATTTCACGGTTTATATAACGGTCTCTGGTACTCATAATGTCCTTTAATCAGGTAAAAAAAGTATTACCTTATACTTTCATCATCTTCATGTTGTTCATTAAACATGGTCCATGGAATAGCATCGACCAGTTTAGGCAGATCTTCCTTTTTCAGGCCCACCCGTCGCATGCTGGTTACAAGACCTCCTGTATCCATACGTTCCAGTTCATTTATTACCCGGAACCTGGACATCATCAGGTCAGCCAGATAAACCAAATGTACCAGTTCCGGATTTGTTTCCGCCTCTTCCGGGTTATGATGATTTTTGATGACGTCAACCAGTGGATCGGGCAGTTCCCATAACGTGGCCAGGCGTTCACCGGCCGCAGGATGGCTGAACCCCATGAGGTTCGCTTCGACTTCCACCGAATCTTTTTCGTCTGTATAGAGTTGCCTGTAAAATAAGGGATACGCTTCCGCCACATGCTGGTCCAGAACCACTTTACCAATATCATGCAGCAAACCGGCTGTATAGGCGACATCGGGCAACACGACACCTGTCATTTTGGCCAGGTTCTCAGCGGCAATGGCCGTTCCTACGGAATGGTGATAGAGTCCTCCTTTACATAGCGAATATCCTTTTGCCGAGTCCTGAAAAAAAAGTTCGATGGATGAACTGAGAATGATCTGTAACAGGCGTTTTTCACCCAGTAAAATAAGAGCCTGATCGATAGAGCCGACATTACCCCGCGGATTAAAGAAGGCGGTATTGCTCAGGTTGATGACTTTTGCACCAAGAATCTGGTCTTTTCTAATTTCCAGTGCAATTTCATGCATATTGTATTCTTTTGAATTCATCATCCGGAATACCTTAAGCGCCACCTGGGGGATGGGCCGTATTCGGGAAATGATGGTATCGATATCCTCCGTCGTCAGTTTCCGGATTTCTCCGTTTTCTGAATCCTTCCGTTCACCAAGCGGTTCGATAAAGGTTTCCCAGTTTCTGAGGTTGACTACCAGTCTGCAACTGAAATAGCCGCCCGTTTCGGAACCGATTATGCTGATCCCTTCCCGTTTAAGGAACTCCAAAACGATATCCGCCGATTTCCCGCCAAGGTCGAGGTTCAGGTCGCTCATGGAAATGTGGCCGATCAGGGCGCCACCGGCGATAACGGCTTCGAGGTTTTCTTTTACAGCACCCTTTTCATAAAGTGCTTCCAGGAATAATGGCATTCCGGATTTCGCATAATTCAGGGGTTCCCAGACCGGCCCGTCCCCTACCGGCTCCGGCAGAATGATATGATACATCCCGCCGACATCCTTTTCCCGGTCAAAAATAACGACCCCCACACAGGTCCCCAGGTGACTCTGAAGCGCGCCTGGACGTGTTTTGCTTACGACAAAATTACCGGAACCAACTGTTTCCAATCGCATTGTTGAAACGTTCATGATCCATTTTCCATTAATTCACTTCCATTATACCGTAATTTTGTGATGTTTTTGTATAAAATGCACCAATATGCGTTTTAATCCGTCATGCTCGACCAGGCCCACAGCCTCATCGGCAGGGAACCATTTACGAAACCGGAAACTATCCTCGGGCCATGTATCAAGGACATTAAGGACACATAATGAAAAGACGTTAACTCTGCAGACGCCATTCCATTTTTCATATTCGTATTCTCCAAGGGACTGCATGGAAATATTTCCTGATATGCCGGCTTCTTCCCAGGCTTCCTTGGCCGCCAGCTCAACCGGTGAAAGCCCTTCCTCCAGTAAACCCTTGGGGATGATCCACCGCTTCGCTTTACGTGATGTTATCAGCAGAATTTCCAGACCTTCATTAATGTATCGAAAAGGAAGTGCAGCGGCCTGTGGATAAATCACTTGTTTTACGGTACCCCTGTATTCGATCATCTAGGCCTTACGACTCCTGTTCAAGGCATTTATCAAGGCAATCCAACGATACAAAAAATAAAGAAAAAGTGTCACCTTTTTATTAGCAACAATATAAACCTTCTCAGGATTCCATACTTAACATGAATTCTTTCAACTGGTAGCCGGCTGAATCAGCCTGTTTAATCAAATCCAGCATTCGTCTGCCGGCATTGTTGATAAAATTGGTCATCCTGGTTTTACTCGGTTTTTGTATCTCATGCCACCTGAAAAGATATGTAATCAGCATCCAAAGAAGCAGGTGCTCAAATTTTTCTTTATTAAAATAGACCACGTTTTCATAAGTATTGAAGTTCAGATATTTCTGAATACAGCTTTGTGAAAACATCAGCTCAAAGCTGGCTCCCAGCGGGCTTTTCATATCGAAAATCGACGTATCGCAACAAGTAGTCAGGCAGCGCAGAAGCAGGGCATCCGCTGCCGCTTCCGCCTCTTTCGCGCCAAGGGCCATAAAATTACGCTGTATGGCCCGGTCGAGGTACCAGTTAGTGAAAATTTCTTCCGCAGAATAGTCGGTCTGTACCGCGATAGCCTCCAGGAAATGTCCTGTCATCCGCACCCGCCAGAAATCCAGCTCCGGCGTCAGTTTGTCAGGTATGAAGTCCTTAAGTTTACGTTTTATTTTGATCAGGATACGCTCATTTTCAAAGAGATGATCGGCAATTTCGAGCGATTGCAGATATTGCTCAACATGCCGTTCAATGCGCTTTTCGGATATTTTCGCGATATTTTCGAAATCAGAAATCGTATGCGAAAGATTTACTAACTTTGTGTTGAATTCATCCGCGACTATTTCGGTTTTTTTATGATTCCGGAGCGGTTCGCATAACCATCGCAAGCTACCGGGATTGATACATTCTTCGAAAGCGTCGATTATCGGCTGAACCAGGAATTCGTCCATGCGCTTTTCTACAGAGGGAACGCCCCGCCCGTTAAGGTGCAGGGTTAGCATATCATAGGGACGCGCATCGGTGCGCCTGACCTGCCTGAAGTCCAGAAAGACATGATATTTAAAGGCGCCCAGTTCGAGGTACATCCCCTGTTCCCAGAGTTCATTGTTGGAACGGATGAATTCCAGACCGCTGATCTGATCACGGAAAATGACAAACATGCTGTCATCAGTCTCGAGCTCCAGTCCCTCTGCCAGCACCCGCTGGTGAAGGTCGCCGTCATCGATGTATGCGGCGGATTGCTTTACCCAGCCAACCGCTTCATCGAATTTATTGTTGTAAAGGACCAGTGTCCGCTCATCTCCGGCACGGTTACTGTAAGCATATACATTTTCATTGACATCACCATCAGGCGTGTACAGGTCATAAAGCAGAAAATGCTCCACGTCACTGAACAGGTACCTTCGTTTCAGAAGCGGGAAAATTTCTCGTTCATGACGGTGGACCAGGTGCTCATCAACCGGTTCATCCCAGTAAGACCGTCTGTACTCCATACCATATTTCTCATGGTATCCTTCCACCTGTCCATGGCCGAACATGGGTAAACCCGGCATCGTTGCCATGAGGACGCATACACCGAAATATTTGTCATCTTTCCCGAATTGCGCAATCGCCGTGTCCTCGTCCGGGTTGTTCATAAAATTAACATACCGTTTCAGTATCTGGGGATTAAACTCCAGTACATTGCGGATCGATTTCCGGTATTTTTCATTTTCTTCATTTTTAAGCATGTTCATAAAGGCACTGTTATAGACACGGTGCATGCCAAGCGACCGCACGAAATAGCCTTCCATCATCCAGAATGCCTCGGCCAGCAGCAGGGTATCCGGCACTTCCTGCTGTATACGGTCGACGACTTCCCGCCAGAATTCCACCGGGAACAGGCGGTCGAACTCTTCTTTACTGACAGTATGCTCGGCCCTCGACGGAATATCGCCGCCGGTTCCCGGCTGGGGAAACCAGAGCCGTGCGTAATGCTTTTTAGCCAGCGTCATGGCCGCATCAAAACGGATAATAGGAAACTTTCTGGCAACATGAAGAATCGTCTGAATAACCGCTTCCCTGACCTCCGGCATGAGATAGTTGAGCTGGGCCGTATCGTTCCAGGGCATGCTGGTTCCGTCGTTACCATGATAGATAAAACGGGTTTCACCGGTTCGTTTATCCACCCTCTTGAAAACGACAGCCGCATCGCTGTTATGCCAGTAACCGTCTTCAATTTGAATCAGGACGTCATCGTTGTCACATAGGTTCTCACAGTTAAAATTATATCCCGGAAACGGAGGGTAGGGTGATTGAATAAACCAGTCCGGATGATGCAGCACCCAGTCTGAATCGATACCCATGTGATTCGGCACCATATCACTGGCCAGACGGATTCCCCGCCTCCAGGCGCGATTTCGCAAATTCTGATAGGCCGGATTACCGCCCAGGTCTCCGGCAATTTCATAACGCATCAACGAATAGGCCGAAGCTACGGCTTCAGGGTTGCCACGCATCTGCTTGATTTTTCTGGAAGCCTGGCTCCGTTCCCATAAACCGATCAGCCATAAACCGGTAAAACCGTAAGAGGCCAGCCTGTCCAGCTCTTCATCGGGAATCTGGTCCAGCCGGTAAATTTCCCTATTATATTGTTTACTGAGCTGATCCAGCCAGACGTATGTGCTCTTTGCGATAAGAACCACTTTGGGCATCCAGTGCAGATCAGCACTGAATTGCTCCGGTTCGAATTCGGTCGCGCTGAAGTCCGCGACATAGGTCGGGCCGGGTCCGAACTGACCGGCATCAAAGCGCATTTTCTGCTCTTCCCGCATGAAATCCATTCCGGTCAGTATCCGTGAAAGGAGAGACCCGATGATCCCGCCCCACTGGGAACGGATATATTCCAATTGTGCGGAAAGTGAATGGGGATACTTTCGTGCCGGCAGGGACAGCATTTCCAGAAGGGGCAGATTTTCCGGTCCGAACGGGGGCTCCTGCCGGAAAAAACGGTCCAGTTCATGAAACATCCGCCCGTATTCTGTTCGTTCGGAAAGCGCACCGTCATCGATCAGGTCTTTTATGGGCTTATAAGACGGATTGATATTATCCAGCCATAAAACGATAATCTCTTCGAGCACCACATGACGGTTGGAAAGATCACCCGTGTAGCCGTCAAGATAGTCCTTCACCGTACTGTCTGATCTGTAGACTTCCGTCGTAGGGAAATCCGCAGCAAACGTTTCCAGTAATTCCTGGGTTTTATCACGTCCGAAATTCTTGATAAGCAGATTTTCGATTTTATCAAATAAAGCCGGATTAAACGCCTCCCGGTACTTTTCAATCAGAAAATGCATAATTTCATCGAGCAGGCCCATGGCATTGATTTCGCTTGCCTGGACCGCTTTCTCAGTCGGATCCTGGAAATCTTTTTCACGATTGATCAGATAAGCAAACTGGCGTGCGGCGTTAAAATTTGCAAAGATCACTTCACCGGTTATGGAAAAAAAAGTCTCATCAAACCGGTATTTTTCCCGACTGGCCTTTTTAATGTGAAATTCAAATGTCGGCTGTTTAGCTGATATTTTCCTTATTGGCATTGTGCTCCCCTTAATGCTTTGCCTTCCCTGTTGATCGTCAATATAACCAGAATCCCGCCTTATGCAAACCCGTCACCCCACGTTTAATGGATACGCTGATGATTTCTTTCCGGAAGTCATACATAAAATTAGGAGTATTTTTAATGATTTAAATTCAATTATATTCAAATATAACGATATTTCCATTATATTTCATATTAAAGCAAAAATTCACGCTTACGAATCAGGTTGCAAAAATTATGAATACTTTAAAGTATAATACGGACGTGTTGATTGCCGGTGGAAGCGCCAGCGGAACATGCGCCGCCATCCAGGCTGCACGCCTGGGCGCACAGGTCATCCTTGTTGAAGAAACCAGCTGGCTCGGCGGTATGCTTACCGCGGCCGGTGTAAGCGCCGTTGACGGAAACCACCGGCTCCCTTCCGGATTGTGGGGCGAATTCCGTGAAGCCCTCTATACACATTACGGAGGTGCCGACCGGCTGAAAACCGGCTGGGTCAGCCACGCCTGTTTTGAACCGCGTGTTGGGAATAACCTGTTCCACAACATGGTGGCCGCTGAAACAAGCATAACCGTTCTGAAAAGGTATAAACTTCTGGAAGTTGTCTGTGAGAACGGCATCGTCCGGGGCGCTCTTTTTCATGATGGAAAAGGACAGAGAACAGATATATCAGCCGGAATAACCGTTGATTGCACAGAATTGGGCGATGTACTGGCCGCTTCCGGCGCCGCCTGGCGCTCCGGCCGGGAATCCCGGGCGGAATACGGTGAATCACCGGCTCCCGTTTCGGGAGATCATTTTATACAGGATTTGACATACGTCGCCATTCTCCGGGAAGGCAGCCCCCACCTGGTAGAAAAACCGGAGGGATATAATCCGGAACGGTTCCGGAATTGTTGCAGGGATTTCGCTGATGCTGATAAGCAGCGTCTGGTCAGTGCCGAACAGATGCTGGAATACGGGCGTCTCCCCAACAACAGGTTCATGATCAACTGGCCGAACCAGGGAAATGATTACTATATCAACGCACTTGAAATGTCATCGGAAGAACGTCAGCGGGCCTGGGAGGACGCCAGGCGGCATACCCTCTGTTTTGTATACTTCATCCAGCAGGAACTGGGTTTCCGTCATCTCGGGCTGGCGGAAGAAGAATTCCCGACCGGGGACCGGCTGCCCCTGATACCCTACCACCGGGAAAGCAGACGTTTGAAAGGCCGGACGACACTTACATTGAATGATATTCTGGATCCCTATTCTGCTCCGGATCATTTCCCCTTTCGTGATGCCGTCGCCGTCGGTGACTACCCTCTGGACCACCACCATGATACGGCTGACCTGCCGGAACCGGAAGTTTTTCCGCCGATACCGGCATTCAGCGTGCCCTACGGCTGCCTGGTTCCCGAAGTGACCGGCGGACTGCTGGTTGCTGAAAAAAGCATTTCCGTTTCACATGTCGTGAACGGTTGTACGCGTCTTCAGCCCGTCGTTATGCAACTCGGGCAGGCTGCGGGAGCGGCTGCCGCATTATGCGCTTTGAAGGGAATTAATCCGGCAGACCTGAATGTGAAAGAACTCCAGCAAACGCTTCTCGACGCCGGATGCTGGCTTCTGCCCTTTAATGACACGACACCCGCTGATTCCTGGTTCCAGGCGGTACAACGCGTCGGCTTATCGGGGATTATGAAGGGCGAACCCGTCAGTAAGGACTGGGCCAACGGTTTTCATTTTCATCCACATGAGGTTGTCGATAATAAGGAATTCCTGGCTACCATAGCGGCAGTTGTAAAGGATCGCAATATCGATTTCAAGACGGAACAAGTACCGTTTAGGCCAACGCCAGAATCCGCCGCCCAGATTATGTGTGCGCTTTATGGTATACCCGTTGATAAGGTTATGAGGCGTATGGACAGGCGGCATGCCGCGGATGCAAAGCTTACCCGCGCTTCCCTGGCGGTATTGATTGATGCGGTTTATAATCCCCTTTAGTTGAAATCGTTATATCACGAAGAAGCACGAAGGCACGAAGCTACACGAAGATTTATTCTATTATTAAGGAGAAACCATATTAAACGCTGATCCGTTTCACCATGATCTTATCTGCGCCAACGAACCCAACCCGGGTTTTCCCTTCGTGGTCCTTCGTGGCTCCTCGGTGGACCTTCGTGTAACAAATCCTTAAATCTCCGGGCCCATGGAACCTGTCAGCAGATCGAATTTACGCTCGATATTCTTATGATGATTCCCCTCTTCCGCGGCCAGGTTTTTAAACAGGGTGACGACCTCCTCATCATCAACCATCTTCGCCGCCCCCTCATACATCTGTTGCGCCCGGTATTCCCTTTTCAGAGCCAGATCCAGTATTTTTTCCATGGACCAATCCGTGCTGAAGTTTTCCTCATCGGTCGTATGGGACACCTCCGCAACTTTCAGAAGCTCAGGATCTGTAATTTCGACATCGAGATCGAACATACCGGTTTCACGGATATTGAACAGCAGTTTTTCGTGTTCTACTTCCGCATCCGCCAGTTCTTTCAGAAAATTTTTTGCCTCATCGCCCTCGACAAGGGTCATTGCATGCCGGTACAATTTCTGGGCGTTGATTTCCTGTTGTATAGCGACGGTCAATAAGTCTTTCAGTGTTTTCATCGGGAACCCTCATTATTAAAATGTGTGATAAACCGGTATTACTTTATAATGGTTGATAAAGTAGATAAAAATAGCTATAATTGCGGTCTATATCAACATGTGATAACCAATAATTAATGGATACACTGTTATGAATCTCTTATTAGGCATTACATCCTCTATCGCAGCATACCGGATTCCAAATCTGGTGTCATCGCTGAAAAAGTTAGATCATGAAATCATTACCCTGATGACCGAAAGTTCCAAAGCCTTCGTTGCTCCGCAGGCCCTGTCTGTTATGAGTCAGAACGTCAGTTATACCGACGAAGATGAATGGCAGTATACGGAACATGTCGTTCATATTGAACTGGCGAAATGGTGTGATGTATTCCTGAT
The DNA here is from genome assembly GCA_964410215.1 of uncultured Calditrichota bacterium. Taxonomy (GTDB): domain Bacteria; phylum Calditrichota; class Calditrichia; order Calditrichales; family CAYPHA01; genus CAYPHA01. The sequence goes on along the minus strand of CAYPHA010000018.1, from coordinate 8,491 downwards.
CGCACCGCTTTCGGCCAACAGCCTGGCCAAGATAGCGAACGGTATTTGCGATAATTTACTGACATCCACGGTTCGGGCCCTGGGCACTAAACCTTTGATCGTTGCTCCCGCGATGAACACGCGCATGTGGGAAAATCCGCTGACCCGCCTGCATCTGGATCAACTGAGCGATTTTTACAATGTGCAGATTATCGAACCGGTGGAAAAAGTTCTGGCTGATGGTGATGAGGGTATCGGCGGGCTGGCGGAAGATGATACCATTATTGCGCATATTCAGGCGCTTGACCAGACGCTATAGGATTCCTGGCAATGCGGTACAGCCAATAGTTATACAGTGAAAAATAAAAATTCAAATAGAAAGGAAAACGATGCGACCTGTATGTCTGATCGTCAGAGATGGCTGGGGATATAACGAAAATCCGGAGGGCAATGCCGTTATGGCGGCAAATACCCCGAATATCGACTCCTACAAAAAGAACTATCCATGGACCCTTATTGATACTTCCGGGGAAGCGGTCGGTCTGCCGGAGGGTTTCCAGGGTTCCAGTGAAGTCGGGCACCTGAACATGGGCGCCGGACGGGTGGTCGTTCAGGAACTGAAGCGTATCGATGATGGTTTTGTCGACGGCTCCATATTCAAAACTGAAAAATGGCAGGAACTGATACAAAGCTGGAAATCGCATCAATCCCGTCTGCATCTGCTGGGTCTGCTGCAGGATGAAGGGGTCCACGCACACCAGGACCACCTCTTCAAAATAATGCACCAGGCGCGAAATGAATTTCCGGAAGGGGAAATTATTCTTCATCCTTTTCTGGATGGCCGGGATACGCCGCCTCATAGTTCCCTGGAATATATCACTAAACTGAAACAGGTTATGGAAGAAGTCGGTAACTGCCGCATCGGTACCCTGATGGGCCGTTATTACTCTATGGACCGCTCCCGGAACTGGAATCTGACCGATATTGCGTATAATTGCCTGGTTTCGGCTGAAGGACGCAAAACGGATAACGCAGAGGAAGCGATAAAGAATTCATATGAAAATGACAAAACACCGGATAAGGTCGATATGTTCGATGAATATATTCCACCGCATGTAATCGGTAATTATGACGGCATGCAGGATGGAGATTGTGTCTTCCACACCAATTACCGTCAGGATCGTGCCATACAGCTTTCCATGGCCTTTGTCGAAGATGACTATCCCGGCACACTCAAAGCAAAACCGGATGTCTATTACCTGGGTTTCACGCGTTATTATGATGAGTTTACGCAATTTCTGCTTGGCGCGATGGGAACCGGCGGATCGATGAATAACCTTCTCGGAGAAGTGATTTCGGGCGCGGGCATCCGTCAGTTACGTATTTCGGAAACACAGAAATTCCGGCATGTAACCAGCTTTTTCAACGGCAAATCAACGACGCCCTATCCCAAAGAAGACCAGGTTGAGATTAAAAGCGACATCGACGCCTCCGCGTTTGCCAGCCACCCTGAAATGGAAGCATACGGCATTACCGAAGAACTGTTGAAGCGGCTGGAAGACAACCCGTACGGATTCATTCTCGTTAATTATGCCAACGGGGACATGGTCGGCCACACGGGGAATTTTGATGCCGCAAAAAAGGCCATCGAGGTGGTTGATGAATGCATCGGAAAGGTTGTCAAACGCCTGCTGGAACTCGATGCCCATGTGATTATCACCGCGGACCATGGCAATTCGGAGCAAATGCTCGATTATGAAACGCATATGACCAAGACGAGTCATACGACGTTCAAGGTTGAAATGATCTATGTTTCGAAAGATGCCGGCAATTATGAACTGAAAGAAGGCGGAAAGCTGTCCGACCTGGCACCGAGTGTGCTCGGTTTGATGGGCCTTGACATCCCGAAAGAGATGACCTCGGATGTCATCATCATGAATAAAAACAGTTAAAAACCGAGCCGTTCTTTAATCGCTTCCAGGGTTGCCGGAGCGTGTCCCTGGTAGCGATTGTTTGAATACACATATACTTCCAGCTCTTCCTCCAGGAAATCCTGTATCCATCGGGCCCACCAGTCGATATCCCTGTCCCGGTTGACCCGTGCATGGGAAAAATCATCGGGAATCTGTTTGCGGTTTCCGAGAAGGCGTATATAGGCAAAGTCTGAAGTAATCTTAACGACCCGCGGCATGTAATACAGGTCATTGAGCACCAGTGCAACGTTATACTTTTTCAGCATTTCATAGAACCTGTCCTGATGCCAGTCTTTATTCCGGATCTCCACGCATATTCCGGCTTCCCCGGCATGCTTGTCGAGGAACTGTTCAAGAATCTCACAATGCGCGTCAAACCTGAACTTATAATCAAACTGCAATACAACCGGGCCAAGCTTTGGACCTAAAATCTTCATGGTGTCCAGGTATTTAGCCCAGATCTGGTCACATTCTTTCAGACGGTATTCATGTGTAATCTCCTGAGGCACTTTTGGTGAAAAGATAAATCCATCCGGTGAAATATCGAACCATTTTTCAACCGTACTTTGCCGTGGTATACCGTAAAAAGTCGAATCGATTTCGACGGTATTATATTTCCGGGCATAAAGAGGAAGGTAATCCGCGGCTTTTGTTCCCTGCGGATAAAACGGACCGACCCAGTCCTTATAAGACCAACCCGATGTACCTATATGGATACGCTGAGATATCATTCGTTTATATCTGGTTTATTGAAACAACACCTTGTCTGCACCGTACCAAAATACTATATTAAAAGAATATTTTTCAAGGATTTTCAGAATCTCACAATTTCTTTCTCGTACAATCAGGCAAAAGTCAGCAAATATGTGTTCAAAAACGGGTATCATGATCTTAATCCTGATCGTTATCCCGGTAACTATTATCCGGGCCGGGTCACGGCAAGTCGATTTCCGCGGCCAGTGGTCAGCATGGTCGAGCATGCATGTTGCCCAGGATCTACCGCTGCGTCTCGGCAGCAGGTATATACCGCAGCTCAATTATGAATTCTCCCTCGGGAATCGCGGCATGATCGATTTTGAACTATCCCCGAATGTGTACGGAAATATAGGTGCCCATCTTTTCGACAGCCTCGACACGAACGCAGATATCAGGGCATACCGGCTCTGGATGCGCTATTCTACACGGCAGTTTGAGTGCAGGATCGGCCTGCAAAAAATTAATTTCGGGTCGGCCACTCTACTGCGGCCGCTGATGTGGTTTGATCGCATGGACGCCCGCGATCCCCTGGGTCTCACCGATGGCGTGTGGGGGATGCTGTGCCGCTACTATTTTTTGAACAATTCCAATATCTGGCTCTGGGGACTCTATGGCAACAGCGATCCCAAGGGTTTTGAGCAGATCGGGACATATAAAAATCATCCGGAATTCGGAGGACGCGTTCAATATCCCCTGCCTGGCGGTGAGGCGGCTATAACCTACCATTACCGGACCGCCGACGGCAGAAAGGGGCCATTATCAACACCCGCGGTTCACCGGATTCCCGAACATCGGATCGGCGTCGATACCCGCCTTGATTTAATCGTCGGATGCTGGTTCGAAGCATCCTGGACCGCCAGTGAAAAAGACATCGGTGCATTAACGCATCAGCAGATGTTCAACAGCGGGCTGGATTACACGTTCAATATCGGTAACGGACTTTACATGGTGTATGAGCAATTATATTTTTCATACGACAGGAACGCATTCACATTTGACAACACGGCTTCCTTTTCTGTCGTCTCCATGTCCTATCCGTTTGGCTTTTTCGACACCTTCCGTTCCATCCATTATTACAGCTGGGCTGATGATCAAATTTACACGATTTTTAACTGGCAACGGCAGTTAGACAGACTTACATTCTATATACTCGGTTTCTGGAATCCGGAAGAGGGCCGTTTACTCTCCCGGGGCGATACTGAGAACCTCTATGCGGGAAAAGGTGTCCAACTCATGTTCGTATTTAACCATTAAACGTGGCAGAAAATCCATGAATAGCAATTCCATTATATCGATCAAAGAAATGGTCAAGCGTTTCCCTTCCGGAACAGGCGAATTTACCGCCCTGCGTCATATCAATCTGGATTTTGAAAAGGGTGAATTCGCCGGCCTTGTCGGTCCGAGCGGTTCCGGGAAAACAACTTTGTTAAATATCATCGGTTCCCTCGATGTACCAACCGAAGGCAGCGTGCACGTTCTCGACCATTCCATTGCTTCTCTGACACACAAACAGTCGGCACAATTACGGAACCGGCATATCGGTTTTATTTTTCAGACATATAACCTGCTCCCTGTCTACACAGTTTACGAGAATGTCGAATTTACCCTGCTGCTTCAGGGGATGCCGGGGGATGAACGCAGAAAGGCGGTCATGGATGCCCTGGACTGGGTCGGTCTGACTGATAAAGCGGAATCGAAACCGGGACGGCTGTCCGGTGGTGAAAGCCAGCGCGTTGCCATCGCACGCTCGATCGTTAAAAAGCCGGAGATCGTGCTTGCCGATGAACCCACGGCCAATCTGGATTCGGAAAACTCACATCACATTCTGCAGACGATGGAAACGCTGAACAGAGAACTCAAAACCACGTTTATCTTTGCCACTCATGATGAAAAAGTGATGAAGTACCTCAGGCGTATTATTTCCCTGAAGGATGGGAAGGTGGTGGAAGACAGGGAAATTAAGAATTAGGAAGTATGAAGTAGGAAGTGAGAAGCAGGAAGTGCGGATTTGGGGGGATGGGGCATAGAGATAAAATAAAAAATAAAAAGTAAAAAGTAAAAAGTAGAAAGTAGAAAGTAGAAAGTAGAAAGTAAAAAAATTAAAAACCGATGTGACTGGACTTGGAAGCCAATGACAACCGTCCAGGACACATAACGAAAGACTAACAACTGTAGACAAAAGACTTTTATCTGATGACTATCAAACTTGCTTTCAGAAATCTAATCGGCGCCGGGTTGCGTACCTGGCTGAATGTGGCCGTGCTCTCTTTTTCCTTTGTCGTTATTATATTTTATAACGGCATTATCGATGGCTGGAACCGCCAGGCCCGCACCGATACCATCGAATGGGAAATCGGAGGCGGTCAGCTTTGGCATCCCGACTATGATCCATATGATGTGTTTACTTTTCAGGACGCGCATGCCCCGCTTTCGGAAGACCTGAAAAAAAGGGCACAGGAGCAGAAGGTCGTACCGGTGCTGGTCACCCAGGCAACAGTGTATCCGGAAGGGCGGATGCAGAGCGTTATTTTGAAAGGGATCGATCCGGATCAGAGTTTATTGAAACTTCCCGGCACGGCCCTAAACGATACCAACAGCGCCATACCCGCACTGATTGGGAACCGCATGGCCAAATCGATCCATGTTAAACAAAATGACATCCTGTTAATCCGCTGGCGGGACACAAACGGTACCTTCGATGCCCGTGAAATTCGGATAGTGTCTATTTTTCATTGTAATGTCCCGGGCATTGATAACGGTCAGATCTGGCTTCCGCTGCATACCCTGCAGGATATGCTCGGTATGCCCGGTGAGGCCACGTATATCGTTGTCGGTGAAGAGTATCAGCAGGCGCAACATGCTCCCTGGATTTTCAAGGACCTGGATTATCTGCTGGCCGACCTGGACAAGATCATCCAGTCCAAGAAAGGCGGCGCTTCCATCCTCTATGGATTGCTTCTGGTCATCGCCCTGCTGGCAATTTTCGACACCCAGGTGATGTCCATTTTCAGGAGGCAGAAAGAGATCGGCACCTATATTGCTCTGGGAATGACCCGCTGGCAGGTTATCCGTATTTTTACCGTTGAAGGAACCACCTACAGCATTCTGGCCATGCTGCTTGCCGCTGTTTACGGGACACCGTTATTTGTCTATCTCGCGAAAAACGGCTTTGCGCTGCCGCTCTCGACCACCGATATGGGAATCAGCATCGCCGAAAAAATTTACCCTGTTTACGGCACAGGCCTGATTATTTCAACAGTCATGCTGGTTGTTGTTTCCGCGACCATCGTCAGCTTCCTGCCGGCGAGACGTATTTCAAAAATGAATCCCACCGATGCACTGAAGGGGAAAATTCAATGATTGACTTTCTTATAAAGGGCATCCTTCGGGATAAAAACAGGAGCCTGCTTCCGGTCATCATCGTCTCCATCGGTGTTTTTCTGACCGTGCTCCTGACCGCCTGGTTGAAAGGCGTCTTCACTGATATGATTGAGCTGAATGCCAATTTCAGCACGGGTCACGTGAAAATCATGACACGTGCCTATGCGGAAAATGCCAGCCAGGCCCCTAATGATCTGGCCCTTCTGGGTACAGGTGAACTGATATCCGATCTGGAAGAAACGTATCCGGGACTGGACTGGGTGCAACGCATTCGTTTCGGCGGCTTACTCGATGTCCCCGATTCCAGCGGGGATACCCGGGCGCAGGGACCGGTAATCGGTCAGGGCATCGATCTGTTCTCGCCCGGTTCCCGGGAATTGGCCCGTATGAACATTCGCAAATCGCTGGTTTCCGGTTCCGTTCCGGACCAGTCCGGTGAAGCATTGATCAGCCATGATTTTGCAGACCGGTTCCGTGTCGCTATCGGAGATGAAGTCACCCTCTTCAGTTCGACCATGTATGGAAGTATGGCATTCACAAACTTCATCGTCGCGGGTACGGTCCGTTTCGGTACCGCGGCACTCGACCGCGGCGCCATTATTATCGATATCACCGATGCACAGGTTTCCCTCGATATGCAGGATGCGGCCGGCGAAATCCTGGGATATTTCCAGTCCGGCGTATATTATGATGAAAAAGCAACAGCCGTCAAAGAAACGTTTAACGCGGCATATACGGATAATACCGATGAATTTGCCCCGGAAATGGTACAGCTCAAGGATCAGAGCGGCCTCGATGAATATCTTGCTTATGCAGACAGCATGAGTGGTATTATGATCACGATTCTGGTTTTTGCCCTGTCCGTCGTCCTCTGGAACACGGGGTTGCTCGGTGGATTGCGCCGGTACACGGAATTCGGTATCCGGCTTGCCCTCGGCGAAGAAAAAAAGCATATATACAAAACGCTTCTTTACGAGGCTGTCATCATTGGTTTTATCGGATCCGTACTGGGTACGCTTATAGGTCTGGCCGCTTCCTTTTTTCTGCAGGAACACGGCATCGATTTCGGACAGGCTATTCCGGGTGGTGGCGCCATGATGATGCCGACCGTCTACCGGGCAATGATCACGCCGGAAGCCTATTACATTGGTTTTATACCGGGTGT
>CAYPHA010000018.1:0-1137 GCA_964410215.1 uncultured Calditrichota bacterium | reverse complement strand
TTTGAATCCACCATGGTCATTCACGGGCGCCGTGACAGCCGCACGATTACGTCCAAATCCTATTCGGTTGGCGATACCAAATCGTTTACCGAGTATCTTTCTCCCCCGCGCGAGAAGGGTGTGAAAATGCTGAAACTGGAAGATAAACTGTGGATTTATTCACCGGATACGGATCGGGCCATTCAGATTTCCGGGCACATGTTGCGGCAGTCGGTTATGGGATCGGATCTTTCGTATGAAGACATGATGGAAGACCGCAAGCTGACCGATGTTTACGATGCCCGCGTCACCGGCAACGAAGCGATCGACGGCAGGGATACCTATGTCCTCGAACTAAAAGCGACGGTCGATGACATTGCCTATGATTCCCGGAAAATGTGGATCGACCGTGATCGTTTCGTTCCTCTGAAGGAGGAGCTGTACGCGAAAAGCGGCCAGTTGCTGAAGCGAACGACCCTGAGCGATGTCCGGCAGATCGACGGCCGCTGGTTCCCGACCACCATCCTTTACAAGGACATGCTGAAGCAGGGAAAAGGCACCGAATTCCGCATCACCGAAATCAGATTTAACCAGGCCATCCCGGAATACATCTTCACGAAGGCATCATTAAGAAAATAAGGCGGACTTACCGGGCATTTGTTTAAAAATTTACATCTTGATTTCCTTGCTTCTGTTATGAGATGATATATATTTTATTCATATTGATCAACAATTGAATGATGTATATGATTTCTGACAAAGATAAATCCAGTATATTGCAGATTGCCAAAAAGTATGGAGCAAAAAAAGTCATTCTTTTTGGTTCAGGAACACATCCTTCAAAAGATGGGAATGATATAGATCTTGCCGTAGAGGGTATTCCCGATAATCAGTTTTTTAAATTTTACAGTGAGATGATTTTTGGTTTATCAAAGCCCGTTGATATTATAGATTTAAGTTTAAATAATCCCTTTAATACTATCATTCGTTCTGAAGGCATATTGTTATATGGCTGATCTAAAGGAAAAAATTGAAGCTGAATATGCCAACATATCACGTTTAATTACATTGATTCCCGACAAAGAGAAACTACCTGATTTGTCTTTTCTTGAGTTGGCTGGATTGGCAACATTAGTACACAATTTTTATCATGGTATT
>CAYPHA010000017.1:30047-69771 GCA_964410215.1 uncultured Calditrichota bacterium | reverse complement strand
CGCAATACCGGTTCATGTCGATCTGGACGGTATCGATAAACTGGGTCTACTCGTTTCAGATGCGGGGGACGGCATCCGCCATGACCATGCGAATTGGCTCGATGCACAGATCCGGTATACCGGAGAGAAACCGGTGCCTGCTGTCCATAAGCAAGCGGATGCATCCGCCATTCTCACACCTCCCGCACCGGATGCGCCGCGCATCAGTGGTCCGAAGGTTTATGGCGTTCGTCCGGGATCGCCCTTTCTGTACCGTATTCCCGCCACAGGAAAACGACCGATGAAATATGACGTAAGCGGCTTGCCGGAAGGGTTGGAAGTGGATCCGCATACAGGCATTATCACCGGTCTGATTGAAAAGGAAGGATCATACGCATGCATACTGAACGCTGTCAATGATTTTGGCCAATCAAATTACCCATTTACCATCAAAGCCGGGGAAAAACTGGCGCTCACGCCACCGATGGGATGGAACAGCTGGTATATTCATTATGACCGGATCACCGATTCACTGATGAGGGCCTCTGCTGATGCGATGATCGAATCCGGAATGGCAGATTACGGTTACCAGTATGTCAATATCGATGATTGCTGGATGGTTAAACTGAATTCGAAAGATCCCATGGTCAAAATATATTCCGACGATCCTGAGGTTGGTGGTCTGCCCCGCGGTAAAGACGGGCGTATATTGCCAAATAAACGGTTTCCCGATATGAAGGCCATGACGGATTATATCCATTCCAGGGGATTGAAAGCCGGACTCTATACATCACCGGGTCCCAATACCTGTATGGTATACGAGGGAAGTTATGGTCATGAACGGCAGGACGCGGAATTGTTCGCGGAATGGGGATTCGACTTTTTAAAATACGATTTGTGTTCATACATGTCGCTGCTGAAATCCCGGTCTCAGGCTGAGCATAAGGCCCCCTATCAGGTCATGTGGAACATTTTGAAAAGTCTGGACCGGGATATCGTGTTGAATATCTGTCAATACGGTCTGGCGGAGGTATGGCAATGGGGAGCGGAAGTCGGAAACTGCTGGCGAACTACAGGTGATCTCGGGCTGGCGGGAGTAACCAGTATGCCGGCCTTCTATAATATCGGTATCAGCAATGCGCAGCACTGGCAGTATGCCGGGCCTGGTGGCTGGAATGATCCGGACTATATCCTGATCGGCTGGGTTGGTGATGCCCATCAGAGAGCGGAAGGGACAAAAACAACCCTGTTGCCGGATGAACAGTATTTTTACATGTCGATGTGGTCTCTGATGGCTGCACCATTGATCTTCAGTGGCGATATGACAAAACTGGATCCGTTTACTTTGAACGTGCTGTGCAATCATGAGGTGATCGCTATCAATCAGGACGAGCGGGGTCTTCAGGCGCAGATCATGAAGCAGGATGATGATGAACTGATCATGGTGAAGGAACTGTCGGACGGATCCAAAGCGGTTGGTTTATTCCACATTACCGGTAGCGTCAAAAATCCGGCGGATTACTTCAACTGGGGTGATCGTAAACCAATGAGCATACGCTTTTCAGATATAGGTTTTTCCGGAACATGTACAATCCGTGATGTATGGAGGCAAAAGGATCTGGGAGATTTTACAGACCGTTTTGAGACAAAGGTGCCCTTTCACGGTGTGCAATTACTGAGAATCTCGGCAGAAAATGCATTGGATGAATGATGAGGTTTTCTCATATTTTTGTTCTTTTATTTAATTACGTTTTCAAATCATATTTAACAGGGAACGTGCGGCATGGAATTGCATTGGTTTGATATCTCCGTATTTATTGTCTTCATCGTTATCGTTGTTATTTTCAGTATGTACAAGAGTCGTAAAGAGGAGAGCAGCGAGGATTATTTCCTGGCCGGTCGCGGGCTGAAATGGTGGCTGATCGGTTTTTCGATTGTCGCGGCGAATATCAGCACGGAACAGTTTGTCGGTATGAGCGGCAGCAGCGCCGGTAGTGTCGGTCTGGCGGTTTCCGGTTACCAGCTCCTGGGGGCGGTAACCATCGTATTCGTAGCCATCTTTTTCCTCCCTCGCTTCCTGAATGCCGGCATTTTCACGATGCCGGAGTACCTGGAATACCGTTATAACCGTTCGGCCCGTGGAATTATGGCCTTTTATACCATGGTCATCTATGTTGCCGTCACCATTACCGCTGTGCTGTTCTCCGGTGGTATCACCCTGCACACCATTTTCGATATGGATCTTACGACGGCCATCTGGATTATCGGGATCATTGCAGCCCTCTATACCACGTGGGGCGGATTGAAAGCGGTGGCTTATGCCGACCTGCTGCAGGGTTCCGGTCTGCTGATCGGGGGTCTGCTGACGATGACGCTCGGATTCTTTGCCATCGGTGCCCTGTCGCCTGAGACGATGGCAAGCAGTTCATGGATAGACCGATTTATCAATGGTGTTTCTCATTTTAATGAAGTGAATGCAGACCGCTTACATCTGGTTTTACCGGCAGATCATCCCGAATTGCCCTGGACAGCCCTTATAATCGGGTTATGGATTCCAAATTTCTATTACACCGGTTTAAACCAGTTTATCGTTCAGCGCACCCTGGCGGCAAAAACGCTGGAGCATGGACAACTCGGTATCATTTTTGCCGCAGGTATGTGGTTACTCGTTCCCTTTGCCATCGTATTTCCGGGGATTATGTCCCATCAGCTATATGGAGATTCTTTTCTCACCGCAGATCAGGCTTATCCCACATTGATTCGCAATCTGATCCCGCTGGGCATACGCGGTTTCATCTTTGCCGCCCTGAGCGGTGCCGTGATCAGTTCACTGGCTTCCATGCTGAATTCGGCTGCCACGATTTTTACCATTGATTTATACAAGGGCTTCTGGAAAAACGACGCGGGAGAAAAAAGCCTGATTACCCTCGGCCGGATCATGACCATTGTTTTCGTTTTAATAGGATGCGTCATAGCCCCCCAGCTCAGTGATCCGCGCTTTGGCGGCGTGTTCAAATATATTCAGGAATTCCAGGGATATATCTCACCCGGAATTCTGGCCGCTTTCGTATTCGGCTTTGTTGTCAAAAAAGCGCCGCCGGCAGCCGGTGTGACGGCATTGCTGTTAAGCGTTCCGGTCTACGGATTTCTGCAATGGCAATTCGGCGATATCGCTTTTCTGAACCGCATGGCAATAACCTTTCTTGTTGTTATTGCCGTTATGTACCTCATTACCTGGTTAAGACCACTCGATAAACCGGTGGTCATGGTTCAAAAAAATACATACAGTCTTAAACCATCCCCACTGGTGCTGATCCTCGGGGGAATGATAATAATGGCGGTTATTTTTCTTTATATTCTCTATTGGTAAAACTTCAGGTTGATCAGACCTGATACGATTTTAAAACAGGGGAGAGAAGTATGTTGTTTGCAGGATTAGATGTTTCAACCCAAAGCTGTAAAATCGTCATAGTGGACATGGCGAAAGGGGACATCGTCCATGTGGATTCGCTGAATTATGATAATGACCTGCCCGAATACGGCACACTGAATGGCGTAAATAGAGATGCGGAACCGGGTGTTTCCGAATCCGATCCATTGATGTGGATACAGGCTGTAAACATGGTCTTCGAAAGGTTGAAATCCGCAGCGATCCCTGTAAGGAACATAAAAGCGATTTCCGTATCCGGTCAGCAGCATGGTCTCGTCGCCATGGATGAACACGGCGCATTGACGCGTCCGGTCAGTAAATTGTGGAACGATTTTTCGACGCGTGAGGAATGTGACCTGCTTACGGACAAAGCGGGCGGACCGGAAAAAATGATCGAAGAAGTGGGCAATGCCCAACTGACCGGGTATACCGCTGCCAAAATATTTCATATGTTTCGGCACGAGACAGAACGTTTCCACAAAACAAAAACGTTTTTTCTCGTTCATAATTATATAAACTGGTATCTGACCGGTGGTGTTGTTGCCATGGAACCCGGAGATACATCCGGAATGGCACTCTGGCATCCCGGCAAACGCCGGTGGTCTGATAGCATTCTGAACAGTATCAATGTCGGATTGAAGGACAAACTGCCGTCGGTAACCCCTTCGACATGCAGCATTGGCACTATTTCAAAAGAACTGGCGGAACGGTTCGGTTTTGATCCTCAGTGTAAAATCGATGCGGGGAGTGGTGATAATATGTACGGTGCGATCGGCACAGGGAATATTAAGGAAGGGATCGTCACCGTCAGTCTTGGTACGAGCGGAACCGCTTATACTTTTTTAGAAAAACCTTTTATTGATCCGGCCGGCGAAATCGCCGCTTTCTGCGACAGTACCGGTCATTATCTGCCCCTTTTGTGTGTAACCAACCTGGCCAATGGTTACAATGCTATCCTCGAACAGTACCAGCTTACGCATGATCAATTTTCAGAGTTAATAACGCAGACGCAACCCGGCAACGGCGGCAGATTACTCATTCCCTGGTACGAAGGTGAGCGGACGCCCAATGTTCCCGACGCCGTGCCGGTATATTTCGGTTTCGGTTTGGGAGATTTTACGGAGTCCGTACTGTGCAGGGCGGTGCTTGAAGGACATATCCAGAACTTAGTTACCGGATTCAGGCGTTTACCGGTACAGCCACATGAAATCCGGTTAACGGGCGGGCTGTCCCGGTCGGCAGCCTGGTGTCAGGCCATTGCGGATATTTTTAATACGGAAACCGTTCCTGTCGGGGGGGAGGGCGCCGCCCTGGGTGCCGCTTTGCATGCCGCCTGGGTGTGGCAAAATGAAGAAGGGAATGCCATTTCGCTGAGTGAGATTATCGATCCTTTTGTTGAACTGCAGAACCACCTGCGCAGGAAACCGGATCCGACTGTCCGTAAGACTTATGCAAGGCAAAGTGCATTGTTCGAAGCGTTATCCGGTGCATTGCGGTCCGGTGACAATGCGGTTTTTAAACAGCATTCAAACCTTCGACAGGTAAATGGATAAAGAAACATTGCAGTTCTTTCACTGCATCTTTGCGAGCACCATGAGCTGATATGGTTCAAGTGTGAGCTCCCGGGTGGCTGTTACCGTCCGTCCCGCGTACAGGTCGATCATGGTTTTACGGATTCCCATCATTCGCAATCGCCTTGCCTCCAGGGGTTGATCTTTTTCACTGAAGTTGGCCAGTATGAAAACGCTGTACTCCTCATGACTTCTGAAATAGCCAAAGACATGCCTGTTACCCGTATCTACGAAATCCGTATTGGTATATTCAAACGCAGAATTTCGGTGACGGAACTGAATAAGCCGCAAGATGCCCTGAAAAATTCTTCCCACGGGGGTTTGGTCATCACTCCGGTCCTCAGCCCTCTTCCAGTCAAAAGGCGCACGATGCACCCAGCGTGAGTCGCCGATCTTATCGGGATCCTGATCATAGTTGTAATCATTCAGCATTGCGATTTCGTCACCCAGATAAAGCAGCGGAATACCGCCAATGGTGATAATAATCCCGTGTATGAGCAGGATTCGCCGGACTGCCATATCAATATCATAGGCGTTTTGTTCTTCTACCGCTTTTTCCAGACCGCACAGTGAAGCGCAGGTACCCGATACTCTGGCATCACCTGTCATTGGGTTTACCTGAAATGGTAAGCCACGGGCAAAACTGCCGGGATGTTTTGCCGTATAGAAATCGGTAAGGAAACGACGGTGTTTTTCCGGATCAAATCCGGATGCCTCGATATCTTCATTTGAGAAACCCCAACCGATGTCATCATGGCAGCGTACATAATTAACCCAGGCGCATCCTTCAGGCAGTTCAAAACCGCTTTGCATCGCATTCTGAAGCGTGCGCACATCCCGCGTTGCCAGTGCATCCCATAACAGCGCCATTAATTCAGGATTGTATGAAAGCGGGCACTCATCCATATTAATGTATTTTCTGACTTCTTCCGGATGCACAATCGCTTCGGATTTGAAAACCAGCGCCGGCGCCGCAATGTTAATCACCGCGCTGAAAGCCTGAATCAAAGTATGGGCCTGCGGGAGATTCTGGCAGTCGGTACCCAGTTCTTTCCACAGGAATGCAACCGCATCGAGCCGTAATAATTCAACGCCCTGGTTGGCAAGGAACAGCATCTCTTCCAGCATACGGTTGAATACTTCCGGATTTTCGTAATTCAGGTCCCACTGATAGGTATTAAACGATGTCCAGACCCATTTTTTCAGGCGATGATGATACGTGAATGCACCGGGATGGTCATCAGGGAAAATCTCTCCGATACTTTTCTCATATTCATCGGGCATTTTCCTGGAGGGAAAAATTCTATAGTATTCCTGAAATTCTTCTTCACCGGATATAGCGCGCCGTGCCCATTCATGCTCGTCAGACGTATGGTTGATAACAAAATCGAGTACCAGCGAGATCCCATGATGACGTAATTCTTTTGTCAAGGCAACCAGATCTTCCATATCTCCCAGATTTGGATTGATTTCCCTGAAACTGCTCACGGCGTATCCGCCGTCATTATCACCCTTTGGCACCTTAAAAACAGGCATCAGGTGCAGATACGTAATACCAAGAGCGCTCAGATAGGAGATTCGGGAACGAAGTTTCTGAAGGTCCTCTGCGAATAAATCCACATAACACATAGCGCCGACCATACGTCGCGACAAATACCATTTAGGATCTATTTCGCGCATGGCATCCAGGGCTTTAAGCTCATCCGGCCGTTCCAGCCACATCTGCGTGGCGGAGGAAAGGATACTTTCGAGATAGAAGAAAAAATCATAGTCGTCCCCGTATAATGTATACAGCCGGTCAAAGAGCTTGGGGAAGTGACGTTTCAAACGGCGGATGTAGGCTTCCCATTCCACTACATCCGTCTTTTCTTTAAACCGGGCTTCTATGCGCGGTAATATGCGGTTTAATGATATGGAAGCTTCCCGGCTTACAGATATGTTTTTTCTTTTTCCTATATATGTCATAATCTATAGATTAAAAAATATCCAGGCCTTCTGCAAATTTGTTAACATACGGGATACCCTTTCGTATGGTTCCAAATTTATCTGAACATTTATGATATTAATTCGTTAAAAACTATACAAAACCACTTTCAGAAGTCGTATATTACCAGGCAAATTCATAAAATCCCGCGAGGTTCGGATGAAAGCCCTATTCATTGTTGATTTGCAAAATGATTTTTGCCCGGGCGGTGCCCTGGGCGTTGATCAGGGGGATCAGATTATACCGGTCGTGAATCATTTGATGGACCGTTTCGATCTCGTACTGGCTTCCCGGGATGAACACCCTGAACATTCAAGTCACTTCAATACCTGGCCGGTTCATTGTGTGAAGGGCACAACAGGCGCTGCCTTCCATCCCGGTCTGAATACGGATAAAATTGAGAAGGTATTCCTGAAAGGAACCGGGCCGGACGATGATGGCTATTCCGCATTTGATGCCACGGATGCGGATCTGGAGTCCTATCTGAAAAATAAAAACGTTGATGAAGTGTATATAACCGGTCTGGCCACGGATTATTGTGTTAAAGCCACAGCGATCGACGCCGCCCGGAAAGGATTTCTGACTTATCTGATCGAAGATGCGGTTAAAGCTGTCAATGCTGAACCGGGGGATGCAGAGCGGGCGATCGCTGAGATGAAATCAAATGGTGTGACAGCACTTCGCTCAACTGATTTATTACAGCGTTAGCAGTACTTTAACTATAAAAGGAGGTACTATGAAAATTGCCATATCCACACGGGGAGAGAATCTGGACGCTCCCTTTGATTACCGCTTTAATCAGGCAGCCCATGTCCTCGTAATAGATAGTAAGAAATTGCAATACCATAAACTGCCTATTCTGGAACATAAGGCAAAAATACCATCAGATAAAGAACTGGCCCGATCCCTGATCGATTATGGCGTCAATGTCGTCGTGACCGGCATGTGCAGCGACAGGGTATCCGAAATGCTGGACGATGCGCATGTCCGCCTTTATGATGGCAGGGATGGAAGCGTTAAAGATAATGTTGCGGATTATTATAAGAATAGATTGATTCCAAAAATTTCAGAACATTATTCAATCGATGAATCATTTGATGTCGGTACTTCAGATACGAACATAGATGATTTGTGGGAACTAATACCGGGACACATTCCGGAACAGGAGTAGAAACATCAGAAGGGACTGTTTTGACGGGAATGGAAGCGCAAATTTACGACAGTATCCTGAATACGGATCAGTATCAGCTGACTATGGCACAGCTCTATTTCAGACAGGGATATCATGAAAAAGAAGTGCGATTTGAACATTTTTTCCGGCACTATCCCGATTACAGAACCAGCAAAGCCGGATACTGTATCAATGCCGGTCTTGAATGGCTGATGAGCTGGCTGAAAAAGACCCGCTTCAGCAACGAGGATATCGAAAGTCTGCGGTCGCAAAAGACCGCTGAGGGCAAGCGCGTTTTTAGTGATGATTTCCTGAAATGGCTGGGCCGGACACCACTCTTTGAATCCCTGTCCATTGAAGCTATTCCGGAAGGACGGGTTGTCCATCCGGCTGAACCGTTAACCATTGTGCAGGGACCACTGGCGATCGCCCAGATCCTGGAAACGGTCCTTCTGAACCAATTGAATTACCAGATTTTAGTCGCTACAAAGGCGGCCCGGATTAAAATGGCCGGCCGGGACGGTTTGCTTCTCGAATTCGGTACGCGCAGGGCACAGGATCGCGGTGTGCATGCCGGTATCCGGGCGGCATTGATCGGGGGGGCAGACTATACTTCGAATATTGCAGCATCCCGCTTCCTGGGTTTTGAACCAAAAGGAACCCATTCCCATGCCATGATCCAGTTTTATCTGGGAATGGGAATGACTGAACTGGATGCTTTTCAGGCTTACGCAGACCTCTATCCGGATAATTGCATACTCCTGGTGGATACCATCAATACACTGGAAAGTGGTATTCCAAATGCTGTCAAAGTGTTTGAAAAATTACGGAAAAGGGGATACAGGCCGGTGGGCATCCGGCTGGATTCCGGCGACCTGGCATATTTAAGTATCCGGGCAGCCCGCGAGCTGGACAGGGCTGGTTTTGAAGATGCCCGGATTGTCCTGTCCAATGAACTGGATGAATTAACTATATGGCAGATCATTACACAGATCGAGGAAGAAGCGTTACAATACGATGTGAATCCTGATAACCTGATCCGGCGTCTGGTTTACGGCGTCGGCACCCGCCTGATAACCTCCGCTGGTGACCCGGCACTGAGCGGGGTGTATAAATTAACCAGTATCAACCATAACGGTGAATGGTTGCCGACAACGAAGTTCTCTGAAAGCATGAGTAAATCAATCGTTCCCGGCAACAAAAGTGTCTGGCGAGTCTATGGGTTATCCGGAAAAGCGAATGCGGATATAATCGCACTAAATGATGAATATCCGGGCAACATGGAAAAGTTAAAATTATATCACCCCTTTGATCCGGATAAATCACGCACTATAAATGCGACGAACCTTAGCAGAATGGAACCGTTGTTAAAAAAAATAAGCGAACACGGAAAACAGGTATATAATTTTCCCTCAATGGAGGTAATCCGGGATCTGAGACGGCAGGATGTGGCCGATCTTGATCAGGGGGTTAAACGCCTGATACAGCCGCATGTATATCATGTTTCACTGAGTGAAAACCTGCATCGTCTGAAGCAGCGCATAGTAAGTGAATTCACGAGGTATTAATACCCTGTTTATTTCAGGAGAAATCGATGCCCGGCTGAAACGATACTGATGGAAATAATAGGATATGAGGCGTATCGAAGCGGTTGTAAAAGAATATCATCTGCATTGTATATGATTGTTTTATTACGTATTATTACGGTTGAAAATATTCACAACACAGAGGAGGCTATATAATGAAAGTAACAATTGATCGTGATGAATGCACCAGTTGCGAAGTCTGCTGGGATGACTGCCCTGAAGTATTCGCCGAAAATGAAGATGATAATCTGAGTGAGATTGTCGAAAAGTATCAGGTGGACGGTGATCCGGGCGTGGGCGAAGTGCCCGAAGAACACCGGGACGCGGTTCAGGAATGCGTCGATAATTGTCCTGCTGAGGTTATTCATATTGAAGATTAATAGTTTTTTTTGATTATATTGTATTGAAACACCACGGTTCCGGGGGATCTGAATCGTGGTGTCTGTTTCATTAATGTGAAGAGGTAAAAATATGCTGAAGAATATGGGTAACGTGGATCGTATCATTCGCATCCTTCTGGCTCTCATAGTCCTTGTTTTATATCTGACAGGCCAGATAAGCGGAACGGCGGCGGTCATTCTCGGTATAATCGCCATCGTCTTTTTATTAACAAGCCTGATCGGTTTTTGTCCTGCGTATTTTCCATTTAAAATTTCAACAATAAAAAAGACCGCAGGGGATTCTTCCGAGCAGTAGAATTGTGCGGGGCAGATGTGCCATTCATCAAAAGACTGTTGGTTAAGGTGTACTAAAAATATACATGAATGGATATTTCATCGTACAACTGTTCCATTCCTTCCCATACCGGTTATGAACGCTTCTGTTAAGGTCGTTAAATCTATTTTAACGGCCTTATTGTTTTTTGTTAAGTCTAATAAAATCAAAGAATTATATTTATTTAAATTGTTGTTGGTACAGTAGTTGTTATAGATCTGTCTGCACAACACCATTGTTCTGATTTACGAGAAAGGAGTAAAGGGTGAATTTTTTTGGAAGCAACGGTTTTGATTTGAATGTCCTTTCGGAAATGGCTGTTACCTGGTTGTTGACCAGCGGCCTGAAGATTGTTGTGGTTCTGATTGCAATGGTTGTGTTAATTAAACTCGCCGGCATATTTTCACGAAAAGCGTTTGATGTTGTCCAGAAACGACAATCCAATACAGAATTTCAGAAACGTACGGGTACACTCAGTTCCATTGTCAGACATGTAATGAATGTCGTTATCCTGGTTATTTCGATTCTGGTCATAATGGGTGAGCTTGGTATTGAAATCGGACCTATCCTGGCCGCTGCAGGTGTGCTTGGCCTGGCTATTGGTTTTGGTGCCCAGAGCCTGGTAAAAGATGTCATAAGCGGATTTTTTATTCTGCTGGAAGACCAAATTCGTGTAGGGGATGTTGTCGTGGTAGCCGGAAAGGCGGGGCTGGTTGAGAAGTTGAATCTGCGACTGACGACATTGCGGGATCTGGAAGGTAAAGTGCATTATGTGCCAAACGGACAGATTGATGTCGTGACCAACATGACGAAAGAATTTTCCTGTTATGTCTTCGATATTGGTGTGGCGTATAAAGAAAACATTGATGAGGTGATCGGGTATATCAATGAAGTGGGGGCTGCACTGCGAAATGATCCGGAATTAAAGAATGATATTCTTGAAGATCTCGAAGTGTTCGGTCTGGATAAATTTGCAGATTCGGCCCTGGTTGTGAAGGCACGTATTAAAACGAAACCTATCAGACAATGGGCTATAGCAAGAGAGTTCAATCGACGGCTTAAAATAAAATTTGATGAAAAAAATATCGAGATTCCTTTTCCGCATATTACCATGTATATGGGAGAAGATAAGAAGAAGATAAAAGATTAAAGAAAAAAGAAAAAAGAAAAAAGAGAAGAGATAAAAGATTAAAGATAAAAGAAGTGGGAAATTGAGAAACGGAAGGTTTTTTAAAGGAAAGTAAAATGAGTAAAACCAAAACGGTTATTGCCCAAACTGATGAATTACGGAATGGTGAAATGACGATGATTTTCACTGAGTCCGGACTCGAATTGCTTTTAATGAGAATAGAGGACCGGTATTATGCGACGGATGCGTATTGTCCCCATCATGATGCCCCGCTGGAAACCGGTATTCTATCCGGTAAAAAAGTAATGTGTCCCTGGCATCATGCCATGTTTGATGTGGAAACCGGAGCGGTGTCCGAACCACCGGCTTCCCACGGTCTGAAAAGCTATAAACTGGATATCCGTGGGAAGGATATTATTCTTCTGGAGGACGAAAGCGGGGATGAAACGGAAAAGAAAGCAGATGCGACCGTAAAGCAAATGGAAGATGAACGTACTTTCCTTATTATCGGGGGAGGCGCTGCAGGAAATGCCGCTGCACGCAAGCTGCGTGAGCTGGGATTTGAAGGGCATATTGTCATGATTACCGCTGATGACCAGCCACCGTATGATCGGACGGGATTGAGTAAGGATTTTCTCAAAGGTTACGTCGATGCATCGTCACTGGCGCTCAATCCTCCGGATTTTTATAAAACCCACCGTATCGAACTGATCGTCGGCCAGCGTGTGAAGTCATTGGATAGCCATAAGCGTGTTGTCCATCTGGAAAACAAGATCAGCCTGTTCTATGACCGGTTACTGGTTGCCACCGGTGGAAAGCCAAGGAAATTAAATATTCCCGGTAATGAACTGGGCAGTATTTTTACACTGCGCACCCTTCAGGATGCCCGGAATATCGTTCAGGCCGCGGAAAAAGCGAAACATGTCGCCGTTGTCGGTGCCAGTTTTATCGGTCTGGAAACAGCGGAGAGTCTGAACCATTCCAATAGGACTATTCATGTTATTGCACCCGAATCCATCCCGTTCGCCACGATACTGGGTAAGGAAGTGGGGACCCTCATCAGGAAAAAAATGGAAGACAGCGGGATTGTGTTTCATCTGGGAACCACGGTGTCGGCGTTTAAAGGTGGTAAAAATCTGGAGAAAATTATTCTCGAAAACGGTGATACGATTGATGCAGATCTGGCCGTGTTGGGAATTGGAGTGGAGCCGCAGACCGGTTTTATGCCTGAAAGCGTTAAGGTTGCCGACCAGGGGCTCCTTACGGATGATTATCTTCAGGTTGAAAATGACATTTACGCGGCAGGTGATATCGCCACTTTTTTATACTGCAAGACGGATGATATGGTTCGCATCGAACACTGGCGGGTCGCCGAACAACTGGGGATTATCGCCGCGCGGAACATGCTTGACATGAAAACAAAAATCGACATCATACCATTCTTCTGGACCGATCTGGCTGGCCTGGCCATGCGGTATTCCGGTTATGGGAATGGCTGGGATGATATTATTATTCAGGGTAATCTCTCAAAAGAAAATTTTAGTGTGTATTATACCCGGCAGGAACAGGTCACTGCGGTACTTGGCGTAAACCGGGACGAACAGGTTGCTGTGATTGAAGAACTGTTTAAACATGATACGATGCCATCTAAGAAAGAACTTCAAAGTAAAAACTGGACCCGCAAGGATTTGGCTGCTTTGTTATAAAAGCACGTGTCTTCTGACAGGTAAGAAAGAATGAAACTGCATACTGGTGATGGATTACGAAAAGGCGGATCTTGTTTATCCGGGATGATAATCCATTCCATTTAATCGTAAAAGGAGGTAATGATTATGTTACGAAGTATTAAAGACATTACCGGTCATTATAAACTATTGGCCAGTGATGGCGACATCGGAAAGGTCAGGGATTTTTTCTTCCATGATTTGTTCTGGAATATCCGGTATCTGGTAGCAGATACCGGAGGCTGGTTGAGAGAGAGGCTGGTACTGATTTCTCCGTCAGCACTGGGAGATCCTGACTGGAAGTCGGACCGCTTACCGGTGAATCTGACAAAAGAAAAAATAGAGAACAGCCCGCCGGTCGATAAACATAAACCGGTGTCGAAGCAAAAGGAGTCGGAACTTATAAAGTACTATGCCTGGCCGATACATTTTTCATACGGCGTGGATACGACACATTTTGCCGAGATGCAACTGATGGCGGAACGGCTGAGAGAAGCGGAACAGGAACGTGCCGAAGGCGAAACACAGTCTGACGAGGACGCGCGGCTGCGCAGCACAGAGGAAGTGATCGGCTATCATATACAGGCTACGGACGGCTCCATCGGGCATGTTGATGATTTTATCTTTGATAACGAATCCTGGATCATTCGCTATATGGTGATTGATACGAGAAACTGGTTACCCGGGAGAAAAGTACTGGTTTCACCTGAATGGATTCAACGTGTAGACTGGGTGAAAAGTGAAGTCTCTGTTGATATGACAAAAGAATCCATAGAAAACAGTCCGGAATACAGGCCTACAGAACCTGTAAACAGAAACTATGAAATTCAGTTATATGATTATTATGGAAGACCCAGTTACTGGGAAAAACGTTGAAGCAGTCCGGAACAGTAGAAAAAAACCCCGGTATAAACATACCGGGGTTTTTTTTGATTATTTTTCAGGAGCATGCAGGGGGCGCTTGTAAGTTTTGTCGAAAACAAAGCGGTATGTCCACTTATCTTCACTCCTGTCCAGAAATGCCGAGGCTTTGGTCCTGATGATGTTTGCAGAATCCATTCCGGTTTCAATCTCATAATTAAGAATATACTTTAGAGATTTATCATCATAAAATTCGGAAGTCAGTTCAACATTACCGATGATTTGTGCGCTGTCCTGTTTTAGACTGTCCAGGATTGCCAGTGTATTATCTCTCGCCCGTTCAATGAGAAGGGGAGACGGAGCCTCGGGCTTACACGCATTGATTACAAGCAGAGCACTCAGGGTAATTGCGGTGAAAAGGATAGAATAGTAGGTTCTCATGGATATCTCCTTACTTTTAACTGATAATTATTATTTTTTACTGCGCTGATGGCCGTAATATTTATTGAGCTTTAGTTCAAGATCGTCGTCAAGGGGTTGTTCGGGGTTGTAGGCCGGACTGTTTTGCACCACTTCCTTATTAAGGTCGACATAGATAAGCTGATCGCTCCATCTGATTTTTTCGATCCAGGCAGGTGATATGAGCACATCTGTGCCTTTGTACAACCAATTCCGGGTATCAATGATCAGATATCGGATCTTCCAGCTTGCCGTTTCAATAACAAGATCCTTTACATGCCCAATTTCTCCGTTTTTAGCGTGGAAATTATAGCCCAGAACATTGTTCCGACTGCGAAGATGAAAATCGGCTCCGTCAGGTACACCCTTTATTCCTGCTGTCAACTTTTTCAATTCCGTGCTGGTCAGACTGACCTGTTTCAGCGGCCATTTTAAAATCCCGGATACGGTCTGACCTCCTGATTCTGTCCCACCCCGGTATTTTCCCGTCTTTTGCCCTCTTACAGCATTGCCCAGGGTAAGATACAGGTTCCAGGTACCGGATTTGAAATCCGGTTCGCCAGCCACCTTGCGTGAAATCAGTAAAGCGTTTTTTTCCCTTCTATCAATTTGTGTCAGAACAAGGAACTGGATGTTCCAGAACAGATCATCGAAGTACATGTCATAAAGAGAGACCGCGACCTTATCTTCCGGCTTTATACGTAAATGTTTTAAATCCTCTGTTTTTATCAACATAAATAAACGCCCTTTTATTGTCCTCGCAACTCTCAAGAGCATCAGCACTCACACATTTCAATTCTATAAGGACAAGAAGTATGCCAATCAGGTGTATGTTTATTATAAGTCTTTAAATAACAATAAATTATATATGATGATTATAATGCTTCTGATTTAAAAAACAGGATTAAAGGAATAGAAATTTTGCTAATGGGAATAAACGGTACACCGTGAACCGGTATGTTGATAAAGTGTGAATAATCAGTTGAAAGGTAGGATCAATGTCTGTGAACGTTTATTTGATTTCGTGTTTATGAAGTTTATTATAGAGAGCCCGGCGGGTTATGCCCAGCAGTGCGGCCGCTTTTTTCCGATTGTCTTTCGTATGAGCGAGGGTTTTCATTATTATCTGCTTTTCAACGAAATCAAGGGATTGCCCGACTTCAACGACCAGCTTTGCCGGATCGCCGGTTTTTTGTCTCAGGCGTTCCGGCAGATGTTCCTCTCCAATTTCTTCGTCATCACAGACAAGAACAGCGCCCTGAAGCACATTCTTCAGTTCACGCACATTACCAGGCCATTCATATGCTTCCAATGCGTGCATGCATTCCGCTTTAATCCGGATAATTTTTTTGTTAAATTCATGGTTAAAACCGGCGATAAGTTCTTCCGCGATCATGGGAATATCGCCCGTCCGTTCCCGAAGGGGAGGCAAAACAATTCTGAACACATCCAGTCTGTAATAAAGGTCTTCCCTGAATTTGCCGCGTGCGACCAGTTCTTCAAGATCTTCATTGGAAGCGGCAATGAGGCGGGCATCGGTCCGTATGGCCCGTCGACCGCCCAGACGGTTGAATTTTTTCTGTTCAATCAGACGCAGGAGACTGATTTGAACTTTGTCGCCGACGGACTCAATCTCATCCAGAAATACTGTTCCGTCAGATCCTGTTTCAAAAACGCCCAAATGCTGCCGGGAGGCGCCCGTGAAGGCCCCTTTCTCATGGCCAAAAAGCTCACTCGTCACCAGATCCGACGGAAAGGCACCCAAATTTACGGGAAGATAATGACCATCATTCTTTGCACTGTAATGATGAATAGCCTGTGCCGCCAGATCCTTTCCGGTGCCGGTTTCTCCAAGAAGCAGTACCGGGATGTTAGTAGGTGCCACCTGCTGTATCTGCTTGTAGACTTTCTGCATGACTGCTGACCCGCCGATGAATCCCTCGAAGCGGTAAACGGATTCATCTTCCGAAAGTAAACGGTTCTGACCAAAATCGGGTTTTTTGCTGAGGGCGATATCAACCAGGAGCTTCAGCTCTTTATCCGGAGCCGGAATACGGATGTATTGATAACCGCCCACATCCAGGGCATCCGATAAAAGGGCCAGGTCGCTTTCTTTTACCAGCATGAGAATCTGGGTTTGCGGGCTCTCCCTGGATATAACGGAGAGCAGGTCCCGATAATCCAGGGTTGATTTTTTACAGACATTGCCAGAAATAATTACAAGATCATACGTGTCTGATTCAAAAAACTTTATAATCCGCTCAAAATTGGAAAGCCAGGTTACGGCATACATGGAAGGGGATAACAGATTCCGGAGTTGTTTTTTAAGCGCTTTATTTTCAGCAACGATTAATATGTTATTTTTTTCTGTTGTCATGGCCTTTTAATAGTAAGGTTAAGGAGCTTTCCGTAATATAATGAATTTCATACAAATTGTGTAGTGAATCGATTAATAATCGTAACCGGGCAATATTTTCAGGCGATTTGTACCAAATGTGTACAGTTCCGGCCATCTGTGAAATAAACTGTATAGTTCGTTCCCATTACCCTCTTCAAACTTCCAGCAACGTATTGTATTACTAATATTTTAGAAGTTGTAATATTAATAAAAACAGTTAGATAGGTAGTTTCTATGTGCGTTGGAATAATTCTTGTACTATAATAAAACATATCGTAAATCTATCGTCTATAATGAAGGGAGCAATATGATGATGTTTAAACAGGTAAAGGATATTCTGCTTCAGTTGAAAGAATTACACAAAGAAATTATTCTTTATTATGATCAGCTTGAGAGTCGGGCCGAAAAGCGCGCAGTCAGGCAGCTTCTAACCCACCTGAGACGAAATAAAGACGGTTTTATGTCTGTGATCGAGCGTTATGAAGAACAAGGGTATCCGCCCGTTATGGAAATGTGGATTCAATTTTCACCGGAGAGGTCACTGGATAAGGAAGTGGAAAATTTCCATTTCAAGGATGATATGTCGGTTGAAGAAGTCACCAGGCTGGCCCTTCATTTCGATAACTGGCTGGAAGATATTCTGCGGCATCTCGCCGAAAAATCAGGGACAGAGGAAGCCAGGGTGGTCTTTAATGCGCTTCAGGATGTATTGCATCAGGATAAACGCAGACTGGCCACAAATAGTGCTCTGATGAAAGATTTATAATATTTATGATTCTGAAACCTGTGTTTTTATGTTATATTAAGGAGAAAGACGTATGTTAAAGATTATAAAAAATGATAAAGGGGAGCTGGAAATCGCCCTGCATGGTCATCTCACTTCCGGGGAATTCGAAGAAATTGTATCGGAGATGCAGAAGGCTAAAGAAAAATTTGGTGAAGTTCGAATATTACTCGATCTCAGTTCCCTCGAAGGGTATGACAAAATTATGATCGACAAATCCAGGTTTTTCGATGCCGAGCATCCTCTTATTGAGCGAACGGGCATTGTTACGAGTTATGTAACAATGCCGGTACTTTTTGAATACATGAAAACCATTTCAAAAAAATACTGGCGATTTAAAACGGCGGAAATGGAAAAAGCCAGGGAGTGGACATTCCTCAAGGAGTAAAGCAATGGCCGGGAAAATCGGTCTGGCATTGGGTGGTGGTGCCGCATTGGGACCTGCGCATATCGGTGTACTAGAGGCTTTTGAAGAAAAAGACTTGAAGATCAGTGCGATTTCCGGTACCAGTATCGGTTCATTTATCGCTGCACTGTATGCGGGCGGTGTATCGCTGAAGGAAATGCGGAAAATGGCCTCATCGATGGACTGGATGGATATTACAGAGTTGACCCTTTCGCGGATGGGGCTTTTATCCATCAATAAGCTTGGAAAAATAATTGAAGATCACCTTGGAAACTGCAGCATCGAGGAGCTGGATCTGCCGCTGGCCATTATCGCAACCAATATCTCCAGTGGAGAGAAATTTATTTTTAAGGAAGGTCCGTTATCGGTGGCCGTTACTGCCAGCAGTTGTGTACCGGGAATCTTTGCTCCGGTTGAATACAATGGAAATTTTTATGTCGATGGCGGCGTGCTCGAGAACGTGCCCATTTCTCCGCTTAAAGCGATGGGCGCCGATGTGATTGTCGGTGTCGATTTGAACACACGCAGCGATTATGAAGAACCTGATAATATTTTTGAGGTGATCTATAATGCCATCGATATATTGCTCGCAAATGCTACACAGCTCCAGACAAAACAATTGGATATGCTCATCAAACCGGATGCCAGCGGATTCAGCCTGACACGAATTGAACGGATCGATGAATTGATAGGCAGGGGGTATGATGCTGCTCAGGAGGCGATCCCGGACATCCACAAAAAACTAAAGGCTGTCTGATTTGAAAAAGTCCGCCTGTACAACCCACCCCTTTTATAAAAGTCAGAAGAAACCGAAATAATCCTGCGGACAGCTCCGTTAAAGCAAACATCCAAAAACCATTTAACGGAGGCATTTCCTATGTTCCATACGATTCGAATAACGATACTGAGCATGCTTGTGGTGGGTATGATACAGGCACAGGAGCTGAATACACCGGCACCCAGCCCCATGGCGACCGTCACGCAGATGGTCGGTCTGACCGAGGTTTCTATATCCTATTCCCGTCCCGGCGTTAAGGGGCGCGATATTTTCGGAGGATTGGTTCCCTATGATAAAATATGGAGGACCGGTGCGAATAAATCGACGACTATCACATTCAGTGATGATGTGAAAATACAAGGCATGGATGTACCGGCCGGAGAATATGCGCTTTTCAGTGTTCCCGGAAAGGGGGAGTGGACGATTATTTTCTCCAAAAATATTGGCTGGGGCACGAATGATTATAAAAAAGAAGGCGATGTTGCGCGTTTTAACGTAAAGCCTGTTCGTTTACCTGATTCGGTTGAACAGTTGACCATTGAAATCGCGGATATCACCGATTCCGCAGCCAGGTTTATTATCCGCTGGGCAAACACGGAAGTTGCATTTGGTATGACGGTTGATACGGACAGCAAGGTGATGAGCCAGATTTCTGAAATAATGAAGGATAAGACATTAAGTAATCCGGATATCTTTTATAAAGCAGCTGATTACTATTTCAGTACGGATAAGGATCTTAAACAGGCGCTGATCTGGGCAGAACGCGCTGTCGAGTTGAAGCCGGAAGCCTTCTGGATGATCCGTCTCAAATCACAGATCCAGGCCGGGATGGGGGATTATGAAGGAGCTATCAAAACGGCTGAAGAAAGCCTGGAACTCGCGGAAAAAGCCGGTTACGAGGCGTATATCAAATTTAATCGTGACGCCATTGCTGCATGGGAAAAAGAGTTATAATATAGAAGAGACTGCCGGTTAAGGGTGAAGCAGTTGCTTCACCCTTTTTTTATGATCCGATTTTCTGTATATTAACAGCCGATTTATGAGTTTATTACTATTTTTTCTCTTCATGGCGCTCGGGGTGTCATTCCTGTGTTCAGTTATTGAATCGGTTTTGCTTTCAGTGACGCCAAGCTACGTTGGTGCCGTTAAAAATAAACAACCGGTACTGGGTTCCCGTTTAACGGCATTGAAAAAGGATATTGACCGACCCCTTGCAGCCATTTTAACCCTGAACACGGTTGCCCATACTGTTGGTGCAGCCGGTGTGGGTGCGCAGGCCATGATTGTGTTCGGCGATGCCTATGTGTCGGTTATTTCTGCAATTCTGACACTGCTCATTCTTGTCCTTTCGGAAATTATACCGAAAACGCTTGGTGCCATTCACTGGCGAAGATTGGTCGTACCTACTGTCTATATACTCCGAATACTGATCGTTTTACTCTATCCGTTCGTAATGTTGTCACGGAAAATCACCAATCTGTTGTCCGGTGAAAAGAAGGTTCTTTCGGTTAGCCGCGATGAAATTAAGGCAATCCTGGATATCGGATATGAGGAAGGTTCCATTTTGCATAAAGAATCCGTCATCCTCAAAAATCTGTTGCGGTTTGGAAAACTGATGGCCAGGGATATTATGACACCCCGTCCGGTCATGTTTACACTGCCGGTTGAAGCACTGGTTTCGGAGGTATTGCGTTCAAATCATGATTTAAGGTTTTCACGCATACCCGTTTACCATGAAACTCACGAAAATATTAATCAATATGTTTTAAAGAGTGATATACTCCTTTCTGCTTCGAGAAACAAAGAAGATAAAAAGATCGGTGATTTTGCACGGGATATCCTCGTGGTACCGGAGACGGCTATTTTGTATAATCTGTTTGAGCAGCTTCTGGATCATCGTGAACATCTGGCCCTGGTGGTCGATGAATATGGTGGGGTTGCCGGTCTGGTGACACTGGAAGATATCGTGGAAACACTTATTGGGATCGAAATTGTGGATGAAACCGACCTAACAACCGATATGCAGAAAATGGCCCGGAACCAGTGGGAAAAACGTGCCCGGAAATTAGGCATACTGCCGGACCGGAAGGACAACCGGGAATGAATTTATTTTTGGTTTTTTTCTGATTTGTCAAATCCATATATTCCTGCATATACAGGGCTGATCGTTATTTCTGACCAACAATCATTCAATAGTAAAATGGAAAAAGTTACGTGATAAAAACAAGAATTATGCGGACTGTGTTAATGTCTGCACTGCTTCTTTTGATAATTGCCTGTGGACGAAAATCGGACAATGGTAAGGCAATGAATTCTGATACCCTGATACCGGCCGTGGAAGCCGTGAAGGCGGGATATGGTTCACTTCCCCTGACGGAACGACTGACCGGCGTGGTGAAAGCGAAAAACCAGGTAGCCATATACCCGCAGGTAAACGCACCCATCGTCGAAGTCTATGTGAGGGACGGTGCTTATGTCGAAAAAGGGGATCCTCTTGTACGCCTGCGGGATAAAGAACTGCGGGAGCGTCTCCGTCAGGCCAGAGCATCCTTGCAGATTGCCGTTGCACAGGAACGGCAGGCGGAAGCACGGCTGAAAGAAGTCCGCGCTGAATTGGCCCGTACACAAGCCCTGGCCGAGAAAGAACTGATGAGCCCTGCTGAGCTTGAAACCATAGAAAGCCGGGCGGTTTCCGCTGAGGCTGATCTGGAACTGGCGAAGGCGCGTATCGAACAGGCCGAAGCGACCTTTGAGGAAAGGGAAGAAGCACTCGAACAGACGGTAATCAGGGCGCCTGTAGCCGGAAATATCGGTAACCGCGATGCGGAAGTGGGGATGCTTGTCAATAGTAATACACGCCTCTTTAACCTCGGTCAGTTAGATGAAGTGGAAATTGAAATTATCCTGACCGATCGGATGCTTAATTATATCGACGCCGGTCAAAGGGTGGAAATCTTTTCGGGCAATCCGGAAACGGACCCGTTAGTGGGTAGAATTAACCGCATCTCTCCCTTTCTGCATCCCGTCACGCACACTACTGAGGCTGAAATAGAGATGCCCAATCCCGGCCTGCAATTGAAATCAGGTATGTTTGTGGCTGTGGATGTACACTACGGGGAAAGCGAGCAGGCAACGCTTATTCCCCTGTCCGCTCTCTATGAAAATCCCGTCACCGGCGAAACAGGTGTGTATATTGCCAACGATTCACTGAGTCGTGAAAGTGCGACAACCGTCGGCAAGGATGAAAACATCATGCTGACCGCGCCCGTCTCTTTTGAATTCTTACCGGTTGATGTCCTGGCAAAAGGACGTATGGAAGCGGGGATTTCCGGCGTGGATCCGGATAGATGGCTGGTGACACTGGGACATGATCTACTGAACGGCGGTTCCGGAAAGGCCCGTGTACGAATGGTGAACCGGGACTGGGTTTTCGAACTGCAACGTTTGCAGAGGCAGGATTTACTCCAGGAGGTCATGCGCCGGCAACAGCGATTGGTTCCGGATACCACATCCGGTGAAACCACGGCGGCAGGGGCGAGGTAACGGTCTATGAAACTGACAAAACTTGCCGTACACCGGCCTATTGCCACGACGATGGTTTTCCTCATTATTATTGTCCTCGGTATTATGGGCTTTCGCTTTTTACCGGTAGATCTGCTGCCACCCATCGAATATCCGCTGTTAAGTATTTCAACCGTGTATCCCAATGTGGGGCCGGAGGAAATCGAAACCATAATTACCGACCGTGTCGAAAATGCCATCGCCAGTGTGCCGAACATCGAAGAGATCCGTTCTTCTTCAAGGGAAGGGCGCAGCCGTGTGACGATCGAGTTCGCTCAGGGTACCAGCATTGATGGCGCCGCGAACGATGTACGGGCCGCACTGGATCGGATCCGCGATGACCTTCCTCCGGAAGCGGAACCACCGCGTCTCTGGAAATTCGATCCCGACAATTTCCCGGTTGTCATTCTCGGAGCGAAATCGTCACGGGATATGGAAGAACTGACCCGTATACTGGAACGGGAAATATCACAGCGTTTCGAACAGATTCCGGGTGTCGGTTCCGTTGATGTATGGGGCGGCGTTTACCGCGAAATTCAGATACAACTTAAAAGAGACCGGCTCATCTCCAGCCGTCTGACGTCCGAAGATGTCCGGCAGGCGCTGATACGTGAAAATATTACATTGCCCGGTGGCGACATGCGTGAGGGAACGACCGACCTCTATGTGCGCACCCGCGGAGAATACCAATCTGTTGATGAAATTGCAGGCACGATCATTACCATGGTGGATGATATGCCGATACGTGTCCGCGATGTCGCCGAAGTGGTGGACAGCTTCGAGGATATTAACCGGATCGTTCAGGTCGATGGTTTGCCTATGATCCGCCTGGGGATTCGCAAACAGTCCGGTTCCAATACCGTAACCGTGGCAGAAGAAGCCCGCGAAGTAATGCAACAGATTAACGCTGAGCGGGATGACATTGATCTGCTGATGGTTATCGATCAAAGCGAATTTATTCAGAATTCCATAAACAATGTGCAGCAATCAGCGTTGTGGGGCGGTTTGCTGGCCATTGTCATCCTTTACCTGTTTCTCCGCAATGGTTCATCAACCTTCATTATCGCGCTGTCCATCCCCATTTCACTGATCGCCACCTTTGGTTTACTCTATTTCAGTGATCTGACATTGAACCAGATGAGCTTTGGCGGCCTGGCCCTGGGGATCGGACTCATTGTCGATAATGCCATCGTTGTACTCGAAAATATTGTACGCCTGCGGGAGAACCGGGGAAAACCGGAGCAGAGTGCGCTGACGGGCACCGGACAGGTCGCCGGCGCCATTATCGCTTCGACACTGACCACATCGGTTATCTTCCTGCCGGTCGTGTTTATGCAAACCATATCGGGTATGTTATTCAAGGAACTGGCCCTGGTGGTCGTTTTTGCGCTATTTTGCTCGCTTCTGATTGCCTTAACCCTGGTACCGATGCTCGGCAGCCGCTTTTTAAAGGTGAGGGAGAGGGATAATAACGAAACCCGTACAAATGATAAAATTCATTCGGTCATCTGGTTTCATAAAGTGGAATTGTTTTACAGCCGGCTATTGAACCGGGCATTACAACATCGCCGAATGGTGTTCCTTGTCACTTTTGTAACCCTCGTCGTCATGATCCTGCTATGGCCACTGATACCGGTCGAACTGGCGCCGCAGACGGATGCCGACGAGATCGATGTCGAGCTGGAAATGGCCCAGGGTACCAATATTGCCGTTGTGAATAAATACCTTTTTGAACTGGACCGGCTTGTACGCGAAGTGACGCCGATGGATCAGGTGCGGCATATCTCGGTCGAAATACGTCCGGGTGATGCCGAAGTGGAACTCTCACTGAAGAACGCCAGTGAACGGTCGATTAACAGCTTTGTTCTTGCCGACCGGATTCGAAATCATGTGCAGGGACGCATACCCGGAGGGGAAATACGTGTTAATGCCCAGTCTGGGCTTTGGATGCTGCGCCGGCTCTTTGGTTCCGGCGGGGCACAGGCTGTTCAGGTGGAGTTACGCGGATATGACCTGGCTCTGGCGGACCGGCTTGCCCAGGACATCCAGAAGCGTATGGAACGAGTTCCGGAAGTCGCCGATATCCGGTTAAGCCGTCGGGAAGGACGTCCCGAAGAGAATTTTGTGATCGATCGTGAAAAGATTGCCGATTTGGGACTTTCCGTAAGGCAGGTGGCGGAAGTGATACAAACCAATGTCGGCGGAAGCCGGGCCGGTGTATTCCGGGAAGGCGGCGATGAGTTTCCTATTACCGTTCGGTTGCAGCCAAAAGACCGCCTCAATATCCAGGATTTGAATAATGTTGCGATTCGTACCGGAAGCGGACGCATTCTGCCGATTTCCTCCGTGGTTCACGGAGAACGGCGGCGCAGTCCAACCGAAATTGACCGTATCAATTCGCAACGCGTGGTCTATATCACGGCTAATCTGGAGAGTGGGGCCGCTCTGGGGGATGTGGTGGAAAAATTGCAAACGGAACTGCGTGGTATGCCACTGCCTGAAGGATTCTCGCTTGTTTTCAGCGGCGAATACGAAGAACAGCAGGAAGCACAAAGGGATTTTATGTTATCCATCATCATGGCGGTTATTCTGATATATATGGTAATGGCCGCGCAGTTCGAACGTTTCCTGGATCCGCTGATCGTTATGGTTTCCGTGCCCCTGGCGATCATCGGAGTTGTACCGACGCTGCTCATTACCGGTACATCCCTGAATATCCAGAGCCTGATGGGAATCGTTATGCTGATCGGAATCGTGGTGAATAATGCCATCGTGCTGGTGGATTATATCAATCTGATGCGTCGTGAAGAACACCTTAGTATTACTGATGCCGTATCAACGGCAGCCCGTCGCCGGTTGCGTCCGATCCTGATGACAACCTTTACAACGGTTCTGGGCATGCTGCCGCTTTCCTTCGGAACCGGTGCCGGAGGGGAGATCCAGGCTTCACTGGCCAGGGCGGTTATAGGCGGTTTGGCCGTCTCCACTCTGATAACACTGGTCCTGATTCCGGCGGTCTATATCAGTACCCATAATATAATCAAACGATTTGCAAACCGGTAATTTGGCAGCGGAATATCATATAAGACATACTTATTATCACATAGCAGAGGAGGATTTCCATGGCAGGGCGTTTAACGGTTGGTAAAAAAGAATTTTTTCCCGGAATCGGGAACATACCATTTGAAGGATCCGATTCAAAAAATCCGCTGGCTTTTAAATATTATGACGAAGATCAGGTCGTAGCCGGAAAACCCATGAAGGATCATTTCCGTTTTGCCATTGCCTACTGGCATACCTTCTGTAATACGGGAGATGATCCCTTCGGTCCCGGGACGCAGAAACTCCCCTGGCTGGAAGCCGATGATCCGATGGAGCAGGCGGCTGACAAACTGGATGCAGCCTTTGAATTTATCACTAAGCTGGGGGTTCCGTTTTACTGCTTCCACGATCGTGATCTGGCACCGGAAGGGGCGGATGTCGTTTCCTCTGAAAAAAATCTGAAAACACTGGTTTCGATGGCCAAAGAAAAGCAGGCTGCATCGGGCATTCAACTCCTGTGGGGCACGGCCAATGTCTTTTCGCATCCCCGCTATATGAACGGAGCGGCTACAAATCCCGATTTTCAAGTCGTGGCACATGCGGCTGCCCAGGTGAAAGCCGCCCTCGAGGCGACCGTCGAACTGGGTGGCCAGAATTATGTCTTCTGGGGCGGCCGGGAAGGTTATTTTTCACTGCTGAATACCGATATGAAACGGGAAATCGATCATCTCGGCATGTTTTTGAATATGGCGCGGGATTACGGACGTTCCATCGGATTTGACGGTACGTTCCTGATTGAACCAAAGCCGATGGAACCTACGAAACATCAGTATGATTATGATGTGGCGACGGTGACTAACTTTCTCAAAACCTATGGCCTCGAGAATGACTTCAAAATAAATATTGAAAACAACCATGCCACCCTGGCCGGGCATACCTTTGCTCATGAAATACAGACGGCGGCCAATGCAGGCCTGCTGGGCAGCCTCGATGTCAACCAGGGCGATCCATACAACGGCTGGGATACAGACGAATTTCTGCATAATCTGTATGATGCCGTGGAAGTGATGCTTGTGCTGCTTCAGGCAGGTGGATTGAACAAAGGCGGTATGAATTTCGATGCCAAAACCCGGCGGAGCTCGACGGATCTGGAGGATATATTTATTGCCCATATCAGTTCCATGGATACACTGGCCCGCGGGCTTCTCATTGCTGAAAAAATATTGAAAGAGTCCGATTATCTGGCTATGAAAAAGGCACGCTATGCCGGATTTGATACAGCGCCAGGATCCGAATTTGAAAGCGGTAAACTTGATCTTGCCAGGCTGGCACGTATGGCGGCTGATAAAGGTGAACCGGAGCAACGTAGTGGAAAGCAGGAATTACTGGAAAGTCTAATCAATGATTATATCTTCTGATGATTAACCATTACTTCATCTATAACAGCGATCATCACGAAAAAAAGCGTTGCCATTCTTATAAGCTGCTTATCGCGGGACTGATCCTTCTATCTTCCTTCATGACCGCGCCCGTTGTGCTGCAGGCCGCTCAGAAAACGGAATTGAATTCCGAATGGTATTGCAGAAACCGGGCCGGGGTGGCACCATCCGGTGGCGAACTGACTTCAGAAGGCATTATTGCCGCGGAAGAATGGATGCCTGCCGTTGTGCCTGGTACCGTGTTGACGACGTTGCTGGAAAACGGTAACGTTCCGGATCCTTTTTTTGGTATGAATAACGAAGATATTGCTGA
The DNA here is from genome assembly GCA_964410215.1 of uncultured Calditrichota bacterium. GTDB lineage: Bacteria > Calditrichota > Calditrichia > Calditrichales > CAYPHA01 > CAYPHA01. The sequence continues at coordinate 42,442 of CAYPHA010000017.1, read as the reverse complement.
CATTTATGATGTGGGGAGCGACCATTATACATACTGGTTTTACACGGAATTCGACCTGCATGAGATCCAGCCTCCTGATCAGTTTTATCTGCATTTCAGAGGAGTGAATTACGGTTGTGACGTTTTCCTCAACGGGGAAAAACTGAACGAAAAAACCCATTATGGTATGTTTTTACGCCAGCGTTACCGGGTAACCGATGTCATCCGCGAGGGGAAGAACAGGCTGGCCGTGCTGGTCCTGCCTCCCGATCCGGCGGGGAATCCAAATGGAGGGCAGGGTGGTGACGGCGTTATCGGCCGGAACGTCATGCACCAGTATGTGGCCGGATGGGACTGGATACAGCCGGTCCGGGACCGTAATACGGGAATCTGGGATAAGGTGTTTCTTGAAAAGGCAGGTCCGGTCAATATAAAAAACCCGCATGTGGTTACAAAAGTACCTGGAAAACGCTATCCGGGCGCTGCGCAGGAACCCTGTCTGGTAAGCGTTTCGGCGGAACTGGAAAATGCTTCACCTCGAAAAGTAAAGGGGAAAGTATCGGGTCGGATTGGTGGCCTGATGGTTTTGAAGGATGTGACCCTGGCCCCTTTTACAAAAATAAAGGTGGCCTTTCAGGACTTTAAGATCGAAAATCCGGCACTATGGTGGCCCAATGGTTACGGAGAGCAGGCTTTATATGATTTAGAACTGTCATTTGCGGTGAAAAAGGATATTTCAGACAGGGAATCCGTGCGCTTTGGTATCCGGGAGATCAGGACGGCATGGAACGAACGAACACGCAGCCGGCAGGTTTATGTAAACGGGCAGAAGGTGTTTATAAAGGGAGGTAACTGGATTATTTCCGATGCCATGCTGCGCTTTTCGGAACAGCGTTATGATGCCGAGATCCGCATGCACCGGCAGATGAACCTCAACTGTATCCGCATCTGGGGTGGCGCTATCACGGAGCGTCCGGAATTCTATGACGCCTGTGACCGCTATGGTATTCTGGTCATGCAGGACTTCTGGATGTCCGGTGACTGTAACGGCCGCTGGCTGGATCCACGCAAGAAGGAAGATCAGTGGACCCGGCGCAATTATCCGGATGATCACAACCTGTTTTTGAAATCGGCGGGAGACCAGATCAGAATGATACGGAACCATCCCTCCCTGGCGTTCTGGTGTGGCGGCAATGAAATCGCGCCTCCGGAGGATATCCTGACACCACTGAAAGATTCCCTGCGGGTGCTGGACGGCACACGCTGGTTTACGGAATCGTCGACCTGGGACAGCATGTCATTCAACTTCATCGGGGGCAACGGGGACGGTCCTTACAGCATACAGCCGGTCGCGCGGTTTTTTGAGGAGAAATCCTTTCCGTTCAACTCGGAGGTGGGTTCAGTCGGCATGCCTGATATCGAAGGATTGTCGCGCTACATACCTGAAGATGCCCTGGTCCTGCCGGGAACGTATGAGCCGGAAGAAGGTGACGGAAACCGCAGACGGAGCCGCATTCACCCGGTCTGGCGCTACCATAAATTCAGCGGGTATCGTGATTTTATTTCAAAATATGGTGAGCCGGAGAATGTGGGGGACTATGCTTTTAAGGCGCAGTTGGTCAATTACAATCAGTATCGGGCGCTCATGGAGGGCTTTACGGCGCACATGTGGGACTGGTATACAGGTGTGATTATCTGGAAAACCCAGAATCCGTGGACGGCCATGCGCGGCCAGATGTATGATTATTATCTGGATCCGAACGGCGGCTTATACGGCCTCCGTCACGGCGCGGCGCCACTGCATATTTTTTATGATCCGGTTCAGGGACAGGTACTCATTGCCAACAATACCTTTAAACCCTTTCATGACATGATGATTCAGGTATCCTGTCTGGATATGGGAGGCAAGGAAGAGCTGATCTATCAGGAAATCGTATCCCTTAATCCCACCACGACACGCCGTTTTGGCTGGATAGGTCGGAGATTGGAGCGGCTTGGCAATGCGGAAGGTGTTTTCCTTTCCATGAAACTTCTCGATGCCGGCCAGGAATTGCTGGATGAAAATTTCTACTGGCTTCCGGATTCAACCGGCCGGTACTCCGGTCTTCAGAAATTAGAAAAGGTCAGCCTTTCTGCGACCGCCGTCATGACCGATTCGGGCCAAATTGAAGTTGTTCTTGAAAATCCTTCCAAAGCCAATCCCGTCTCCTTTTTCAACCGCATCAGTGTGGTCGATAAAGATTCCGGTAAACGGGTGTTGCCGGTTTTTTATTCGGATAATTATGTATCTGTCCTGCCGGGTGAACGAAAGGCCATATATATCGATAACGAAAAAACAACAAGCCCTGAATCATTCAAAATTTATATCAATGGATGGAATACGATACCCCTTGAGATTAAAATTTCCAACTAATCCGAACATCCACGCGCCCGAGATCATAAAATAGATATCTTTTTTGAACAAAAATGAATAATTTGAGTGTATAATATCTGCAGTAACGGAACTGTAGGTTAAAAAATCATAACGAAATAGTTTTATTAATGATATTTTCAAATTAAATTAAGCAGGATTCCGTTTCAATTTTAATCTATTTGATAAAGAAAAAATCAAGTTGAGGTCTGTCCAGGGATAAATAAATCGCAAAGCCGTATCTTTTGGTTTATGATTCATAAATATTACAAATATATTTGTTTTGTTATTCTCTTTGGTCTACAGGATCCCGTATTCTCACAGGATCAAAACTATCGCTTCACGCATTTTACCACCGATAATGGACTGTCCCAATCGAATGTCACTTCCATAATACAGGATCACACAGGGTTTTTATGGTTCGGGACTTTTAATGGTTTGAACCGGTTTGACGGCTATCATTTTGAATCCTTCCATTACCACTCTTCTGATTCACTAAGTATCAGTCATAATTACATATCTTCTCTTTTTGAAGATCGCGATGGATTTTTGTGGGTAGGTACAAGTAATGGACTAAACCGTTATGATCACACAACGGGGCATTTCAAATCGTTTAAAAATCGGCCGGATGATTCAGCTAGTATCAGTGACAATCAGATTGAGACTATTCTGGAAGATACAAAGAGGAGATTATGGATTGGTACCAGAAAAGGCGGATTGGAATTGTACAATCCGAATAATGAAACATTCGTTCATTATGTTCATAATCAGGAGAATCCGGAAAGCCTGAGCAGTAATGCTATCCGAAAACTTTTTGAAGATAGTATGGGAAGGATCTGGATTGGGCACTGGACGGGTGACCTTGACATCCTAACGGAGCAAACCCTGAAAAACGGAAAAGTTACCTTTAGAAGGAAAAAGCTAACCGATGTTCCTATCACCTCCATGGTCGAATCGGAGGATGGTACGATCTGGATTGGAACACAGGGAGACGGACTCTTTCGAATGAAATATGAAAATGATCTTATTCGGCAAGTTTCACATTATTCGATTCATTCAAACAATCCACATACCATAAACAGTAATATTATATTATGTCTATTAGCAGACAAGCAGAATAAAATCTGGATTGGTACAGAAAATAATGGCATAAATATTTTAGATCCGGAAACGGAAGAGATCGGACATTATATACATAATCCGTATGACCAATCCAGCCTGAGCCATAACTCCATCTGGTCACTTTATGAGGACCGCACCGGAAAAATCTGGATAGGAACATATGCTCACGGGATTAATTTACTGACGGAAAGGAAATCGAATTTTCAGCATTTCAGCAACCATCCCGGTAAAAATGATGGTCTGAACAATAATATGGTTAATGCATTTATTGAAGATAAGAACAATCTCTGGATTGCCACAGATGGTGGAGGGTTGAATTTTTTTGACCGCGAAAAAAATCAATTTTTATATTATAATTCAGAAAACAGTCGGATCGCGACAGACATCCTGGTAAGCCTGTTCAAAGACAGCCGGGATCGTTTCTGGATTGGTACCTGGACCCATGGATTATATGAATTTAATCCTACCGAAAAGACATTTGCCCAGTATACGGAAGAGCAGCATGGGCTGGGAAGCAACAGGGTTTTGCATATCAGTGAAAGTAACGATGGTGGGTTATGGCTAGCAACATACTGGGGAGGGTTGACTTATTTCAATCCTGCTGATCAGAAAGTTTTGGCATATAATAGCCAGAATAGTGGTTTAAGTGATAATTATGTGCGTGTAACATACCAGGAATCAGACAGTGTTTTGTGGATTGGGACAGATAGCGGATTAGATCATTTTAACCTGAATACAAATACATTTACCCATTTCAAGCACGATGAGTATGATGAAAAGAGCCTGACTAATGGTTTTATTCACTGCATTGTCCGCGACCGGGATTCGACCCTCTGGATCGGTACATCAGGCGGGTTGAATCAGTTTATACCGTCAAGTCAGCAATTCGTTCATTATAATGTAGAGGATGGTTTGCCTAATGATGAGATTAAATGTATCATTGAAGGCGAGGGTTCCTTTTTATGGTTAAGCACCAATAATGGATTGTCTCAATTTGACAGACGAGCAGAAACATTCAAGAATTATGATTTTTCCGATGGCTTGCAGGGAAATGAATTTAATATTCGCAGCGGCTTAAAAACAAAGACGGGAGAAATCATATTTGGTGGAAATAACGGTTTTAATATCTTTTATTCCGCCCATTTAAAAGATAATCCCAATATACCTCCGGTCGTTTTTACTGATTTCAAGATATTCAATAAATCGGTATCTGTCCACCCGGATCATTCCATTCTGAACAAGCGCATCAGTGAAACTTCATCAATCAGGCTTTCGCATAACCATGCGGTTTTTTCTTTTGATTATGTCGCATTGAACTATATATCACCCGGGAAAAATCAATATGCGTATATGATGGAAGGTTTTGAGACCGAATGGAATTACGTAGGATCAAGACGCACGGCTACCTATACGAATCTTGATCCCGGTGATTACGTGTTCCGCGTAAAGGCATCCAACAATGATGGCCTCTGGAATGAAACGGGAGCGTCCATTAAAATAACTATTGATCCACCCTTCTGGAGAACCTGGTGGGCGTATCTGGCCGAATTTCTCATGGTGATAGCCATCGTATATTTTATTTTAAATTATTATATCAGTCGGCAGCGTCTGCGAAATGCCCTCGAAATGGAACATATGGAACTGGAAAAAATGTATGAAATGGATCAGATGAAAACGCGTTTTTTCAACAATATTGCACATGAATTTTATTCCCCGATCACTTTAATACTCAGTCCGCTTGAGAAACTGGTAAAATCGTCAAACGTGATAGATAACAGCATCAGAAAAAGCTTAATATTAATCCATCGGAATGCAAAACGATTACAACGGATGACTAACCAGCTGAAAGATCTGCATAAAATTGAGACCGGCGATTTACAACTCAGGTTATCAAGGGGCGATATCATCCATTTTATCAGGGAAATTGCCCATTCTTTTCAGGAGTATGCAACAGACCATCGTATTCGCTATGATATAAACACGGAACAGATTTATGTGTTTGCCTGGTTCGATCCGGATAAGATCGATAAAATTATTTATAATCTGCTTTCCAATGCATTTAAATTTACGCCGGATGAAGGAGAGGTGCGAGTTACTGTTTCGATCATTTCCTCAAGAGCAATGCAGAAAACAATGAGGCGGACCTATACGGCGGATAAATATATTGAAATCAGTATTCAGGATAGTGGTATTGGTATTCCTGAAGAAATCATCGATCACATCTTTGAGCGCTTTTACCATGTTGAAGATTACAATGGCAAACATTACGAAGGCAGCGGTGTAGGCCTGGCTTTCGTACATGAAATGATACAATTATACAAAGGGCATATTTCGGTAAGCAGCGCCAAAGGACAAGGTTCAAAATTTACCGTTCAGATTCCTATTGATGAACATTTTCTGGAAGAACACCAGCTCGTTAGTGAATTCAGTACAGCTTCACCGGATCATAGTATGCTTTTTGGACCTGTAAAGACGGAGTTTAATGAAAAAGAGACCGTTGAAGCGGAAGAGAAAGATACAACGCGCAAAGAACTTCCTGTTCTGTTGATCATAGATGATGATAAGGCTGTCCGGGACTACATAAGGGAATCCCTGGAATTGAACTACAGAATTCTTTCCGCTGATAACGGGAAGGATGGATTCAGGAAGGCTATAAGAATCATACCGGATCTGATTATTTCTGACATCAGGATGCCGGAAGTCAGCGGCATCGAATTATGCAACCAGCTTAGGGATGATGAGAGAACCAGTCATGTCCCCATCATATTACTTACGGCGTATTCCTCGAATGAATTCCGAATGGAAGGATTGAGCAAGGGGGCCGATGCCTACGTTACAAAACCATTTAATATTGATATCCTGGAGGCCCAGATCGTAAACCTGCTGAACTCCAGAAGAACGTTGCGTGAGAAATACAGCCAGGAATTCGTTCTCGGGCCTGAAAAAACACGTTTGGAGGACAGGGATAGTAAATTTTTACAGCGCATCATAAACCTCATCGAAGGGCATATTTCTGAGCCGGCTTTCAATGCGGAAAGTCTCAGTAAGGAAATGGGGCTCAGCCGGATGCAGCTGTATCGCAAAATAAGGGGATTAACCAATCAGACCGTTCATGAATTTATCAGAAGTATCCGTTTGAAAAGAGCCGTTCAACTGCTTAAAGATAAACGTATGACTATCACGGAAGTGGCCTATGAAGTCGGTTTTAATGATCTGACCTATTTTGCGCGTTGTTTCCGAAAACAATATTTAAAATCACCTTCCGAGTATCTCTCCAAAAAGAACTGAACATTATCATAAAATCCCAATTTACCGGGAAAAGCCTGCCATTTTGCTGAAAATGTTACAATAATCCGACATTTTGTTACTATTTGCTGAGAACTGTTTTACAACAGTCTGTATATAGCATATGTTCCAATTCCCAAAGTCCCTTCAAAGGCAATCCATTCCTGCCTTCAGCTAAGGGAAAACAACAAGTATTTTTATATTTAGGAGGCTTGCATGATTTCAGATCGGATCAAATCCACACATTATGCTGCTGGAAGCGGGTTTGCCGTTTTCGTGTTGCTTTTGCTGCTCTCTTTTGTGCCCCTGGTCGCATCAGATGTCGACAAGGTCGAGGTTGTTTCTGACGCTTCAGGCATGAAATTGCAGGTGAACGGCAAAGACTTTATGATCAATGGCATGAATTGGGATTATATCCCTATTGGCTATAACACGGTGAATGCTAATTTCTGGAAAAAGTCAGATGAAGAGATCAAGGCCGGACTGGATTCAGAAATGTCGCTTCTAAAAAACATGAATGTAAATGTGATAAGACAGTATACCGGTGTTCCTGCAAGATGGATTCAGTATATCTATGAGAACTACGGTATATACACCATGCTGAATCATTCGTTTGGGCGTTATGGATTAACATTAGACGGTGTTTGGACGCCTGTTACGGTTTATGATGAGCCTCGTACTCAAGAGTATCTTTTATCAGAAGTTGACAATTTGGTACAAGAATACAAAGATACGCCTGGTTTATTGATGTATCTGCTGGGTAATGAAAACAACTACGGCCTTTTCTGGGCTGGTGCTGAAACAGAGGATTTCCCGGATGATGAACAAGAGAAGCAGTATATCGGAGAAAAACGCGGAAGACCGATGTACAGGCTTATGAACGATGCAGCTGTTAAGATGAAGACAATTGATTCATCACATCCTGTGGCAATTTGTAATGGAGATGTATTATTCATAGACATTATTGCCGAAGAATGTAAAGATGTTGACATATTCGGAACCAATACCTACCGGGGCGTTTCGTTTGGTGACATGTTTCAGGTCGTCAAAGATAAACTTAATAAACCAATCATGTTTACTGAGTTTGGGGCTGATGCATTCAACGCCATTGAAAATAGTGAAGATCAATTGTCTCAGGCGTACTATATGGTGGGTAACTGGAAAGAAATATACGGAAATGCAGCGGGTTTAGGAAAAGTCGGAAATTCAATCGGTGGGTTTACCTTCCAGTTTAGCGATGGATGGTGGAAATATGGTTTTGATGATAGAGAAAATGCAGATATACATGATAATAATGCCTCATGGGCCAATGGTGGCTATATGAGCGATTACCAGGAAGGTGAGAATAATATGAACGAGGAATGGTTCGGCATTTGTGCAAAAGGTCCGACCGATCCTCGCGGCTTATATGAATTATATCCCCGGGCGGCTTATTATGCATTACAAAAAGTACATGGATTAAATCCGTATACCACAGGTATAACGCTTGAAAAAGTAGAAGACCACTTTGCATCTATTCAGTTAATGGATGCTGTCCTGAAAGCACGAGGTGATCGTGCCGCTTTGCAAAGCGAGCAAAACGGAAAAGTCCGGGTACGTGGTTTACGTGCCGAATTTTCAACCTTCAACACAGGCGGCGATAAAATTACCACGCCCGACGATCCGATTCCCGGTGAGACGGGATATCCCAATGCGCTGGGTTTTGATCATATGCAATCTTTCTTTACCGATATTGAGGGGAAACCTACCGAAAGTGTACGGGGATCCGTTTCATTCAATGTGCTGGGTAAAGTCGCTGAAAATCCCATTGATGAGATTTTCTATGAAAACCGTGGGCGGTCCCAGGCGATACAAACAGATAATGGGGACATACAGTTATCGTCCCTTAACCGGGTTCAGGTGTACCGGGCCAGTGTCAGTTGGAATCATGACTGGTTCAATCTGGATGGTTTTTATCGTACCGGTCATTATCACTGGGGATACGAAGGTGATTTCTTCGGCTTATACCCGGAAGCAAATTATGGTCCGAATATAGACATCTATAATGGTAATGCGCCTAACGGTTTTGAACTTGAGGGGAAGAAAGAACTGGCCGGTTTGAAAGTAGCGTTTGGACCAGAGTTATGGTGGGGTGCAAATCCGGCAGTGCTCGTGAAGTATGGCCACACATTCGGACGTTTTGAAGTAACCGGTATTTTCCATGAGGATATTGATGAGCAGGGAACGGCAGTAAGTTCTTTTGCTATTCCCGCACCACCGACGCGCCGGGCAACCGTGCATGTGGCAACAGAACTAAGTGGTATTGGTATTGAAGTCGGTGGTATCTGGGCCGGTCAGCCCCGTGTCGGCGAATCCTTTCAGATTGTAGATGGAGAGAGTGGAAACTATACCGTTTATCAGGATGAAATTAATTCGGATGATACCTGGGGCGGAAAAGTTAAAGTGACCTATTCCTACGGGCCTGTAAACTGGTATGCCCAGGGCGCAGCCATGGGTCTGGTTGCCGGGGGGGGCGCGGATTATACGCAGACCTTTACCGGCTGGCGATTGAAGGATAGCGGCAGTGGTAATCAGTTCAACGCCCTTACCGGATTCACCTATTCATTGGGTAATTTTCAGTTTGCTCCGAATTTCCTGTGGCAGAAACCAATCGAGGGACCCATACCGGGTGATGTTCCTGCACCGGGAAGACCGCGTAATTATATTGATGATCCTTTTGCCGTCCGTGCCAACCGTGAAATGACGGCAGGTGAATTTTTAATTACCTACGATCCCACTCCCGCAAGCTGGATGTACTCCTGGGACAGTGATATGGCTGAAGATGCACCCCTGGCCATGAGTGCCGGCATCGTGTATCGGAAACAACCAACGACTGTCGATGCAGCACCCTATGTTGCGAAGGACGGACGCACCGTATACATCCACGAAAGTGGTACGCCGGCGCGTGATGTATGGGAAGCGCATGCACGTATTATTTCCAAGTTGAAACCAAATTTGGGCTTGATATCCAATCTTTATGCCGGTGAGGGTGAGTCAATCGGTAGTGATGAACGGTTGATTTATCGTTACGGCGGTGACTTACGGATTGTCATGAATCAGTTCAAACTAACTTCGATGGTTAAGATTAACGATTGGGGGCCGTACGATTATCATCGTGATTTCAACTTAACCTATCCTCTTCAATTAATGGCAGACTTATCTACTACCGTTGGAAAGCCTCAGTGGTTTGTCTTGCCTCAGACACGTCTGGGTGTCCGCTATACCTGGCGTTCTCTCGATCAATACTCAAACCGTTATTGTCCGACAAAAACAGTCGATCCGACTTCGTTGACAGGCGAATTGATATGTGATCCGGAAGCACCGGGTTTTTCTGACGGAAATGAATGGGAAATCAGAACGTACCTCCATTTCAGTATCGGTATGTAGTATCTATTTAAAAAGGTTTGATATATGTTTGAATTAACCCAATTCGAATTAAAAAAAATAAAATATAAAATCTGGAGGCAAAACATGATCATGAGAATCTTAACCGGTCTCTTTATAACAGCCGCTTTGATTCTGACATTTGGCTGTGAAAGAGATGTCAGTACGCTGGAACCGGCAACATATCCGGCATTCTCAGAGGTGTTTCTTGATGAGTTTGTACCCGGCCTTGATTATTCTGCTTTTGGAAACTCAAAGTTAGATGCCTTTGAAATTGATGATGAGGAAACTTTTGAAGGGAGCAGTTCTATAAAAATCACCGTACCCGGTGAAAATGATCCATCAGGCTGGTACGCCGGAGGTACGTTCTACTCAACGTTTCCCCGGGATTTGTCCGGTTATAATGCATTAACCTTCTGGGGAAAAGCGAGTAAGACGACAGTTGCTGAAGTAGGTTTCGGAAACGATAATGCCGGGAACCTGCTCTACTCCGCCTCCCAAAGTGACATATTATTTGGTACGTCCTGGCAAAAATATATTATTCCGATTCCGTTGCCTGAAAAACTTACGGCAGAGACCGGGATGTTCTGGTACTCCGCAGGTGCAGACGAAAATGGTCTGGGAAGTATTATCTGGTTTGATGAAGTAAAGTATGAAAATTTAGGCACCATTGCCTATCCGAGGATCATTCTCGAAGACACATTGTTAACAGGAGCCATCGGTGGTGTTCTGGATGTGGGTATTAACGGCGTGCGTTTCAATGTTGACGGCGTCGATAAGATTGTAAATGCGGGAAGTGCCTATTTCACTCTCATGTCCCTTAATGAGTCGGTCGCAACCGTTACGGCTGATGGCAAGATAAATGGCATTGCAACAGGGACCACAAAAATTGTGGTTAAACTGGGTTCCGTTGCGCAGGATACGATTACCGTTCAAATCGGTGAAGAATTTGGACCCACAGAACCGGCGGTAACGCCAACTATAGCGGCGGATAGTGTGATATCTTTATTCAGCAATGCCTACACGGATCATCCAGGGGTGGTTTGGAATACGTTTTGGGAATTTTCAAACGCCCAGACTGAAGATATACAGGTAGCCGGCAACGATGTTAAACTTTATACCGATCTTAATTTTGTTGGTATCGAATTTACAAGTCCAACCGTAAATGCGTCCGATATGACACATTTTCATATCGATATCTGGACGCCTGATCCTACGGCAGCTCCGGCCACATTTAAAATTCTGCTCACTGACTTTGGTGCGAACGGCGTCTTCGATGGTGGCGATGATTCATCGCATGAGCTTACATTTACAGCCTCTACTACGCCTGCATTGGCCACGCAGCAATGGATTAGTTTCGATATCCCGTTGTCAGATTTTAGCGGCCTGACATCGACAGAACACCTGGCTCAGTTGGTCTTATCGGGTGATATTCCGACCGTATTCGTTGATAATGTTTATTTTTACAATGCCGGAACAGGTGGGGAACCACCAACCGAACCAGCAACGCCGGCACCAACACCGTCCTATGCGACAGGTGATGTCGTTTCCGTATTCAGTGATGCATATACTGATTTAGCCGGAACTGATTTTTTCCCGAATTGGGGGCAGGCTACAGTGGTCACACAACCACTGATTCAGGGAAATGCAACGCTGCTCTATTCCGGCTTAAATTACCAGGGAATCCAGTTGCAGAACAGTCAGGATGTTTCCGGTGCCGGAATGGCGTACCTGCATGTTGATTTCTGGACAGCAAATTCAACAGCCCTGAATGTCTATTTAATAAGCACGGGACCTGTCGAGAAAGCGTATGCACTCACCGTTCCCACCACGGGTTGGACAAGTGTGGATATACCACTCAATGAATTTTCTCCGGTCGACCTGTCGGATATTATCCAGCTTAAATTCGATGGAAACGGTGATATTTATCTGGACAATATCTTCTGGCACAAATAATGAGCCGGCGAGGGAGTACTTAACGTTCAAAGGCATGGTAATGTGAATACGTGAAACCATGTATTCATATTACATGCTTTCCCAAACAAAAGGGATTGAAATGGCAAAAATAACACGCATGTTTAAAAAAAGTATCGCATTCGCTTTCTTCTCACTTTTATTCGTGTATTGCAGCGATTCCACGGGGCCGGAAGAACGTGACTGGCAACTTATTTGGCAG